>JAXMAW010000018.1:0-118622 GCA_046350195.1 Gemmataceae bacterium
AGCGGTGCGATGGTGCCAGCCGGTAGTCGGGCGCCGCCGCGACGAACCCGCGCCGCGCCAGCACCTCCAGCGTCTGGGCCATTTGCTTGCGCGAGCCACCAACCCAGCCACCGCCGTGCAGGCAGACGACCGCGGGGAACGGGCCGTCTCCCGCGGCCGGCAAGGTCAGGTCGAGGCGGAGCGTCGCGCCGGCGGGCTGAGCGAAGGTCACGTCGGCCTCGACCCTCGTCGCCGGGGCCGGCTCGCGGGCGGCCACGAACGCCCACACCAGGCAGGCCACCCCGGCGAGGCCGCCGGCTACGATCCATCGGCGCGGCATGGTCGGACCCTCCTTGGGCGCGTGGCTGGCAACTATCGCCACCCTCGGCGGGAATTGCAAGGGTTCTTCCCTACGCCTGCCTCGCCAACCTGGCGTCCCCGTTGACGGAGAGCCCGGGGTGGGCCGTCACGTAGTGTCGGGTGATGAAGTCGTTCTGGATCCACAGCACCTTGTGGAAGGCCCGGATCGTCTTCACCATCGTCGCCGGGTCCAGCGGCAGCTGGCTCACGACGTCGGTCAGGACGTCCCCGAGCAGTCCCATCAGGGCGTTCATCTGCACCAGCGGCACGTCGATCTCGGCGTTGCCCGCCTTGGGCGTGTGGATCTTGCCGACCATGTCCAGGTACCGCACCATCTTGGCGTCGAACGACCTCCCCAGCAACTGGTAGAAGTACCGACCAAGGTGCTCCTTGCGGAACTGAAGCTGGGGGCTGGTCGCCAGGTCGGCCAGTCCCGCCGGCAACTCCCCCTCGTAGCCGTACTGCCGCGGCAGGAAGTGCCGGGCCGTCGCGTCGTAGCCGAGGAGCTTCTGATACGTGGCCTCCACCAACTGCGGGACCATTGGCCCCAGGTACATCGCGGACGCCTGGATGGCGGCGTGGTCCTCCGGGCCGAAGCCGATGAACTCGGCCAGGTAGCCAAATCGGTAGTCGAGGTCGTGCTCCAGGCGGGGCTCGTCAATGCGGTTCATGGTTCCTCTGCGGCGTGAATTAGGCAGCGGGACGGAACGTGCCGCGCCCGCGGGACGAACCGCGGGCGCGGCACGGGAAACTCGACCCGGGGGTCACACGGAGGCCGGAGCCGCCGCGCCGAGGGAGTACAGGGACGCCGGCGGTTCCGGCTCGATCAGCTTCAGGTCGAACCGCTCCTGGAGGATCTGAAACACCTTCGGCGTCACGAACGCCGGCGGCACCGGGCCGACCCGAATCCCCTTCACGTCGAGGGCCAGCAGCGTCAACAGTACCGCCACCGCCTTCTGCTCGAACCACGACAGGACGATCGACAGCGGCAGGTCGTTGACGCCGCAGCCCAGCGCCTTGGCCAGGCCGACGGCGACCTGGATGGCCCCGAAGGCGTCGTTACACTGGCCCATGTCCAAAAGCCGCGGTAGGCCGGCGACGGTGCCGTAGTCGTGGTTGCGGATGCGGTACTTGCCGCAGCCGAGCGTCAGGATGACCGACTCCTTCGGCGCCGCCTGGGCGAGCCTGGAATAGTAGTTGCGGCCCAGTTCCGCCCCGTCGCAGCCGCCGATGAGGTAAAACCTCTTGACGGCCCCCGCCTTGACCGCGTCGAGGACCTTGTCGGCCAGGCCGAGGATGACGCTGTGGTGGAAGCCGATCGCCGACTCGCGGACCTTCCGCTCCGGCAGGGGCGGGGACTTCTTGGCCAAGTCGATGACCGGGGCGAAGTCGTTGCCCGCAAGACGCCGCCCGCCGGGCACCGCGGTGATGCGCGTCGTGAAGAGGCGATCCTTGTACGAGTCAGGTGGGATGAGGACGCAGTTGGTGGTGGCGACGATCGGCCCGGGGAAGGCGGGGAACTCCCACTGTTGGTTTTGCCAGGGGCCGCCGAAATGGCCGGCGAGGTGGGTGTGGGCCCGGAGCTTGGGGTAGCTGTGGGCCGGCAGCATCTCGCCGTGCGTGTAGACGTTGACCCCCTGCCCCTTCGCCTGCTCCAGCAGGTCGGCCAGATCGACGAGGTCGTGACCGGTCACCAGGATGCCGGGCCCAGCCCGGGTGCCCTCGTAGACCGCCGTCGGGCCCGGGGTGCCGAACCGCTCGGTGTGGCCGGCGTCGAGCAACTCCATCACGCGTAGGTTCATCCGGCCGCACTCGAGGACCAGTTCAAACAGGCTATCCATGTCGAAGTTGACGTTCGTCATGGTGGCGAACAGGGCCTCCTCGATGAAGGCGCTGACGGCCTCGTCGGTCTTCCCCAGCCGGCGCGCGTGGTTGGCGTACGCGGCCATGCCCTTGAGGCCGTAGAGTAGGATCTCCTGAAGCGACTGCACGTCGGCGTCCTTGCCGCACACGCCGATCTCGGTGCAGCCGCGGCCGTTCTGGGTCTGTTCGCACTGGTTGCAAAACATTCGTCACTCCGCTTGAGTCAGGGATACCTCTGGCCGACGGCCGTCTGGGGGCGGTTCGGGGCGTGACGAACGCAAGAGTTGTGCCGAGGCCCAACGGGCCGAAATCCGGCGAGTGAAGCCCGAAACGCACACCGGGGTGTGCCGCAACGGCACACCCGGTGTGCGTTCCCGGTACGGCCGGCGTACGGCGTCGGCCGCTTGCGGGCCAGCGACGCCGCCAGGGCAATCGGGGCAAGGATCGGCACGAACCGGCCGATCAACATCACCAGCCCGGTCGAGACGTCCCAGACGGCGGCGCGGGCCACCGCCTCGGGCTTCTGCGGGGCGGGGATGATTACAAGGGGCAGAAGGTACATGCCAAATTCCTGAGGTATGCTAGGCCGCTCACGCCCGTGGCGCGGCCAGGGGCTGGATCCCCTTCCAGCATCAGCCCAGGCCGACCAGGGCAGGCACCCCGATGAACGGGTTCACGAATAGGCCCCCTTCGCGAACCGGCCGGGTGGAAAAGCAGACGCCATGCCGAGGGACCAGATCGGCGCGGAAGAGGCGGATTCACCTGGGGTTGCGGCAGACAGGAATCCTGGGCAGGGGGGGCCACGGCGGTCATAATGCACGGTGGCACTTGCAGGTTGCAATACGGCATGATGGGGAGCCGTGGGACGGCATCCAAAGGCCACGTCGAAAGGCGAGGGAGATCGGGCGGTCGGTCGGGGCAAGTGTCGGCACGGCCTCTGCTATTAGCGTCCTCACGAGGAGACCTAACGGTGAACCTGTTGCTGGTCGATGACGAGGCGGGCCTGCGGCGAACGCTGCGGCTGACGCTGGAGAGCATGGGGCACCGGGTGACGGAAGTCGCCTCGGGGCCGCCCGCGCTGGCTGCCGTCGCCGTGGAGCGGCTCGACCTGGTGTTCCTCGACCTGCGGCTGGGCCGCGAGTCCGGCCTCGACCTGTTGCCGCAACTCCTCCGCGCGGCGCCTGGTGTCGGCGTGGTGGTGATGACGGCCTTCGCCGCCGTCGATACCGCCGTCGAGGCCATGCGCCGCGGGGCGTTCGACTACCTGCCCAAGCCGTTCACGCCCGAGCAGCTGCGGCTACTGCTGGCCCGGTGGGACCAGCTCCGCGGGTTGCGGACGGAGGTGGACGACCTCCGGGAGCAGGTGAGGGCGGCCGTGCCGGAGGCCGACCTCCACACCGCAGAGCCCGCAGTCCTCGCCGCGCTGGACGTCGCGTTCCGGGTGGCGGCGACCGACGCCACATTGCTGCTGCGGGGCGAGAGCGGCACCGGCAAGGGTGTGCTGGCCCGGGCAATCCACGCCCGCAGCAAGCGGGCGGGCCGGCCGTTCGTCACCGTCCACTGCCCTAGCCTGTCGGTGGAACTGCTGGAAAGCGAACTGTTCGGCCACGCCCGCGGCGCGTTCACCGGCGCAGTCGAGGCGACCGAGGGCAAGGCGGCTGCCGCCGAGGGCGGCACTCTGTTCCTGGACGAGATCGGCGACTTGCCGCCGGCGTTGCAGCCGAAGCTGTTGCGGTTCTTGCAGGAAAGGGCCTACGAGCGTGTCGGCGAGACTCGCACCCGGACCGGCGACGTCCGCCTGCTGGCCGCCACCAACCGCGACCTGGCGGCCGACGTGACCGCCGGGCGGTTCCGTGAGGACTTGCTGTACCGGCTTAACGTCGTTGAGGTCACCCTGCCGCCGTTGCGCGAGCGGCGGCGCGACCTGCCGGCGCTGGCCGACCACCTTCTGCGGTTCTTCGCCCGCCAGACCGGCAAGGCTGTCCGCGGCTTCACCCCCGAGGCCATGGCGGCGGTCAGCCGCTACCCCTGGCCGGGCAACCTCCGCGAGCTGCGCAACGCCGTCGAGCGCGGCGTCATCCTCACCAGGGAAGAACTGGTCGGCCTCGCCGACCTCCCAGTTCAGATGGGCCAGCCCGTGGCGACTGGGCGGATCGAGGTCGGGGCGCCGGTCACACTCGAGGCGCTGGAGGCCGAACACGTCCGGCGGGTTCTGGCCGCCTCGCCGTCGCTGGAAGACGCGGCGCGGACCCTCGGAATCGACCCCAGCACGCTGTACCGCAAGCGGAGGCGGTTCGGCCTGTGATCGCGGTGGACGTGTCATGACGTTGTCGCTGCGCCGCCGATCCCTCCTGACCGTGACGCCGCGGCTGGCCCTGCTTGCCGGCCTGGGGCTGGCCGGGGCCGCCCTGCTGTTGCGGCAGGGGTAGCGGCTAGCGCCGCAGGGCGTGGACGTCGTCGTCGGGTTGGTCGGGTCGCACGGCCGGGCCGAAACCGCCGCGCAGGTCGGCAACACCGATCAGGTGTCGCGGCGCCGGATCGAGTGCCGGGTGGTGACCTGGAGGAGGTGGCCTTCGACGCTGTGTTGGCCCGCCGGCCGACCGTTGCCCTGGCCGATGAGCTGGCCCACACCACCGCAGATCAACAGGGCCATTCGGAGGGGGAATGAACCGTAGGGGCACGCGGCCCGCGTGCCCGTTCCGAAGTGGACACGCGGCCGCGTGCCCCTACAAGGGCCGGAGCGTCGATGCCTCCGCCTTCCGACCGGCCCGGCGCCGATCAGGAAACGGCCTTGACAAAACGGGGCCGCCCCGGCATATTTCATGACTGACCGGCCAGTCATATTAATTGAGCGAGGCAGTGGATGACGACGAAGCCGACCGGGCGGCGCGGCCGCCCCGTGGACGAACCGTCGCGGCAGAGGAGGCGGCAGGAGATCCTGGCGTGTGCGGCCCGGGTGTTCGCCCGCAACGGCTACCCCGGTACCGACATGCAGGCGGTGGCCGACGCCGCCAAGGTCGCCAAGGGCACGCTCTATCTTTACTTCGAGGGCAAGGAGGGGCTGTTCCTCGCCGCCGTCGATCAGGGGATGACCAGCCTGCGCGCCGCCGTGGACGCCGCCGTCGAGGGGCTGACCGACCCGCTGGAGGTGATCGAGCAGGCCATCTTCGCCTACCTGCGGTTCTTCAAGGAGCACCCCGAGCAGGTCGAGCTGCTCATCCTGGAGCGGGCCGAGTTCCGCGACCGCAAGCGCTCGACGTACTTTAGCCACCGCGAGGCCGGCAAGGACCGCTGGCACGACCTGCTGCGGGGGCTGCGCGACGCCGGCCGGGTCCGCGACGTCCCGCTGGAGCGGATCGACGACGTCGTCAGCGACCTGGTCTACGGCACGATGTTCACCAACCACTTTTCCGGCCGACACAAGCCGCTCGACGCCCAGGCCCGCGACATCCTTGACATTGTCTATCACGGCATCCTCAGCGAGCAGGAGCGCCGGGGGAGGACGCCATGAGTGCGATCGTCAAACGCCGCTGGCCGCTGTTCCTCGGCGCCCTGGTGCTGGCGTCCGGCGGCGTCGCCTGGTGGGGGCCCGGCCTGCGCGGCGAGGCCAAGCCAGAGGGGAAGTCGGCGGCGCCTGCCCCGGCGCCGGCCGAGGTTGTCGTCACCGTGGCCCCAGTCACCCCGCGGGCCGTCGAGCGGTCGATCGAGGTGGTCGGCACGCTCGAGGGCCACGAGGAGGTGAACGTCGGGGCGAAGGTCGAGGGCCGCATCGCCCGGCTCTACCAGGACGTCGGCGACGAGGTCGCGCCGGGCCAGCCGCTGGCGGACCTGGACGACGTCGATCACCGCCTGGCGGCACTGGAGGCGCGGCGCGGCGTGGAGCTGGAGCTGGCCCGGCTTGGGCTGGCTGAACTGCCGAAGGACGGCAAGCTCGACCTGTCGCGCGTGCCGATGGTGGTGCGGGCCAGGAACATGGAGGAGAACGCCCGCCAGGTGATGGAGCGGGCCAGGCGGCTGAACACCGGCCGGGTCATCGGCGCCGAGGAGTGGGAGAAGTCGCAGACCGAGTCGCGGGTCGCCGGGTCCAACCGCGACCAGGCCGAGTTGGAGGCGCGGGCCTTGCTGGCCTCGGCCCGGCTCAAGGCCGCCCAGGTCGATTCCGCCGAGCAGAGGCTGCGCGACTGCCGGGTCGTGGTCCCTTGTCCGTCGCCGTCGCGGATGCCGGCCGGGTGCAGCGACTCCAGGGCGGTGCGCTACGTCGTCGCCGCCCGGAAGGCGGCCGAGGGCGAGATGGTCCGCGTCATGCCGGCGGTGACGCTGTTCCGCCTGGTTATCGACAACCCGCTCAAGCTCGTCGCCACCGTGCCGGAGCGCTTCCTGGCCGAGGTGAAAAAGGGCCAGCCGGTGTCGCTGTCCGTCGAGGCGTACCCCGGCGAGGCGTTCCAGGGCAGCGTGGCCCGGATCAACCCGACGGTGGACCGCGGCAACCGCTCGTTCACGGTCGAGGTGTCGGTCCCCAACGACCTGAAGAAGCTGCGGCCGGGCAGCTTCGTCAAGGCGCGGGTGCTGACGCGGAAGTCCGACGCGGCACTGACCGTGCCCGAGGAGGCGGTCGTCCGCTTCGCCGGCGTCGTCAAGGTCTACGCGGTGGATAACGGTCAGGCGAAGGCCGTGCCGGTGCGGACCGGCGAGGTGCTCAGCGTGCCGGCCGGCGGCCGGGCGCAGCGCTGGGTCGAGGTGGTGGGCGAACTACCGACCGGCGCCACGGTCGTCACCAGCGGCATGTCGCAGCTGGCCGATCGGACGCCGGTGCGGGTGAGGTGACCCCTCGTAGGACAAGCTGCCAGCTTGTCCTGTTGGGCGACGCCAGGGACAAGCTGGCAGCTTGCCCTACGGGAAGAGAGGACATCGGCTCATGTCGATCTGGGACATTTGCATCCGCCGCCCCATCTTCACGCTGATGCTCGTCTCCGCCCCGGTCGTGATGGGGCTGGCGGCGTACTTCAAGCTCGGCGTCGATCTGTTCCCCAACGTCGATCTGCCGGTCGTCACCGTCACCACCACCCTCCGCGGCGCCAGCGTCGAGGAGATGGAGTCCGGCGTCACCAAGCCGATCGAGGAGATCGTCAACACCGTCTCCGGCATCGACGAGCTGCGCTCGACCACCAAGGAGGGCCTCTCCCAGGTCGTCATCCAGTTCGTGCTGGAGAAGAACGGCGCCGTCGCCGCCCAGGAGGTCGATGCCAAGGTCCGCGGCATCCTCAGCCAGCTGCCCGCCGGCACCGACCCGCCGATCATCGACCGCTTTGATCTCGATGCCGCCCCGGTCATGACCATTGCCGTTTCCGGCCGGCGCGACTTCCGCGAGGTGACCGAGTTCGCCCGCAAGCAGATCAAGGAGGACCTCGAAACGCTGCCCGGCGTCGGCGCCGTCATCCTCGTCGGCGGCCGCACCCGCGCCATCAACGTCTTCGTGGACCCCGATAAGCTCTTGAAGTACGACACGCTGTCGATCGAGGACGTCCGCCAGGCCCTGGCCCGCGAGAACCAGGAGCTGCCCGGCGGCCGGGTCGATCAGGGCAAGGGCGAGAAGGTGCTGCGCACCCTCGGCCGGGTCCACAAGCCCGGCGACTTCGAGGAGCTGATCGTCGCCAACCGGGCCGGCCAGCCGGTCCGCATCCGCGACGTCGGCCGCGTCGAGGACTCGTTCGAGGAGCCGCGCGGCCTCAGCCGGCTGTGGTCGAAGGCCGAGGCGACCTCGGCGGACTACCACGGCGACAACGCCGTCAGCCTGATCGTCCAGAAGCAGTCCGGCACGAACACGGTGCAGGTCGTTGACCGCGTCAAGAAGCGGCTCGCCGAGATCCAGTCGATCCTGCCGGCCGACATCCGCACCGAGGTGATCCGCGACCAGTCGCGGTTCATCAAGAACTCGATCGACGAGGTCAAGACGCACCTCGTGCTGGCCGCCGTGCTGGTCAGCCTGACCATCCTTCTATTCATCCGCGACTGGCGGACGACGCTGATCGCCACCGTCGCCATCCCGACGTCGATGATCGGCACGTTCTACTTCATGTCGCTGATGGGCTACACGCTCAACAACATCACCATGCTCGGCCTGATCCTCGCCGTCGGCATCGTGGTGGACGACGCCGTCGTGGTCCACGAGAACATCTTCCGCCACATGGAGGAGTACGGCCGGTCGGCGAGGGAGGCGGCGTCCACGGCGACCAGCGAGATCGCGCTGGCCGTTGTGGCGACGACGCTGTCGCTGCTGGTGATCTTCATCCCGATCGCCTTCATGGAAGGCCGGGTCGGCCGGTTCTTCTCCAGCTTCGGCGTGGTGGTCGGCTTCTCCATCCTGATGAGCTTGTTCATCTCGTTCACGCTGACGCCGATGCTGTGCTCGCGCTTCCTCAAGGCCGAGGACGGGCACAACGCCAGCAAGTCTGGCTGGGTGTGGCGCCTGATCGAGGGCGCCTACATGCTGTCGCTGCGGTTCTCGCTGCGGCACCGCTGGCTGGTGATCCTCGCCAGCGTCGGGGTGCTGTTCTCGACGCCGGTGCTGATGGCGATGATCGGCAAGGACTTCATCCCGCGCGACGACCAGAGCGAGCTGGAGGTCGCCATGCGGCTGCCGGAGGGCTACACCCTCGACCGGGCCGACGAGGTGTGCAAGGAGATGGAAGCGCGGTTGCAGAAGCTGCGCGGCGTGACGCACACGTTCACGGTGATCGGCGACACGACCGGCCGGGTGACCAAGGGGCAGGGTGACGTCACCCAGGCGACGATCTACTGCCGGCTGGTGGACCTGCACGACCGGAAGTACAGCCAGTTCGAGGTGATGGCCGACGCCCGGAAGATCATCGCCGACTACCCCGACGTCCGCGCCGCGGTGCAGGACGTGTCGGCGTTCCAGGCCAGCGGCTTCCGCCAGGTCGAGATCGACCTGAACCTGCGCGGCCCCGACATGGAGAAGCTGCAAGTCTACTCCGACCAGATCGCCAAGTGGATGCGCGAGCAGGGCCACTACGTGGACGTGGACACCAGTCTGTCGCTGCGCAAGCCGGAGCTGAGGGTGCGGCCGGACCGGGAGCGGGCCAGCGAGCTGGGCGTGACGATCCAGGCGCTGGCGAGCACGGTCAACGTGCTGGTCGGCGGCGAGCCGGTCAGCAAGTACAAGGAGTTCGACGAGCAGTACGACGTCTGGCTGCGGGCCGACCACGACTGGCGCGACGACGAGCAGGACATCGCCGGCCTGGCGGTGCCGTCCACCAAGGAGGGCGTCGGCGTGGTGCGGCTGGCCAGCGTGGCGAAGTTCGAGACGGCCGAGGGGCCGAACACGATCGACCGCTTCAGCCGGCAACGGCAAGTGGTGATCTCGTCGAACCTCGACGGCATCGCCACCGGCAACGCCGTGCAGGAGATCTCCGACCACATCCGCGAGATGGACCTGCCGCCGGACTACCGCTGGGAGTTCATCGGCCGGGCCAAGACGCTGGCGGAGTCGAACAACAGCTTCGTCATCGCCTTCGGGCTGTCGTTCCTGTTCATGTACATGATCCTGGCGGCCCAGTTCGAGAGCCTGATCCACCCGATCACGATCCTCATCTCGCTGCCGCTGACGATCCCGTTCGCGCTTCTGTCGCTGATCCTGCTGCGGACGAACCTGGAGATCTACGCCATGTTCGGCCTGTTCATGCTGTTCGGCATCGTGAAGAAGAACGGCATCTTGCAGGTGGACTACACGAACGTGCTGCTGGCGCGGGGGATGGATCGCGACGCGGCGATCCTGGAGGCGAACCGCACCCGGTTGCGGCCGCCGATCCTGATGACGACGGTGATGCTGGTCGCCGCCATGGTCCCGATGGCCATGGCCAGGGACCGAGCGCCGGCTCGCGGGCGGGCATGGCCAAGGTGATCCTCGGCGGGCGGACGCTGTCGTTGCTGTTGACGCTGCTGCTGACCCCGGTCTGCTACTCGCTGTGGGACGACCTCGCCGCTGGTGGCGGCCCGGGTCGGTGTAGTCGGCTTTCGAGGAGTCGTCGTCAGGCCGACGACACATTGGCGAGCCAAGAACGGTTATTCCCCGCCCCGTTATATGGTTACTCAACACTTAGCCGGGAAGGGCAACGTTGTGTGGATTTCCCACGTCATCGCAATCGTTTAGCATGCCCAGGAACCTCTGAACAAGGCCAGGTCTTCTCGCCGAGCACCTTCGTTGACTGTGGGAGGAAGGTGATTTCCTGCACTTCAGCCGAGACCGGGGAACGCCTCGAGCAAGGCCGTTTTGGCCTTGTAGAGCTCGGCGGGGGGCGAAGACCGTAATGGTGCCGCCCTTGCATTCGACCTCTTCGACGGCGACGTCCGCGGCGAACATGGCTTCAGCACTTTCTCCTCATTGTCACCCTTGAAGGAAAGTACAGCCATGCTCGAATGACATCACCACCGAGCCGTTGGCAGCCAACTTGGACCCGGTTTTGGTGAAACAACTGCGAATGTCGGAGATGGTACGTGTGTTGTTGTCGGTCAGGCAATCGACAATGACCAAGGCGCCGCCGGGACCGAACCCCTCGTAACGCGCGGGTTGGAAGTCCTCGCCTCCTGTGCCGGCAGCCTTCTGAATCGCCTTTTCAATCACATGGCTCGGAACGTTTTCGCGCTTGGCCCTTTCGACAAGGTTGCGCAGGGCCGGATTGGCTCCCGGGTCGGGCACGCCATTCTTAGCCGCCACGTACAGCTGTTTCCCGTACCTGGAATAGAGCTTTGACTTCTGAGCGGCGGTTTTGAAGATCGTCGCTTTGCGCTTCTCGAAGATTCTTCCCATGCGAATACTGCCTTTTATTGTTCCAACTGGGGCCGGCCGCTTGAGCCCACGACGCTCAAACGTGTGACCCGCGCAACGTCACGGTTCGCTGCACCGGCAGCGCCCTCCTGCTTGTCACCACCTTGTGACGAGTTCGCGGGAGCGAGCGGGATAAACAGCAGCGCCACCGTCCGACGGAAACGCCTCATGGTAATCCCCAGAAAGCTTGCATAAGCACCGACCGTGTTCCCGGGCACCGGATTCCTACTTTCTTGATGCGTCGCAAAGGACGGCATCCACCACCCAGCACCCTTTCACGTGGGGCGTGGCCGCGCGTAGGTGACCGAGGATGCCGGAAGCCGCCCCGGCCTCCTCAAGGGCGTCGGCCAGCACCGCCAGACGCCCCCCGTCAAGCTCGCCGGAGGGCTGGCGCCGCTCAAGTAGGCGGCCCGCGCCAGGCTGGCAACCCAGGGCGTCCTCCAGGCCGGGTCGAACGCCGGGCGGCGAAAGGGGCTGCCGAAGACGCAGTGGACGACCACACATCGCCATGCCCGCTCGGACGACCTGGCCGCGTCGAGAGCCTCATGGGAGAAGGCGCCGTCGCACGACGCGGCACTGTACATCACCGCGCCTACGGCCCATTGCGACACCACCAGGGAGTTCTGCCGCTTCGTGAACGCCCGCGCCACGACCTCCACGGCCCGCCCCCGCGCCTCCTCGGCTTGCCTCCTTTCCCCGAGGGCCCGCCGCCTGGCGGCGGGCCTCGCTTCTGCGGACAAGGCTCCGTCGCCAGGCCCGTCCAAAGCCTCCAAGGCCGCGCGGCACGGCTCCGGAAGCAGGCCCCAGACCCTCCTACGGCAGGCGGCCGCGAACAGCGCGTGCTTCCGCCTCGTGGCGGTCCATCTTAGTGAAGGGAACATCCGCCGGGGCAAGGTGCATTTCCCCCATTCCCACTCGTCCTTGATGAGGCCGCCTCTCATTCGGGCCAGCCTATCCGCCTCCCGGCTGCGCGCCAAGCGTCAACCGGTCCCATGATCCGTTGCTCACCTATTCGATGGCTGGTCTGCTACTCGCTGTGGGACGACCCGGGCCGCTGGTGGGGCCGGCTGGTCGGGCGCCCCTCGCCGCGGGAAAACAGCCTGACCCCGGACACGAACACCAGCCCGACGAACACGGCGGCCAGTGCCGAAACCAGCATCAGGCCGACGTAAACGGCGGCCCAGGGCTCGGGGCGCCACCGCCCCCGCGCGAGTTCGCCGCCGCCGACCCAGCCGAGGACGGCGCCGAGCAACAGCAGGCAGAGTCCCTGGAGGCGGCGCTTCATACGCTCATCCGAACAGTCCTTGAATCGGCCGGCCCAGGCACGCCGGCTGCGGCCGGCCCTGGGCGTCGGACAGCTCCGCATCCAGCGACACTCCCAGCGCGTCGAGCATTGTCGCCGCCAGGTCGTCGGGGCGGACCGGCAGTTCGGCGGCGTAGGCCGCCTGCGCGTCCGACGAGCCGTACACCAAACCGCCGCGCACGCCGGCCCCGGCCAGCAGGATCGACTGGCAGAACCCCCAGTGGTCGCGGCCGCCGGCCTTGTTGATGCGCGGCGTCCGGCCGAACTCGCCGGCGCTGACGACCAGCGTGCCGTCGAGCAGGCCGCGCGCGTGCAGGTCGTCCAGCAGCGCCGACATCGCCCGGTCCCACGGCGGCAGGACGTGGCGGCTGAGCCGATGGGCCTCCTTGGTGTGCGTGTCCCAGCTCTGGTCGTCGGTGTTGCTCGGCGCGTTCCAGTAGACGGTGAGGAACGGCACACCGGCCTCGACCAGCCGGCGCGCCAGCAGGCACGACTGGGCGAACGGGTGCCAGCCGTAACGATCGCGGACGCGCTCCGGCTCGTCGGCGAGGCGGAAGGCCCGCCGCGTCTGGTCCGTCGAGAGCAGCCGCAAGGCCCGGTCGTACTGCCCGTCCAGGTCGAGGCCCAATGAGGCGCGTCGCTCCAGTGCCACTTGCAAGCCGCGGCGGCCGACGAGCCGCCGGCCGTCCACCTCCTCGGGGAGGTGCAACGTTTCCAGGGAGAAATCACGCCGGGTCGGGTCGCCGATCACCTTCATCGGGCCGTAGCGCGAGCCGAGCAGGCCCGGTCCCTGGCCGGGCACCTCGCCGCCGTCGCCGTCGAGGACGACCGACGGCATCGCCACGGCGGCGGGCAGCGACCGCGGCGTTTTACCAAACCGGGCCGCGACACTGCCGACGGTCGGGTGGTCGTCCGGCTCGGGATGGCGAAGTGTGCCAGGGCTTTTATGGATCCGGCCGGTCAGGACGTGGTAGGCGCTGGTTCCGTGGTTGACTCCCGTGTGCGTGAATGACCGGACGACGGCGTAGCGGTCGCTGCGGGCGGCGAGCAAGGGCGGGTGTTCGACACGCGGAAGCCCGGCGTCCGGGTGGCGATGCCCCGGAACTGGCGGACGCCGTCGGGGGCGTCGGGCTTGAGGTCGAACGTCCTGCTGCGCCGGGCCGCCCCAGAGGAAGAGCTGGATCACGCTGCGGGGCGCGCGACGGCTCGGGCGAAGCCGCCAGCGACTGCGGGCGCCGCCAGGCCAGCGCGCCGAGGCGGAGGAAGTCGCGCCGGGTGTGGCTCTCGCACAGACGAAGCATGTCGCGCTCCCCGGGGTGTGCAGGGTTATCAAACACCGAGGGGCCCGGAAGATCAACCAGAATCCACCCACGACTGCTCTTGCTCGCCGGCCGCGGGGGTAAATCCCGGCCGGTCGTCGGGAGGAGGAGTCATGCGCGCGGTTCTCGGCCTTGTGCATCCTGGCTGTCTTGCCGTCGGCTCGCGCCGGGCTGGTCTGCCCCCAGCCGACGTTCGACGCCGGGCCGCTGCGCAGTGGCCCGGCCCTGGTCCACTTCTTCGCGGTGCGGAACGAGGGCGCGAGCCGGTCGAGGTCCGCGGATTGAAGGCCGGCTGGCCGCCTCAGCCGACCATCGACCGACAGGTGATCCGGCCCGGCGAGCAGGCGACGGTTCGGGTCGAGGTCGGCACCGTGACACAGCCGGAAGGGCCCAACCGCTGGCGCGTCACCGTGCTGCACTCCGGGGGCGAGCCTGCCGCTGGAGGTCCACGCATCGACCCGCGACGTGACCATCCGGCCGGCGGCCCTGGTGGCCAACACCACCCGCCCGACCACGCACACCTTCACCCTGACCGAGCGGCGCGAGCGTGCCCTGGAAGTGCGGGGCGTCGTGCAGCTGCCCCCACATGGAGGCAAACGTCGGCCCGCCATGCCGCGAGGGCGACGGGTGGGTTCGCCCCGTCGTGCTGAGCGTGCGGCCGGGCTGCCCCGACGGCCGGCACGAAGGGATCGTCTGCGTCCACACCGGCGACCCGACCTGCCCGGAGCCTGAAGGTGCCGTTCACCATCCACCAGTGCCGCTCGCCGGGCCGGGTGCAGCCGCCGCCGGCGGCGGTGGAACTGATCGGGGGGCCGCTGCCGGCCCGCGTCGTCCTGCTAGCGGGGACGGCCCGGTGCTGGTCGAGCGCGTCGAGCCCTGCCACCCGGCGATCCGATGCACGCTTGCTGCCGGCCCAGGCGAGCGCTCCACGCTCCGAGTCGTGGTCGATCACGAGAATGCTGCCAGGGCCGTTCGAGGCACGGTCGGGGTACAAGCCCGCGCCAGCCGCCCGGTGCCGCCGTCGAGGTGCCGGTCCGCGTCGCCCGTTGAAGGGGAGGACGGTTGGGCGAAGGTGGTCCCCGGTTCGAGTCACGCCCTCAGGCGAGCTCGCAGCTCGGCCAGGGCCAGGCCCTCGATCTGCCGTACGCGCTCCCGCGTCAACCCGAACCGCTCGCCGACCTCCCGGCGCGTCATCGGCGCCTCGCCGCTCAGGCCGAACCGCAGGCGCAGGACATCGGCGCTGCGCGCGTCCATCCGCCCGATCACCCCCAGGGCGCGGCTGACCTGTTCCGCCTTCGCCAGCCGCTCCTCCGGGCCGCCGTCGGTGGGCCAGGCGACCTCAGACAGCGGCTCGGATTCTCCCAGCGCCCCCTCCTGCACCGCCCCGGCGCTGACCCGGATCGCCTCCCGGACAATCTTAAGCTTCTTCCCGGAAAGGCCGAGCCGTCTCGCGATCTCGTCCTCGGCCGCCGGCCGGCCCAGTTCTTCCCGGATCTCGGACGCCACCCGCTGCCACTTGGCCAGGACGCCCAGGATGTAGGAGGGGAGGCGGACCGTCCGCGAGGTATTGGTCAGGGCGCGGCGGATCGACTGCTTGATCCAGTAGACGGCGTAGGTGCTGAAGCGGTGGCCGCGGGACGGGTCGAACAGCTCGGCCGCCCGCATCAGGCCGAGGTTACCCTCGGCGATGAGGTCTTCCAGGGGCAACCCCTTGCCGGTGTAGGCCCGGGCGACGTTGACCACCAGGCGGAGGTTGGCCCGGACCATGCGGTCGCGGGCCTCGCTGTCGCCGGTGCCGATGCGCTCGGCCAACCGCCGCTCGGCCGCCGCGCTGAGCAGTGGGGAGGGGCTGATGTCACGGATGTAGGCGGCGAGGGTGCGGCGCGCCGCGCGGGGTTCGCTCAGGGTCTGTGGCATGAGGGTGTTCCGTCCGAAAGTGAGTAGCGTCCGGTGATTCGGGAGCCGGCCGCGACGCTCTCCCCTCCCTCATCGCGTCCCCTGGGCCCGGCGGACGCCGGATTTGCCTCCCAGGCCGCGGATTCCGAGCCCCATTCAGCCCCGGCCAAAACTTCTCGCGCCGGGGCGGAACGGAAGCCGGATCGTCGGTACAGGAGTTGCCCGTCTTTCCCTGGTCCTGTCCCGCCGCCCGGGCGAGGTGAACGCCATGAACACGCTCCCAGGTACCCCAACGGCGCCGTTCCACGAAAATAAACTGTGGTCCACCCCGATCCGCGACCTCGGCGTGAGGATCGAGGGCACGCCCTTGGAGCCGGCCATCGAGGAGTTCCGCGGCGAGCTGGAGGCGGCGGGCATTCGCAAGCTGAAGCCGCACTTCTACCTGACCACCGACTGGGTCGTCCACGACGACACGATCGCCATCGGCATCCCGTTCTACCTGGCCCGGCCCGACTTGACGGCCCTGCACGCCGAGCGCGAGGGGCACGTCGAGGGGGTGGGCCGGGCCGAGCTGTTGCGCTACCTGCGGCACGAGATGGGCCACGTCGTCAACTACGCCTACCAGCTGTACAACCGCGAGGACTGGGTGAAGCTGTTCGGCGCCATGACGCAGCCCTACGAGGACGAGTACCGGCCGCAGCCGTTCAGCCGGCGCTTCGTCGTCCACCTGCCCGGCTGGTACGCCCAGAAGCACCCCGACGAGGACTGGGCCGAGACGTTCGCCGTCTGGATGACGCCCGGGGCCGACTGGCGGGCCCTTTACGCCGGCTGGGACGGGGCGCTGGAGAAGCTGGAATACTGCGACCGGACGATGCGCGAACTGCGCGACCGCGAGCCGGACGTCACGGCGGTCGATCTGGACTGGGAGGTCGGCAACCTCGACAGCTCGCTGGAGGAGCTGTATCAGAGTTGGGCCTTTCCCGAGAGTGGGGTGCAGCTGCCGGGGCTGGACGGGGCGCTGCGGGCGATCTTCGAACGACTCGGCGAGCCGGAGGCCGCCACGACGCAGGCGCCGCGTCGGCCGGCGGCCGAGCTGATCCGCAAGTGGGAGCGCGACATCTTGGCCGACGTCTTCCGCTGGACCGGGCACTTTCCCGAGCGAACCCGGCCCCTGCTGCGGCACCTCGCCGGCCGCGCCGCTGAACTGCGGCAGGTCTACCCGGCCGACCGGGAGCCACAAGCCCTGTTGGGGCTGGCGACACTGGTCACGGCCCTGGCGATGAACCACGTCCATCACGGGTCGTACTCGCCGGAGGAGACGAAGGGGCGTCGGCAGGGCCTTCCGACCTAGGACTTTCCCGCCTTCGCGGGCGCGGCCGTTCTCACCTTGCGGGCACCCGCCTTCCCATTTGTCGGGCTCTTGCCAGCCCGAGGCGCGGCCGGGCGGCGGCGCTCGATGGCCAACTCGGCGATGCGGTTGATGAGCGTGGGGTAGT
This sequence comes from Gemmataceae bacterium, assembly GCA_046350195.1. Classification (GTDB taxonomy): domain Bacteria; phylum Planctomycetota; class Planctomycetia; order Gemmatales; family Gemmataceae; genus CALDUY01. Next base: position 17,062 of record JAXMAW010000018.1, read on the forward strand.
CGAGGCCGGCGGCCAGGGCGGCGGTGGCGAACTCGCTGGACCGCTCCAGGTCGCAGTTGGCGTTGACCTCGATGACGTAGATGTCCTGCGTGTCGGTCAGGCGCATATCGACTCGGGCGTAGTCGCGGACCAGCAGGGCACGGCAGGCGTCCAGCGCCACCTTTTGGAGGCGCGCCTTCAGCTCGTCGGGGAGGTCGGGCAGGACCGCCTTGGTCCCCTGGAACTCGGCACTGCCCTTCTCCCACTTGGCCTTGTAGTCGAGGACGCGCGGGGCTCCCTCGGGCAGGCCGGTGAAGTCCATCTCGATCGGCGGGAAGGCGACCGGCTCACGGTTGCCCAGCACGCCGACGTAGAACTCCCTTCCCTCGACGTACTCCTCGGCCAGGGCCGAGTCGTCCACGTCGCGGTGGATGGCCAGCACCCGCTCCATCAGCTCCGGGACGCCGCGGACCAGGGCGTTGCCGCTGATGCCGATCGAGCCGTCCCGCTCCATCGGCTTGACGATCAGCGGCATGCGCAGGTTGCCGCCGGTCTCCAGGGTGGCGTCCTTGGAGAAGACGGCGAAGTCGGGGCACTTTAGCTTCTCGTAGGCGAGGATCTTCTTGGCGAGGTGCTTGTTGCCGCGGATGAACAACTCGCCCGGCCCGCCTCCGGTGTAGGGGATCTTCAAGGCGTCGATGACCGCGGCGGTGGCGATCAGCCCGCTCTCACCGCCGAAGTCGTGGATCATGTGAAAGACCAGGTCGGGCTTCCGCCGCGCCAGCCCCGAAGTCAGCGCCTTCAGGTCGTCTGCAACGAGCAGGACGGAAGCCGCGTGCCCGCCATCGCGCAGGGCGTCGGCGACCTGATCGACGGACGGGTCGTGGCTGTCGTCCTCGTACAGGTCGGCCAGGATCGTGACCTTCATGGGGGCTCCTTTCGGGAGGTTCGTGGCCGGCTGAGCGAGTCGCCCCCTGTGGTAGGGGCCGACCGCGGAGATCCGCCGGCATAAAGGCAAACGCCGTGCCGGCATTAGGCGGATACAGGGCTTTCATGTCCTGTTTGCCTTGGCTCGGCGACGAGGCTATCGACCGTGTTCCCTGGCCCCAAGAAAGAAGGACGATCTCGCCACCAAACCGGCGCCCGGCCTGGCGGATCGAACGAAGTCACAAAGCCGGCGCGGCCTCGAATAAGAGGTAGGGGCGGTGGAAGCCGCCTCACGAACCTCCCGCTGCCACGCCGGCCTCGTGGGCTGGCGACTCCCGGGCCGCTCGGTGCGGCCCGGGTTTTTCCTTGCGCCGGCCCGGGCACGGCGGAGGTGAGAATTCGGCGCGCCGCGGCCCTTCAGGCCGCCAGCCGGCGAAACGTCCAGGCCCGGACGACCCGGACCAGTCGGCGGTCGTCATCGATCTCGACGAGGACGGCCAGCGGCGGCAAGAACAGGACGCGCGAGCCGTCGCCCCGCGACTCGCCGTGCCCGTGGGGGTCTTCCTGGAGCCTGCGCTCCAGGTCGAGCATCGCCACCTCGATGGCCGTGCGCGCCGGGCCGTCCGCCACGGTCCAGGCCTCGACGATCTCGGCCAGCGCCGCCTGGGGCTTGAATACGCTGAACATGCGAACGGCTCTCGTTCGACGCGGGCGAGTCGTGGGCGGGATTATACAAAGGGGGCCCCGTCGGGGGCAGCGCGAGCCCCCTCGCGCCTGACGGGACCGGGGGCGGGGTGTTTTGGGTTACTCCTTCCATCGGCGGCACGGGACGGCGGCGGACAACAGATTTCCCGCCTGGGACTACTCCCCCTTGGCCTGACACGACTCTCCGCCCGTCACCCGCACCAACGACGGCCCGGCCCGATCCCCAGGCGGCGCTCCGGTCATCAGGTCGAACCGCCGCGCCAGGGTCTGCATCCACGCCCCCTCGGGCCGGTAGTCCTCTTCCAGCGACGCCGACAGGATCAGGTACTCGCGCGGCCGAGTGCAGGCGACGTAGAGGGTGCGCAGGTCCTCGTTCCACTCCTCCGCCGCGTCCAGAGTTCGCAAGAGCCTGGCGCCGAACTCGGGGAACGCCGGTTCATCGTCCTCGGCCGGTGGCCGGGCGACACAGCCCAGGGCCCGGTTCCACCGCGCCGCGGGCGAGGAGGCTGGTCCGCTCCTCGCGGCCAGGTCCGGGACGATGACGACGGGGAACTCTAACCCCTTGGCCTGGTGGATCGACATCAGCCGCACCACGTCGGCGCTCTCCGGCAGCGTGGCCGCCTGCTCCTCGCGAGGCTGAGAGGCGACGAGGTCGGCCAGGCGGGCGATGAACTCGGCCAGGCCGAACAGGCCGGGGCGGTCGAACGCCCGTCCCAGCTCGATCAGCTTCCACAGGTTGGCCAGCTTGCGCTCGCCGAGGAACTCCATCTGCAACGCCGCGTCGTAGCCCGACTCGGCGAAAATCGAGTTGAGGAGCTGGGCGATCGATAAGCGATCTTTCTGGTCGCGCCAGCGGGCCAGGTTTCGGGCCGCGCGGGCGACGCGATCGCGCTGACCCTCAGGTAGCAGCGCCCGGGTGTGCTCGTCCGCCAGGGCCGCCCAAGGGCCGGCGCGGTGCCGGCAGAGGACGAACAGCGCCTCGTCGCTTACGCAGCCGAACGGTGAGCGCAGGGCCCCGGCGAGGCTGACCGCGTCGAGCGGGTTCTCCAGGGCACGCAGCAGGTTCACCACGTCGTAGACCTCCTGCTGGGCGAAGAAGGCCCGGCCTCCGACGAGGTAGTAATCCAGCCCGCTCCGCCGCAGGGCCGCCTCGTACAGGTGGACGTTGCTCATGGCGCGGAACAGCAGCACCACGTCGCCGGGCCGCGCCTCCCCGGCGCGGACCATGGCCGCGACCCGGCGCGCGATCGTCCCCGCCTCCGCCGCCCGGCCCTCGGCGACGCCGGCCCCCTTGGCCCTCGTCGTCCACAGGAACTCGACGCACGGCCCGGCCGACGGCGGCAGGCTGGCGACGAGCGGCTCGTAGTCGTCCAGGGCGTCGGCCATCAGGGCGTTGACAAAGTCCAACACGCCCGGTCGGCTGCGGAAGTTGACCGAAAGCGACTGCCGGCCCGCCTCGGGGACACACCGGCGGAGCCCCCGGAACAGGGCCACCTCCGCCCCGCGGAAGCGGTAGATCGACTGCTTGTGGTCGCCCACGGCAAAGAGCTTGTCGCCTCCGGCCAGGGCCTCGACGAGTTCCATTTGCACCGGGTCGGTGTCTTGCAGCTCGTCGATGAGCAGGTAACGCCAGCGCTGTTGCAGTCGAGCGAGAACGGCGGGCTGCTCGCGCAGCAGGTCGCGGGCGCGCAGCAGCAGGTCCTGGAAGTCCACCACCCCGTGCTGCCGCTTGCGGGCGTCGTAAGCACGCATCGCCTCGGCCGCGACGCGCAGCCAGCGCTGGCCGACCTCAACTCCGGCCGCGAGATCGACCTCGTCGGCCTCGAAGCGCTCCGGCTCCAGCTTGCGCAGCTCCTCGCGGAACTCCTCGAACGCCGCCTTGACCTCCGCGTACTCCGCCGGGTCCGGCCACGCCTTGGCGCCGGCGCGGCCGACCTTCGCCGCCTCGATGAGGCGCTTGATGGCGGCGGGGAGGTCGGCGACCGCCGCCAGTCGCGGTGTCTCGCGGAGGATTGTCGCGACCGGCTCGGCCATCGGACCAGGCTGGGGCGGATGGCGGCGTAACAGATCGAGGGTGTGCGTGACCGCCGGGGAGGAGCCGAGCCACTGCCGGAGGTGCCGGGGCAGTAGTTCGTCCCGCGCGAAGGCCAGCCACTCACCAGCGACGGCCATCGCCGACCGCGCAGTCCACTGGCCCCACGGCCGGGCGTCGAAGTCGTGCAGCAGGGCTTCGACCGTCTCGTTCACGGCCTTCCAGCCGTACAGCAACACCAACTCGCGGAGGTCGTCGGCGATCGGCGTTTTGGCCAGGAGCAGGCGCTGAAGGCAGCCCGTGACGGCGTCGCGGCGGAGGTTGACGGCCAGCACCTCCTCCAGCACCTCGAACGACGGGTCGAGCCCCGCCTCGACCGCGTGCTGGCGGAGCAGCGCCCCGCAGAAGGCGTGGATGGTGCAGATCGAGGCGTTCTCCAACGCCCGTAGGTGTCGCGCCCAGGCCTCGGCCTCCTCGTCGCTGCCGGCGGCGCGGACGTGGGCGGTGACGGCGGCGCGGATGCGGCCGCGCATCTGCCGGGCGGCCCGGTCGGTGAACGTGATCGCGACCAGCTCGCCGACCTGCACCCCCTCGCGCAGGTGCGACAGGTAGCGCTGGGTCAGCACGTGCGTCTTGCCGCAACCGGCCCCCGACGACAGGACGACCGGCGTCCCGCGCGTCTGGACGGCCCGGCGCTGCTGCTCAGTCAGCGGGGAGTTCATGCGTCCTTCCCCTCGCCGGGCAGCGGGCGGTCCCACACCTTGCCGACCGAGCGGGCCTGCGTGATCCGGCATACCTGGCCGTAGGGGCAGGTCTGCGTGCAGTGCTCCGAGCGCGGGGCCAGCGGGAAGGCGCCGTGGCGGATGTCCCTGGCCAGCGACGCGATCCACGCCACCAGCTGATCCCGGATCGCCGGCCAGCGGCTCGCCTCCTCCAACCAGGCGGTGGCGTTTCGTCCGGGCAGGGCCACCTTCGGCCCCGACTCACTGACGAGCCAGTACGCCAGCCCCAGCGGCCGCGCCCCGCGGCCGGCCAGCACGACCGCCTCGACGGCCAGCGCGTAGAGGGTGAGCTGGACCTTGCGGAACTCGGCCAGGTCGGTGCCGGTGTAGTGCGCCGACCGGCCGGTCTTGTAGTCGATGACCCAGAAGCCGAGGCCGTCGTCCAACTCGGCGAGGTCAACCCGGTCAATGCGGCCCCAGAGGCGCACCTCGACGCCGTCATGCCGCAGCACCAACGGGGCGGTCGGCGTGGCCCCCTCGGGCGTGGGCAGGCCGAAGTCGGCCTCGAACAGGTGCGGCCGCGGCGCGACGCCGCGCTCCAGCCACGGCTTGAGAAACTTGCCCCAGTGAGCGGGGTAGCGACCGGCGGTCTTGAGGAGGCGCTGGCCCTCGAGCCGCCACAGTTCCTTGGCCACCTGGCCGGGGGCGCGGCGGACGTCCTCGTCGATGACGGTGCGCACCTCGGCCAGCACCTCCTCGACGACGCCGTCGGCCGGCTGGTGCGTGCCGCGGTCGCGCAGCCGGGTGTGCAGCCGGGCCAGGGCGCGGTGGAACGCCATGCCGCGGCGGGTCACCTCGACCTCCTCGCGGGGGTCCTCGAGCGGCTCCAGGCGGAGGGCGTGGCGGAGGAAGAACTTGAACGGGCAACCGATGTAGTCCTCCAGTGCCGTCGGGCTGAGCACCTTCTCCGGCCCGAACAGCCGGCCGGCCCACTCGGCGATGAACGGGTCGGTGAACACGCCATCGTAGGGCGTGAAGCTCGGCTCGCGGAAGCGGGCCTGGGCCACCGCGGCGGCGTCGAACAGGTGGGCGCGCAGCTCGGCCGGAAGCCGGTCGGCCCCCACCGGCCAGGCGGCGCCGACCCGGGCGCGCAGCTCGCTGGGCGAGAGCGCCTCGTCGATGAGGTAGCCCTCGATCGGCATGCGCCGCTGCTCGACCTCCACCGCGCCGGGCACAAAGCAGGCCTCGACGGCCTGCAAGAACGACCCGGGTAGCAGTTCCTGGCCGCGCTCATCGACGGCGGGGTAGCTCAAGACCAACCGACGCCGCGCCCCCGTAACGACCTCGTGGAACAGCAGCATCTCGCCCGACAGGTGCTCGTCGGCGTTCGCGTCACCGTCGCGCAGCGACGCCTCCGGGGCGGGGCGCGGGAAGGTCCGCTCCCCCAGGCCGAGGACGAAGCGATAATCCGTTGCGCGGTACCGGGCCACGTCGGCGGACAGGACGAGGACGCGGGGCACCTCGGCCGTCGCACCCGGGGCGGGCGTCCGGGACGCCAGCGCCGACAGCCGCCGGGCGAACGTCCGCGGGTCGATCACCTCGCGGCCGGAGCGGTGGGCCCAGGCGCGCAGCTCGCCCCAAAGGCAGTCCCACGCCGCGGCATCGCGCTCGTCGCGGGCCATCCCGAGGTCCGCGACGAACCGGCTCAGCCAGTCAATGTGGAGTTCGAGCGGGCCGCGCCCTGGGGTGCCGTCCCAGGAGTGGAAGAAGCGTTCGAGGAACGGCTGGCACTCCTTCGCCAGCTGGTGCGTGCGCTGGCGGCGCGTCTCCTCGGCCGTTTCGTCCTCGAGCCCCGGCTGGGCGCGGTCGGCCCACCGGGCCACGGCGGCGAGGTAGGCGTCCTTGCCGCGCGGCACCGCCAGCAGGCGCAGTAGCGCCTCGGCCCGGGCGGCGAGGTCGGGGCGTTCGGAGAGTTCCGGCCAGGCCGGCCGGAAGCAGGTGTGCCGGAGCACCGCCGTGACGCCGGCGAAGGGGAACTCCTCGTCCGGCAGGCGCAGCGCGCGCAGCAGCAGGGCGACGGAGGGGGCCCGCAGAAGGGACGGCCGCGTGTCCACCTCCGCGGGGATGCCGTACTCCGCAAGCGTGTCCCGGAGGAGGTCCGCGTAAGGTCCTAAATCGCGGACAACGACGTCGATGATGTCGGGCGGCACGCCGCCCAGGAGCAGTTTCTTGATCTGCCGGGCGACCAGCCGCGTCTCGCCGGCGACGCCCGGGGCACGAACGAACGCCAGCCCCGCGGCGCCGGCTGACGCCTCAACCTTCCGCAGCGGCCGGAACAGTTGGCGGGGAAGGTGCGCCAGCCTCGGTGGGCCGTCGCCGAGCGGCGCGACCTGGACGACGGTCGCGCCGCCCGACCAGCCCGTCGCGCGCCCGTCGCGGTAGCGCCCACAGCTCGGCGCGCTCATCCTCCCCCAGCAGGAGCGAGAGGTGCACCCGACGGACGCGGCCGGCCAGCGCGTCCACCAGCGCCTTCAGCCCCGGCGTGACCTCGTTGAAGCCGTCGAGGACGATCGTGTCAACCCCCAGGAGCAGCGCCGCGGGCGACTTGGTGATCGCCGTGGCGGCGGCGAACTCCCGGCCGGCGGCGTCGATCAGCCCGAGTTCGCGCAGCGCCTCCTCGTAGCGGCGGTAGAGCCGGGCGGATTCGCGGGCCTTCGCCGCCCCGGCGGAGCGCTCGTATTCCGCGGCGCCGATACCGGCCGCGTGCAGTTCGTCGAACAGGTCAAGGAGGCGCTCGGCGAACCCGGCGGTCTCGCGGACGCCGGCGAAGTGGTGCAACTTCCCCGCCGCGAGGACCTCCTCGACGAGGAGCCGCCGCTGGCCGGGGGAGATCGTCTCCATCCCGGCGTCGGCGAGCACCTCCTTGACCAGGTCGTTCAGCGACGCCGTTCGGAAGCCGCTCGCCGGAAGGGTGTGCCGCGTCGGCGTTAGCCAAAGCACCTCACCTGACCGCTGCCGCACGGCCTCGGCCAGCGCGCGGGTGTTGGCGGCGCGGCAGGGGCCGACGTACAGACAAATCTCGGCGTCCATGCGAGCGTGTCCTTCCTGGACGACCCGGCGTTAGTTCCGTGACGGCACGCGCACCTCGCGGAGCGGGCCCAAGGCGACGGTCGTCAGCCGGTCGAGCGGGTAGCGGTCGAGAACGGCCCGGACGTCGGCCAGGGTCACCCTCTCGTAGTCGGCCAGCTCGTCGTCGATCGAGCGATACTCGCCGTAGTACGTCCACGCCGACCCGAGGCTGAACATCCGCCCCTTCGGCCGCTCACCCGACCGCACGACGCGCGACAGCAGCTTGTTCCTTGCCTGCTCCAACTCGTCGGGGCGGAGGCCGTCCCGTTGGACCTCGGCCAGGACGCGGCAGGCGATGGCGACGTTCTCATCGACCTGCTCGCGGTCGCAGGTCAAGGAGGTGTAGAACGCCCCGGTGTCCTCGTACTCGCGGAAGTAGCACGACGCCGACTCGGCCAGCCCCGGATCGACCAGCTCCCAGTAGAGCCGGGAGCCGGAGTCGTCGCCGACGGCCATGCCGAGCAGGTCGGCGGCGTGGCGCAAGGGCGACGACGCCGCCGGGCCGGGCGACAGCATCACGACGTACTCCTGCGCCACCTTGTCCTTGCAGACGACTTCGACCGCCCCGGTGCCGGTCGTCTCGCGCTGGCCGCCGCGCGGCGCCGGCGTGCCGGGCCAGCCGCCGCACTGCCTCTCCGCCAGGGCGACGAACGCAGGCCAGTCGATCGCGCCGGCGACGGCCAGGGTGATGTTCGGCCCGACGTAGCGGCTGCGGAAGTAGCGCTCCATCTGGTCGCGCTGTAGCGCGGTGATGCTCTCGGTCGTGCCCAACACCGAGTTGCCCAGCCGGTGGTCGCGGAAGTAGACGCGCTGGGCGTGGTCGTAGGCCGACCAGCCGGGCATGTCCTCGTAGCGGCCGATCTCGTTGATGATGACCTGCTTCTCCATGTCGAAGTCGTCCTGGCGGAGCTTCGGCGTCAACAGGTCAGAGAGGATGTCCACCACCTGCGGCAGGTACTCGGGCAGGACCGCGGCGTGGTAGATCGTGTTCTCCTCGCTGGTGGAGGCGTTGTAGTCGGCGCCGATGCGGTCGAAGTCGCGGTTGACGTCGAAGGCGGTGCGGCGGTCGCTGCCCTTGAACGCCATGTGCTCCAGGAAGTGCGATACGCCGGCGACCTCCGGCGTCTCGTCGCGCGAGCCGGTCTTGACGAAGAAGCCCACGGCGACCGATCGCGCCGACGGGCTGCTCTCGCCGATGACCGTCAGGCCGTTTTGGAGTTTGTGGATGTGGAAAGGCATGAGTCCCTCTTGAAGGCGTTGAGCCGCCGGGTTCATCCCGCCGGTCCGGACCGCCGGGACAAGCCCGGCGGCTCATTTGGGGGCGCGGTCACCCTGCCGCGGTCAGCGGCGACGGGCCGAGCGTGACGATGCTGAACTCAACTGGCGGGTGGCGCCTCAGGTGGGCGAGGATGCTCGCCGCCGACAGCCCCTCGATCGCCGACTGGATCTCGTCGAAGCCGCGCACCCGGCCGAGGTAGTACCAGTCCGACGCCAGCGACGTCGCCCGCGCCGAGGTCGATTCCTGCTGCATGATCAGCGACGTCTTTAGGCCGACGCGCACCCGGTCTACCTCCTCGTCCTCGATGCCCCGCGGTAGCTTTTGCAGCTCCTCCAGCAGCTTGTCGAGCGTTCGCTGGGCCTGGTGGTTGAGCGAGGCGGCGTAGGCAATCACCGAGCCGCGGTCCTTCATCGGCTGGTAGGAGGCGCCGACGGAGTAGCACAGCCCCTCCTTCTCGCGGATCTCGGTGAACAGCCGCGCCCCCATGCCCCCGGACAGCACGTTGACGGCGCCCAGCGCCGCGTAGTAGTCGGAGTCGCCGACCGGCACGCTGGGGAAGCCGATGGCGATCTGCGTCTGCTCCAGCTCCTTGGTCAGGTGTGCCCGCTTGCCCGGCGGCTGACCCAGAGTCAGGGGCGGCTCGGCGGCGCCGGGCCAGTCGGCGAACAGCTCGCCGACCAGGTCGCGCAGCGGCTCCCACTCGACGTTGCCGGCGACCGACAGGATCGTGCCGTTGGGGCGGAACAGCCGACCGTGCTGCTTCTTCAAGGCGGCCAGGGTCAGGCCCTCGACCCCCTCGACGGTGCCGCGGTGGTCGTTGCTCAACGGTGGCGGGTACAGGTGCCGCCGCAGCTCGACCATGACCCGCGAGCCGGGCTCGTCCTCCAGCCCCTTGATGTCCTGGATCGCCAGGGCCTGGCACGGCTCCAGCTCGTCTTCCGGCAGGTGCGGCCGGCGGAGGATGTCGGCGTACAGCCGCAGGGCGGCGGGCAGGTTGCGGGCCAGCGTCGTGCCCCAGAAGCGCATGTGCATCAGCCCGACGCCCTCGCTGCGGTCCAGGCCGAGGTTGTCCAGGGCCATGGTGAGCTGTTGACTGTCCAACTCGCCGGCGCCCCGGGTGAGCATGTCGGCGAGGATGCCGCCGACGCCGGGGAAGTCCGGCGGGTCGAAGGCGCAGCCGGCCGGCACCAGGAAGTACATGGCCGCGCTTCGGACGTGCTCCATCCGCTCCGCGAGCAAGGTCAGGCCGTTGGCGAACGTGTGCTGGTGGACTTGTTGCGGCACGGTGGTCCTCAGACGAACAGAGCGGGGCTGGCCTCGTCGCCCAGAGGCGACGAGGGGCAGGCCGGCACGGCCTTGTACACGACTTTAGTGCGGCGGAAGCCCATGCGCAGGTAGAGGTCGACCGCCGTCTCGTTGTCGGACGTCACCTCGAGCACCGCCCGACCCAGCCCGGCGGCGTACATGCCGCGCAGCGACTGTAGCAGGAGGTTGCGTGCCAGGCCCCGGCCGCGCCAGCGCGGCACGACGCCGACGTTCTGAATGGCGCCAAGCACGCCCCGCTCGCGCAGCGCCTGGATGGTGCCGCAAGGGCCGTCCGGGCCGACGACCAGCCAGGTCGCCTCGGGGATGAACGCCCGGCGGCGGACGACCTCGAGCATCAGGCCACGGCAGCCGGTGAGGTGGCCCAGGCTGGGGAAGACGACGGTGTCGCGCGAGCCCTCGAACGACTGGGCCAGCACGTCGGCGTGCGCCTCCAACAGGTCGTCGCGCCAGGCGGCGCAGTGGAAGCCGTCCGACCAGGCCGGCGGCGGCTGGCCGGCCAGGTCGATCTCCATCTTGTAGCGCTTGAAGTACGCGATCGCCAGCGACTGCATCGGTCCACCACGGCGGGGACTCGGTTCGGGACACGTCCAGATTGTACTCGCGGCCGCGGCCCAGTTCCAGCGGGGGACTGGTCGCGGGGGCCGCCGCGGGCGTACAATCCATCGCCATGAAACTTCTCGTCATTGTCGTCCGCGGGCTGCAAGCCGGGGCGCTTGGGGCCTACGGCAACCGCCTCGTCGAGACGTCCTGCCTCAACACGCTCGCCTTCAGCGGCGTCGTCTTCGACCAGCACTTCGCCCTGCACCCCGACCCGGAGACGGCCCGCCGCGTCTGGCGCAGCGGCTGCCACCACTTCGGGCCGCCCGTCGCGCGGCCGGACGTGCTGGAGGTGGTGATGGGGCAGGGCGTCGCGGCCCGGCTCATCGTCGATCGCAGCCGCGGCGGGTTCGAGGAGTTCGAGGCCGGTTGGCCTCGCATCGACCGGGTCGCCGACACCCCCGCCGCGGTTGAGCTGGCCCGGGAGGCGCTGGCGACGGCCGGGGATTCCTGGCTGACCTGGCTGGAGTTGGCGGCGCTGTTGCCGCCCTGGCGTGTGCCGGCGCCAATCGTCGAGGCGTACTTCGCCCCGCCTGACTCCGGGGACGATGAGGAGGCAGATGAGGAGGAGGAAGATGAGGATGAGGACGAAGAGTCGGGCGACCTCATTCCGCCGGAGGAGCCGTTGGAGCCTCTGTTCGCCCCCACCTTGGGACCCATCGACGACGACGACCAGTTGTACCTGCGGCTGCGCGAGACCTACGCGGCGGCGGTCAGCCACGTGGACGGCCTCCTGGGGGACCTGCTCGACGGATTGCCCGATGACATCCACGTCATCCTGACTTCCGACCACGGCCTGCCGCTCGGCGAGCACGGCGTCGTCGGCCTGGTGGACCCGCGGCTACATCAGGAGGTCGTCCAGGTGCCGCTGATCGTCTACGGCCCTGGTTGCCGCCCCGGGCGGCGCGTCGAGGCGCTGACCGGGTCGATCGACCTGGCCCCGACGATCGCCGAGCTGGCGGGAATTCGCCTGGGAGAAGCGCAAGGCGCCAGTTTGGTGCCGTGTCTGAGTGGGGGGGCGGCGCCGGCCCGGGACTACCTCGGCCTGGGAGGGCGCCAGGGAGACGCCCAGGAGTATGGGTTGCGGGCGCGGGATTTGTCGATGCTGCTGCCTGTGACGGATGGGGTGCCCCGAGCCCGGTTGTTCCTCAAGCCGGACGACGGGTACGAGGTGAACGACCTCAGCCAGCATTATTTCGAGAAGATCGAGAGCCTGGAGCGGACGTTGCGAATGTACGTGGAGGAGGCGTCGAAGCCCGGGCCGCTGGCGGCCCCGCCGTTGGAGGCCTAGCGCACTCGGCACAACCGGCGGGGATGGCCGAGACCTTGGGATTTCTCCACATTCGCGATCTTCTCTGACACGTACACCTTGGTACGATGATGAACAGCGGGAAAATGATCACCGGCCGGCTCAGTTGACAACGCGGAGTCAATATGCGGTTAGGAACGCTCATCCTGAAGAATATCACCCGCCGGCCGCTGCGCTCGGCGCTCACCGTCCTGGCCATCGCCATCGCCATCGGCTCGGTCGTCTCGCTCGTCGGCGTCGCCAACGGGTTCGAGGAGACCTTCCGCAGCATCTACAAGCGCAAGGGCGTCGATCTGATCGTCGTCCGGGCCGGCTCGGCCCAGAAGTTGGGCAGCACCCTGCCACTGTCGCTGTACGAGAAAATCCTCAAGGTCAACGGCGTCAAGGACGCCATCCCCGGGTTGGTCGATGCCGTCGCCATCGGTGACATCCCGACGGTGGTGCTCCAGGGGTGGATCCCCGGGACGGTCGTGTTCGACCACCTGACGGTCCTCCAGGGCAGGATGCTTCACACCGGCGACAAGAAGGCGGTGATGCTCGGCACGGTCCTGGCGCGGAACCTCGGCAAGAAGGTCGGCGACCGGATGCAGATCATCGACGGCGGCCCGGAGTTCGAGGTGGTCGGCATCCACGAGACGCACAACGTCTTCGAGAACGGCGCGCTGGTCCTCCCACTGCCGGAGCTTCAAGACCTGATCGACAAGAAGGACAAGGTCACCGGCTACAGCATCATCCTCGATGAGGAGGCGAAGAAGGCCGACCCGGAGCTGATCTCGAAGGTGCGGGCGCAGGTCGAGACGCTGGAGAAGAACATCAGCGCCCTGCCCAGCCAGGACCACGTCGGGGCGCTGACCGAGATCAAGGTCGTCAAGGCGATGGCCTGGATCACCTCGGCGATCGCCCTGGCGATCGGCCTGTTCGGCGTGATGAACACCATGGTGATGGCGGTGTCCGAGCGGACCCGCGAGATCGGCATTCTTCGCGCCGTCGGCTGGCGGCCCAAGAGCGTGCTGCGGCTGGTGCTGTTCGAGGCGGTCGTGCTCAGCCTGGCCGGGGCGGTGGTGGGCATCCTCGGGTCGGTGGTGCTGTTGAAGCTCTTGACGCTGATGCCGATGGTCGCCGGCCTGATCGACAGCAACATCAACCCGGTGTTCTTCGTCTACGGCGTGGGGATCGCCTTCGCGGTGGGCCTGGTTGGTGGGATCATCCCCGCCCGCCGCCGCGCCCGCATGCTGCCGACGGCGGCAGCTACGGCAGGAGTGACTCTGAAAAAGCCCGAAGCGGCAGCGAGGTCGGAAGAAGCCACCCCCGCGGGGCCGCTTCGGGCTTTTCCATCGCACGTTCACCGCCCCGCGCTGCGGACCGAACTCGGCCGGTCGCGCGTCCCCCGGGCCAGGTCGAACGACTCGCCGGCCAGGTCCGCCCGGTTGAACAGGCGGCCGGACATCGTGCGGTCCAGCGCGTTGGTCTGCACGTCTGACAGCATCAGCTTCATTGACATCTCCTGGGCCGGCCAGTCGATCGTCACGCTGGTCGGGATGACCGCCCCGGTGCCGCGGTCCACGGTGACCTTGTGGACCGTCGCCCGGCAGATCGGCTTGCCGCGGGCGTCGATCAGGGCGTGGCCGAGCACCTGCGGCTGCCCGTCGGTCGCCTGGTACTTGTTGAACACCGTGATCCGCTTGACGCTCTCGCCAGAAGGCGTCGTCGAGTCCTGGATCAACTCGACAGTCTTGGGGTAGGTCTTCAGCTCGTACTTCGCGTTCGGGTCGTACTCGGCGATGCCCAGGGCGGCGACGACCATGTCCGGGTGGAAGGGGAACGGCAGACGGACCTTGGCGGTGGACATGTCGGTGTAGGAGCAGTGGTAGACGTACGGGTCGGGCGCCTGGCTGATCCAGTACCAGAACTCGTCGTTGTTCGAGCCGATGTCCACGGCCGGCTTGCCCAGCACGTTGGCCTTGAGTCGGAAGTCGCGCGGCTTCTGGCAGGCGAGGTTGCCGCCCAGGCCGACCGGCTGCTTGCCCTGCTTGGCGTCGATGTCCACCTTGGCGCGGACGCTCTGCACGCGCGAGGCGTTCTTGTTGAGGTAGTCCACCAGCGCCGCGGCGTCGGGCGCCTTCTGGTTGAGGTTCGCCGGCGGCGGGGTGCGGTCGCGGTTGATCGGCGTCAGGCTGCACCCCGCGAAGAGGGGGGCGACCAGCGCGAGCCTTGCTCCGATCCGGGCCGTCGTTCTAGCCATGCGTTTCCCTCCTTCGCGATCCTGGGTCTGGAGCGGGTCACTCCCAGCCGAGCACGCGGAAGACGTCCTCCTGCACCGATTCCAGCTCCGTGTCCGACAGTGCGGGGTCGGCCACCTGGAACCGGTCGCCCGTGCGGGTGCAGCGCAGGAGCATCACCTCGCGCCCGCCGTCCTTCTTCGTGTCGTCGAGCCGGAGGCGCTTCCTCCGCATCAGCAAGAGCGCGAGGACGTAGCGGAAGGCGACCTTGGCGGGGTCCGGCTCGCCTCCGAGGCGCTGGAAGCACTCCAGCAGCAGGTCGTCATCGACGGGCGGGCGGCGGGGGGCCTGCCCCTCGGGGACGCGGCTCTTCCAGAAGCCGAGCGCGCCTTCCGGGGCGCCTTGCCAGGCGGACTCGGCAAAATCCTTACGGAGGAACTTGCCCGCCTCGACGAGTAGCACCCCGTAGAACCGCTCGCCGGGGCGGAGTTCCCGCCCGGTGGCGGCACAACGACGGGTGTGGGCTTGCAGCTGGTAGTCCGTCATGGCTCCACCTCATCGTATCGGCCCGGCGCCGGGGAGGACAAGGAACCATAGAGCGCCGCGGTGGGCAGGGCGGGGCCTGCCGGGGCGAGTTTGCCGGTTGGGCGGTCAGCGGGGAAGGCCCGACCAGCGGCTCAGGTCTGTCATCACCTCTTCCGCGGTCTCGCGGCCCCAGCCGAAGTACATGCCGCGGATGGTGCCGACGCTGTCGATCAGGACGACTTTCGGGGTCGTCTCGACCCCGTAGCTGATCCGCATGCCCCCGCCGGAGTAGAGCGGGAACTGCAAGTTCAGCGCGTCGCGCTGCCTCAGCACCGCGGCGGTGTCATCGGTCACCGGCAGGCCGACCACGGTGACCGACCGGCCGTGGCTGACGTGCAGGTGTTGGGCGAAGCGCAGCAGGTCGGGGGCGGTGAACGAGGTCGGGTGGTAGAAGACGAGCAGGACCGGCTTGCCCTTCCACTTGCTGAGCCGGCCGGCGTCCTTGGTCGTGATCGGGCCGGCGACGAAGTCCGGCGCGGGCTCGCCGGGCGCCGCCACGGCGACGGCCCGGGTCGGCGCCTCCTGGTACGACGTCGTGACCACCTCGCCCTTGCACGCCGCATCGACCTGCCGCTTGGTCTGGAAGACCGCCTCCCGGTACGGCGTGGGGGGCGTGTCGAGGTGGGTGGCAATGCGCCGTTGCAATTCGTGAAGCGGGCGGGCGTTCCGGGCCGGCTCGCCCAGCAGCGGGGCGGCCGACTCCTGGAAGCTTAGCGCCTGTTGGATCTCCTGCCGGCGGTCCAGGGCCATCTGGCCGGGCAGCTGCAAGCCGGTCTCCAACTCGTAGCGGAGCACCGACCGCCGCGACACCTCGGCGCGGGCCGGTTCGTGGTGCTCAATGACGCGCTCGACGCGAAGGGCGATTCCGGTTCGGACGGCCACCCAAACGGTCTCCTGCCGCCGCCAGCCGGACCGGTCGGCGCGGGGGCGGTCCCAGTCGTCGGATTGCTGCACGCCGACGAGTTTGGCGCACAGCTGGCCGGCGACGGACTCGGTGCCGACGACGCGCCACGACAGCGGAGGGCGTCCGGCGTCGGCGGTGTCCCAGCCCTGCTGGGCGGCCAGCTTGCCGCGTGGGGCTTCGACGAACCCCCCGACCTCGAGGGTCGGCGGCCCCTCCAGGGGCACGCCAAGGGCCGCGGCCGAGTTGATCCGGCCTTGCAGATCGACGGTGAGCCGCCCCAGGCGGATGGACGCGGCCCCACTGTCCGGCTTGGCGTTGGCGGGCCGCGGGGCGCGGCTGTGCAGGGCCGTCATCGCGGCGACGTCTGCGCCACGCGGCGGGGTTTCCAGCACGAAGTAACGCGCCTCGAAACGGTAGCCGCGCTGGAACTCGACGCGTGCGCCGGTGGCCTCCTCGCTGTAGGTGCCGCGGTAGACCAGCTCCTGGCCCCGCGTCAGCCTCGGCGTCAAGACCCAGTCGGAGCGGATGGCCGTCGCGGTCGGCGCCGGGCAGGGCGGCGTCTGAGCCGGTGCCAGAACCCAGCCGAGCAGCCAGAACGTCGCTACCATGGCTTCCCTGCCTGGACGAAGAACACGCGGTCCTCCGAAGCGCCTCTACCGCGAGGCCCGCGAGTCGGCGGGGACTATAGCGACGTTGGCCAGCAACACAAGGCCAAGCGGAAAGAGACACGGCGGTGAAGGTAGGGAAGGGGGGAAAGGTCCGCGACGCTTCCGCGAGGCGTCGCGGACCGAAGGTGGCGGCTCACGGTCGCGGCGGGCCGTCGCGCCAGACGTACCAGCGCGGGTACGAGTAGACCCAGTGGCCGTGCTTCAGCTCGCCGTAGCTGAGGTAGCTCGTGCCGGGCCACAGGCCGAAGTCGTTGAACTCGCTGTAACTGCCGCGGTCGGCGGGGACGTACAGGACGTGCAGCAGGTGCCGGTACTTGCCGCCGGCCGACGCCCGCCGGAGCAGCTCGCCTGGCACCGCGCCCTCGCCGAGCGGCTTGTTCACGTCGATGCTCTCCAGCAGCACCAGCCGCTCGCGGACGGCCTCCGCCTGGTCGGCCCAGCCGCGCTTCGCAAGCGTCAGGTGGAGTTCCTTGACCCGGGCCACCAGGCGCGACTTGCGCTCGGCGACGCTGGCCTCGTCCCGGGAGCGGGTTTCCTGGTCGAACTGCTGAATGGCCTTGTCGGGGTCGGTCATCGGTTTGATGACCGGCACCGGGGCGAAGGCTAACAATAAGGGAGAGGCCAACACTAGTGCGAGGCGATACATCGGAAGTGCCCTCCTGCGTCCTTGCAAGCTGGGATGGACATCCCTGTACCCAAACCTTAACACATTCTGCACTTTTTCTAGCGCATATGTCAACCGAATCGGCAGGCGGTTGCATGGCACGGCCCTCCTGGGGTAAACTACCTTGGCCTCGCACCCACCCCACGCCCGCCCGTCCCAGGATTCCCTGCATGAGTCGTGCCGCTCTGCTGCTGCCGCTGATCTGGCCCGGCCCGGTCGCCGCCGAATCGGTCAGCTTCCGCAACGACGTCATGGCGGTGCTGTCGCGGGCGGGCTGCAACTCGGGGGCGTGCCACGGGAACCTCAACGGCAAGGGTGGGTTCAAGCTGTCGCTGCGCGGCGAGAACGCCGAAGCGGACTACCTGGCCCTCACCCGCGATATGCTGGGCCGCCGGCTTGACCTCCATCGCCCGGCGGAAAGCGTGCTGCTCGCCAAGGCGACCATGGCCGTGCCGCATGAGGGCGGCCAAAGGTTCCGCCGCGACAGCTTCGAGGCGAAGCTCCTCCACAGCTGGGTCGCTGTCGGGGCGAGGCTTGACTCGGCCGACGGGGCCCGCCCGGTTGGGCTTCGCGTCACGCCTGCCTCAGCCATCCTCGCCGACCCGACCGACCGCGTGGCGCTTGGCGTTGAGGCGACGTTCTCCGACGGCACCCGCCGCGACGTCACCCGCCTGGCGTGCTTTGAGCCGTCGAACCTGCTGGTGAAGGTTGATCCCCAGGGCGTTGCCGCCCGCTCCGGGCACGGCGAGGCCACGGTCCTGGTCCGCTTCCTCGGCCAGCACGCGGTCGCCCGGCTGGCGTTCATCCCGGACCGGCCGGGCTTCACCTGGAAGCCGGTCCCCGAGAACAACTTCATCGATCGCGCCGTCTTCGCCCGGCTGAAGGCGCTCAAGGTGCGGCCCGCCGAGCTGTCCACCGACAGTGAGTTCGTCCGCCGCGCCCACCTCGACACGCTCGGTCTGCTGCCGACGCCTGCTGAGGCGCGCCGCTTCCTTGCCGACGCCGCGCCGGACAAGCGCGAGAGGCTCATCGACGCTCTCGTGGAGCGGCCGGAGTTCGCCGACTTCTGGGCGCTCAAATGGTCGGACCTGCTGCGGAACGAGGAAAAGGCTCTCGACGCGCACGGCGTGCGCGTCTTCCACGACTGGCTCCGGCGCGCCGTCGCCGAGGGCCGGCCACTGAACGAGTTGGCCCGCGAGCTGATCGCGTCGCGCGGCAGTACCTACTCCAGGCCGGAGGCGAACTACTACCGCGCCCTCCGCGACCCGTACACGCGCGCCGAGGGGACGGCGCAGGTGTTCCTCGGCCTGCGGATGCAGTGCGCCAAGTGCCACAACCACCCGTTCGACCGCTGGACGCAGACCGACTACCACCGCTTCGCCGCCTTCTTCGCCCGCGTCGATTACCGCATCGTCGAGAACAACCGCCGCGACCGCCTCGACACGCACGAGTTCGTCGGTGAGCAGGTGGTGTTCCTGAAGCGCACGGGCGAGTTGAAGCACCCCGCCTCCGGCGGCGACCTCGCCCCGGGCCTGCTCGGCGCCGACACGCCGCGCTTCGGGGACACCGCGGATCGCTTATCCGCGCTGGCGGATTGGGTGGCGCGGCCGGACAACCCATTCTTCGCCCGCGCCCAGGTGAACCGCATCTGGCAGCACCTCGTCGGCCGCGGCGTGGTGGACCCCGGAGACGACTTCCGCGACTCCAACCCGCCGTCGAACCCGGAGCTGCTCGACGCCCTGGCAGAGGAGTTCGTCAAGCACCGCTTTAGCCTCAAGCATCTGGCGCGGACGATCCTGCGATCGCGGGTCTACCAGCTCTCGGCCCGGGCCGCCGACCCCGACCGCGACGACGAGGGCCTGTTTGCCCGCGCCGTCGTCCGACCGCTCCAGGCCGAGCAGCTGCTCGACGCGGTGGCCCAGGTCACCGGCGGCAAGCTCCGCTTCGACGGCTTCCCCGCCGGCACGCCGGCCAGCCGCCCGGCGTCGGGGCGCAAGAGGCGGCGCGGGCGGGGCCGGCGACGGCGAGAAGTTTCTCGCCGCGTTCGGCAAGCCCGTGCGGTCGTTGAGTTCGTGAGTGCGAACGCTCCGATGACACGACGCTGGCCCGCGCCTTCCAGGCTCATCACCGGCCCGGCAGTGCATCGCCTTCTGACCGAGCCGGACAACCGGCTAGGCCAGCTTCTCGCCTCGGGCAAGTCAGCCGCGGCCCTGCTCGACGAACTGTACCTGGCCGCGCTGTCCCGGCCGCCGGCTGCCGCGCGAGCGACCGAGGCCCTGGCCGTCCTGGCGAAGGCCTCCGACCGCCGCGCGCGCGCTGGAGGACGTCGCCTGGGCGCCTGCTCAACGCCAAGGAGTTCCTCCTCCGGCGCAGCACCGTCTCCACGTCACTTCAGGGAGCGATGATTCCATGTCCCGCCTTGCCGCCGCCTTTCTGCTCACTGTCACGTCCTGGTCCGGCGGCCGCGCCGCCAATCTCACATCTTGAGTGGGCGAAGCGTAGCCAGGTCCGCCACGCCTACGGGCTGTACATGAAGGGGAAGAAGGTCGGCTGGACCGTGGACGAAACCAAGCTCGCCCGCCGCGGCGGCCGGCCGGTGCTGGTCTCGACCAGCGACATGGCCATGGTCACGCTGTTCGACGGCGAGAAGTCGGTCAAGGAGGAGAAGACCACGACCGAGTATGAACTCACCGGCGACGGCGCGATCGTCTCCGCCGAGGTGAGGCGCCGCGAGGACGGCAAGGGGGTCCTGCTTCGGGCCGAGCGCCGCGGGGACAAGCTGAAGATCACGACGACGCAGGGCGGTCGCACCCTGACGCGGGAGGTCCCGGTCCCGCGCGACACGGTCGGGCACCACCGCCAGCTCGAGGCCTGGCTGGCCGGCCCGCGCCGCAAGGGTGACAAGTTCACCAAGTATGCGGCTGGCTGGGAGGAGGCGGAGATCGACTCGAAGCAGGTCTACCAGTTCGTCGGCGCCAGGCCGATCGTGTTCAAGGGCGTGCCGACGACGGCCCTCTCGGTGCGGATCGACATGGACGGCGGCAACCTCGACGCGGTCCTGCTGCCGGACGCCCACATGCTCGGCGGCACGATCGGCGGGCTGCTGTCGATGAAGCTCGAGGACGAGCAGGTCGCCAAGGCGATGGACGGCAAGCCGGTTGATCTGATGCCGGTCACGTCGGTAGCCATCGACACCGACCTCGGCCGGGCCCGCGACGTCGATCGGCTGAAGTTGGAGCTTCGCGGCGTGGGTGAGTTTCAGGTGCCGGCCTCGCACCGGCAGGTGATCGCCCCGGGGAAGGAAGCCACGGCGGTCGAGCTGAGGCGCGACTTCCGGGTCGAGAAGGGGTCGCCGCTGACGCCGAAGGATCGCGAGCTGTACACCCGGACGACGCCGCGGTTGCAGTGCGACCAGGAGGCGGTCAAGGCGCTGGCGAAGAAACTGGTCGGCGACGAGAAGGACGCGCTGAAGGCGGCGCGGAAGATCGAATCCTGGGTCTACAAGACGCTGCGCAAGTCGTACTCGGACAACGCCGACACGGCGCTGGAGATCCTCGACAGCAAGGCCGGCGACTGCACCGAGCACTCGCTGCTGTTCGTGTCGCTGTGCCGGGCGGCGGGGCTGCCGGCGCGGGAGGTCGGCGGGCTGGCGTTCACGCCCGGCGACAAGCCGATGTTCGGCTGGCACGCCTGGGCCGAGGTTCATGACGGCCACCAGTGGGTGAGCGTCGATCCGACCTGGAACCAGGTCTACGTGGACGGGACGCACCTGAAGATGTCCACCGGCGAGCGCGACCTGGCGTGGACCAACGTCATCGGCACGCTGAAGATCAAGGTGATCGACGTCCAGTCCAAACGGTAAGCGACCGGCCGTAGGGACGGGGTGCCAGCCTGTCCCTCTTCCCAGAGGACGAGCTGGCACCCCGTCCACGACAAGAGGCGTCGATGCCCCCGCCTCCGGTCGGCTCTGACCGGGTGCCCTGTTGACCTTGCCGGCCGCGCGACGGGAAGGTGATAATCCGTCCGCCCCCACACCGAGGAGCCGCCGATGTCCACGGCCTTGCCCCCCGAAGACCCGACCGTCGCGGACGTGCTGAAGAGCTGGTCAAAGAGGTGGGCGGCGTCCCGCCGCGCCGCGTCCTGCTCAAGCCGCTGCCCGGCAAAGCCACCGAAAAGGACCTGCTCGCCCACCACCGCCGCACCGGGCGCATCTGCGAGCTCGTCGATGGCATTTTGGTGGAGAAGCCCGTGGGGTACAACGAATCGTACATCGCTTCCGAGATCAACATGCACCTGCGGCTCCACGCCAAGAAGCACAAACTCGGCTATGTCACCGGCGAACACGGCACGATGCGCTCGATGCCGCGCTGGTGCGGATTCCCGACGGCGCTTCGTCCGCCGTGAGCGGTTCCCCGGCGGCGTCCTTCGGAGGGGCCGATCCCGGACCTGTTCCCCGACCCGGCCGTCGAAGTCCTCAGCGAGAGCAACACCGCCGGCGAGATCCGCCGCAAGCTGAAAGAATACTTCCTCGCCGGCACCACCCTCGCCTGGATCGTTGACCCGAGGAAGCGCACCGTGACGGTCCACACCGCCCCCGACGTCTCGTCCGTCCTCGGCGAAGGCGACTCGCTCCAGGGCGGCCACCTGCTTCCCGGCTTCACCCTCGCCGTCTCCTACCTGTTTGAAGACCTGCCTCTCCCCAAGAAACACGCCGCCGCCCGCAAAAAGACGCCCTGAACCCGCCCCGCGGCGAGATCGCTTCACCTGCCTGTCCGTTCACCTACGGCGGGGCCGCGCCCTGTCCGCCTTGACCGCGCCGGACCGCGGTCCTTAGACTGACAAGCGCGATAGGATTGACTCTTTGCCGTTCCGCGCTGGACGCGCTGGCGCCGCCGGCCGTGTGCCGGGGCGCCCGATTCCGTTGGAGGCGTTTTGTCGATGAGCACTGATACCAAGATGGACAGCACGTTCTGGGACAAGCTCCAGGACGGCTTCTCCGCGTTCTCCGACGGCGTCGGCAAGTTCTTCCTGCGCCTGCTCGGCTCCAGCAACGAGCGCTACGTCCGCAACCTCGGCTACGTCCGCCCGCCGAAACCCGGCGCCCAGCACACCGTCATCGCCGGCTCGCTGCTTCACCAGGTCAACGAGCTGGAACCGAAGATGCAGGCGCTGTCGCCGGAGCAGCTCAAGGACATCACGCCGCAGCTCCGCCAGAAGCTGGCCAACGGCGCCAGCCTCGACGACGTCCTGCCCGAGGCGTTCGCCGCCTGCCGCGAGGCGGCCAAGCGCACCAAGAACATGCGGCACTTCGACGTGCAGATCCTCGGCGGCGTCGTGCTGCACCGCGGCAACATCGCCGAGATGGTCACCGGCGAAGAAAAACGCTAGTCGCCACGTTGCCGGCCTACCTCAACGCGCTGCAGTCCAAGGGCGTCCACATCGTCACGGTCAACGACTACCTGGCCCGCCGCGACTGCGAGTGGATGCTGCCCATCTACCGCGCCCTCGGCATCGAGGCCGGCTACATCCAGTCGGACATGGACCCGGAGAAGCGCCGGGCCGCCTACGACGTGGAGATCACCTACGGCACCAACAGCGAGTTCGGCTTCGACTACCTGCGCGACAACATGAAGCCGGCCCGCCGCGGCGACACCATGTACGACCCGTTCTACCAGCAGGTGCAGCGGGTTCCGCTCAACTACGCCATCATCGACGAGGTGGACAACATCCTCATCGACGAGGCGCGAACGCCGCTCATCATCTCCGGCCAGGCGTTCACCGACGTCCGCCGCTACGACAAGGCCAACTGGATCGCCGTGCAGGCGGCGACTTGCAGAAGACCGCCCCCGGCCGGTACTTCGAGATCAAGGAGAAGGAGCACACCTGCCACCTGACCGACGAGGGCGTCCGCAAGGCCGAGGAATTGGCCGGCGTCGAGAGCTTCTACACCGCCGGCAACATGGAGTGGCCGCACCTCATCGACAACGCCCTGAAGGCGCACCACCTCTACAAGCGCGACAAGCGCTACGCCGTCACGCGCAACGAAGAAGGCGAGATGGCGATCATCATCATCGACGAGTTCACGGGTCGATTGATGCACGGCCGGCAGTGGTCCGACGGCCTGCACCAGGCGGTCGAGGCCAAGCACTCGAAAGACGGCGTGAAGATCAAGGAGGAGACACAGACGCTGGCGACGGTCACGCTCCAGAACTTCTTCAAGATGTACAAGAAGCTGGCGGGCATGACCGGCACGGCGATGACCGAGGCCGACGAGTTCTGGAAGATCTACAAGCTCGAAGTCATCGCCATCCCGACCAACAAGCCGCTCATCCGCAAGGACAGCGCCGACGTCATCTTCCGCACAGAGAAGGAGAAGTGGAACGCCGTCATCGAGGAGGTGCTGACCGTCCACAAGCAGGGCCAGCCCATCCTCATCGGCACCACCGACGTCGATAAGTCGATCAAGCTCTCCGGGCTGCTGAAGCAGCGCGGCGTCAAGCACGAGCTGCTCAACGCGCTGCCCGAGCATGCCGCCCGCGAGGCGGAGATCGTCGCCCAGGCCGGCCGCATCGGCTCGGTGACGATCTCGACGAACATGGCCGGCCGCGGCACCGACATCATCCTCGGCGGCAACCCCGAGACGATGGCCTGGGCGCAGCTGAAGCACAAGTACGCCTCCCGCCTCGACGTGCCCGAGGACGAGTGGAAGGCCACCGTCGATGCCATCGAGGCGAAGGAAAAGACCAAGGAGATGGGCCGGCAGGTCGCCGCCATGGGCGGGATGCACATCGTCGGCACCGAGCGGCACGAGGCCCGCCGCATCGACAACCAGCTGCGCGGCCGGTCCGGCCGGCAGGGCGACCCCGGCTCGTCGCGCTTCTACCTGTGCCTCGAAGACGACCTGATGCGCATCTTCGCCGGCGAGTGGGTCTCGAACGTGCTCCAGCGCCTGGGCATGCAGGAGGGCGAGGCGATCGAGAGCCGCATGGTCTCGCGCCGCATCACGGCGGCCCAGAAGAAGGTCGAGGAGCGCAACTTCGACAGCCGCAAGCACCTGCTCGAGTACGACGAGGTGATGGACCACCAGCGCAAGGAGGTCTACGGCTACCGGCAGCGCATCCTCAACGGCGGCAACTGCAAGGTGCTGGTCATGGCGATGTTCGACCGGCAGGTCGAGCTAGCGGTCGAGCGGTTCCTCGACGCCGACTACGGCGCCGAGGCGTTCGCCCAGTTCGCGGCGACGCGGCTGGGGGTCGAGCTGGACGCGGCCGACTTCGCCAAGTCGAGCTTCGAGGAGGCCAGCCGCACCGCCCGCGACAAGGCGCAGCGGGCCATCCCGACCATCGTGCAGGAGGCCCTGGAGGAGAACCTCGGCGCGGAGGACACCAGCGAGTGGAACTGGCAGGCGCTGTCGCACGCCATGAACACCCGCTACGGCCTGAAGACGACCGACCGCCAGCTCAAGCAGCTCGGCAAGGACAACCTGGGCGAGTACCTGATCGAGGAGGCGACGAAGTCGATCGAGGCGATCGACCTCAGCGACGGCAAGCCGTTCCTCGACCCCGACTGGGGCGTTCAGTCGCTGTGCGACTGGGCCCGGCTGAAGTACGGCATCAAGCTGACCGTCGAGGAACTGAAGGGTAAGGCCGAGGGCCAGATCACCGACCTGCTCCGGGGCCGGGTGCGCGAGCTGTACCGCCAGCGCGAGGTCGAGTTCCCGGTGAAGGCCGGCATGGCCCAGTTCATGAGCGAGCGCGGCCAGGTCGCCCCGGGGGCACAGAAGTACAACCGCGAGGGCCTGTTCTCCTGGGCGCGCGGCCGGTTCCCGGCCTACGCCGACAAGTTCAACGAGGAGGACTTCCGCACCCAGTCGCGCAACCGGCTGGCGGAGGTCCTGGTCGAGGCGAGCCGGGCGTCGTTCGCGGCCAAGCCGGAAGACGACATCGACGACAAGTTGGAGGAGGTCTTCGAGGGCTCGAAGCGGCCGTGCGACAAGGACGACGCCGACGACCTGGCGGCGTGGCTGAAGCAGAGCTACGACGTCGAGGTTTCGGCCGACAAGCTGGCCGGCAAGCCGCCCCAGGACGTGCGGTCGGAGCTGTGGAACGGCTTCGACGCACGCTACCGGCCGGAGATGCAGGAGATGGAGCGCGGCTTGGTGCTGCAAATGCTCGACCAGGCGTGGAAGAACCACCTCTACCAGATGGACCACCTGCGGAGCGGCATCGGCCTGGTGGGGTACGCCCAGGAAGACCCCAAGACGGTGTACAAGCAGGAGGGCATGAAGGAGTTCAAGGCGATGTGGGAGGGCGTGGAGGACCGCATCACGGAGATGGTCTTCCGCATGGAGGAGAGCGAGGCGTTCGAGGAGACGATCTGGCGGATCGGCGCGACGACGCACGCTACCGCCCCGACGATGACGCAGGAGATGAAGGCCCAGGCGGCGCAGCAGCAGGGCAACACCGGCGGCGAGGCGAAGAAGGTCGAGCCGATCCGCAACACCGGGGCGAAGGTCGGCCGCAACGACCCCTGCCCGTGCGGCTCGGGCAAGAAGTACAAGAACTGCCACATGCGGCAAACGGCGTGACGCCCGGTCTGTCGTAGGACAAGCTGCCAGCTTGTCCGGTTGGGCGACGCGAAGGACAAGCTGGCAGCTTGCCCTACGGGAGGGACCCCATGCGTTGGCTACTGGACGCGGTCTACCTCGTCGCGCTGGTCGTGATGTCGCCGTGGCTCGCCTGGCGCGCGTGGCGCACCAAGCGCTACCGCCAGGGGCTGCGCGACAAGCTGTGCGGCTTCCGGGGCGAAGCGCCCCCCGGCGCGGTCTGGTTCCACGCCGTCTCGCTGGGCGAGATGAAGGTGCTGGGCCAGTTGGTGCCGGCGTTCCGCCAGCGGCACCCCGGCCGGCCGGTCGTCGTCTCGTCCACCACCGACACCGGCTTGGAGGAGGCGCGGAAGCTGTTCGGTGACCTCGTCGTGTTCCCCTTCCCGTTCGACTTCAGCTGGGCCGTCGAGCGTACTCTGTGCAAGCTTGAGCCTGCTCTGGTCGTGCTCTGCGAGAGCGAGCTGTGGCCGAACTTCGTGGCGACGGCCAAGCACCTCGGCGTGCCCGTCGCCGTTGTCAACGGCCGGATGAGCCCGCGCAGCCTGGGGCGCTACTCGAAGCTGACGCCGCTCGTCCGCGGGCTGTTCGCCAGGCTCGACGTCGTCGGGGTGCAGAGCGAGGAGTACGCCGCTGCCATGCTCGCGCTCGGGGCGACGCCGGGCTGCGTGCGGGTCACCGGCAACATCAAGTACGACGGGGCCTTGACCGACCCACACAACCCGCGCAGCCAGGAGCTGCGCCGGCTGTTCGACGTCCGGGACGGGGATGTCGTCTGGGTCGCCGGCAGCCTTCAGCCGGCGGAGGAAGAAGTCTCCCTCGGCGTGTGGGAAAAGGCGAAGGCGAAATACCCATCTCTCAGGACGTTCGTTGTGCCGCGGCAGCGCGAGCGGTTTGACGAGGTGGCGAGGCGGATGGAGGCGAAGAGGATCGCCTTCGTCCGTCGCTCTCAGATGACACACCCCGCCCGCGCCGACGTCGTGCTACTGGACACGATCGGCGAGCTGGGCGCGCTGTGGGCGCTGGCAGACGTGGCGTTCGTCGGCGGCAGCCTGGACGGGCAGCGCGGCGGGCAGAGCATGATCGAGCCGGCGGCGTTCGGCGCCGCGGTGACGTTCGGCCCGCACGTGTGGAACTTCCGCGAGACGGCCCGGCGGCTGGTCGAGTGCGGCGGGGCGTTCCAGGTGAACGACGCGGCGGAGCTGGAGGCGACGACGCTACGGTTGCTGGGCGACAAGGCGGAGCGCCGGGCGATGGGCGAGCAGGCCCGGCGGTTCGTGCTGGCCCAGCAGGGCGCGACCCGTCGGACGCTGGACCTGCTCGACCAGGCTCTGACCCCTCCGGCGGCTGACCGCGCGGCGTGAGGAGGGAGTGCGATGCGGGTCGTCGAGCTGGGCGCCTTCGGCTCTCCCCCGGCCCCGGTCGTCGCCATCCACTTCGCGCCCGACAGCCAAAGCTTTGCCGCCGTCCGCCGGCTCGACACCTGGGTCGTCGGCCTCAGCTGGTACGACCTGCGGCGTAACGAGGCGGTCGTTCCGACGCCCGGCGACCCTGACCACGGCGGCGGGGCCGAGGAGGACGCCGGCTACGCCCCCGACCCGGTGCTGTCCGCCGACCACCGCTTCCTGGCCTACGTCTACATCGGGCGTGGGCCGGAATACTTCCTGAAGTTGATCGATCGCGCCGCCCCAAAGCGCTCCAAGCGCCGCGAGCGCCACCTTACGGCTCTGGAGTGGGAAGGCTACCACAACGCCCAGACGTACCTCGCCCTGCGCTTTTCTCCGGACGGGCAGTTCCTGGTCGCGGGGGTGATTGCGGGTGACGAGCTGGAAGAGGACACGCGGTCCGGCATCTATTGGTGGCGGGTCAACTCCGTGCTGGCGGGGCGCGGGCCGAGGTCCAACGGCGAGTTTCTCCCCGAGAAGAGGTATCTCCCGACCCCACGCCCGGACGTGTGGAACTACAACTCCGCCCGGAGCCTCGCCTTCACTCCGGACGGCACCGTTCTGGCTGCCGGCCTTTGGCAGGCGCAGGTGTCCCGCTGGGAGTTCGCCTCCGGAAGGGGACTGCCGCCGCTCGGGGTGACACCCCGGCGGGCGAAGTCACGCCGACGCCACCCGGCCCCAACGCCGGCCTGGCGCCTGGCGTTCAGCGCCGACGGGCAGACCTTGGCCGTCGCCGACGAAACCGTCACCTTCTACGAGGCCAACACGGCCGCGCCGCGAGCAACGCTGCCGGCAGGGCCGTCCGTCCGTCACGGACCGGGCCGGCCCCCCGGCCCGAGCGTCCTGGACCTCTCCTTCCACTCCTCGGAGTCCCTGCTGGCCACGGCCTGCGGCGACGAGGTCCTGCGCTGGTGGGACGGGTTGACGGGCGCCGCGCGCCAGACGTTCGACTGCGGCGTCGGCCCGCTGACCGCCGTCGCCTTCTCGCCGGACGGCTGCGTCTGCGCCGCCGGCGGCGAGGGAGGCCATGTCGCCCTCGTGGACGTCGATCGGTAGGGCCGCGACGTCAGGTCTTCGCCTGGCGGAGCTGCTTCAGCTGGTCGGAGATCTCCATCAGGCTCGCGCTCATCTGCCGCAAGGTCGCGTTGCGCGACCGCTGCACGAGCACCAGCGTCAGGAACGCCGCGATCCCGAGCATCATCACCGACCCCGCCACGCCCAGCGTCAACATCTGGGCGACGACCTGGTTCTCGGTCTGGCCGAGGATGTACTCGCGGGCGTTGATCTTGTCGGAGACCAGGTCCGTGCGGAGCTTGGCCTGCTTGGGCATCAAGAGGCCCATCTCGACGAACACCAGCACGACCAGCGCGTCCGCGACGAGCCAGACCAGCAGCGTCAGCAGGTGCAGCCGCCGCACCTCGCGCCGGTCGCGGTTCAGGACCTGGGCCGTCAGGCCCTTCACGTCGGGCAGCACGGGCAGGCCGCCGTCCAGCCTCAGCAGGGCGTCACTCAGCTCCTTCTCAGACATCGTTCGTCCCCCTTTCGAGAACCAGGCGAAGCGCCCGCTTCGCGTAATGAAGCCGCGACCGCACCGTGCCGACCGGCACGCCGACGACGGCGGCGATGTCGTCGTAGGTCATCCCCTGGACGTACCGCAGCACGACCACCTCGCGCTGCTCCGGCGGAAGCCCGGCCAAGGCGACGTGGAGCCGGGCGGCGTCCTCGGCGGTGAAGTCCGGCCCGTCACCGGCCGCCGGCGGGTCGAGGTCGCGCAGCGGCTCGGTCCGCCGCCGCCGGCGCAGCTGCCGGTAGACGCGGTCCCGGGCCAGGCGGAACAGCCACGCCGGGAACGCCGCCACCTCCGCCAGCCGACCCAGGCCGCGGTGCACGTCCAGCCAGACGTCTTGCAGGGCGTCGTCGGCGTCGGGCCCGTCGAGCATGCGCTGCAGGTAGTAGCGCAGCCGGGGCGTCCAGCGCTCGACCAGCTCGGCGAACGCCGCCACGTCGCCGGCCTGGCAGCGCAGCACCAGCACCCGCTCGTACACCCGCTCGACGCCGTCGGTCATGCAGAGAAGGTTGCGCGACGGGCTTGAAAAGTTCAAACGGACCGGCCAAATTGCACAATGGCCATGGACCACCCGCTCGTCTACCTCTCCGGCCGGCTCGTCCCGCAGCCCGAGGCGGCGCTGCCGATCCACGACGCCGGCGTTGTCTCCGGCGCCACCGTCACGGACTTCTGCCGCACCTTCCGCCGGCAGCTGTACCGCTGGGGCGACCACCTGGCGCGCTTCCGCCGCGACTGCGAGGCGTGCTTCGTCCCCCTGGAGCTATCGGACGAGGAACTGACCCACGTCGCGCACGACCTGGTCGCGCACAACGGTAGGCTGTTGGCGGAAGGTCAGGAGCTGGCCCTGATGACGTTCGCCACCCCGGGCCAAATCGGCGGCTACGCCGGCCAGCCGGGCCGCGATGGACCACCGACGCTGGTGCTGCACACATTCCCGCTGGCGTTCGGCCGATACCGCCGCTTCTTTAGCGAAGGCGTGGCGCTGGCTGTCCCCGGCCGGCACGGCGCCGACCCGGACGACCTGGCCCCTCCGCGCGTCAAGCACCGCAGCCGGCTGCACTGGTGGCGCGCCGACCAGATCGTGCGCCAGCGCAATGACGTGCCGGCGGGGGCGGTTGCGTTGCTGGTTGATGGGCGAGCCGCGCACGAAGTAAGCGGTCGGGTAGCCCGCCCAACTGCTTACTGCGTGCGCGGCTCGCCAGGGGGTCGTGACCGAAACCGCCATCGGCCACCTGCTCCTCGTTCGGGCCGGCACCGTCGTCCGGCCGCCGCGCGGCTCGGTCCTCGACGGCGTCAGCCTGCGCGTCGTCGAGGAACTGTGCGGCCGGCTCGGCATCCCGTTCACCGTGGCCCCGTTCACCCTGGCCGAGGCCCAGTCCGCCGACGAGGCGATGCTCACCGGCACGGCGTTCTGCCTCGCCGGCGTTCGCTGGCTGGAAGGGACCACGTTTCCGTGGCCCGGGTCGATCACATCCCGGCTGCTGTGGGCGTGGGGCGAGGAGGTCGGCCTCGACATCGCCGGCCAGTTCCTGGCTCCGGCGTAGGTGGACTTCTCCACCCGGCTTGCCTATCCTTACTTTCTATTAATGAACCACCCTGGCGGACCCCGGCCCCGTGCCGGCGAGTGCCCAGGTAACCTGTGCCGGCGCCTGGCCGCCCCGAGCGCCGGCGCGTTGCTTGGGCGGTGTGAAACAAGGAGAGTGATGCGGTAATGAAGACCCTCGGAAAACTCGCGGCCGCCGTTGCCGCGCTGCTGCTGACCGCCGCCCCGGCGCTGGCCAGCGAGGCCGACCTCGCCATCCCCAACCTCTGGAGTGAGACGGCCTACTTCACCATCCTCGGGATGAAGATCAACGCCGGCCTGCTCCTGCTGGTCGGGTCGTTCGTGATCTGCGGCACGCTCGGCATCAGCCTTTACCTGCGGACGCAGATCCACGCCCTGCCGGCCCACAAGTCGATGCTCGACGTCGCCGAGATCATCTTCCAGACCTGCAAGACCTACCTCCTCAAGCAGGGCGCCTTCCTGCTGATGCTGTGGGTGCTGATCGCGTTGGCCATCTCGTACTACCTGCTCGGCTTCGGCCAGGACGAGGCGGCGGCGCAGCCCGACCACACGCCGATCCCGCCGATCATGAAGCTGATCTACGTGCTGCTGTTCTCAATCGTCGGCATGGGCGGGTCCTACGCCGTCGCCTGGTACGGCATCCGCGTCAACACCTACGCCAACTGCCGCACCGCCTTCGCCGCGCTGAAGGGCGAGCCGTGGGACGTCGTCAACATCCCGCTGCGGGCCGGCATGTCGATCGGCCTGTTCCTGATCTCGCTGGAGCTGGTGATGATGGTCATCATCCTGCTCTTCGTCCCGCGCGAGATCGTCGGCGTATGCTTCCTCGGCTTCGCCATCGGCGAGTCGCTCGGCGCGTCCGCCCTCCGCATCGCCGGCGGCATCTTCACCAAGATCGCCGACATCGGCTCCGACCTGATGAAGATCGTCTTCAAGGTCAAGGAGGACGACCCGCGCAACCCCGGCGTCATCGCCGACTGCACCGGGGATAATGCCGGCGACTCGGTCGGCCCGACCGCCGACGGGTTCGAGACCTACGGCGTGACCGGCGTGGCGCTGATCGCCTTCATCACCCTGGCCGTGCCCAGCCCCGACATCCAGGTCAAGCTGATCGTCTGGATCTTCGCCATGCGCTTCCTGATGGACTTCATGTCCGGCGTGTCGTACTTCGTCAACCAGTCGATCTCCGAGAAGAAGTACAAGGGGCTGAAGGAGTTCGACTTCGAGGAGCCGCTGACGCGCCTCATCTGGATCGCCTCGATCCTGTGCATCAGCACCTCGTACTTCATGAGCTGGCTCCTGATCGGCGACCTCCAGGTCGGCAACCGGGCCTACCCGCAGCTGTGGTGGCAGCTGGCCTCGATCATCAGCTGCGGCACGCTGGCGGCGGTGCTGATCCCGGAGTTCACCAAGGTCTTCACCAGCTCCCACTCCAAGCACGTTTACGAGATCGTCACCGCCAGCCGCGAGGGCGGGGCGTCGTTGACCATCCTCTCCGGCTTGGTGGCCGGCAACTTCAGCGCCTTCTGGAAGGGCATGCTGATCGCCGGGCTGATGGCGGTCGCCTTCTTCGTCAGCACGCTGGGGCTGGACCAGATCATGAGCGTGCAGCTGTCGCCGGGCGGGCCGCTCGTCGGCGTTGGCTCGATCTTCGCCTTCGGCCTGGTGGCGTTCGGCTTCCTGTGCATGGGCCCGGTCAACATCGCCGTGGACAGCTACGGCCCGGTGACCGACAACGCCCAGTCGGTCTTCGAGCTGGCCCAGACGGAGAAGATCCCCGGCATCAAGGAGGAGATCAAGCGCGACTTCGGCTTCGAGCCGGACTTCGAGCGCGGCAAGCACTACCTGGAGGCGAACGACTCGGCCGGCAACACGTTCAAGGCGACGGCCAAGCCGGTGCTGATCGGCACCGCCGTCGTCGGCGCGACGACGATGATCTTCTCGATCATCCTGCTGCTGGGCAAGGCCGGCATGCTCGGCCTCGACCTCACGAAGGCGCCGGTGCTGCTCGGCTTCATCTGCGGCGGGGCGGTGATCTTCTGGTTCTCCGGCGCGTCGATGCAGGCCGTCGTCACCGGGGCGTACCGGGCGGTCGAGTACATCAAGAAGAACATGAGGCTCGACAAGACCGAGGCCGACATCGAGGACTCGAAGACGGTCGTCGGCATCTGCACCAAGTACGCCCAGGAAGGCATGTGGAACATCTTCATCGCCCTGATGACGATGACGCTGGCCTTCGCCTTCTTCGACCCGAACTTCTTCGTGGCGTACCTGATCTCGATCGCCATCTTCGGGCTGTTCCAGGCGATCTACATGGCCAACGCCGGCGGCGCCTGGGACAACGCCAAAAAGCTCGTCGAGGTGGACCTGAAGGAGAAGGGCACCGACCTGCACGCCGCCACCGTCGTCGGCGACACGGTCGGCGACCCGTTCAAGGACACCACCTCGGTGGCCCTGAACCCGATCATCAAGTTCTCGACGCTATTCGGCCTGCTGGCGGTGGAGATCGCCGTCGAGGTCAAGAAGGCGGCGGCCAGCCACAAGGGGACCGACTACACGCCCTACCTCGGCGTGGCGCTGCTCGTGGTCGGGCTGTACTTCGTGTGGCGGTCGTTCTACGCGATGCGCATCCCCGAGAAGGGATAGAGCCGGAATCGACGGCAGGGAAGCGGTTTCGGTGCCGCCACCGGCCGGGCACCGGTGGCGCCGAACCCCGCCCCCGATGGTCGCGGCTCCGAGGTCAGGCGGCCGCCCGCCGGGCCGAAGACGTCGGGCCGGCGGACGGCCGTTCGCCTTTGGGCCAGTCCTCGATCAGCCCCGTCAGGTGCGGCCCCCGGAGGACCTTCGTGCCGTTCGCATTGAGCCGCGGCCGAATCTCCTCATGCAGGTCCTTCATCCGTGTCCAGTGCCGCTTGGGGTCCCAGTGGTGCTCCTGGTGGTAGCCGTTGTTGAACCACAGGAAGTTGTACAGCCGGTTGTAACTGCTGACCGAGTCGGCGTAGGGGTTGCCCGGCTGGCCGCCGTGGTGCTCGAGGTAGCCCTCGGCGTAGCTGATGACCCAGCCGAAGAAGTACGACGGCAGGTAGAAGTAGGCGAAGTACCGCCAGTCAATCAACAGGAACGCCAGCCACATCGCCCCCAGCGCCAGCGACTCGACGACCACCTGGGTGACGTTGGCCTTGCCGTGCTTGATGGCGACGCTGAGCACCGGGCCGACCTCGACGCGGAAGAAGCTCAAAAGGCAGTAGCGCCAGAACGACTCGGGCTTGTCACCCGGGCCGTGGCGGTAAATGCTCGACCAGTCGCGGGTGGTGCCGTCGGGCCCCTTGGCGTCGTTGTTCCCCTGGTGGTGGTTCATGTGGTAGTGGTGGTAGAGCTGGTGCGGCATGCCGATCGCCAGCGTCTCCAGCACGCCGAAGGCCCGGTTGAGCCAACGCCAGCGGAAGAAGGGGTTGTGGATGAAGTTGTGGGAGATACACTGCAAGTTCCAGCAGATGAGCCCGGCGTAGGTGACGAACGAGAAGGCCGCCATGCCCCAGGAGAAGCTGGGGAAGACGAAGAAAGTGAAGAGGAGGAAGGCGACGTGGCCGAAGCCGGCGACGGCGATGACCGCGTCGAGCGGGTGGTGGCGGAAGACGACTCGAAACGCCGACATCACGCCCTCCTTGGCCAGCGTCAGCGGGCGAAGGGCGGATTATACCCGGCGGCGCGGCGGCGCGAAGGTCACATGGAATACGACTGCCAGAGCTGCGGCGCGTGCTGCGTGGACTACTTCGGCACGGCGGGCCACATCCAGCTCGCCGGTCCCGAGGCGGGCCGCATGCGGCGGTTGGGGCTTCCCGTCGTGACGTGGCACGGCCAGACGCTGCTGGGCACCCGGCCGCACGACGGGCCGGGCGGGGCGACGTGTTGCGCCGCCCTCGTGGGCCGGGTGGGGGACAGTTGTGCGTGCGCCATCCACCCGGAGCGGCCGGCGGCTTGCCGGGCGTTCGAGGCGGGCAGTGAGGGCTGCCGGTTCGCCCGGGAGGCCGCTGGGCTGCCGGCCTGATTTAAGCCGATTGGCGGACCTCGTCGGACGCGAGCTTCCACAGGCCCTCGGCCAGCGGCTGGATCTGGAACGGCTTGTCGAAGAAGCGGAGCGCCCCCAGCCCCAAGAGGTCCTCGACCGAGTACGACCCGGTGTGGCCGCTCATGAAGCAGGCGCGGACGCCGGGGTTGAGCCGGCGCAGCTCGCCCAGCGTGGTGGGGCCGTCCAGCCCCGGCATGCACACGTCCAGCAGGACCACGGTGAGTTCGGCCTGGTGCAGCCGGTAGGTGTGCAGCGCCTCCTCCCCGCTGGCGCAGCCCCACACCCGGAAGCCCTGGCGGGCCAGGACGGCCTGGAGCAGGTTCAACAGGAAGGGGTCGTCATCGACAACGAGGATGCCTGGCCTGGCGGGACGTGCTTCGGCGGTCATGGAGATTCCTTTCTCGGTCGCGCTCTGACTCCGTAAAGGAGATGCTAGGTCTAACGCGCGCCGCCGGCCACTGTCAACCGCCTACCGTGGTTTCCGCGGCGGCGGCCGGACACGATTCAGCCCCCGCCTCAACCCGCCAGAGCGGACCGAGAAGTTCTGGGCGGGGCGTAAGCCGCCCGGCCTCGATGCCCTTGACCAGGGCGTGGACGGCGCGGTTGAGAGGGCAAGGGAACTCGCCCGCCAGGGCGATCAGGTGGCCGTTGTAGTTGTCAATCTCGGTCGGCCCGTGCGGCAGGTCGGGGGCCATCGAGCAGTAGGTCCCGCGCAGCGACGGGTAGAACGCCCAGGCCAGGGCGTGGGCCAGCCACGGCCGGCGGAGGATGCCGGCGACCGTGGCCGGGCGCAGCGGGCCGACCTGCCCCAGCGGGACGCCGGCGTGCCGGAGGATGGCGTGGTTCTCGCGGAGCAGGGCGAAGAACAGGCCGCGGAGTTTCTTCCAGCGGAGCAGCTCCCCGTTGTCGAGCCCCGCCGACGCCGCCAGCGGGCTGATGGCGGCGTTGTACATCAGCTTGGTGTACTTGTGCGGCAGGACGTCCGCCACGACGCGGACGCGGAACGGGGCCTGGCCCAGCGACGCAGCCAGGTCGGACGCCTCCGCGCTGAGGTGCAGGTCGCCTCGGCGGGTGATCCGGGTGTGGGTACGGCCGGGGAGGCACTCGGAGACGAACGACGCGATCCCCTCGGCGAACGTGCCACGCTCGATCAGCGCGGGGTCGAACCCGTTCTGGATCGGGATGAGGCTGGCGGTGGGAGGTAACCGTCCGAGGACGGTGGCGTTCGCCGGGCACTTGACACAAAGCAGGGTGACGCCTTTCGGCGGGGGGGACCAGTCGCGGAAGGCGACGAACTCCGCACGCAGCGGCGGGAGCGAATCGACGCGGACGCCGTTGGCGCGGCCGTCGGCGAGCTTCGCGTCGGAGGACTCGACGAAGACAACAGACCGTTTCGCCTGGAGCAGGGCGTACCCGACGGCGCAGCCGATGCCGCCGGCCCCGACGATGTGGATCGCGTCCATGCCTGGCCTGCTTCGCCTAGAACGCCTGTAACGCCTTCTTCGCCTCCGCGCTGACGGCCGGGTTCTTGTCCTCCGCCAGCGCCTCGGCCTTTGCCTTGAGCCTGTCGAGCTTCATCTCCGGCCGGGCCTTACGCAGGTCCGCCAGCGCCCGCAGCGAACTCGTCAGCGTGACGACCACCAGCGGCTCGTCCGCCTGCTCCCGGGAGCCGTCCCCCCGGCTCGCCCGGCGCACCACGAACACCTCGCGGAGGACGCCGGGGTCCAGCATCTCTTCGAGCAGGTCCAGCCGTACCTTCGGGCTGCCGCCGGGCCAGGGCCAGGTTGGCGTTCGCCTGCACCTGGAACCCCTTGCGCTTCGACACCGCCTGCGACCGCCTCGCGTCCGGGTGCCGCCCCTGCCGCTCCGCCAGCTTCTCCTCGCCGCGGCCGTCGTCCATCGACAGCTTGACCAGGTACTCCTCGATCACGGCGTTCTCGGCCGGTACCGTCTGAAGTTCGACGCCAGCGCGCGTGTCGCGAGTCCAGGTACGGGTCGTCGTCCTCGCTGCACTGACGCAACGTCTCGGCGACGCCGAGCGTGTCGGCCTGCCGGCGCGGCGGCACTTTCAGGTACTCCGCCACGAG
Source organism: Gemmataceae bacterium (assembly GCA_046350195.1). GTDB lineage: Bacteria > Planctomycetota > Planctomycetia > Gemmatales > Gemmataceae > CALDUY01. The sequence goes on from JAXMAW010000018.1 coordinate 53,441, forward strand.
CTTGGCCGTCTTCGCCTCGGCTCTCCGGGCCGCGGCCAGTTCCTCGTCGATGTGGGCCTTGTCCTCGTCGGCCAGCCCGTCGTAGCGGCTGAGGTTTTCACCCAACACGGCCAGGGCGAACAGCCGCTCGCGCGCTCCGCCAGCGCGCGCCGGCCTCCATGCCGGACAGTTGACGCGCCATCTGCTTCAGCAGCGGCACGCCGACCGGCATGGAGAAGTTACCCAGGCAGGCCCTGAGGTACATGATGAGGTTGCGCCGCGGGGCCAGCTCCTTGGTCAGCGTCTTCTCCCGCTCGGCGTCGGTCAGGCCGCCGTGCTTTGCAGCGAAGTCATTTTCAGCAGAGGCGCTCTCGTTCAGCGCCGCCTGTAGTCGCTCGGATAACCCCAGCGCGAAGGCCGCGTCGATCGCCATCTCTGGCGAGCGCGGCAGCTGCTGCGAAAGGTCCGAGGCGGCACGATAGCGAATGTCAGGGTTACCGTTGTCCAGGTCGCGCAAGTACACCTGCGCCGCCCGCCCGCGGTCACCCTTGCCGAGGAACACGCTGCCCAGCAGGTACAGCCCGACCAGCACGCCGACGATCAATAGCGGCACGAAGAACAGCTGGAGGAACATCCGCCCCGTCGGGGGCTCCACCGGCGGCAGGCCGCGCGTTGTCGCTGGATCACTCACCTTGTCACCCTGTCACCTTGCCACCTTGTCACCTTGTCATGGTAGGCGGCCGACGGTCGCTTGCACAGCCAAGCCGCTCTTGCTAGTGTTGAAACATCCCCGCCGTGACGCGGGGGGCCGCCGCCGGAGACGCCGAAGTGCCTCTGAGCCTGGAGCAGTACGCGACCTACCTCGACTCGCGCAAAGACCTCCCCTGGCCGTCGCCGCCGACCGCGGCGCCGGTCAAGGCTCGGTCGCACCTGGCGCGACTGCCGCAGGTCCGCGCCGTGCTGTGGAACGTCTACGGCACGCTGCTGGCCATCCCGCAGGGGGAACTGCTGTTCGAGCACCCGCAGGCGTTCATCATGAACAACGCCCTGGACAAGACGATCCAGGAGTTCAAGATGTGGGCGTCGATGTCGCGCAAGCCCGGCCAGCCGTCCGACTACATGCTCTCGCAGTACAGGCAACTCCTTGCCGAGCAGTCGGCGGTGCCCGGGGGCGGCGAGCGGCATCCCGAGGTGCAGTCCGAGCGCGTCTGGGAGACGATCCTCAAGCGTCTGATGCAGAAGGATTACAAGTTCGACGCCAACTTCTACGGGTCGATGAACGAGCTGTCGCGGAAGGTAGCCTATTTCTTCCACGCCAGCCTTCAGGGAACCGCCTGCTACGAAGACGCCGCCCAGGCGATGCGACACGTCGCCGACGCCGGCCTGGCCCAGGGCCTGCTTGCCGACGGGCAGTGCTTCACCCCGGTGCAGCTGGCCCGCGGGTTGGCGGCCCAGGAGGGAGGGGCCGCCCTGGGGGAGTTGCTGACCGACGGCCTGTCGGTGCTCTCCTGCGACGTCCGCGGCAGGAAGCCGTCGGAGCGGCTCTTCCGCCGGGCGGTCGAGCTGTTGCAGCAGAAGGGGATCGCCCCCGACGAGACCCTGCACGTCGGCTCGCGGGTCGCCCAGGACCTGGTGGCGGCGAAGCGGCTGGGGATGTACACGGCCCTGTTCGCGGGGGATAGGGCGTCGCTCGTCGCGACCCCGGAGCAGCTCAGGGAGCCCGGCACCCGGCCGGACGTGTTGCTCACCGACCTGGTCCAGATCGCCGAGGTCGTCGGCTGAGGAACCATCGCCATGCGGCCTGAGACCATTCTCGACCCCAGCCGGCTCGACTTCGACCAGCCCGTCGCCACGCGCGAGCAGCTTCGCGACGTCAACCCGCAGCGGTTCGAGATGGAGCAACTCGACGGCATCGTCTACGTGGACCGCGAGAGCCACGTCGTCGCCGGCTACAAGGACGTCCGCCCCGACGAGTTCTGGGTGCGCGGCCACATGCCGAACTACCCGCTGTTGCCCGGCGTGCTCATGTGCGAGGCGTCGGCCCAGCTGGTGGCGTACTACTTCACCACCGCCGGGATGAAGTCCGGCGACTTCATCGCCTTCGGCGGGATGGACAACGTCCGCTTCCGCGGGGCGGTGCGGCCGGGCGACCGGCTCGTGCTGGTCGGCAAGGCCGCCCGGCTAAACCGCCGGCAGACGCTGTTCCACGTGCAGGGGTTCGTCGGCTCCACGCTGGTGTTCCACGGCGACATCATCGGCGTGCAGTTCACCATTGGGGCCGACGACGCGGAGGACTGAGCGTGCGCAAGGGGGCCCGCCTGCCGCTGGAGGCACTCCAGCCGTTCCTGCTGCCGGCCCCGCCGCCCGGCCCGTGGGTCTCGCCCGCCGCGAAGTCGACTGGCGCGAGGTCTTCGGCAACGACCGCCCCGTCGAGATCGAGGTCGGCTTCGGCAAGGGGCTGCACCTGGCCACGGCCGGCGAGGCGCACCCGGAGGTGAACTACCTCGGCATCGAGGTCGTCCGCAAGTACCAGCTGATGGCCGCCACGCGCCTGGCGAGGCGTGGGTTGGGCAACGTCAGGGTGGCCTGCGTGGACGCCCGGCCGTTCCTGCGCGATTGTGTCCGGCCGGGCAGTGTCAGCCGGGTGCACCTGTACTTCCCTGACCCGTGGTGGAAGAAGCGGCACCACAAGCGGCGCGTCTTCACCCCGGAGTTCGCGGGGACTTGTGAGCACGCCCTTCGGCCCGGCGGCGAACTGCTAGTCGTCACCGACGTCGCCGACTACGCCGCCATGGTGCGCGAGACGATTCGGGGCACACCCGCCTCGCGGAGGCGGAGGCCCCGGAGGAGCACCGTCCGACCCACGACCTCGACTACCTGACTCACTTCGAGCGCAAGTTCCGCAAGGAGGGCCGGCCGATCCACCGGATGCGGTTCGTCAAACCCCTGGCGGAAACGGGGCCGAGTCCGTATCGTAAATCACTCCGTGAACTCACGCAGGAGACCCGGAAATATGCAATCGTCCCCGAACGAAGGCTTCCCGGAAGCGCATCGCCCAGCGCAAGGCCGCCCGCCGCGCAGGCAACGTGCCCCAGCTCGGCATCCCGCCCAAGGGCAAGGGCTGGGTCGGCAAGCGCCGCGTCGAGAAGTAACGAGGCTGGTTTGGCGAGCCGGGGACGCCAGTCCCCCGGTGAGGGCGTTTCACCGGGGACTGACGTCCCCGCTCGCCTTCCGGTCACTGGGCCGCCACCTCTCCGATCTCGGCCTCGGCCGCGACGATCGCCAGGGAGGTGACGCGGTCCCCCTCATGCAGATTCATCAGCCGCACGCCCTGGGTGTTGCGGCCGACCACGCTGATCTCGCGGACGTGGGTGCGGTTCACCATGCCGCCGGTCGTGATGAGCATCACGTCGTCGGTCTCGCGCACCGCCGCCACGCCGACCACCGGGCCGTTTCGCTCCGACGTTTGATGCTTATGATCCCCTTGCCGCCGCGCCGCTCTTGCGGTACGACGCCGACGACGACCGCGCCGGCTCGCCCTCGGCCGGCTCCTCGGCGGTAGGCTCTTCGGCGATCTCCTCCTCTGAGCCCTCGCCGGCCGCGTTGGCCCCAAACGGCGTTCGCTTGCCGTAGCCGTTGGCGCAGACCGTCAACAGGTGCCCCTCCGGGTCGGCCACGACCATGCCGATCACCTCGTCGTCGCCCTGGAGGTTGATCCCCTTGACGCCGTAGGCCGGCGGCCCATCGGCCTGGCGTCGCCCTCGTCGAAGCGGATCGCCATGCCGTCCCGCGTGCAGAGCAGCACCTCGTCTCCCGGCCGGACCAGCGCCACGCCGATCAGCGTGTCGCCCTCCTCCAGGCTCAGCCCGATGATGCCGCCGGCCTTCGGCCGGCAGTAGTGCCGCAGCCCCGTCTTCTTGACCAGCCCGCGGCGGGTCGCCATCAGCAGGTGCAGCCCGTCGGCGTCGGCGGCGTCGGCGTCGAGCCGGCGGACCGGGATGACGCTGGAGATCCGCTCCTCGGCCTTCAGCTCCAGCACGTTGGCCATCGCCCGGCCGGCGGAGACGCGGCTGCCCTCGGGGACGTTGAGCACCTTCAGCCAGTACAGCTGGCCGCGGGTGGTGAAGCAGAGCAGGTAGGCGTGGGTGCTGGCGACGAAGAAGTGCTCGACGAAGTCGTCGTCGCGGGTGGCCCCGCCGGAGAACGCCGCGGCCGCCACGGTGCTGCGTGCGGTAGGTCGTCAGCGGCAGACGCTTGATGTAGCCGTGGTGGCTAATCGTGACCGCCTGCTCCTCCTCGAGGATGAGGTCCTCGCGGGTCAGGTGGGCCGCCTCGCCGGTGATCTCGGTGCGGCGGTCGTCGCCGTACTTGTCGCGCAGGTGCTTCAGGTCGTGCTTGATGACGTCGAGGATGTTCCGCTCGTCGCTCAACAATGCCTCGTAGGAGCGGACCTTCTCGCGGAGGTCGGCGTACTCCTTGAGGATCTCGTCGCGCTGGAGCCGGGCCAACTGGCCCAGCTGCATGCGGACCACCGCCTCGGCCTGTGCCTCGGTCATGTGGTACTCGCTGAGTACGCCGATCTCCTTCTGGAGGGCCTGGAAGTTCGCCTCGCCCAGGGCGCGGGACATCACGGCGGCGGCGACGGCCATGCCTTGCAGCGCGCCTTGGCGTCATCGCGGCTGGCGGCCTCGCGGCAGACGCGGATGACCTCGTCCAGCGACGAGATGGCGATCAGCTGCCCTTCCAGAACGTGCGACCGCCGCTTCGCCTCGCGGAGCTGGAACTCGGTGCGGCGGCGGATCACCTCCTTGCGGTGCCGCAGGTACTCGTCCAGCAGCTCCTTGAGGTTCAAGGCCCGCGGGTGGGCACTGACCAGCGACAGCATGATGATGCTGGTGGTCTGCTCCAGTGGCGAGTACTGGTAGAGTTGGTTGAGGATCAGGTTCGGGTCGGCCCCGCGCTTGAGGTAGAGCACCAGCCGGACCGGCTCGCCGTTGCGGGCGCTGGACTCGTCCTTCAGCTCGCGGACGTCCTTGATCCGCTCCTCCTTGATCAGCTTGGCGATCGCCTCGGCGACGCGGTTGCGCGTCTGCTGGTACGGCACCTCGCTGATGACGATCATCGCCTCCTTGCGGTCCTCGACGATCTCCGCCCGGGCGCGGAGGGTGACCTTGCCGCGGCCGGTCATGTAGCCGTCGAGGATGCCCTGCCGGCCGCAGATGATGCCGCCGGTCGGGAAGTCGGGGCCGGGGATGATCTCCATCAACTGCATGATCGAGACGTTCGGCTCGTCGATCACCTTGATGAGGGCGTCGCAGACCTCGCGGAGGTTGTGCGGCGGGACGTCGGTGGCCATGCCGACCGCGATGCCGTCGGAGCCGTTGACCAGCAGGTTGGGGAAGCGGCTGGGCAGCACGAGCGGCTCGCGGTACTTGCCGTCGTAGCTGTCGGCGTAATCGACGGTGTCGAACTCAAGGTCGGCGAGCATCTCGGCGCCGATCGGCGTCAGACGCGCCTCGGTGTATCGGTGCGCGGCGGGCGGCAGGCCGGCGATGGAGCCGAAGTTGCCCTGAGGGTGGACCAGCGGGTAGCGCATGTTCCAGTTCTGGGCCATGCGCACCAGCGTCGGGTAGATCGACTGGTCGCCGTGCGGGTGGTAGCGCTTCATCGTCTCGCCGATGATGCCGGCGCACTTGCTGGTCGAGGCGGCCGGGCCGAGGCCGAGGTCGTGCATCGCCACGAGGATGCGGCGCTGGGACGGCTTCAGCCCGTCGCGCGCGTCGGGCAGGGCCCGGCTGACGATGACGGACATGGCGTAGTTGAGGTAGCTGTCCTTCAGCTCGTCGGCGATGTTCAGCGCGGTGAAGCCGTCGCCGTTGCCGCCGGGGCCGGGCGGGTTGAGGGCCGGCGGCGACGGCGGCGGCGGGGGAGTGTCGGAAGCCAAGGGGTTTCACTCCTGGGGCAGGGTGGGCGAGCGGGTGGCTGGTGACCGGCCACCGGGTCGGGGCGTGTGGGAAAACCAGGCGTTATTGTACTACAAACTCCCCTGCGGCTCCATGCCCGCCGGAGCACGGGCGAGCGGGGCCCTCCCCTTCAAGACCGGTGGTCCAACGGTGGAGTTTGGCCGTTCTTCGCTACACTACCCTCATCGCCGCCATCCCCGGAACCCCGCGATGCCCGCTCTCCGCGACCGCCTCACCGCCCTCCTCGGCAAGGACGCCGTCCTGCACTCCCCCGCCGAGCTGCTCGTCTACGAGTGCGACGGCTACACCATCGAGAAGAACCGCCCCGACGTCGTCGCCTTCCCGACGTCCACCGAGCAGGTCGTCGCCGTGGTCAAGCTCTGCAACGAGCTGGACGTCCCCTTCCTGCCGCGCGGCGCCGGCACCTCGCTGGCCGGGGGCGTGCTGCCGGTCGGGGGAGGCGTCGTCATCAGCCTGGCGCGGATGAAGAAGATCCTCGAGGTGAACTACCGCGACCGCTTCGCGGTCGTCGAGCCGGGCGTGGTCAACCTCTGGCTGACCAACCACCTCAAGCCGCACGGCTGGCACTTCGCCCCCGACCCGTCCAGCCAGGGCGCCTGCACCGTCGGCGGCAACGTCGCCACCAACTCCGGCGGGCCGCACACCCTCAAGTACGGCGTCACCGTCAACCACGTCCTCGGCGTCGAGGTCGTCCTGCCCGACGGCCGCGTCGTCACCACCGGCGGCCCAGTCGAGGACACGCCCGGCTACGACCTCACCGGGGTCATTGTTGGCTCCGAGGGCACCTTCGGCGTCGTCACCAAGATCTGGGTGCGCATCACCCGCAACCCGGAGGACTACCGTACGCTGCTCGGCGTCTTCGAGACGGTGGACGACGCCACCAACGCCATCAGCGACATCATCGGCGCCGGCATCATCCCCGCCGCGCTGGAGATGCTCGACGCCCCGATCCTCAGCGCCATCGAGGCGGCGTTCCACTTCGGCTTCCCGCTCGACGCCGGCGCCGTGCTCATCATGGAGGTGGACGGCCTGGAGGCCGGCCTCGACGCCGACGCCGAGCACATTGAATCCATCGCCATGAGGAACAAGGCCCGCGAGGTCCGCCGGGCCAACACCGAGGCCGAGCGCGCCCTGTTGTGGAAGTCGCGCAAGCAGGCGTTCGGCGCCGTCGGCCGGCTCGCCCCGTCGTACTGCACCCAGGACGGCGTCGTGCCGCGCACCAAGCTGCCGCAGATGCTGCGCGAGATCCGCCGCATCGGCGTTCAGTACGACCTCAAGATCTGCAACGTCTTCCACGCCGGCGACGGCAACATCCACCCGATCCTGCTGTTCGACGAGCGCGACACCGACCAGGTTCAGCGGGTCCTCAAGGCCAGCCACGACATCCTCGACGAGTGCGTCCGACTGGGCGGCAGCGTCACCGGCGAGCACGGCATCGGCGTGGAGAAGATCGACTTCATGCCGCGGCTGTTCACGCCGGACGACCTGGGCATGATGCTCCGGCTGCGCTCGGCGTTCAACCCGGAGGGCCGGTGCAGTCCGCACAAGATGCTGCCGACCGCCGGTGCCTGCATTGAGCAGAGTAAGGCCAGCCGGCGGGCGGCGTTGTGAACGTGGGCATCCCTGATAAACTGGTCTGCCTCTCCGACCTGTTCCTGATAGAATACCTGCGCCACCCTACCTGCCCGAGGTTCGTGACCTTCTCCGGTTGCGAACAGTCTCACCATCGCGCAAGTTTGTAGAATAAAACTGGGAAGTCTGGGCAGGATAGAAAGCCCACAGACTGCCCGTGAACGTTCGGGGTTGTCGGGGTTGGGAGGGTAAACTATACTCCCACCTTCTAGCTGGCCTGTTCAAGGGAGTGGACAGCCCGGCGGCATCGGGGCCCGGCCATGCGATTCCACCTGATTGACCGGATTGTCGAGGTTCAGCCGGGTAGGAGCCTGGCCGCCTACAAGAACCTTACGCTCGGCGAGGAGTACCTGGCCGACCACTTCCCCACCTTCCCCGTGATGCCCGGCGTGCTCATGCTCCAAACGCTGGTCGAGGCCGGTGCCTGGCTGTTGCGCCTGGGCGAGGATTTCCGCCACAGCGTCATCGTCCTGCGCGAGGTCAAGAACATCAAGTACGGCACGTTCATGGAGCCCGGCAAGACCATGGACGTCAGCGTCGAGTTGGTTGAACGTAGCGACGGCCTGGCGACGATCAAGGGCAAGGGCGAGATGGAGGGCCAGCAGACCGTGTCGGCGCGGCTGGTGCTGGCGACCTACAACCTGCGCGACAAGGACGCCTCGCTGGCCGACACCGACGCGGCCCTGATCGCCGACCTGAAGCGGCAGTGCCGGTTCCTCTGCCGGGACCAAGGACAGAAGCGCCCCGACTTGCAACACGCCCTCGCGGAAGGCTGAGAAGGGAGCACGGGATGCGGCTGAAGGACAAGGTGGCCGTCGTGACCGGCGGTTCGCGCGGCATCGGCAAGGCGATCGCCCAGGCGCTCGCCGCCGAGGGCGCGAAGGTCGCCGTCGTCTACCGCGGCAGCCAGGCCGCCGCCGACGAGCTGGCCGGTCAGATCGGCGGCAAGGCGTACCAGTGCGACGTCGCCGACCTGGCCTCGGTCGAGGCGTGCGTCAAGAAGGTCGAGGCCGACCTCGGCCCGATCGACATCCTGGTCAACAACGCCGGCGTGATTCACGACGACCTGTTCGTCCGGCTGGAGCCGGAGCAGTGGAACGTCGTCCTCTCGACCAACCTGGGCGGGACGTACAACTTTTGCCGCGCCGTCGCTTACCCCATGATGCGAAAGCGGTCGGGTCGGATTATCAATGTGTCCAGCGTCGCGGCCGAACATGTAAACATGGGCCAGACGAACTACGCCGCCAGCAAGGGGGCGATCAACGCCTTCACCCGGGCCCTGGCGGTCGAGCTGGCCTCGCGGGGCGTGACGGTCAACGCGGTCGCGCCGGGGTTCATCGAGACGGACATGAGCGCCGCGGTCCGCAACAAGGCGGGCGACGCGATCAAGAAGTTCATCCCGATGAAGCGGATCGGGGCGCCGGAGGACATCGCCAAGGTGGCGGTGTTCCTGGCGGGTGACGATAGCTCTTACATCACCGGGCAGGTCATCACGGTGGACGGTGGCCTGAGCCTGGGCGCCGTGGCGGCGCAGTGACCTTGAAAGAAAGGATGAAGGATGAAGGATGAAGGATGAACAAGACGGCGACGTCCTCTTCCTCCTCCTTCCGGTTTCCTCCTTCATCCTTCATCCTTCATCCTTCAGGAAAGAGAGGTTGTATCCGATGGCGACCCAGGACGAGATCTATACCAAAGTCTCCGCGACGCTGGTCGAGGCGCTGAACGTGGACGAGGAGGACATCAAGCCGACGTCCACCCTCCAGGGCGACCTGGGCGCGGAGTCGATAGACTTCCTCGACATCGTCTTCCGCCTGGAGCGGGAGTTCGGCATCAAGATCCCGCGCGGCGAGCTGTTCCCGGAGTCGATCTTCCAGGGCGACCCCGAGTTCGTGGCCAACGGCAAGGTGACGCCGAAGGGCCTTCAGGAGCTGCGCGAGCGCATGCCGTTCGCCGACCTCTCGACGTTCGAGAAGAACCCCGAGGTGTCGAAGCTCAGCGACCTGTTCACGGTCGATCTGATCACCCGCTACATCCACGGCAAGTTGCAGAACGCGAACTGAAGAACAGCCGTCAGCTATCAGCTGTCAGCTGTCAGCCAGACAGCCCAGCTGATAGCTGAGAACTGATAGCTGAGAGCTGTTTATGCGTTGGCTCTGGATCGACCGGTTCGTCGAGTTCGACAGCGGCAAGTCCGCCAGGGCGGTGAAGAACACCAGCCTGGCGGAGGACCACTTCGCGCAGCACTTCCCCGGCTGGCCGGTCGTGCCCGCGGCGCTGATCCTCGAAGGGCTGGCCCAGACCGGCGGCATCCTCGTCGGCGAGGCCAACCAGTTCAAGGAGAAGGTCGTCCTCGCCAAGGTGCCCCGGGCCGTCTTCCACCGCGAGATGCTCGCCGGCGAGACGCTCTACTACGAGGCCGAAATCCAGCACATGCGGCCGGAGGGGGCTTCCGTCGTCGGGCGAGTAATTGTCGATAACCAGGTGACGGCCGAGGTCGAGATCTTCTTCGCCCACCTGGACCAGAACCGTGCGGCGGCGATCTTCGGCGAGCACAACTTCGTCTTCGGCGGCGAAATGCGGACGCTGGTCAACAAGCTGACCAGCGTGGCGAAGAAGAGACCGAGTGTGAACGGGACGGCCACCTGATCCGCCCGCGACAGCGACAAGAGCGAGGGGTTTTGTCGTCATGGCATCTCGACGCATCGTCATCACCGGCATCGGGCCGCTGACGCCTTTGGGCAACGACGTCGATTCGCTCTGGAAGGCGATGCTGGAGGGGAAGTCGGCTGTCCGGCCGATCCGCTCGTTCGACGCCAGCGGCCTGCCGACGCGATTCGCCGCCGAGATCGACGGCTTCGACGCGAAAGGCTACGTCGAGAAGTCCCAGCGGAAGAGCCTGCGCGTGATGGCCCGGCCGATCCAGCTGGCCGTCGCCGCCGCCAAGGTCGCGCTCACCCACGGGCAGGTCGATAAGAGCAAGCTCAACCCGGAGCGGTTCGGCATCGAGTTCGGCGCGGGCCTGATCGCCAGCGAGCTGCCCGAGCTGGCCGACGCCGCCCGCACCAGCGTCAACTGCCAGCCCGGCAAGGTGGACATGTTGAGCTGGGGTGAGAAGGGGCTGGGGGCGATCCCGCCGCTGTGGATGCTCAAGTACCTGCCCAACATGCCGGCCTGCCACATCTCGATCCTGCACGACGCGAGGGGCCCGAATAACTCGATCACCGAGTCCGACGCCGCCAGCCTGCTCGCCCTGAACGAGGCGACGCGCATCCTCGCCCGCGGGGCGGCCGACTTCTTCCTGGTCGGCGGCTGCGAGAGCAAGATCAACCCGCTGAGCCTGGTCCGCCAGTGCCTGTTCGAGCAGCTGTCGAAGCGCAACGACGACCCGGCCGGGGCGTGCCGGCCGTTCGACGCCGACCGCGACGGCCTGGTGCTCGGCGAGGGGGCGACCGTGCTGGTCGTCGAGGACCTCGACCACGCCCAGAAGCGCGGCGCGCAGGTGCTGGCCGAGGTGGCCGGCCACGGCTCCGGCTTCGACCGCAAGCAGGACGGCGACGGCCTGGCCCGGGCGTGCGAGGCGGCGCTGCGGATGGCCGGCATCGGCCCCGACGACCTCGACCACGTCAACGCCCACGGCTATGGCACGCTGAAGGAGGACGCCTGGGAGGCGAAGGGCCTGGCGAGGGTCGTCGGCGACCGCGTCCCGGTCTTCGCCGCCAAGGGCTACCTCGGCAACATGGGCGCCGCCAGCGGCACGACCGAGCTGGCGCTGAGCGTGCTCGGCCTGAACCACGGGGTGATGCCCGCGTCGATCAACCACGACAAGGCCGCCCCGGATTGCCCGGTCCGCGTCCACACGGGTTCGCCGAGGCCGGTCACGAAGCCGTTCGCGCTCAAGGTCGGCTTCACGCACATGGGTCAGTGCGCGGCGGTGGTCGTGAAGAGGTGGGAGGCGTAGGTCCCAGGCCCGACCGTGAGGGAGGGCGTGTTGCAACACGCCCTCCCTCACGGTCGGGCCTGCGAAGATCGGGATAGTGTGTGAGGTGCCAGCTATGCGTCGTCGAGTCGTCATCACCGGGATGGGGGCCATCACGCCGGTCGGCCACGGCGTCAAGGCGATGATGGACGCCCAGCTGGCCGGCACCAGCGGCATCGGGCCGATCAGCCACTTCGACGCCCGCAAGTTCCCGACCACGTTCGCCTCCCAGGTCAAGGACTTCGAGCTGTCGAAGTTCGTCGCCGGCGCCGAGCGGTGGGCCCACTCGGGGTTGAACAGCAAGTTCGCCGCCGCCGCCGCCCAGGAGGCGCTGTCCGGCGCCGGCCTGCTCGACGACGGCCGGGTGGACCGCACCCGGTTCGGCGTCTACCTCGGCTCCGGCGAGGGCGTGCAGGACTTCCACAACATGATCTGGCAGATCGCCCAGTCGTACCTGCCGGAAAAGCGCGACCTCGACTACCCCTCGTTCGAGCGCGGGGCGATGGGCCTGTTCCACCCCGGCCGCGAGGCGGAGCAGGAGCTGCACACGACCGCCGCCCACCTGGCGGCTCACTTCCGCCTGGACGGGCCGAACTTCACCTGCCTGACGGCGTGCGCCGCCTCCAGCCAGGCGATCGGCGAGGCCGCCGACATGATCCGCCAGGGCGAGTGCGACCTGATGCTGGCCGGCGGGGCGCACAGCATGATCCACCCGTTCGGCGTGACCGGGTTCAACCTGCTGACCGCCCTCTCGACGCGCAACGACGCCCCGCAGAGGGCGTCGCGGCCGTTCGACCTGCACCGCGACGGCTTCGTGCTGGGCGAGGGCGCCGGCATGCTGGTGCTGGAGGAGTTCGAGCACGCCAAGAAGCGCGGCGCGACCGTCTACGCCGAGCTGGCCGGCTACGGCTCGACCGCCGACGCCTACCGCGTCACCGACAGCCACGAGGAGGGCCGCGGCGCCATCTCCTGCATCCGCGAGGCGCTGGCCGACAGCGGCCTGGCCGGCGAGCAGATCGACTACATCAACGCCCACGGCACCAGCACCCAGGTCAACGACCAGGTCGAGACGCTGGCGATCAAGAAGGTGTTCGGCGAGCGGGCTTACAAGATCCCGACGTCGTCGAGCAAGAGCATGCTCGGCCACCTGATCGCGGCGGCGGGGGTGGTGGAGCTGATCACCTGCGTCGAGGTGCTGCACCGCGGCTGGGTGCCGCCGACGATCAACTACGAGACCCCCGACCCGGCCTGCGACCTCGACTACGTCCCCAACCGGCCGCGGCAGCACAAGGCCAGCCACGCGCTTAGCAACAGCTTCGGCTTCGGCGGGCAGAACATCTCGCTCATCGTCAGTAAGGTGTGAGGTTCCATGGGGCTGATCCTCGCGGGGCTGGCGCTGATGTTAGTCGGGCCGCTGTTGGCGGCGGTGGCAGCCTGCTACATCCAGGTTCGGGTGGTTTACCTGTACCTGCCGCGGGCGGCGCGGATCTTCCAGGAGACGCCGCTGTTCATCATTCCCCGCGGCCAGCCGCGCGACGACGCCGAGGTGGTCCGCTTCCGCGCCGCCGATGGGCTGGTGCTCAACGGCTGCTACTTCAAGGCGAAGGGGCCGCGCCGCGGCGTCATCCTGTTCGGGCTGGAGTTCGGCTCGAACTGCTGGTCGGCCTGGCCGTACTGCGAGCACCTGGTTGCCGGCGGCTACGACGTGTTCACCTACGAGCCGCGCAACCAGGGTGACAGTGAGACTCTGCCCGGCTACGAGCCGATCCAGTGGGTGACCGACCACGAGGTGCGCGACGCCCGGGCCGCGCTGGCCTACCTCAAGTCGCGTCCCGACGCCGACCCGCGCGGCGTCGGGCTGTTCGGCATCAGCAAGGGGCGGGCGCCGGGCTCCTGGCCGCCAGCGATGACCCGGCAGTGCTCTGCGGAGTCACCGATGGGATGTTCGCGACGGCGACGACCTTGCTGCCGTACATGCGGCAGTGGGTGAAGATTTACAACCAGCGGTTCCCGGCGGTGCTTCTGCCGGACTGGTACTACCGGCTGGTCGCGCGGATCACCCTGCGGCAGGTGATGCGGCAGAGGCGCTGCCGCTTCCCTTCGCTGGAGCGGGCCCTGGCCCGATTCGGCCGGCCGCTGCTGATGATCCACGGCGGGCAGGACACGTACATCAAGCCGGAGATGGCGAAGGCGCTGTTCGAGCTGGCCGCCCAGCCGCGCGAGTTCTGGCTGGTCGAGGGGGCCAAGCACAACCAGGCGCTGCACCTGGCCGGCGCGGAATACCGCGACCGGGTGCTGCGGTTCTTCGAGCGCCACCTGTCGCCGTGCGGCAGTGGGCGACCGGCCCCGGTGGGATGCGATTCGCGATACGGCAAGGTCGGTTAGCGACGCTTCGCGGAAGCGTTCCGGACAAGAGAGGCACCCATGCTGCGCCCCGCGCTGAACGCCGTCCTGCGCTTTCTGCTCCGCAAGGTCGTGCTCAAGGCGATCGCCGTCCCGGTGCGGCGCCGGCTGGCCCGCTTCGAGGCCGCCACCGCCGACCCGAAGCGCGTGCAGGAGGCGCTGCTGCTGGACATCCTCCGCGAGCAGTCCGCCACGGCGTTCGGCCGCGACCACCACTTTGACGGTGTGTCCGGCGTGGACGACTTCCGCCGCCAGGTGAGCGTCGCCGGCTACGAGGCGATCGAGCCGTACATCGAGCGGGTCAAGAAGGGCGAGACGAACGCGCTCCTGGCCGACCCGAAGATCTTCATGTTCGCCCTGACCAGTGGCACGACGGCGACGCGGAAGTTCATCCCGGTGACGAGGCGCTATTTGGCCGACTACAAGCAGAGCTGGAACCTGTGGGGGCTGAAGGTCTTCACCGACCACAAGGAGCTGATCCTCAAGCCGATCGTGCAGATGGCCGGCGACGCCGACGAGTTCCGCACCGAGTCCGGCGTCCCCTGCGGGGCCGTCACCGGGCTGACGGCGACGATGCAGAAGCGGATCGTCCGCAAGATGTACGCCATCCCGCCCGGCGTCTCGCGGGTCAAGGACCCGCACGCCAAGTACTACTCCGTGATGCGCCTGGCGCTGCCGCGGCCGGTCGGCCTGTTCGTGGCGGCCAACCCCAGCACGATGCTGAGCCTCGCCCGCACCGAAGATCAATACAAGGAAACTCTCATAAGGGACATCCACGACGGCACCCTCGACGCGGACCTGGACCTGCCTCCCGGCGTCCGCGCCGAGGTCGAGGCGCGGCTGAAGCCGGCCCCGGAGCGCGCCCGTGAGCTGGAGGAAGTCGTCCGCCGTACGGGGCACCTGTACCCGCGCGACTCCTGGACGAACCCGTTCCTGATGGGCAACTGGACCGGCGGCAGCGTCGGGGCGTACCTGCGGCACTACCCGCGCTACTTCGGCGACAACTGGGTGCGCGACCCCGGCCTGATCGCCAGCGAGGGCCGCATGACCATCCCGTTCGCCGACGGCACCCCGGCCGGCGTGCTGGACGTGACGTCTCACTTCTTCGAGTTCATCCCGGAGGAGGAGGCCGGCTCGTCCCGGCCGACCGTGCTGGGGGCGCACGAGCTGGCCGAGGGGCGGCGCTACTTCATCCTGTTGACCACGGGCTACGGCCTGTACCGCTACCACATCCACGACCTGGTGCGGGTGACCGGCTTCTTCCACAAGACGCCGCTGATCGAGTTTTTGAGCAAAGGCTCGGCGTTCGCCAACCTGACCGGCGAGAAGCTGTCGGAGTACCACGTCACGCAGGCGATGGCGAAGGCGCAGGCGGAGCTGAACCTGGCCCTGGGGGCGTTCAGCGTGGCCCCGTGCATGCCGGACGACGACGCCGAGGCGCCGTATTACGCCCTGTTCGTCGAGCAGGGCGACGTCGGCCCGGCACAGGTGAAACAGCTGGCGGCGCGTCTCGACGCGGAGCTGTCGCGGCTGAACGTGGAGTACGAGAGCAAGCGGTCGAGCGACCGGCTCGGGCCGGCCCGCGTCGAGCTGATGCCGACC
This sequence comes from Gemmataceae bacterium, assembly GCA_046350195.1. Classification (GTDB taxonomy): domain Bacteria; phylum Planctomycetota; class Planctomycetia; order Gemmatales; family Gemmataceae; genus CALDUY01. The sequence continues at coordinate 69,017 of JAXMAW010000018.1, forward strand.
GGCTTCTGGGCGCGGTGGGACCGCCAACGGCTGGAGCGCACCGGCGGGACGCTGGAGCAGTACAAGCGGCCGGCGCTCATCAACGACCTGGAGTTCGCGCGCGCGGCGAAGACCGCGCCGGCCGGCTGCGCCTCATAGCCAGGACGGCCACAGGAAGAACGACTGGTGCCCCGTCGAAATCAGGTTGAGGGCGACCGGCCGGCCGAGCTGGGTGAGGATGAAAAGTTGGGCATCGACGTTGGCCAGGATCTCCGTGTGGTTGACGCCGCCCGCGGTGTTCTCGCCGGTGGCGAACCGGGCGTTGACCACACGCGGGTCGCCGACGAACTGCCCGGCGAGTGAGACCAGCGGCACAGTTCCATCGCCGTTGCCCGGCTGCGAGCGATACCAAACCTCCCCCGCCCTCGGCTTGTAGGCCCCGACGCCGTCGAAGGGGTAGATCCAGTCGGTCGGCCCCAGGTCGGGCGGCGAGTGGGAGAACTGCTGCGCGGTCACCGGGGTCGTCAGCCCGTCGCCGTAGACGTTGATGACCTTGCCTCGGACTTGGCCGACGAAGCGCTGCCCTTGCGCGTCGGGCACGTTGAGGTCGATCAGTACGGTGTTCGTGATGTCGGGCGTCCCGCCGACGAGGAACCCCGGGTAGGTGGACAGCAGCGACCGCATGGTCGGGACGTACAGGTCGATGAAGTGTCGCCGGGCCGCGACCATGCGCGGCGAGTTGAGGAAGGCGAACCACTTCGGGTAGGAAGGGCTCAGTGCCGCCTGCTTGAGGCGGACGAGGTTGTAGACCGCCCGGTAGGTTTGCCCGAGGTTCCAGGCAGCGGCGGGGGAAAGGCCGGACCCCTCGAACACCTTGTACAGGCCGATGTTGTAGTCGTGGCCGGTGATGACCGTCCCGCCCATCACGTTGTAGAAGAGGTTCCTCAGCAGGATGGGGAAGGCCGTGTTGTAAATCCTTTGGTCACTGCCGGGAATGTTCCAGTCGTCGTGCAGGAAGTTCCACACCTTCGACGCACCCTGGTTGGGGACGTCGTACATGACGAAGTTCCGCACAGCCGGCAGCCGGCGCGCCGCGCCGGCCGAGTCGGTGAACGTCCCGGTGTAGGCGCCGCTCTGGAGGTAGGCCCTCGTCACCAGCCCGCCGGTGCTGTGGGCCACGATGTCCACCTCGTCCAGCGCCTCCCCGTGGTCGCGCAGCCAGACGTCGGACGCCTTTTTAAGCCAGTAGCCCAGGTAGTCCACGCCGTACTTGAAGCGGCCGTCCGTGATGCTGGCGGCGGTCAGGCCCGCCAGGACGCCGTCGGCGACGCCGTCGTCCGGGCCGGGGGCCATCCGCCAGTCGTAGTTGGCGACGAACAGGTTGACGCCGCCGACGTAGCCGGCGTTCACGAACGTCTGGATGAGGTCCCGGTACGAGAGGTAGAACGGGTCATCGACGAGCGCCTCGGGGGCCCAACTCCTGTGAGTCGTCCAGGCGAGGCCGTCGAGGAAGGGGCGGCTAGGGCCGGTCCCGCCGATACCCGGCAGGATCAGCACCGGCTTCAGCGTCGTCGCGCCGGTGCGATAAACCCCGCTGAACGCCGGGTAGAAGAACACGTTCAGCGCCAGCTGTCCCTTGTCGTTGAGGTCGATGTCCTTGATCGTGCTGACCTCGCGGCCTTCGAGCTTTTCCCCCTTCGCCAGGATGCGGGAGGCCGGCTTTCCATTGGCGGCGAGGTACACGGCTGTCGGGTCGCTGGCCTCGCCCCCCCCGGTGAAAACGCCGTAGGCCACCGCGCCGGCGTTGTTCAGGCGGACGAGCTTGATGTGTTCGTTGGCCGTCGCGGTCCGCACGACGACCCGGTCCGCGCCGCCTGCGCGGACGATGAGGCTCTCGCGGCTACCGCCGTTGGGGAAGGCGTGCTTGACGACGTAGGCGATCGCCCCCTGGTCGTTGATGCTCGGCTCGCGGGTGGCAACCTGCTCGTTGTCCTCGATCTCGACCTGGAAGAGGTGCCGGCTCAGGGAGGCGTTTCCGGACGGCCCGTCGAGCACCAGCCGGAACAGCCGCGGGCCGTCGGCGGTGTCGTTGTCGATCGTCCGGAGGGTGAGTTCCGCCTTGGCCTGCTGCTGCCCCTTGGCGAAGTGGAAGCTGAGCGAGTTGCTGGCCCCTTTGAAGTCCTTGTCCTGAACGGCGGTGACGCCCTCCGTGTGGTAGGAGACGCTGGCGTCGGCCTCCTCCGTGGCGGTCTGGCGGAAGGCGACGACCACGACCTTCAGCGGCGTCGTCTCGTTGGCCGCCTCGCCGAGCGTGAAGGCGCTAGGTGAGAAGGCGTCCTCGACGAAGAATCGGACCGGCTTGCGGAGGTCGCCCTCGACCTCGGCCGGCGCCTTCGGGTCGAAGGGAGAGGTGAATTGGCCCTGCTCGAACAGCACCTCGACCTTTGGGTTGACGGCGGCGACGCGCGGCACGTCGTCGGTCGGCGTCGTCACCTCGACGAAGAACGAGCGGTACGCCCTCGGCGTCTCCACCTGCTTCAGCTTGACCTTGAACGTTTTGGACAGCGAGGACGAGTCGTTCTCCGCGAACGACGGGAACGTGACCGACCCGCTGGCCCCCTCGAAATCCGTGCCGTCGTGAGCGGTGCCCGGGGAGGTGGAGTAGCTGACCGTCAGCGCCGAGGCGCGGTCCCAGTCCAGCTCGCGGTGGCTCAGGGTGAGGGTGACCTGGATCTCGTTGCCGGCGACCAGGTAGGACGTTTGGAGCAGGGACGCGGCGAACCGGCCGGCGACGACCTGCGTCGGACCGGCCCCGGCGGTCAGGATCGCCCCCTGGGCGTAGAACGCGGCCTGCCCGCCGGCGTTGAGCGATGGCCCGTAGACGGCCGAGTTGGCCTCGAAGACCGGCTGGCCCTGTCCGGAGTAGACGCCGGTCCGACCTGACTTTCGGGTCGCCGAGTAGAAGACGTCGCCGCGGTCGTTCTGGGCCACGTCCTGGAACGAGGCGAACTGGTTAGACGTGTCGGCCAGGAACTGACCTCCCGGCCACAGGGCGCTCGTCGTCGCCCAGCTAACGGACGCGCCGTTGACCGTGTGCCGCTCGAGGAAGGCGACCCGGCCGCTCTCGTTCAGGGCGAGGGCGGAGACGTTCGGGTTCTTGAACGTGTCCAGCGCCACGACGCGGGTGTTGACGCCGTCGCCGACCTCGACCTTGTACTTGTAGTTGGAGAAAAGGGTCCCGCTGACGTAGCGGGCGTAGGCGACCTCGCCCGCCTCGTTGATCGAGACGCCCCGGAGGGAGTAGTCCGTGGCGATCCGCGTGAAGCCGGTCGCCGGCAGGTCGCGGGGTTCCAGCGCTTCCAGGCCGAGCGCCGCCGAGCGGGCGGCTGAGGGCGGGGGCTTCATCGGGGCCTTCCGGGAGGGGGTAGTACGGTACGGCCATGATAGGGCCGCCCCACCCCGGGATCAACCTACCGGCCAGGCCCCGCCGCGCCCGGATCACCCGCGAGGGGCCGGCGCGATGCGGTACAGGGTGCCCTTCAGCCGCCGGCCGCCCGGCTCTCCGGCGCGGAGCATTTCTGTGGTGTACGGCAGCCCCTCCTTGGCCAGCGCCTCGCGGAAGACGTGGGCCGGGATGCGGTCCTGATCGGTGAGCAGGCACACCCCACCCGGGGCGAGCAGCCGCTGGATCAGGGCGACGACGGGCGCCACGTTGCGCACCTCGTAGATCAGGTCGGCGGCGAGGATGAGCGGATAGGTCACCCCTGCCGGCGGGTAGCGCCAGTCGAGCTGGAGCGTGTCGAAGTTCGAGAGGCCGTTCAACCGGGCGTTCCTGGCCGCGAAGGTCAGGGCGGTCGCGTCGTAGTCGCTGAAGGTGACGCGCAGCCCCTTGGCCAGCGCCGCGACGCCCGGCAGCCCCAGCCCGCAGCCGATCTCCAGGGCGTGCAGCCCCGCCGGCCACGGTTGCTTGACGATGTACTTGGCCAGCATCCGGGCCGCCGGCCAGAGGTCGGCCCAGTACGGCATGTACTGCTCCGCCTCGATCGCCGCCTTGACCTCCGGGTGGTCGAGTAGCTTGTCCGACTCGCCGGGCCGCTCGATCAGAAAGGTCCGCCCCTCGACGATGACCGGCTCACGGACGCTCGGCCCGAGCGCTTCGGGCGGCGTCCGCGGCATGGGGGGCGGAATGGCAGGTGTCTCGCACATGGGCTATCCGAGAAGGTGAACACAGGCGGGAAGGTCTTCCGGCGTCACAGGCGTGGGGGCGGGGAGGAGGGCGTAGGCGGCGGGACTGCCGAGGCAGTCGAGGATGACGTGCCGCGGCGACGGCAACTCGAAGCCGCTCTCGCAGGGAATGTGGCCGCTGACGAGGACGTCGGCATCGACCTTCCGCAGGAACGCCGCCACCGTCTCCTCCCGTGTGTCACGGCCCCAGACCAGGGCATAGAGCGAACCGCCAGGGGCAATGTCGGCCTCGACCGTCGGCTCCCGCTCCAGCGCCGCGGGGTCAAACTGCTCCATCCGACCCATCGACGGCAGGCTGTGGCTGAGGAACGTTCGGCCGGGCGTCCTCACGGCGAACGGGATCTCGGCGAACAGTTCGAGGTAGAGGCCGTACACCTCGTCGGCGCGCTCGCCGTAGGCCATGCGGACGCCGAGGACGAACTGCTCGTTGAGGTCGGCCTCGTGCTTCAGCACCTGCGTGCCGGTCGCCTGGGCCAGCTCGTGGTTGCCAATCAGGTAATGGAACCGCGCCGGGTACTGGCATTTCAGGGCGCAAACTACATCGACCAGCTGGTGCGACTTGTCGCCGCCGGCGGGGTAGCGGAACGGTCCGTGAATCAACTCTTGCACGACGAGGTGACGGCGCGGGTTCTTCGCCAGGTCGGCGCGGAGCAGCAGTTGGCGGAAGTTCTCGACGTGACCGTGCAGGTCGCCGGCGACGAGCACGTCGTCGGCGTCGATGGTGACGAGCCGGCCGCGCCGACCGGGAGTGCTCCGGATGGCCTGAACGGCGCGGCGGAGGGTTTGCAGGCGGAGTTCCAGCCCGGCCATGGCGGTCCCAACGATACCAACAAGGTAAGGCCGGGCTTATCTTAGCACGCCCCGGCTGTCCGGCGATGAGGGGCGCCGGCGAGGGTACCAGCGAAGCGACCAAAACCATCGCCCGACTCGGGGCCCGCCATGAAGAAGCTCATCCTCAGCCTGGCGTTCCTGTCGGTCTTCGCCTTCCCCGCCTTCGGCTACGCCGGCTACCACTACTCGTATCGCTGGCACACCAGCCGTCACTGGCACACGAGCCACCACTGGCACTACAACTACCATTGGCACCGCGGGTAGCGCGGTCACGATCGCCGGTCGGCGCGGCGACGCTACCCCGACCCCGCTCGCCCCCGGTCACCGCCGTCGCCGGGCCCGGGGGCGCTTGCCCTCGGCTTGCGGCGAGGCGACCCTCTCGCCCTTGACCTTGCGGATCTGGTCGCGCAGCTTCGCCGCGTCCTCGTAGCGCTGCTCGGCGGCGGCCTTCAGCATCTCGTTGTGCAACTCCTCCAGCACCTCTTCCACGTCGATGTCCGCCGTCTGGCCCGCTGCCTCGCGGGTCAGCTTCCGCGCCTCGATCTCCTCCTCGAGGCCCGTCTCGATCGCCGACTGCACCGACTGCGGCGTGATGCCGTGCTCCTCGTTGTACTTCATCTGGATCACCCGCCGCCGCGTCGTCTCGTCGATCGCCCGCTGCATCGACTCCGTCGTCTTGTCGGCGTAAAGGATTACCTCGGCGTTGACGTTGCGGGCCGCCCGGCCGATCGTCTGGATCAGCGACGTGCCGGATCGCAGAAAACCTTCCTTGTCCGCGTCGAGGATGGCGACGAGCGAGACTTCCGGCAGGTCCAGGCCTTCTCGAAGCAGGTTGACGCCGACCAGCACGTCGAACGCCCCTTGCCGTAATTCTCTCAGCACCTGGATGCGCTCGATGGCGTCCAGCTCGCTGTGCAGCCACTTGCAGCGCAGGCCCGCCTCGCGGAAGTAGTTCGACAAGTCCTCCGCCAGCCGCTTCGTCAGCGTCGTGACCAGCGTCCGCTCGTGCCGCTCGGCCCGCTTCTTGATCTCGCCGACCAGGTCGGTCACCTGGCCGCGCGCCGGCCGGACGTGCAAGAGCGGATCGACCAGCCCCGTCGGCCGGATGATCTGCTCGACCACCTCGCCGCCGGTGCGCTCGAGTTCGTAAGGCGCCGGCGTCGCTGACATGAACAGCACCTGCTTGACGCGCTTCACCCACTCGTCAAAGCGGTAGGGCCGGTTGTCCAGGGCGCTGGGCAGCCGAAAGCCGTGCTCGACCAGCGTCATCTTGCGACTGAAGTCGCCGTGGTACATGCCGCGCACCTGTGGCAGAGTGACGTGGGATTCATCGACGACCATCAGGAAGTCTTCGGGGAAGAAGTCGATCAGCGTGTACGGCGGCTCGCCGGGCTTGCGGCCGGAGAAGTAGCGGGCGTAGTTCTCGATGCCGGGGCAGTGGCCGACCTCCAGCAGCATCTCGATGTCGAAGTTCGTCCGCGCCGTCAGCCGCTGCTCCTCCAACAGCTTGCCCTGCGACCGCAGCTCCTCGCGGCGAGATTCCAGGTCCTTGCGGATCTCCTCGACGGCCTGCTTGATGCGCTCCTCCGGCGTGACGAAGTGCTTGGCCGGGTAGATGTACAGCTCGTCCTGCTCGCGCAGCGTCTCGCCGCTGGTCGGGTTGATGTAGGCCAGCTTCTCGACCTCGTCGCCGAAGAGTTCGATGCGCATGGCGAACTCCTCGTAGGCCGGCCAGACCTCGACCGTGTCGCCGCGCACCCGGAACGTGCCGCGGGTGAAGGCGACGTCGTTGCGCTGGTACTGGATGTCCACCAGGCGGAGTAGCAGGTTGTCGCGGTCAACCGGCTCCGACTTGTTGAGGTAGATCATCATCCGCTTGTAGTCGCTGGGCGAGCCCAGGCCGTAGATGCACGAGACGCTGGCGACGATGATGACGTCCGGCCGGCTGACCAGCGCCGACGTGGCAGCCAGGCGGAGCCGGTCGATGTTCTCGTTGATGAGCGCGTCCTTCTCGATGTAGATGTCGCGCTGCGGGATGTACGCCTCGGGCTGGTAGTAGTCGTAGTAGCTGACGAAGTAGTGGACGGCGTTCCTGGGGAAGAAGCCGCGGAACTCCTTGTACAGCTGGGCCGCCAGGGTCTTGTTGTGCGCCAGCACCAGCGTCGGCTTGCCGACCTGCTCGATGATCCACGAGGCGACCGCCGTCTTGCCGGTGCCGGTGGCGCCCATCAGTACCTGGGCCGGCTTGCCCTCGACGAAGCCGCGGGTGATCGTCTGGATCGCCTTCGGTTGGTCACCGGCCGGCTGAAACTTGCTGACCATCTCGAACTTGGCGGTCATCCCTTACTCCTCCCCGACGGCGACGTGCGGCCGCAGCCTCTCCAGTGTCTTGGCGCCGATCCCCTTGACGCGCCGCAGCTCCCCCACCGCCGCGAACGGCCGGGCATCGACGATGCGCTTCGCCAACGTCGGGCCGATGCCGGGCAGGCGGGCCAACTCCTCCGGCGTGGCGCGGTTGAGGTTCACCGGCGCATCGGGCGGCTTCTTCTTACCGGAAGGCGGAGGTGCCTCCTCGTGCGGCTTGGCGCGGACGACCCTCGGCGCAGGCGGCTCGCCGACCTGGACATAGGGGCGGAGCCGGTTCATCGTCTCGGAGCCGACGCCGGGCACGCGGCGCAGGTCTTCGACGTCGCGGTACGGCTTTTTCTCGGTGATGCGCTTCGCCAGGGTGGGGCCGACGCCGGGCAGCAGCTGCAGGTCGATCTCGTCGGCCTCGTTGAGGTCGATCGCCGCGCGCTCCAGGGGGAGCGGCTGGGCGCTGTATCGTGACATCCCCCAGCCACGGTAGGCAACCAGCGCCAGGCCTACCGCTACTGTGATGGCCATGCACCACTGCGCGGCGGGCGGCCACACCGGCGGCTCTGGGGTGGCCGGCGCATGCGGCAATGATGCGCCGGTGGCGACGCCGAGTTGAGTGAATTTGCCGCCCATAACGGTTATTCTACCGGCCCTCAAGCCGAGTGCAAACCGCGTAGATGCACGGAGCGTGCTTCCCGAAGAAGTCGGTGAAGTAATCTAGTCGTTCCGCAGCAGCCCTCGGCCGCCCTCTGCGGTAATCGACAGGGGACCGGCATCGACGGAGCAACTAGCTAGACGTAAGCCGTCTTCTAACTGTGACTTACAGTAGTAGCGGCGACTGGATTTGAACCAGTGACACGCGGCTTATGAAGCCGCTGCTCTAACCGGGCTGAGCTACGCCGCCAAGTTCTGTCGAGCAAGGGTTTCCGTCAGTTTTCCTACGGCCTCTCCCAGCGTGGACGCCTCAACGGCACCCGGTTCAACTCGACGACCGTCGCAACGGCCACCTGAGACACAATGACACTCCCGTCAAGGAGCCGTCACCGTGTCCGCAGATCATCCTACCGCGCATGCCTGGCCAAGCAAGCCCTATCCCGACCTCGCCTATTTCGCTCCGGCAACCTGCCGTTGGGCCAAATCATCAAGGACAAGGGGCATTACCTTGGTCGATGTGCCGACGCCGATGACGCCCTGGCGAAGGCCACGAACAGACGGCAACTCCCCCCCCCTACAACCGCGACAGCGTGTCAGGCCTCCTGTAAGAGGTCCTCTCCTCCCGACGGCCCCTTTCATGAAGTGCCTTCCATGTCCGAACAGTGCCGGGCCAGGCTCTCCGCCACCATCACCGGCCTGGACTCCCCCTCGCGCTCCATCGTGACCGACCACGTGACCTGGACGCCCCCGGGGACCTCTTCCGCAGCCTGCAGCGTGCAGCGGGCGCGGATGCGTGAGCCGGCTGGCACGGCGGCCGGGAAGCGGACGCGGTTCAGGCCGTAGTTGATGACGCGGCTGAACGGGCCACTCACCCGCACTGCCTGCGAGAGGAGGTGGCTCAACAGCGACAGCGTGAGAAACCCGTGAGCGATGGTGGCGCCGTAGGGCGACTCGCCCCGCGCCCGCTCCGGGTCGCAGTGGATCCACTGGCGATCCTCGGTCGCCTTGGCGAAGGCGTCGATCCGCTCCTGCGTGACGGTGAACCAGTCGCTCAGGCCGACCTCCTGGCCGACGAGCGCCCGGAGTTCCGCTACGCCGTGGATGACCCGCTGTGGCATGTCCAGCTCCCGTGCAGAGTTGTCTGGCCCGGATCAGGGTCAAACGTACCTTAATTGGTGCCTGGCCCGCAATGTTTCGAGCCGTCCGCCTGGGCAGGGCTGAGGCGGTGGTCGTCACGGGCGCCCCTGCCCGGCAGCCGCGAGGAAAGGGAACACCCCATGAGCACCTTCGAGCAGATTCTCTACGACGTGGCCGACGGCGTGGCGACGGTGACGCTGAACCGGCCCGACAAGCTCAACGCCTGGACGGCGCAGATGGAGAAGGAGGTCCGGGCCGCGATGGCCCGGGCGGAGGCCGACGGCGGGGTGCGGGTGATCGTCCTCACCGGCGCGGGCCGCGGGTTCTGCGCGGGGGCCGACCTGCAGGACCTCGGCAAGGTGGCCGGCGCCGCCTCCCCCGCCGACCTGGAGCGCATCCTGAAAGACCGCTTCGTCGGGCCGCAGCGCGCGGACGCACGGGCCGACTTCCAGAAAGCCTACTCCTACTTCCCGGCCGTCGGCAAGCCGGTCCTCGGGGCGATCAACGGCAGCGCGGTCGGCCTGGGCCTCGTCGTCGCTCTGTACTGCGACCTGCGGTTCGCCTCGGACCAGGCGCGGTTCGGGACGGCCTTCTCCCGCCGCGGCCTGATCGCCGAGCACGGGATCAGCTGGATGCTGCCGCGCCTGGTCGGCCTGCCCAACGCGCTGGACCTGCTCTTCTCCGCCCGCCTGATCGACGCCGCCGAGGCCCTGCGGATGGGACTCGTCAACCGCGTGCTGCCGCAGGCCGAGTTCATGGACGGCGTCCGCGCCTACGCGGGGGAACTGGCTCGGGCGGTGTCGCCGCGGTCGCTCCGGGTGATGAAGCGGCAGGTCTACGAGGGGCTGTTCCAGACCCTGGGAGAGGCTACCGAGGTGGCCAACGTCGAGATGATGAAGAGCTTCGGCAGCGCCGACTTCCGCGAGGGGGTGGCCCACTTCCTGGAGAAACGGCCGCCTGAATTCACGGGGGAATGAGGACCAATTAGCGAGCCTGACCCACCGGTCCCCGCGGCGATCCTCGAGAGGGTCGGTTCTCGAGTGGGGCCAACCAGCAGGGCGCTGCCGCTCCACGGGGACTGGGTCGAGCAGCCCCGGGTGAGGCGCGGCCAGCATGAGGGGCGTCGGGCTACCTTGTAAAGGGCGGGGGCAATGCCGTGGACGACGAACGGGACTACGTGCTGGGAAAGTCAGAGGCGGCCGCGCAGCGGCTTGAGGTGCAGGACGCCCACTTCGCGGAGTCCTCCGAGCGGCTCCTGGACGAGCTGGCCCTCCGGCCGGACGACCGTGTGGTCGAGCTGGGCTGCGGGCCTGGTGCCTTCAGCCGCCGAATCCTCCGGCGACTGGGTCCGGGAGGCGTGCTGGTCGGGGTGGACGCCACCGAGGGGCTGCTCGCCCAGTCGCGGGCCAGACTGGCCGGAGTGGGGCCGGCGCGGTTCGAGCCGGTGGCGGCCGACGTCGCGGGGCTGGGGCCGTGGTTGGACGGGGCGGACGCGGTGGTGGGGCGGGCCGTGCTGCACCACGTCCCGTCGGCCGAGGTCCTGTTGGGTCGGCTCCGCGCCGCCGTGCGGCCGGGCACCCGCGTCGGGTTTTTGGAGCCCGACTTCCGCTCGCCGCTGGCCCGCCTGGCCTACCTCGAGGCGACAGGGCGGCCGGGGCTGGAGCCGCTCCGGGCCTGGGTGGTGGCCCTCAACCAGCTCTACCAGGCCCGCCGCCTTTCCCCGGCCGTCGGGGCGACCCTGGCCCGCTCCCTGGAGGCGGCGGGCTACCGAAACGTGCGGGCGGGCTGGCAGGAGTGCCGTTCGGACCGGGCGATGGTCGAAAACATGGCCATGGTCTACGACGAGGTCCGCGACCGCTTGGCCTCGCTGGGGATCATGACGGGCGAGGAGGTGGCGCGGCAGCAGGGCCTGCTCCGCGCGGCGAACGCCGAGTCCCTCCCTCCCGCCTGGGCCACCTTCCACGTCGCCGGCGAGGCCTAGCCGCACCCACCCCGCACCCGCCCTGTAGGGCCGCACCGGTCGCGTCCGATGCACCCATCAGGTGCGCGGGAGATAAGGCACCGACTTGCCGAACGCTGCGGAATCCCTACCGTGGATAGGACAAGGACCTCGATCGCCTGCCCCATCGCCTCGTTCCTCCCCGACGAAGAGCCATTCACCTTCGGAATCATTGAGCATGATCCGGAATCAGTTGCGCGCGCGGCGACCCGATCCCCAACCCGAACGGCGGAAGCCACGCTGGTCCTTCAAGCCGACCTTGGAGCACCTCGAGGGCCGCGTGGTTCCCGTCAGCCCCGTCGCCTCCTGGGGCGGAAACGCCCAGCACACGGCCATCTCGTCGGTAGCGTCCCAGTCGCTCTCGACGATCCACTGGCAGACCCAGGTCGATAACTTCCCCTCCTCCCGCTTCGCCCACTACGGCGCGCCGCTGATCACCCTGGCCAACACGGTCATCACCCCCTACAAGACCACCACCGCTGGCGCCTTCCACGTCCAGGCGCGCGGCGGCATCGACGGCCACCTCCTCTGGGACGAAACCTCCGACTGGTCCACCGACTACACCGGGTGGTACCCGTCCTACCAGCCCGTCCTGTCCACGGCCAACAACCGGCTCTACTTCGCCGGGGCCAACGGCAGCCTGTTCTACCGGGACAACGTCGATTCCGCCTCCGGCACCAAGGTCCGGGTCAACGTCTTTGGCAACACGGGCAACGTCATCAACACCAGCCTGACCGCCGACAGCCGGGGCAACATCTACTTCGGCTACCGCAACGGGACCGGCGGCGGCATCGCCAAGGTGACGCCCGCCGGGGTCGTCACGACCGTCACCGCCGGCGCCGCGGCCGGCGACACCGCCATCGGCTGGGTCCAGAACAACGAGACGCTGGCGCTGAGCAACGACGAGCAGACCCTCTACGTCACCCTCCGCAGCGCCGGCACCAGCTACTACGGCCGGCTCGTCGGCCTGAGCACCACGAACCTGTCCACGCGGTACAACTCGGGGGTGCTGAAGGACCCGCGCAGCGGCGGCGTCAACAACGCCGGCATCCTCGACGACAGCACGGCCTCGCCGATGGTGGCGCCGGACGGCAAGGTGTTCCTCGGCGTCTTCGGCAGCCCCTACAACGGCTCGCGCGGCTGGCTGCTCCAGTTCTCCGCCAACCTGGCCACCCAGGGCACCCCCGGCGGCTTCGGCTGGGACGCCACCCCCACCGTCATCCCCACCTCCATGGTCAACGCGATGAAGGTCGCGGGCACCTACACCGGCACCTCCAGCTACCTGCTGTTCAGCAAGTACAACAACTACTACGGCATCTCCGACGGCGGCGACGGGCAGAACATGATCGCCGTCCTCGACCCCAACGCCACCGAGGCGGAACCCCACCCCTCGTCCGGCGGCCTCCAGGTCATGAAGCGCGTCCTGACCCAGGTGGGACCGACGCCCGACTGGGACTACCCCAACGTGCCGACCGCCCGCCGCGAGTGGTGCATCAACTTCGGCACCGTCGATCCGCAGACCAACAGCATCCTGGCCAACAGCGCCGACGGCAAGTTCTACCGCTGGGACGTACTCACCAACACGCTGTCGGAGTCGCTCCAGCTCACCAGCGGCATCGGCCAGCCGTACACGATGACGGTCGTGGGGGTGGACGGCACGGTCTACGGCATCCAGATCGGCAAGCTGTTCGCCATGGGCATCACGCCCCAGCTGTCCGTCAGCGACCCGGTCATCACGGAGGGCACCGGGGGGACCAGGTTCGCCACGTTCACCGTCTCCCTCAACTACCCGCGCACGGTGACGGGCCAGAACGCCATCACGGTCAGCTACGCCACCGCCGACGGCACGGCCGGCCCCGGCGACTACACCTCGACCTCCGGCACGCTGACGTTCCTGCCGTCGAACATCGACGGGGCCAACGCCAACTACCCCACGGGGGTGGGGGAGACCTCCAAGACGGTCACGGTGCCGATCAACCCCGACGCCCTGAACGAACTCGACGAGACGTTCTTCCTCAACCTCTCCGCCGCGACCGGGGCGACCATCCTCGACGGCCAGGGCCAGGCCACGATCGTTGACGACGACGCCTCCCCCACGCTGTCCGTCGGCGACGCCTCCGCCAACGAGGGGGACACTGGCACCACCACGCTGACGTTCACGGTCAGCCTGTCGGCGGCGAGCGGGCAGGCCGTCACGGTCAATTACGCGACGGCCGACGGGACGGCGGTGTCCCCCGGGGACTACCAGGCCGCCGGCGGCGCGGTGACGTTCGCCCCCGGAGAGACCAGCAAGGCCGTCTCGGTGGTGGTCAACGGCGACACCGCGGTGGAGGCCAACGAGACGTTTTTCCTCAACCTGTCCGGGCCGGTCAACGCCACCCTCGCCGACGGCCAGGGCCAGGGCACCATCATCAACGACGACAACACCCCCTCGCTGACCATCGACGACGTCAGCGTCGCCGAGGGCGGCACGGCCAACTTCACGGTCAAGCTTTCTTTCGCCAGCTCGCTGGCCGTCACGGTCGGGTTCGCCACGGCCAACGGCACGGCGGGGGCCGGTGACTACTCCGCCGCCTCCGGGACCGTCACCTTCAACCCGGGCGAGACCGCCAAGACGATTTCCGTCGTCACCACCAACGACTCGCTCAGCGAGGACTCGGAGACCTTCTTCGTCAACCTCTCCAACGCCACCAACGCCTTCCTCACCGACAACCAGGGCCTGGGCACCATCCTCGACAACGACACGGCCCCGTCGGTCTCCATCGGCGACGTGTCCGCGTTCGAGGGGGCCACGGGCACGACGGCCTTCACCTTCACCGTCACGCTCTCCGCGGCCAGCGGCCGGTCGGTCAGCGTGGACTACCGCACCGCCGACGGCACCGCGACGACCGCCGGCCGGGACTACCAGGCCGGCAACGGGACGGTGACGTTCGCCCCGGGCGAGACGAGCAAGGCCGTCTCGGTGGTGGTCAACGGGGACACCGTCAACGAGCCGGACGAGACGTTCGTGGTCAACCTGTCCAACGCCAGCGGCGCGACCCTCGCCGACGGCCAGGGCCAGGGCACCATCCTGAACGACGACGCGCTGATCCTGTCCATCGACGACGTGACGGCGACCGAGGGCGACTCCGGGACGACCGCGTTCACGTTCACCGTCACCATGTCCAGCACCGCCACCGCCACCGTCACCGTCAACTACGGCACCGCCGACAGCACCGCCCGGGTGGCCGACCTCGACTACAAGTCCGCCTCGGGCACCCTCTCCTTCGCCCCCGGCGAGACGACCAGGACCGTCACCGTCCTGGTCTACGGCGACACCAAGAACGAGGCCAACGAGACGTTCTTCGTCAACCTCTCCGGCGCGGCAGGCGGCACCGTCGGGGACGGCCAGGGCCTTGGCACCATCGTCAACAACGACCCGGTCCCCACCGTCACGATCGGCGACCTGTCCACCCGCGAGGGGGACTACAACTTCGGCACGGTCAACGTCTACGCCTACCTGTCCGCCCCCAGCGGCCAGGCGGTGACCGTCCACTACGAGACCTCCAACGGCACGGCGTCCTCCACCAGCGCCACCCGCGACTACATCGACATCTTCGGCGACCTCACGTTCGCCCCGGGCCAGACCGTCGCCAGCTTCGAGCTGACGATCGTCGGCGACACCATCGACGAGCTGGACGAGACCGTCCTGATCGACCTGACCAGCCCAAGGAACGCGGCGATCGCGGACGGGCACGCGGTGGTGACGATCCTCGACGACGACACCTCGACGGCCTACGTCTACGGCACCACCGTGACCGAGGGCAACTTCGGTCTGACGGCGGTCCAGTTGAACGTCTCGCTGTCGGTCCCCAGCGATCGCACCATCACCATCGACTACCTCACCGAGGACGAGACGGCCCTGGCGGGCTCGGACTACGTCGCCGCCTCGGGCACGCTGACGTTCGGCCCCGGCCAGACCTCGCAGGCCGTCACGGTCTACGTCAACGGCGACACACTGGACGAGTCGGCCGAGGTCTTCGTGGTCGAGCTGGCCAACCCGACCTCCGGCGCGGTCATCAACCAGGACTACGCCGAGGCCGACGTGGCCATCACCGACGACGACACCTCGTCGATCGCCATCGGCGACACGTCGGTGACCGAGGGCAACAACGGCCCCACCCCGGCGACGTTCACCGTCACCCTCTCGACGCCGGCCGACCACCCCGTCACGGTCAGCTACGCGACCGCCAACGGGACGGCGGCGTCCCCCGGGGACTACCAGGCCGGCAGCGGCGCGGTGACGTTCGCCCCCGGCGAGACCAGCAAGGCCGTCTCGGTCCTGGTCAACGGCGACAGTGACGTGGAGGCCGACGAGACGTTCTTCGTCAACCTGTCCAACGCCACCGGCGGGGCCACGATCGCCGACGGCCGGGGCCAGGGCACGATCGCCAACGACGACCTCCCTCCGGCCGTCTCGATCAACGACGTGATTGTGACCGAGGGCAACTCGGGCCTGACCGTGGCGACGTTCCTGGTGACGCTCTCCAACCCCAGGCTCGCGGGTGGTGACGGTGCGCTACGCCACGGCGAACGGGGCGGCGGTGGCGCCCGGGGACTACGTGGGGGCCAGCGGGACGCTGGCGTTCGCCCCGGGGCAGGCCAGCCGGGCGGTCACCGTCCTGGTCCGCGGCGACCTGATCGACGAGGCCAACGAGCGGCTGTTCCTCAACCTGTTCGCCCCGACCGGCGGGGCCGTCCTCGCCGACGCCCAGGGCGCCTGCACCATCATCGACGACGACACCGCCGCCATCCGCGTCAACGACGTGGCCGTGGTCGAGGGCAACGCGGACTTCATCGCGGTGACCTTCACGGTCGCCCTCTCGGTGCCGGCCGACCACGCCGTGGGCGTCGGGTACGCCACGGCGAACGGGTCGGCGACTGCCCCTGGGGACTACCTGGGGGCGGCGGGCACGCTGGCGTTCGCGCCGGGGCAGACCAGCCGGGCGGTCACCGTCCTGGTCCGCGGCGACCTGATCGACGAGGCCAACGAGGCTTTCTTCCTCAGCCTGTCCGCCCCGGCCGGGGGGGCGGTCCTCGCCGACGCCCAGGGCGCCTGCACCATCGTCGATGACGACACCGCCGCCATCCGTGTCAACGACGTGGCCGTGATCGAGGGCAACAGCAGTACCAAGATCGCAACGTTCGCGGTCACCCTCTCGACCCCGGCCGACCACGCCATCAGCGTCAACGCCGCCGCCGCCCAGGGGACGGCCCGGTCCCCAAGCGATTTCCTGTCCACCATCGTCACGGTTACCTTCTCCCCGGGGCAGACCGTCAAGGCCTTCAACGTGGCGGTCAACGGGGACCTGATCGACGAGTCGAACGAGACGTTCTACGCCAACCTGTTCGCCCCGACCGGGGGGGCGATCTTCGCCGACGCCCAGGGCGCCTGCACCGTCATCGACGACGACACCGCCGCCATCCGCGTCAACGACGTCATCGTCACGGAGGGCAACAGCGGCCTGGTGGCGGTGACCTTCACGGTGACGCTCTCGGTGCCGGCCGACCACGCCGTGGGCGTCGGGTACGCCACGGCGAACGGGGCGGCGGTGGCGCCTGGGGACTACGTGGGGGCCAGCGGGACGCTGGCGTTCGCCCCGGGGCAGGCCAGCCGGGCGGTCACCGTCCTGGTCCGCGGCGACCTGATCGACGAGGCCAACGAGCGGCTGTTCCTCAACCTGTTCGCCCCGACCGGCGGGGCCGCCCTCGCCGACGCCCAGGGCGCCTGCACCATCATCGACGACGACTAACCCGGGGCGTGAGCGCCCCGCGGCGTCCTCCGCCTTCTCACTCGCCCAGGGCCTCGCGCAGCTCGTCGAGCATCTCCGCCAACCAGTACTGGATCGTCCGCAGCGACTTGCCGCTGCGGCGGGCCATCTCCTCGCGGCGCTCTCCCTGGAGCCACCACTCCCACACCTGCCGCCACTCCGGCGGGAACCGCCTCGCCACCCGCTCGACCTGCTCCACCGTTTCCCGGTCCGGGGCCGGCGGTCGCTGGTCGGGCACCTGCTCCAGGGGGACGCGGTCGCGCGGCTCCGACAGCCGGGCCAGGTCAATCGCCCGCCGGGTCGCCACCACCGCCAGCCACTTGCAAAAGGGGCACTTCCCCTCCCAGCGGTGCAGGTTGCTGAACAGCCGCAGGAAGATCGTCTGGCAGGCGTCGTCCCACTCCTCGCGGCGGCCCGGCCCCAGCACCCGGACTACCACCGCCCGCACCAGCGGGGCGAACTTCACCGCCAGCGCGTCGCCGGCCTCCCGGTTGCCGCCGAGGAATGCCTCCACCCGGCCCGCGCAGTTGTCGGGGGGGCAGTCACACTGAAACATCGACCTCCCCCCCCGCGCCCGGGAAGGGTAGGATGGCCACCTCGCCCCGGTCGCGGCGGCGGAGCAGCACCATGGTCAGGTCGTCCTTCTGCTCGCCCGACGCCAGCGACGCCTCCACCGCCTCGCGCAGGGCCGCGAACAGGGCCCCGCGGCGCTGCGGCACCCGCCGCGTCACCGCCTCGGCCCCGCCGCTGTCGTCGAGCTGGTCGAACACTCCGTCGGTCGCCAGCACCAGCTCGTCGCCGTGGCCCAGTACCAGCGAGTGCTGCTCCGCCAGCGTCGGCGCCCGCAGCCCCAGCCAGGCGCCGCGCAGCTTGACCACGTCCGGCGGCCGCCTCGACGGGTGGACCAGGAGGCGCGTGCCGCCGCAGGGGGCGACGGTCGCCCGGCCGTCGGCGGTCAGCCGCACCAGCGTGCACTCGAGGAAGACGCCGTCGGGCAGGCAGTCCGCCAACAGCTCGTGCATCGCCGCCAGCAGCTCGGCCGGCTCCGGGGCCAGGCCGGGGTGCGACTCCCACAGCCGCTGCCAGACCGCCGGCAGGGCCGTCGCCAGCAGGTAGGCGTAGTAGCCGTGGCCGGTCACGTCGGCCAGGAAGACCCACAGCGTGCCGTCGTCGAGCCTGCGGCCGGCGTACCAGTCACCGCCGACGTGCCGGCCGCCGACCCGGCCGTAGGGCCGGAAGAACGTCTCGCTGTGGTAAACCGGGCAATCCGGCAGTGGCGTCGGGCCGTCGCGCCCGTTGACATCCAGGGCATTGGCTGGCTCGACGGCGAGCTGGGCGAGCCGCAGCAGGAGCGACCCCCGGAACGCCCCCCACGACACGCCGGCCAGCCCCGACGCCGGCCGGACGCGAAGCAGCACCTCGGCCAGGTGCAGCGCGTTCTGGACCAGAAGCTCACGGTCGGCGTCGAGGCCGTGTCGGGCCATCAGCTGGCCAATCAACCGCTCGACCGGCTCGCGCAGCAGGTCCTGGAGCTGGCGGCGGGCGCGCCCTTGCCGCGCGTGCAGCGCCTCGACCAGGGACTGTGGCGTGGGGTAGGGCTCCATTTCCGCGGCGGTCCTCTCGTCCGGAATGGAATTGTAGCAGCCGCCAGGGAAACGGACGAGCCGGCCCCGGCTTTCACACCTTTCGATCCGGGCTTGACACGCCGGCTCGGTCCTGGCATAGACCCCCGCTCGCGCAATCAGGGGGAGAGTCTATGTGGCGGACGCTGTGTCTGGCGGGCCTGGCCGTGGGCCTGGGCGGGTGCGCCTCGGGGCCGTTGCAGGAGAACCCCGTCCTGGTTCGCATCGACCGCGGGCAGGCGCACGAAAACCCGATCTACATCCCCCAGGGCCCGCTGGCCTACGCCCGCCTCTTCGAGAAGGTCGAGGACGTCCTCTCGGACTACTTCGTCATTGCCTACTCCAGCCGCTTCGACGGCCGCATCGAAACTCACCCCGTGATCGCGCCCGGCATCGAGCAGCCGTGGAAGCCCGGCAGCCCCGACTGCTACCAGCGGCTGCTGGCGTTCTTCCAGACCATCCGCCACGCGCCGTCGTCCTCATCACCACGGCCGACGACGGGGGCTACTTCGTCGATGTCAAGGTGCTCAAGGAGCCTGGAAGACCTGCCCGCGCCGTCCCGCCACCGCCGGCGAGGCCGACCTACCGCCTGGTGCCGACCGTCGAGCGCCAGTTCGAGGTCGTCACCGGCGAGGTGTTCGACGCCGCCTGGATCCCGGTCGGCCGCGACCACAAGCTCGAGCAGTGCATCCTCGACCGGCTGGCCCGCATGGACATCTCGACCCCGTGCGCGAGACCGGAAGGGTCACCTCCCGGGATGACGTTCAGCGTGTAGTACGCCTCCGGGTGCAAGAAGCCGCTCGCCGTCGGCCGAGCGCACGCCTTTCGCCGTCAGGTCGTGGATGTGCCCCTCCTGGAGGCCCTTCACTACCAGCCGGACGGACCTTCGTCCATGCCGACGACCGCCTGCGTGATCGTCGGCCTCGTCCGTTCACCTCCGGCGAGCCGTAGGTCGCCTGGTAGATGTAGGTAAACGTCTTCAGCGCGTACGACTTCAGGTCACCGGCCGTCGCCGGATCAACAGGCTTGGTGAACACCAGCTCGAAGCCGTCCGGTCGGGCGTGCATTTCGCGGACCTCAAAAGGCGTCTTGCCGGTCCACACCAGCCGCTCGATCGAGAACGGCTTCGGCCCGCGCGAGCCCCAGCCGCGGTTGGTGCCGCCGACGAACAGCGACCCGTCCGCCCCCTGCCGCACCGGCACGACGCCGGAGCCGAACCCGGCCCGGAACGGGAAGCACGCCCTGGTAGCGGCCGTTGACCTTCTCCAGGAACACCCGCATCACCGTCGAGTGCGTCTGGTCGCCGACGAACAACTGCCTCTCGAACGGCCCGAACTTGCCGCCCGACAGGTCACAGTCGAGGCCGCTGGCCGACTGGCCCATCTTGCCGTAGGGGAAGCTGACCGCCGGCGGCAATGCCTGGGGACCTTCTTCGCCTCGGCCACGATGCGGCCGCCGCTCCTCGGCTCCTTCGGCCGCCGCCGAGGTACTTCGCGTCGGGCTCCTTGTACCACTTGAAGCCGGCCGGGTGCCCGACGAAGCCGCCCGGCGTGATGTGCTTCAGGTGGCAGGTGCCGTTCCACGGCCCCTGGTTGTCGGTGTAGAAGACGTCGCCGGCGGCGTTCAGCCCGACGCCGCCGGGCGACCGCACCCCGCTGGTCGTCGGCACCTACTTGCCGTCCTTCGTCACCTTGCCGGCCCAGCCGCGGTACTTGGCGTCGGACGTGAACGAGCCGGTCAGCACAGGGCGATCCAGACGTTGCCGTCCTTGTCGAACTTCGAGCCGATGGCGTACTCGTGGTAGTCGCCGGAGACCTCCCAGCCCTCGGCGACGACCTCGAACAGGTCGGCCTTGCCGTCGCCGTCGGTGTCCTTGATGCGCGTCACGTCCGGCCGCTGGGTCACGTAGAGCCAGCCGTCGCGGTAGGCGAGCCCGAGGACCTCGTGAAGCCCGGGCGAAGCGGCTGAACTTCACCCCGGACGGGTCGGCGTCGTAGGCGTTGTCGATGACCCACACCTCGCCGCGCCGCGTGCCGACGGCGACCTTGCCGCCGGGCAGCGGCTCGATGGCGCCGGCCTCCAGCACCGGGCCGGGCGGCACCTCGAAGCTGCAGCAGCTTGTAGTACTGGTCCTCGGAGGCGAGGTCGGGCCTCGTGGGCCGCTTGCGTTTGCTCTGGCCGTCGAGAGCCGCCGGGGCGGCGAGGATGGCGACGAGCAGCGGCAGGGCGAGGGGGAGACGGAGGTGTCGCATGGGATGGTCCGGTCGTAGGACAAGCTGCCAGCTTGTCCTGATGCGGTGAAAAGGACAAGCTGGCAGCTTGTCCTACGACAAGAGGGTCACCACGAATACTCCAGCACCAGCCGCGCCCGGCCGCCGTCGAAGCGGATCGGCACGACCAGTTCCGCCTGGCCCCCGGCCTCCCGCACCCTGGCGTCGGCGGACAGCTTCACCTTCCACCCCCCGTCGATGCGGTACCAGCCGTCGCCGACCGGCTCGACCTTGTTGCCCACGGCGGCCCGGTAGTAGAAATTAACGACCGACTTCGTCGCTGACAGGTCGAAGGTGCGCTTCAACGTCACCTCCTTTCCCGAGGCCACCGCCATCGGGAAGTCCTCGACCGCGACGTCGCTGAACGAGTACAGAAACGTCGGACGGTCGTCCTTGGTGAGCCTGTACCCCCGGAAGCGGTACCCACGGGCCTTCGCGGGGCCGCCAGGCCAGGGGTCGCCCGACTTCTCCAGCCGGGCGAACGCCGGGCCGGCGGGCAGCCGCAGCACGTTGTCGCCGAGCGGCCCTTCAAAGCCCGACCCGCGGTCGGTCCAGTGGCGGGCGGCGTCGAGGAAGGCGCCTTGCCAGATCAGGGCGATCCGCCCCTCGTTGGCGTCGAAGGCGAGATTGGCCTTCTCCGGGTAGCCGACGCCGATGGCCCGCGTGCCGGCGCCTTCGAGGAAGTTGCGGTAGACGATGGCACCGTCGAACGGCACCAGCGGGATCGACGCCTTGCCCATGCCGACGGGCAGCCGGGCCCTTTTCCCGTCCTTGAGGTACAGCCACAGCGCCTCGACCTGCGCCGCCGCGGTGCCGTCCAGCACGTCGGGTAGCACGCTCTTGCCGTTGAGGTACGACGCCGGCATCCGCGTACCCGGCCGCACCGTCTGCGGGTCGGCGACGTAGGCGTGGAACCAGGCGCGCGTCAATCGCCTCGGCATCAGCGTCATGTCGATGCCCTGCACGCCTTCCGCCTTGACGCCGTTGAACGTGTGGCACTTGATGCAGCCCAGCGCCAGCGCCCCGGCCAGGTGGCGGGCGTCCGACTTGACGCGGTGCTCCGGCTCCTTGAAGGTGACCCGAGGCGCCTCGGGAAGCTTGTCGAGGGCCCCGACGGCGTCGAGGAACGCCCGGACGTTGCCGGCCCCGAAGCCCGGCATGCGCGTGTGCATGTACGGCCGGTCGGGGCGCCGTGGATCGAGGAGTTGTTGGAAGTAGTCCTGTCTAGCTTGCCGCCGACGCCGTCGAGCGGCGGCGGCAACCGGCCCTCGTCGCCCATCTCCGGCTGGTCGTCAGGAACAGCCTGTTCAACTCCTCTCGGCCGCCGACCTTGTCGCGGACGTGGCAGGCGTAGCAGTTAAACGTCGTCATCGTCTCGGCGACGACGGCCCGCGGCGTCGCGGGCGGGGGATTCGCTGCCAACCCCGCCTTGATCGCCTTTCGCTGTTCGTCGTCGAAGCCGAACGACGGCACACCGCGGCCCGGTTTCGAGGAAAGGCACCGGCCGGGCGTAAGCGACTCGGTCTTCGGCGCCTTCAGCGACGAGGCGATCGGTTGGCCGTCGATCTTGAGCCTGGTGGCAGTTGGGCGCACTTGCCGCGGCGAAATAGGCCTTGCCCTTCGTCACAAGCTCGGGCCGGATCGCCGTGCCGTCGGGGTCGGCGGGGTCGCCCTTCGGCTTGGGGGCGAGCCCCGCCTCGTCGGCCGCGACCAGTTCAGCGAGCGGTCCCCGAAGCCGGTCGCCTTGACGCGGACGTCGAGCGACGTCCTCGCCGCCGCCCTGGAAGTAGACCACGGTGACCTTGTGGAGCCCTTCGCAAGCTGAACCTTGCCCTCGTTGGACTGGGTGGTGCGGGTGCCGTCGAGGTCCACGACCGGCTTTCCGTCGATGGAGAGCCGCGAGCCGTCGCCGTCGAAGATAGACGAACGTGGCGCGCCCGCGCGCTCGACCTTCCAGACGGCGTCGAACTTCAGGGCGTAGCGAAGCCGGCAAGCCGGGCCACGCCGATGTCGAACCCGGACGCGAGACGCCGGCGTAGGCCGGCTTCAACTCGCGAAGTTGGGCCTCTCCCAGCGGCCCCTCGTAGTAGGCGAACGTCGCCGTGCCGCGCCTGGCCAGCGGCGGTCACGGATGCCTCCCAGGGCGAGGTACGTCGCCACGTGCCTCGGCCGCCGGTGAGGAGCCGGGCATGCGGCCGGCGGCCGCGCGTGCAGCGGGTCGGCGAGGAAGTCGGCCGTGCCGGCGATGGTGTACTTCGCCTTCAAGTTTCCCAGCGGCACCGACGTCGCGACGGTGAACGCGGCGGCGCCCTTGGCGTCACGAGTGCCGCGGCAGGCGACGCAGCCGACCTTGCGGTACAGGTCCTGGCCGAGGCCGATCCCCTTGGGGCCGGCCGCTCGTTGTGGTGGGGCCGGTCGAGGCGAGCAGGTGAACCAGGGCCTCGACGGCTCCTTTCGGGGTCGTCCATGGAGCAAATGCGGCATCAGCGTGCCGGGCTTCCGCCCGCGGGTCGCCGAGGAACCTTGCGCAGGTGGCCGGCATTGACGCGGCCACCGACGTTGTCGAGGACCGGGGCCAAGCTGAACCTCGCCGCCCTGGTGGCAGGCGGGCGCAACCCAGCTCGGCGGCGAGGAGCCGGCCGGCGGCCGCGGGGTCGCCCTGGCCGCCGGCGTGGAACCGCTCGAAGCCGCACGACGGGCCGGCTAGGCCCGCGCGCCGGTCGCGTCGGCGAGCAGGAGCGTCCCCGTCGGTAGGAGCGAGCGCGAGACGACGTGCGGCATCGGCAAGGTTCCCTGGCGAAGGCCGGCCGGTGGGTGAAGGCGCCGGCGGGGGTGGGAGGGTAACACTTCCAGTATGAGGGATGAACGTGGTTGCGACAAGCGCGAGGTCCGGACCTGAAGGTGGCTGCTCACCAGACTTTGAGAAGGACCAGGCGGCGGTCGTACGCCTCGAATCCGACCCCCTCGTACAGGGCCCGCGCCGGGGCGTTGCGGTCATCGACGCACAGCGTGACCGTCGCCGCCTCGGCCACGGCGCGCGCCTCGCACAAGCTGCCCGCAGGAGCATCTCGTGCGCCTGACCCCGCCGCGCGCCTCCGCCGCCACCCCCATGTAGGCGACCTCCCACTCGCCCGGCGACGGCTCGACCACGAGGAGCACGCCGACCGCGTGGCCGTCCTGCGCCAACCACCACCGCGACGGGCCTGTGCTGGTTCGTGCTTGGTGGCCGCGGACCACCTCCTCGACCGTCCGAAGGCCGTTCACCTCCGGGCAGTCCAGGGTGCTCCCCGTAGCCGCGCAGCAGCGCGGTGGAACTCCTCGGGGCGGGCCACGTCGTAGCCCTCCAGCCGCGAGCCGCCGGGAGGGGAAGTGGCGCTCCAGCGCAGCCCGTGCCGCAGGTACGTCAGCCCGGTGACGTGGCGGAAGCCGCCGCGCAGCAGCGGCGCGCCAGCCCGGCTTCGTCCTCGGCGAGCAGGCATTGAGCCAGTCGCGCCCTGACCGCGCAGCCGAAGCGCACCCGGCGGCGATCAGGCAGTCCTCGGCGTCCGGACCGGCGGCGACGGGAGGCCAGACCAGGCCGCCGGCGCCGGGAACCGGCTGGCAGACGAACACCCCACCTGGGACGATGAGGACGCCCCTCGGGTCGAACTGGCCGGCCTCGGTCAACTCGACCGCCTTGGCGGCCCGGTAGTCGCGCTCGGCCGCCGGCAGTCGGGAGAACAGCAGCTCAAACGCCGCCCGCACCTCCTCGGGCCGGGCGGGGCGCGGCTCGGGCGTCATTTCACCTCGACGCCGGCCAGCCGGAACGGGACCTGGACCTGCGTCAGGCGGCGGGCGGTGTAGGCCAGCCTGGCGGGCTCCCCCTTGCCGTCCTTGCCCGGCAGGTAGGTCGCGGTGAACTGGGCCTTGGAACCTCCGACCTTGCGGAAGTTCGGGCGGATCGACGCCGGCAGCGCGTTGCCCTTGTCGTCCTGTAGCGTCAGCCCCCACGGGGTGTACAGCGAGGTCTGCCCGGGCATGAGCGCCGGCAGCGCGGCTCGGCCGGCTCGCACCGGGGGCCCGACCGCCTGCTCGGCCGCCGGGAAGCGCGTCTCGGCCTGGGCGGCGGGCGGGGGGTCGAACTCGAACTCGATCTGCACGGCGCCGTCGGCCGACTTGGTGACCGAGGTGACGTGGATCTCGCCCCCGTGTTTGCCCTTGACCGCCTGGCCGGCCGCCTTGGCCGGCGACTCGACCACGAGCATCGGCTCCTTGCCGCCCAGCACGGCGGCGGTAATCGTCCCCTCCAGGCGCGTCAACGACTTCGACTCCTTCTCCCCCCTCTTCAGCTTCAGGCTGGTGCAGACCTGAAGGCCGTTTGAGCTGGTCGGGGCCCCGACCAGGCCCGCCCCGGCGGCGAGGGGAATGATCAACGGTCGCGGGCCGCGCAGGACGACTGGCCCGGCCCCTGGCCCCTCGCTCCCGGCTACCGGCTCGACCTGGGTCAGGGCCTGACCGTGCTCGTCCGTGGCGGCGTCCACCTGGACTGATTCCAACCCCTGAAGGGAGAGGCGCGGCTCGACGGAGACCTCGAGCAGGACGGCGACTTCCTTCCCGGCGGGGGGGGCCGCGAACCGCTTCGGGTCGGCGCGGCGGACGCGGAACGACGAGGTCGTGTCGGCGGGCAATCGCTCCTCCCCGGGGACCAGGGTGATGCGGCCCGGCGGAACCGGGCCGTGGTAGCCGAGCCCCACGCCCCCCACCTCCACGATCAGTTTCGGAGGCAGCGGCAGTCCCGGTGGGGGCACGGCGGCGGGGACGACCTGCACCTCCGTCACGTCAAGGACCGCCGCGACCGCGTACCGGGCCGCGGAGGTGCGGGCGCTGGCTCCTCCCTCCTTGAGCTTCCCCTTGGGGGGCGGCGGGACGACCGGGGCCACAGGGGGAGGAGCCGCGGGCCGCCCGGCGGGGGCGCGGGGGCCCGCCCCCGGGGCGCGAGGCGTGGCCGGGGTGAGCGACCCCACGGTCGGGTCTCCCTCGACGACGCCGGCGGCGGCGCAGAACTTCTCCAGCGCCGCCCAGAACGTCACCTTGCCGGTGTCGAGCGTCACCCGCTTGTCCTTGAGCTTCCCCTCGGGGTCGTGCAGGACGACGTCGTAGCCACTCTTCTCGGCGAGCCCCTTGACCGCCTCGTTCACCGGCGTGCCCTTGAACGCCAGGTGGACCACCTTCGGCGCCAGCACCGCCTCGCTGGCGGCGCGCCGGCTGAGCTTGCCGGACAGCTCGGTGGCGCGCTTGCGCACCTCCGCGTCGCCGCTCTTCGTCGCCTTCAGGATCGCCTCCAGCGCGGGGGTGCCGATCTTCTCCAGCGCCTTGGAGGCGGCGTCGCGGTCGGCGTACGAGTCGGCGCCGAGTTGCTCGATCAGCTTGTGGACCGTGGCGGGGTCGCTCGCGGGTGCGGAAACGGCGACCAGGCCGCACAGGGCGAGGCCCAGCGGAAGCGAAATCCACGAACGCATGACGGCGGCCTCCAGCGGGAGGGGTGTCTCATGGGGGCATGGTACACGACGCCGCCGGGCCGGGCTAGCGGAGCATCGTCTCGACGCCCTCCGGCCAGGTGTCGTGCGGCTCGTAGCCGAGCAGACGTTGCGACGGGCCGAGGTCGTAGGTCGCCGACCTGTGCGGCCGGCTGGCGGCGTAGACGACGTAATAACGACTCTCGACGGGGGCCATAACCGCGCCGGCGAAGAACCGCCCCGCGTCGCCGGGGCTGAGGTAGACGTCCTTGGCCCAGTCGCTCGCGGCGATCTCGCGCGCCTGCTCGGGGGTGCGGGGGCACCAGCCCAGGCGGACGGCGATTACCGCCCGGCCGTGCGCCTCCGCCAGGCTGCGCCCCGCCGCCTCCAGGAAGCACTTCGTCGCCGCGTACCAGCCGCGCGGCGTCGGCTGGACGTCGGGGCCGATCGGCACCTCGTCGCGCATCCGCTGCCACCAGACCACCTGCCCGGTCGAGGCGAGCACGACGCGCGGCACACCCGCCTCGCGGGCCGCCTCGATCACGTGGAACACGCCGACGATGTTGTTCGGCAGCAGGCAACTCATGAAGTCGTCGTCATCCGGCGTTGCTGCCAGGTGGATTAGCCCTGTCACGCCTACCGTCGCCCGGCGGACGGCGTCGAACTCGGCGACGGTGCCGACCACGGACTCAGTGGCTTGAGGGGTCGGGACGACGTCGAAGCCGCGCACGGCCTGGCCGCGGGCGACAAGTTCGCGGACGACGGCCTGGCCGATGCGGCCGGCCGATCCGGTGACGAGGGTCAGCGCCATCGGGGGAAGGCTCCAGAGAGGCGGGCGGCGGTAGGGGTATTGGGCGAGAAGCGCGGTCTCACCTCGCCGCGGCGCGCGGGCGCGACTCGGCCTTTTTCCTCGCCTCCCGCCGCTCGAGGCTCGCCTTGACGAAGCCGCGGAACAGTGGGTGCGACTGGGTCGGCTTGGAGCGGAACTCCGGGTGGCACTGCACCGCCAGGAACCACGGGTGGCCCGGCACCTCGACCACCTCGACCAGCTTGCCGTCGGGGCTGGTGCCGGAGAAGGCCATGCCGTGCGCCTCGAACTGCTGCCGGTAGGCGTTGTTGAACTCGTAGCGGTGCCGGTGCCGCTCCTGCACCGTCGCGCCGCCGTAGGCCGACCGCGCCAGGCTGCCCTCGGCCAGAGCCGTCGGGTACAGCCCCAGCCGCATCGTCCCGCCCATCTGGGTGATCGCGTACTGGTCGTCCAGCAGGCAGACGACCGGGTGGCGACAGTTGCGGTCGATCTCGGTGGTGGTGGCGTCCTCCAGCCCGACGACGTTCCGGCCGAACTCGATGACGGCGCACTGGAGGCCCAGGCAGATGCCGAAGAACGGGATCTGCCGCTCGCGCGCGAAGCGGATCGCCTCGACCTTGCCCGAGACGCCGCGGTAGCCGAAGCCGCCCGGCACCAGGATGCCGTCCACGCCGCCGAGCACCCGCTCGGCGCCGTCGCGCTCGATCTCCTCCGACTCGACGCGCCGCACCACCACCCGGCTGGACAGGGCGATGCCGGCGTGGTCGAGCGCCTCGTAGACCGACTTGTAGGCGTCCTGGTACTTGATGTACTTGCCGACGACGGCGATGTTGACCTCCTGCGTCGGGTGGAAGACGCGCTGGAGCATCGCCCGCCAGTCGGAGACGTCGAGCGTCGCCGCCCGCAGGTTGAGCTTCTCCACGATCAGCTCGTCGAGCTTGTTCTCGGAGAGGCTCATCGGCACCTCGTAGATCGTCATCGTCTTGTCGCGCTCCTCGATGACGGAGCGCGGCTCGACGTTGCAGAACATGGCGATCTTCTCGGCCATGTCGCGCGGCATCTCGCGCTCGGTGCGGCAGATGAGGACGTCCGGCTGGATGCCGATGCGGCGGAGCTGCTCCACCGAGTGCTGCGTCGGCTTGCTCTTGGCCTCGCCGGCGGCCTTCAGGTAGGGGATCAGCGTCAGGTGGATGTACAGGCAGTTGTGCTTGCCGACGTCGAGGGCGAACTGGCGGATGGCTTCGAGGAAAGGCAGCCCCTCGATGTCGCCGACGGTGCCGCCGATCTCGGTGATGACGACGTCCACGTCGTCGGTGGCGAGCTTGCGGATGGCGCCCTTGATCTCGTCGGTGACGTGCGGGATGACCTGCACGGTCTTGCCGAGGTAGTCGCCGGCCCGCTCCTTCTCGATGACCGACTTGTAAATCTTGCCGGTGGTGAAGTTACAGTCCCGGCTCAGTGGCGCGCTGGTGAACCGCTCGTAGTGGCCGAGATCCAGGTCGGTCTCGGCGCCGTCGTCGAGGACGTAGACCTCGCCGTGCTGGTAGGGCGACATCGTGCCGGGATCGACGTTGATGTAGGGGTCGAACTTCTGTAACCGCACCCGCAGCCCGCGGTGTTCGAGCAGCATGCCGATGGAGGCGCAGGTGAGCCCCTTACCGAGGGAGCCCAGACGACGCCGCCGGTGACGAAGATGTGTTTAGTAGTCTTGGCCGTGATCGAGCTGGTAGGTGGCAAGGCCGTCCTCCTGACAGGTCGTCCGGGCTGGGGGCGGTCTCGCCCTCATCGATCTACACGATCGGCGGACCGAGGCCAACTCAGGCGGCCCGCTCGCCCCGCATCAGACCATAGACGGCGCACGCGAAACGCTGATAATCGTCATAGGTGTCCACGCCGAGTGTCGGCTGTTCGATCAGGCCGACCCGGATGGGCACGCCCAGTGCCAGCGCCCGAGCTCTGCTCCAGTTTCTCGGTCTGTTCCAGCGGCGACGGCGGGTGGCGGCGAAGCGGAGCAGGAAGTTCCGGCGGCAGGCGTACAGCCCGACGTGCCGGAGGAACGCGCCGGCCGGGCCGCGAAGTCCGGCCTGCTCCTGCGGACGAACGGGACCGGCGCCCGGCTGAAGTACATTGCCCGGTCGCGGGTCATCGACCACGACCTTGACGCAGTTGGGGTTGCGGTACTGCTCCTCGAGTGCAGGGGCGTGGCGAGGGTGGCCATCTCGGCCCTTCGTCGGCTTCGAGCAGGCCGATGAGCAGGTCGAGCCGCGCGGGGTCGATGAGCGCCCGTCGCCCTCGAGGTTCACGAGGATGTCGCCGTCCACCTCGCCGGCGACCTTGGCGACGCGGTCGGTGCCGGAGGGGTGGTCCCGCCGCGTCAGCACGACCTTGCCGCCGAAGCCGTCCACCGCGGCGACGAGCGCGGGTCGTCGGTGGCGACGACGTCGGCGGGCGCGGCGACACCGCTTGGTCGCCTGTAGACGTGCTGGATGAGGTACTTGCCGGTCTGCTTCAGCAGGGCTCACCGGTACGGGTCGAGGCGTGGCGCGCGCGGATGACGATGACTGCCGGCATGGTCGGACCTCCGTGTCCTGGCTTATCACGATATGGGCCGATTACACCCCGGCCCCCCGGAGCGCACAAGCCGAGTTTGCCTTGAACGAATCATCACCGCGGCTAGGATACCCTGGCAGTCGTCTGCTGGTTGCGCTCCGCGATGAATAGGGCAAGCTCTTGTCGTCGAGCCGGTATGTTCCCTGGCCCTCGGGTTTGTGGAGACTGATTATGCAGCCAGCCTGGTGCTCGCGTGCCTGTGCGTCGGCGTGCTCGCCGTCGCCGCCTGCTCCGACGACGAGAAGGACAAGAAGGAAAGAAGGCCGAGAAGACCCCCGCCGAGGTGCTCAAGGCTATTATGGGGGAGGCGATCAAGGAGTTCCGCGCGGCCGAGAAGGAGGAGGAGAAGCAGAAGGTCTTGATGGGGCGCGGCGACGAGGCTAGTCGCCCTGGCCGAGAAGAACCCCAAGGACCCGGGTCGCGCTGCGGGCCGTCCTCACCATCCTCGCCGGCATGCCACTGAAGGACGACACCAAGGACGGGCCGAAGGCGAGGGCGGTTGCCCTGCTGGAAGAAGGACTCCCGCCGCAGAGCGAGCAACTCGCCGAAGTGCGCTGCCGCAACTGGCGATGTCCGAGAGCCCGGAGGTCGTGACTTCTCAAGTTCTACGTCGATCAGAGCACCGACAAGAAGGCCAAGTTGGAGGGGGTCAAGGCGGTCTCCGGGCGTGACGGAGAACCTGCTGGCGAACTCCGAGGACCCGGCGAAGGAAGCGCCATACCAAGGACATGGAGAAGTACCGCAAGGTGGCCTCTCCGAGTTCAAGGGCCAGGTGAAGGACCTGTTCCTCGGCGGGAAGATGCCGGAGCTCGACGAGCAAGACCCTCGACGACAAGGACGTGAAGCTGAGCGACTACAAGGGCAAGGTCGTCGTCGTGGACGTCTGGGCGACGTGGTGCGGCCCGTGCGTGGCGATGATCCCGCACTCGAAGAAGCTGGTCGAGCGCATGAAGGGCAAGCCGTTCGCCCTGGTCAGCATCAGCTTCGACGACAAGAAGGAGACGCTGGAGAAGTTCCTCGAGAAGACGCCGATGCCGTGGGACCAGTGGTTCAACGGCCGCGACGGCATGGTCGGCAAGGAGCTGGAGATCCGATTCTTCCCGACCATCTACGTCGTCGACGGCAAGGGCGTCATCCGCTACAAGAACATCCGCGGCGAGAAGCTCGACGCGGCCGTCGAGAAGCTGGTCAAGGAGGCGACGGGCGGCGGGAAGGCCAAGACCGAGTAGGAAGAGAAGGATGAAGGAGGAAGGATGAAGGCTGAAATCAGAAAAGACCCCTCTCCTTCTGATTTCCAGCCTTCATCCTTCCTCCTTCATCCTTTCGAGAACATGCACCGCGAGATCACCTACGCCGGACGCGCCTTCGGGGAGCAGGAAAGCCGGCTGTCGCTGTTCCTGTTGACCGGGCTCGTCGGCGATCCTCGCCGCCGACCTCTGGCCGTTCGCCGCCGCCTGGCTCGACGGCCTGTCGCTGCCGACCTGGCCCAACACGATCGGCGGCTACCGCACGGCTGATCGCCGCCCTGCTCGGCGGGGCACGCGTCCTGGCTGGCTCGCTCGACAGCCTGCTCCAAGGGCGGTCGGGCGTCGACCTCGCCCTGGGCCTCGCGGTCGTCGCCGCCATCTCCGTCCGTGAGTGTCCGCTGTCGCCGCCGAGCCTGGTCTTCGTCGGCCTGCTGGGCGAGTGCCTCGAACACCTCACCTTCGCCAGGGCGTACTGGGCTGCGCGGTGCTCGCCGAACTGACGCCCCGCCGTTGCTGGCGACTGCGCGACGGCACGGAAGAGCGCGTCCTCGTCAGCGAGCTTCAACTTGGGGACAAGGTCGTCGTCAAGCTCAAGCGCAAGGTGCTGGCCGACGGCGTCGTGACCGAGGGCTGCAAGCGCTCGACACGGCGCTCATCGGCGAAAGCCTGCCGGTGGACAAGGGGCCCGCGACGAGGTGCTGGCCGGCCTGGTCAACCAGCAGCGCGATCACAATCGAGCGCGGCGGCTGGCGGAGCAGACGGTGCTGGGCCGCGTTGTCGAGATGACCGCGCGGGCGCAAGGTAAGACCGCGGCCTTCAGTGAGCGTAATCGCCGACCGGCTGGCCCGCTACTTTCTGCCCGCCGTGCTGGCCGTCGCCGCCGTCACCTTCCTCGCCGCGATGCTGCTGCACCGCTTGCCTTGAGCGGCCGGACTCGGCTGCGTCGGCGCGGTACGCCGTCTACCCGGGCGCTTTCCGTTCTTGTCGTCGCCTGCCCCGTGCCCTGATCCTGGCGACGCCGGCGGCGGTGATCGCGGCGTTGGGCTGGCTCGGGGCTGGGCGGCACCGGAGCGCTCGTCAAGGGCGGGTCGGCGCTGGAGCGGCTGGCGAAGGCCGACGCCTTCGCCTTCGACAAGACCGACGCTCACCAGCCGGCTGGCCAGGGGAAGTGGCCTCGCTGGAGGGAGTTGCCCCTGATGAAATGCCGCGGCTCGCCGCGACCGCCGAGAGGCGGAGCGAGCACCTGCTGGCGACCCTCCTCGTCGCCGAGCGCGAGCGCGAAACCTGCCACTCGACGAGGTGGAGGAGTTCGTCGCCCACCCCGGATCAGTTCCGCCATGGCCCCGGCAGGCCGGCTGCTCGTCGGCAACCGCCGCCTGTCGGAAGAGAGGGCGTGAGCGCTTCCGCCCGAGCGCTATCGCGCGCTGGGCCGGCTCGACGCCGCGGGGGCAGACGGTGCTGGTCGTCTGCCTCGACGGCCGCGTGCTGGGGGCGGTCGGCCAGCGCCCGGGACCGGGTGCGGCCCGAAGCCCGACCCGTACTCGCCCAGTTGCGGGCCCTCGGCGCAGCGCCTGGCGATGCTGACCGGCGACCGCAGGTGGTGGCCCGGCGGGTCGCGGACGACCTCGGCCTCGACGAGGTCCACGGCAAGTACCCTTGCCCGAGCAGAAGGCCGACCTCGCCGCGTCGTGGCAGGCGGCGGCAGGGCGCGATGGTCGGCGACGGCGTCAACGACGCCCCGGCCCTGGCCCGGGCTACAGTCGGCCTGGCCATCGGCGGCAGCGGCGCCGACGTGGCCGCCGAGGCCGGCGACGTCGTGCTGCTGATCGGCCCCGGGCAGAGGGCCGGGGAGGCGCCGCGCGACCCGCTGCGCCACCTGCCGCTGCTGGTGCGTCTGTCGCGCGAGACGGTGCGGATCGTCCGCCAGAACATCCTCGTGTTCGCCTTCGGCGTCAACCTCGCCGGCGTGGCCCTGACGGCGTGGCTGTGGCCCCTGCTGATGCCTACGCGTGGCACGAGACCGGCCCGGTTGCCGCGGTGGTCTACCACCAGCTCGGCTCTACCCTGGTGCTGCTCAACTCGATGCGGCTGCTGTGGTTCGAGCCGCGGCGAGCGGCGTCGTCGCGGCTGAGGCGGGTCAACGACTGGCTCGAACGCCGGCTGATTTCGATCAGGCCCTCCACGCCCTCGGCCACCGCTGGCGGGCGGTGGCGGCTGGTGTCATCGGGCTGTCACTGCTCGCCTGGCTCGGCAGCGGCCTGTACGCGATCCGGCCCGACGAGGTCGGCGTCGTGCGGTGGTTCGGCCGGGTCGGGCCGGCGGACCTCGAACCCGGCCTGCACTGGCGCTGGCCCTGGCCGGTCGAGGAGGTGACGCGCGTGCGACCTGGCGGTGAACACGGTCGAGATCGGCTTCCGGACGCTGCCCGGCGCAGCCGACCTGGAGCCCGGTCCTGGTCGAGCCGCCCACGGCGACAAGCCCTGGTCCGCGAGCCGGACGAGGCCGTCTTGCTGACCGGCGACGGCAACCTGCTGGAACTGCAAGGCAGTGTCCGCTACACCGTCGCCGACCCGCGCGTCTACCTGTTCGGCGTGGCGCGGCCGGAGGCGGCGCTGCGCGACGCGGCGGAGTCGGTGCTGCGCGAGGTCGTCGCGGCCCGGCGCATGGGGGACCTGCTCACGAGCGACCGCGGCGCGTTCCAGCGCGAGGTGCGGTCGCGACTGGAGGGGCGGCTGAGCGAGGTGAACCTGGGGTTGCGCCTGGAGGGTGTGTCGCTGCACGACCTGCACCCGCCGCGCGAGGTCGTGCAGGCCTACCACGAGGTGACGCGGGCGATGGAGCGGCGCGACCGCGAGGTCAACCAGGCCCGCGCCGACCGCACCCGCCGGCTGCGCGACCAGGAGGCGAAGGGCCTGGAGGTCGTTCGCCTCGCCGAGGCCGACCGCTACGAGAAGGTGCGGCTGGCGCAGGCTCGGAAGGCCGAGTTCCTGCTGCGCGAGCGGGCACGGGCACGGTTGAGTTGGCGGGACGAGTTGGAGTTGTTTTGGCAGGCGGTCGGCGAGTTGGAGCGCGGCCGGCCCGCCAGCGAGGTGCGCGAGGAGTACCGCCGGTCGCGCCAAGAGCGGGCCGCGCGGCAGGCGGCGCTGACGGACTTCCGGGCGTACTGGGACTCGCTGTCGCAGGCCCTGGCGGGCCGGCCGAAGGTGCTCGTGGACACCGACAAGCTGCCGGGGCGGCGGAGCCTGTGGCTGGCGCCGTTCGAGCCGCCGGCCATGCCGGCCGCGCTGCCGCGGACGCGGCGAAACGGCGCCGAGGAGCCGTAGGTTTTCTCGTAGGACAAGCTGCCAGCTTGTCCCTCTCGCCGCCCACCGGACAAGCTGGCAGCTTGTCCTACGAAGGAGACCACCCATGTCTTACAAATACCTGCTCATCCTCCCGATCCTGGGCTGGCTGGCCTACGCCTCGACGTTCACCGTGGACGCCTCCGACTACGTCTACCTGACGCAGTTCGGCCGCCGCGTCGCCGTGCTCGACGGCGGCGACGCCGGGCAGGCCGGGCTGCACCTCAAGCTGCCCTGGCCGGTCCAGGCCGTGCAGCGGCTCGACCGCCGGCTGCAGTCGTTCGACCTGCCCGACGCCGAGCTGCTCACCCGCGACCCGAAGGGCAACACCATCGACAAGACGCTGACCATCGACGCCTACGTCGTCTGGCGCATCGACGGCCCCGTCGGGGCCGACCGCTTCGTCCGCACCGTCGGCTCCGTCGAGGGGGCGCAGCTCATCCTCGGCCAGCGCGTCGGCAGCGAACTGGGCGCCGCCGTCGCCGAGATGGAGCTGGACGACCTCATCAGCACCGACCCCGGCCGGGTCGATCGCCAGCGCGAGAAGCTGCGTGAGCGGCTGCTGGACGGCGGCTCGCCGTCGCTGCGCGAATCGGCGAAGCGGGACTACGGCGTCGAGGTGATCGACGTCCGCGTGCGGCGGATGAACCACCCGCAGGCGGTGCGCGACGCCATCTTCGACCGCATCCGCAGCGAGCGGGCCAAGAAGGCGGCCGACTACCAGAGCGAGGGCGAGAAGCTGGCCGCCGAGATCCGTAGCAACGCCGAGCGCGAGGTGGTCCAGATGAAGGCCGACGCCGAGGCCCGCGCCATCGAGCTGAAAGGCTCGGCCGACGCCGAGGCCGACCGCCTCCGCAACGAGGCCCAGCGGGCCGACCCGCAGTTCTACGCCTTCCTCAAGAAGCTGGAGGACTACCAGCGCATCCTCGGCGATAACAAGTCGATGCTGCTGCTGTCCACGCACCGCGAACTGTTCGACCTGCTCTACGACCCACCCGGCGTCGAGCGCAAAACCGACAAGAAGAAGTGAGGACGCCATGCGCTTGCTGAAATGGGCCTTGGCGATCCTCCTGGCCCTGTACCTGCTCACCGGCGTGGTGCAGGTGCGGCGCGGCGAGCGCGCCGTCGTGCGGCGGTTCGGCCGGGTGCTGGCCGAGCGGCCGGAGCCGGGGCTGTGGGTCGGACTGCCCTACGGCATGGACCGCGTGGACCGCGTCGAGGTGGACACGGTGCGCAGCGTCGAGGTCGGCTACCGCCCCGAGGCGGAGGCGCGCGAGGCCGCCATGCCGGAGGGCCAGCTGCTCACCGGCGACCACAACCTCGTCAACGTCCAGGTCGTGCTCTACTACAGGGTGCGGCCGGAGCAGGTCGTCGAGTTCGTCCTCGCCGGGGACCGCGTCGCCCCGTCGCTGGAGCGCGCCGCCGAGGCGGCGATGGCGACGTGGGTCGCCGGCCGCGACGTCGATGACGTGCTCTTGCGCGGCAAGAATGCGCTGCGGGCCGAGCTGATCCCGCGCCTGCGCGACGTCGTCGAGCCGTACAACCTCGGTGTCGAGGTGCTTGACGTGCGCGTGGCGAAGGTGGCGCCGCCCGACGAGGTCAAGGACGCCTTCGACAACGTCGCCCGCGCCCAGACGCAGATCACCACGCTGCGGCACCGGGCGGAGCAGGAGGCGGCGACGCGGCTGCGGCTGGCCGGCGCCGACCGGTTTCGCATCGAGGAGGCGGCGAAGGGCTACGCCCACTCGAAGAGGGTGATCGCCCGGCAGGACGCCCGGCGGTTCACCGAGCGGCTGAGGCAGTACCGGGCGGCCCGCGACGGCAACCCCGACTACCTGCGGCAGCTGTGGCAGGAGGAGCGCGGCCGGCTGTTCGCCACGCTGAGGCAGAACGGCATGATCGACCTGCTCGACCACCGGCTGTCCGAGGGCGGGCTGGACGTGATCACCGCCCCGAAGGCGCC
Organism: Gemmataceae bacterium; assembly: GCA_046350195.1. Taxonomy (GTDB): domain Bacteria; phylum Planctomycetota; class Planctomycetia; order Gemmatales; family Gemmataceae; genus CALDUY01. The sequence continues at coordinate 105,386 of JAXMAW010000018.1, forward strand.
GGGGCGGTGAGGAGGCTCTCAACCCCCGGGGGCTGGTGGTTGACCAGCAACCCACAGGAGAATCTGGCCAGACAATAAACCCAACGGGTTCTCGAACCACTCAGAAAAGAGGCCGAGCACAGCGGGGGGCAGCCGGCACTGCGTTTGCACTGATCGGTGACCTGGGTGACGGCTTCCATCGCGCGATATGGCGAGCGCCGCGGTGTTACCCATCGCACTGCCTCTTACGTTGCCAGCGGTCGCGGAAATCAACCCTTCGACGGCGTGGCCGCGTTGAAGCGACGCCTCGACCCGCGACGCCACCTGGGAGACGCGGGTTATCCACGACGGCAAGCGGGCCGAGGTGCGCGAGCTGATCGCGGGGGCGGGATACGCCTTGATCTGACTGCCGGCGTACAACCCGGACCTCAACCCGATCGACTGGCGTACAGCAAGCTGAAGGCGCTGCTGCGGAAGGCGAAGAGGCGGACGGTCGAGTCGCTGTAGCGGTCCCTGTTCGGGGCGGTGGCGTCATCCGCGCCCCAGGAGTGTGCCACCTTCCTCGCCCCCTGCGGCTACCTCGCTACACCTACCTCGACACCGCTGCTCTGAAAACTGCCTGTTAATGGCGGTAATGCCTGGCTCCGGACCCTTCACCTTCTGGTCGGCCATCGCCATGTATCCCGACGGCAGGACGCCGCGATTCAGGGCGTTGCGGGTGAAGATTGTCCATCCCTGGTGGGAGTCGTGGTACGTCCCGGCATCGACGCGGCTCCAGTCGTGGATCGGCATAGGAATACCCCCCCCTCCGCGATTGTACCGCGTCGCACACGACCCGGCCGATACAATGTACGGAAGATCACATCACGGAGGGCTGCCCCATGCTGCGTGAGGAGCAGATCGACGTCCGCCGCCGCCGCGCCGCCGAGGAGGAGCTGCGCATCCAGAACCTCGGCCGCAACCGCGTCTTCAGCGACTACCAGGTCTCCAACCCCAAGACCGGCGGCCAGTACCGCGTCTCCATCCGCGGCTTCGACGTCGGCGACAACACCTGCGAGTGCCCCGACTACCGCTCCAACACCCTGGGCACCTGCAAGCACATCGAGGCCGTCCTCGCCGCCCTGCGCGACCAGACCCCCGAGCACGTCCGCGCCAAGAAGGCCGCCGTCACCCACCCCGAGATTTACTTGCAGTACGGCGAGCAGCTCAAGGTCGGCATCCACCTGCCGCCGCGCCACTCCGACATGCTGCGTGCACTGAATGACGCCTTCTTCGATCTGAAAGGGTTGTGGAAGGGTGGCGACCACTACGAGCGGCTGATCGAGATGGTCGAGAAGGTGCCCGAGCAGGTGACCATCTTCTCCGACGCCATGGAGTTCATGGAGCGCGAGATCGAGCGCCGCGAGATGGCCGACCGCGAGCAGCAGCTCCTGGAGGCGCTGGAGCGCGGCGAGCAGCCGGACCTGCTGAAGGTGCCGCTCTACCCCTACCAGCTGCGCGGCGCCATCTTCGCCGCCTGCCGCGGCCGCTGCGTCCTCGGCGACGACATGGGCCTGGGCAAGACGGTGCAGACGCTGGCCGCCGCCGAACTCCTGGCCCGCGAGCGCGGCATCGAGCGCGTCCTGGTCGTCGCGCCGGCGTCGGTGAAGTACCAGTGGGAGACGGAGATCCAGAAGTACACCGGCCGGCCCGTCCAGGTCATCGAGGGGCTGTCCGACCAGCGCCGCTCGCAGTACCGCCAGGCGACGTTCTACCGCCTCATCAACTACGAGCAGGTCGTCAAGGACCTCGACGAGCTGAACGCCTGGCAGCCCGACCTGATCGTCCTGGACGAGGCCCAGCGCATCAAGAACTGGGAGTCGAAGACCTCCCGCGCCGTCAAGCGGCTCCGCAGCCGCTACGCCATCGTGCTGACCGGCACGCCGCTGGAGAACAAGCTCGAAGAGCTGTACTCGATCGTCCAGTTCGTGGACGACCGCCGGCTCGGCCCGGCGTTCCAGTTCCTGCACGACCACCGCGTCCTGGATGAGGAAGGGAGGCTGCTCGGCTACCGCCACCTCGACGCGATCCGCGAGCGGCTGCGGCCAATCTTCCTGCGGCGGACGCGCGCCGAGGTGCTGTCGCAGCTGCCGGCCCGGACCGACAAGACCGTCTACGTCGAGATGGCCGAGGGGCAGAAGGCCCCCTACGCCGAGAACCAGGCGACGCTCGGCCGGCTGATGCAGAAGAAGCACCTCGGCGAGATCGACCGCCGCCGGGTGCTCGCCTGCCTGACCAACCTGCGCATGCTCTGCGACAGCACCTACCTCCTCGACAAGGAGACGAACGTCTCGCCGAAGCTGGCGGAGCTGGAGGAACTGTTAAGCGAGCTGCTCGACCACGCCCAGGCGGCGAAGGTGGTCGTCTTCAGCCAGTGGGAGGTGATGTTGCAGAAGGCGGTCGAGGTGGTCGAGCGGCTCGGCCTGGGCCACGCGGTGCTGCACGGCAGCGTCCCCGGCCCGGAGCGGAAGAGGCTGCTCGACCGCTTCCGCGACGACCCCGCCTGCAAGGTGTTCCTCTCGACCGACGCCGGCGGGACCGGGCTGAACCTCCAGTCGGCCGACACGGTGATCAACCTGGAGGTGCCGTGGAACCCCGCCGTGCTGGAGCAGCGCATCGCCCGCGTCCACCGCATGGGCCAGCACCGGCCGGTGCGCGTCATCCACCTGGTGACGCGCGACAGCATCGAGGAGCGCGTCTGGCAGGTGCTGTCGCGCAAGCGCGAGCTGTTCGAGGAGCTGTTCGCCGGCACCGGCGACGAGGTGGCGCTGGAGGGCGTCGGGCAGCAGGCGTTCCTCGACGCGGTACGCGAGCTGTTCGCGCCTCCGGAGCCGGCCGCCGAGCCAGCGCCGAGCCCGGCGGGCGAGCCGGCCGCGGACGTGACCCTGGCCCTGGCGGCGGTGCAGCTGGTCGAGGCGCTGGCGGCGGCCCGGGTGACGACCGACCCGGCGACGGGCCAGCCGGCGCTGGTGGTGCCGCTGCCGTCGCCGCAGCTGGCCCAGCGGGCGGCCGCGGCGCTGCGGACGATCCTGCAGGCGCTGGAAGGCGCCGGAGGCGGCCCGCCCGCGGGGTGAGCGGTCGCGGCCTCGGACATCGGCCAATCCCCACCGCGGATTTGCCACCGCCTGAGGCAGGAGCTAGAGTTTGGGCGTACCAACCCCGGCGCAACTAACCTCCCCGGCCGGACGCGCCCGTCGTCCGCGTTCCGCGGTTCGGTCCAACGGCGGACGAACACCCCCCAAACGGGATGAAGGGCAACACGGCTCATGGGAAGACTTCGGGCCAGGACCATCCACACCGGGGATAACCCGCGCCCGCGCGGCGCCGGCCGCCTCCCCGCCCCTTCCCCCCAAACGCCCGGAGTCGCACGCCGATGGACGCGCTAACCAGCAGAGGGTCGCGGGAGCTGCGCCGGGTCAGGCCGCGCGCGGGGCCCGAGGAGATCGAGGGGCTGATCTACGAGCTGCTCGGCTCGTCGCTCATTCTGGCGGAGGACTGGGAGCAACTCTCCAACGGCGACCGGGAGCGGCTGCTGTGCCAGGACGAGCCCGAGGGGGCGCTCGCGCTGCTGGTGGAGTTCGGCCTGCTGACGCCGTTCCTGGCCGCCCGGATCGGCGCCGGCAACTGCTTCGGCCTGGTGCTGGGCAACTTCCGCCTGCTGGAGCGGCTGGGCGCCGGCGGCATGGCCGTCGTCTACAAGGCCGAGCACATCGAGATGCGCCACCTGGTCGCGATCAAGGTGCTCCAGCAGGCCCGCGACGACGACCCCCGGCTGGAGCGCCGCTTCTCCGCCGAGATGCGGGCCATCGCCCGGCTGCGGCACCCGAACATCGTCACCGCCATGGACGCCGGCCGCGTCTACAACCCCGACCCGGACGGGCCGACGCTGTGGTACCTCGTCATGGAGTACGTCAGCGGCGAGGACCTCGACGCCTACGTCCGCGGCCGCGGCCCGCTGGGGGTCGCCTCGGCGTGCAACATCGTCCACCAGATCGCCTGCGCCCTGGCCGAGACGCACAAGCTCGGCCTGGTCCACCGGGACATCAAGCCGTCCAACGTCCTGGTGACGGCGGAGGAGCAGGCCAAGCTGCTCGACTTCGGGCTGTCGCGGCACGCCCCGACCCGGGTGACGCAGCCGGGCACCGTGCTGGGGACGGTCGATTTCATGGCCCCCGAGCAGGCCCGCGACGCCAGCCAGGTGGACATCCGGGCCGACCTCTGGAGCCTGGGCGCGACGCTGTACTGGTGCCTGACTGGCCAACCCCCGTTCGCCGGCGGGGGCCCCGAGATCGAGCTGCTGCTGCGCCGCGTCAGCCAGGGACCGCCCTCGGTCCGGGCGCTGGCGCCGGACGTGCCGGCCGGCCTCGACGCGGTCGTCCGCAAGATGATGGCGCTGCGCCCGGAGGACCGCTACGCCACCCCGCGCGACGTGATGCAGGCGCTGCTACCGTTCCTCCGCACCGACTCGTCGCCGTCGCTGCCGCGGCCCAGCTCCGGCCACGGGGGCTTCCGACCGGCGGGCCCGGTCACGGCCGGCGCCCGGGCCCACCGCGTCCTCGTGGTCGATGACGAGCCGTCCGTCCGCCAGTTCTGCCGCGAGGTGCTCAAGCTCCAGGGGCTGGAGGCCGAGGAGGCCGCCGACGCCGAGGAGGCGCTCGAGGCCGCCGCCCGCACCCCGCCCGACCTGGTACTGACCGACGTCAACATGCCCGGCCTGTCCGGGGCCGACCTGCTCAAGCGCCTCCGCGCCAGCCCGCCGACGGCCAACCTGAAGGTGATCCTGTTCTCCGGGCAGGCGTCCGGGGACGAGATGTCCGAGATGCTGCAGGCCGGCGCCGACGACTACCTGTCCAAGCCGTTCAGCGTCCCCCAGCTCCGCGGCCGGGTCCAGGCGGCGCTGCGGCTGAAGGCGGCCCAGGACCGCTCCGACGTGCTGACCCGGCACCTGCTCGCGGTCAACCAGACCCTCGAGCAGCGCCTGACCGCCCGCGACAGCGACCTCCACGAGGTCCGCTCGGCCCTGGTCGTCGGGCTGGCCCGACTGGTGCAGCTCCGCGAGAACGACACCGGCCGCCGGCTGGAGCGGATGTCGCGCTACGTCCGCTGCCTGGCGTCCGAGGCCGCCGCCCTGCCGACCTTCGCCGGCCGCATCGACGCCGCCTTCGTCGAGATGGTCAGCTGCTGCGCGCCCTTGCACGACATCGGCAAGGTCGGCCTGCCCGACCACATCCTGCTCAAGCCGGGCAAGCTCCAGCACGACGAGCGGGTGCTGATGCAGGCCCACACCACGCTGCCGACCGAGATGCTCCAGGAGCTGGCCCAGTCGCACGTCTCCGCCCGCGCCTTCTTGCAGACGGCCGGCGACATCATCCGCCACCACCACGAGCACCACGACGGTAGCGGCTACCCCGACCGGCTGGCCGGCGACGCCATCCCCCTGGCGGCCCGGCTGGTCGCCCTCGCCGACGTCTACGACGCCCTGCGCAGCCGCCGCAGTTACAAGCCGGCGTTGTCACACGTCGCGACCGTCGGCCTGATGCTCCAGCCGACCGGCCAGTTCGACCCCGCCCTGGTGCAAGCGTTCGAGCGCGTCGCCGGCGAGTTCGAGAAGATTTTCCGCGAGCTACCGGGCTGACGATGGGGTGGGTTGCAACAATTACAACAGTGCGGACGATTTTGCAGCATTTCCCGCCGGAAGCGGATGACCGGACGAATCGAACGGAATACGGCAACCGCTTTGTGAAATTGGCTTTATGGCGATTTGTCGGCCTGATGACCGGTTCTGGCACGCGGCTTGCTTTAAGTTGGGCACCGATCAGCACTGGGAAGTGACGATCGGAGGCGAGGTGATCCCGGCCATGCCAACCCCCTTGGCGCGGCGCGCGGCGACCCGGTTGATGACCGGGACGCCGGACCCGCTTCCGCGAGTCCTTCTCCCATCTACCTCCTTCCCCCCTGACAAGTCAAGCAACCTACCCTCGGCCACCCGGAACCCTCCGGGTGGTCTTCTTTTGCGCGCTGCCAATCTGACAGTGGCTTCGCCTCCCTGGCAGATGGGCCCCGGGACCGGCTCGCTACGACTTGCTTTTCCGGGCCGCGAATGTTTAACTGGAGAAAGGAGTTAGATCAGGCCGACAGAACCGTTGTCTGCCCGGTCTAAGATTTGCTAGGCGTCTACTGAACAGCCCAACCCCTCACCTGCCCGTGCCGCCGGCGTGTGGGGACAAGAACCGGCCCGCGAGGAGCGGCAGATGACAGCGGTACAAGAACCCAAGCCGTCCTACTCGATCCTGGTGGCCGACGACGACCAACCCAGCCGGGAGGCGCTGCGCGACATCCTGACGCCGGCGGGGTTCCGGACCACCGTCGCCGCCTCCGGCGAGGAGGCCGTCGATATCGTTATGGCCCAGCCGATCCACCTCGTCGTGCTCGACATGCACATGCCGACCCTGACCGGGGTGGAGACGCTGCGGCTGGTGAGGCAAATCAACTCGCGGCTGCCGGCAATCCTGGTGACCGCCGACGCCAACGAGACCGTGGTCCGGGCGGCGATCCAGGCGCAGTTCTTCAGCGTCCTGCCCAAGCCGGTGAGCAAGCACCTGTTGCTGTACACGCTGGTCAAGGCGCTGGCCCGGGTCTACGGCACGGACTGAGGGCCGACCGCCGCCGTGCGGCGCCCCTGACCTAGCGCGTCACGAGGTCGTAGGCCCGCTCGACCAGCGCCCTTGAGATGGGCGTGGTGACCAGGCTCGGCACCATCCGGTTCATCACGTAGGCGACGGCGAGGCGACGGCCGCGCCGAGGTTCAGCTCGCCGCGATCGACCAGCACGAGCGCAGCCAGTCGTTAGGCCTCACGGTCGGGGAAGTCGGCGACGACGAGCCGGTACCCCAGCTCCAGTTCGTCGGCCGCGAGCAGGTACCCGTGCCGCGCGTGCCACGCGCCGGACGCCAAGTCGGCGCGGAGCCGCGCCAGCCCCGCCTCCGCGCCCGGGCGCGCGAACGAGGAGATCCCGGCCCGCACCGCCGGGTCCAGGTACGCCGCCGGCCGCGCCCAGTACGCCCCGAGGAACCCGTCGGCGCAGTCGTGCGGGACCGGCACCGCCGCGACCGCGACCCGGGCGCCCGGGCCGACCGCCTCGGCGTACGCCTCCACCGGCGGGAACTGCCGCCGGTCCGCCTCGATGAACGCGGGCAAGTACTCCCGCAGGAGCCAGAAGCAGTCGGCCTCCGGGTCCCACGTGAGCAGCACGACGCGCCGTCGCGCCACCCGCGCGCACTCGGCCAGCCCCCGCGCGCGGTCCGCCCAGTGGTGTAGGGTGAGAACGGCCATCACCGCGTCGAACGCCCGGTCCGGGAACGGCAGCGCCTCGGCGCGGGCCCGCACGGCCGGGGCGGCGCCCTGCGGCCGCTGGGCGAGCATGACGGCCGACGGCTCGACCGCCACCACGCGGCGGTCCGGCGGCTCGTAGGACCCGGCGCCGGCGCCGACGTTGAGCACCGAGCACGCTTCGCCGAGCGCCGCCGTCACCCGGGCGGCGATCCGCGGGTCGGGGCGGCGCTGCCGCGCGTAGCCCCGCCCGATCGTGTCGTATTCGGCGCGCGGGGGCATCGGATCACTCTCCCTGAGAATCGACGGTCGGGTGCGGCCTATCGGCTGCGTTCACTCGCCGGGCCGGATTCAAGTAACGTGATATTTCCACAAACCGAAATGCCGTCCTGGCCAAGTGCAACGCCTTGTCATCCCGCGATCCGGCGGCGGTCGCTCAGCCCTGCCGACTCACCATGGCGTTGATCCAGATCGGGGCGAAGGGCGACGTGCAACCCTTCGAAACGGGGTAGTCTCGATAGATTCCCAACGTCTCGCCAATGGCGATGGCCCGCTTGCGGAGTTTTGGGAAGTGGATGCCGATTTCCGCAAGGGCGCTGTTCATCGTCCACTGCACGACGGGATCGGCGTTTCCCATTTCGGACTCGATGCGATCCAGCAGCGCTGGCAGGTCGAGCCCTTCCGGACTCTTCACGACCCGCTCGGCGGTAAGGCTCCATCCGGCGCGTGCGGCCCAGCGGTCGTCCGTGGCCATCCACTCCTGGCGAAGCGTCTCCTTGTCGGGGTGCTGCTTGACGACATAGGCGATGAGCCAGTCCGCCACGTGCGCAAAGGCGATGGACCGCACCATCCGATCCACTTCTTTGGCTGACAGGTCCTTCGGCTTGATCAGGAGGGTTGCCAGGAGCTGGGCATCGACGTTGCCGGTCTTCCAAAGAGGCATGGCGAGCATATGGTCGGTCTTGATCCTCTTCGCCAGCACCCGGATGTCGCCGTGTTTGACACCGAACTGATTGTCGCCGGCCCCGTACTTCGTGTTGTGCGCCCGCACCCTCTGGTCGCCCAGCGACTCGAGTTGCTCGAGGGCTTTCTCGAGAGTCATGGTCGTGCCTTTGGCCGGAGCGGGCGCCGATTTGGCACTCACCTCCCGGGGTTTCGTCGTCTTCTTTGATGTCGATTTCTTTGCCATGGAACAATGCGGCCGATGCCGGCCGCCCTAATTGGGAGAGGAATAACTTGTAATGGGACTGCCCCGACAAGTGTCCCTGCCTTGGGCCCGCTACGGAACGGTGACCGCCCCATGGCGCAAATTGATGCAGGAGTTCCGGACCCGCCCTGCTGGTCGCCCTGCCGTCCGGCCTGGGGATTCTACGGGTCGTGCCCACCCCGGCCATTACTCGGGTCAGGGAAGTAGGGCCAGCGTCACCGGCGTGCCGCCGAGGGGGGATGCCATAGAGGCTTATCAGCACGGGCCACAGAGGCGCCACCCCGGTCACGGAACAGGAACCAGCAAAGTTGGACGCGCTAAACAAAATCGCCCCCGTTAGGTGCGGCGCCGGGCTCGGCGGGTCAGTTTGCGTCCATCCCTCCGCCCTTTTGGGCGAGAGCGGTGACGGCCGCATCCACCAGGGACTTCCGGTCCGCCTCGCCTACCCCCTCGTACCGAAAGGTCGAGAGAGCCGCGGGGCTTTCGCCGGTCAGTTGGCCAAAGAGGACAGACGCCGTGAGGAACGCGCCGAGTGCCGATTGGTGGTTGCCGTCGGGGGCGTACAGGGGCAGATCTGGCCGCGCCGCCAGGGCCAGGTCCCAGGCCCGACCGACCGGGGCCACCCGGGCCCCGGCGGCGGTCGCCATCTCGTCGTAGATCATCTCGATTCGCCGCCCGTGGCCCGGGACGTCTCTCAGGCCCCACTCGGCGAAAAAGGTCACGCCGGCCCCGCGAGCCTTGCCAAGCCTGGCGATGTCGATGCCTTCCTCTTGGGAGTATCGGAACCGGCCGCTCCGACTTTCCTTTTGCGCCTGGAGCACCACGTACTTCCACGGCCGGGACTCGATTTCCTCCCTGCACCTGGGGTGGCGCGCCACGTCCTCCAGGAACCCCACGCCGACGACGTGCGAATACACCACTTTCCCAGGATGGCGGAATCGGATCATCTCGCCTACCAGGGCCGGCAGGTCGTGCGCGCTGGTGTGACTGTTGCCGACGAAGAGGATACTGACGTCCGCCGAGCGAACCCTTCCGGGATCGGATTGACCGTGAGAGGTGCCGGTGTTGGCGGGGGAAGGCCGTTTCCCCCCGCAGCCGGCAATCACCGCCAGGGAGGCGATCAACAACACCCAGTGGTAGCAGCGATTTGTCGGCATGGCCAGCCCTTCCAAGGTGAAGCTGTGAGTTCATAAGATGATACGGAATTGGAGGATACAGCAGTCGCCCTTTGGGCAGGCTCATGCTGCTGGGAACCGTGTTCGAGCGTTTCGCCGCCAAGAGCCCAATCAGCGTCATGGTCCAGGCCGCGTTGGAACGTGCCCTGACCGCCTCGCAGCTCGACTCCCTTTTCGAGGCCCACGCCACCGGGCAGTATACCCGCGAGCCGCCCTTTTCCACCGTGGTCGATCTGCTGGCCCAGGTCGTCTGTGGTGCCCGCAAGAGTGTCCACGCCGCCTTCCAGGCGGCCTCGGAGCCGATCCCCGTCTCGTTGACCAGCGTCTACAACAAGCTCAACGGCGTCGAGCCGCCAGTCGCCGCCGAACTGGTCCGCCACTGTGCCAATCAGCTCGGCCCGGTGGTGGATCAACTGGGGGGCTTCATCGCCATTTCTGGATTTCCTTCACCTGCTGGGGTATGTGCACACGGCAGCGCAGGCGGCCAAGGGCAAGGCGACCGCCGAGGCGTGGGCGTTGTACGAGAGTTGGCTGCGCTGGGCCTGGTCAGGGGAAGTGGGCAAGTTGCTGTCGGGCTTGCGGGCAGCCGGGCAGCAAGTGGGCAAGCCACCGGAAGGCTGCGGCGAAGACGACCCGCGGAAGGTGGTCTGGGAGGCGGTGGGCTACGTGCAGAACAACAGCAAGAGGATGGACTACCCGCGCTACCGGATGCTCGGGCTGCCGATCAGCAGCGCGGCGGTGGAATCGACCATAAAGCAGGTCAACCGGCGGCTGAAGGGCACCGAGAAGTTCTGGCTGGAGGGCGGGGCGGATGCCATGCTGCAACTGCGGGCGTCCCACCTCAGCGAGGACGGTACCGCCGAACGGTACACGACCCACCCTCGCCCGGCGTCTCGCGCCGTCGGTGAGAGACGCCTCCGCCCCATCTGGTGACTTCATCTACGAGATCAATTCCCGGCCGGCCTCGTGGGCCAGCCGGCGGACCTGGCTCTCGCTGATGGCGACGCCCGACATCCCGACGGCGGCGGTGGCGTCGCGGAAGGAGGAGAAGCGGGCGGCGGCGGTGACGCCGCGCTGGACGACGGAGGAACTGTAGGCGTCCTCATCCAGCCCCAGGGGTGTCCGTAGGGGGGAAAAAGTCCCGGCGGCAGTCGGGACAGTGGGCGAGGCGTTCGGGCTGCTGGGTCTGGGCCCCCTGGGCGGTCAGGGGCCGGCGGTGAGGCTCGGTGGGGCAGAGCCTGCCGCAGGCGGGACAGGGCTGCTGGTGGGGCAGCTCGTCGGCCTGCTGTTGCAGCAACAGTTGTAGGGTGCCTTCGGTCAGCCCCACGGCGGCGGCGGTGGCGACCTGCTCGGAGGTGCGGAAGTCCACGTCGAGGCCAGGGCCGTCGTCGCCGAAGGCCCGTCGGGAGACGATTTTGCCCCACTGGGCGGCCAGGGCTCGCAGCCGGTCGAGTTCTTCCGCGGTGAATCGGGGGGTGGACATGACTCATCCCGCCTTGAGGTTGCGGCGAAAGCGGGCGGAGCTTTTCCCATCCAGGTCCGGGTCGCACGTCGGCGCACGCGCAAACCGCGACGTGACCTCCGGGCCTGGTGCGGCAGACGCCCCCCTGGCGTCGATGGGGGCAGGCCGCTATGATACCCGTTCATACAGCGTCGTCATGGTCCGTGTCATGTGTCGCGGAGCGACGTTGGGGCTCTTTTTCCCCGCCCCGCTGGCCGGTGGGCTCGCCGGCGGGCCGCGGTAGAGGGTGTGTTGGCTACATGGTGAACCGCAATTTACTTCGCCAGTTCGACGTCTCCGAGCAGGACCTGGACCAGGAGCTGCACGCCGCCCTGGCCGGCGCCGGCGAGGGCTCTAGCGACCTGGCGACGGTCTACAGCGACCAGCGCGACTTCGAGGTGAACAAGATCGTCTCCGGGCGGGTGGCGAACATCGTCGGCGACGACGTGGTGGTGGACATCGGCTACAAGAGCGAGGGCATCATCCCGCTCCAGGAGTGGTACAACGAGGCGACCGACAAGGTCGAGCCGCCCCAGGTCGGCGACGAGGTCCAGGTGCTGCTCGACGCCGTCGAGGACGAGTCCGGCGCCATCGTCCTGTCCTTCCGCAAGGCGAAGCGGCAGAAGGAGTGGGAAGACGTCATCTCCAAGCACAAGGAGGGCGACGTCGTCTCCGGCCTGGTCACCCGCAAGATCAAGGGCGGCCTGCTCGTCAACATCGGCGTCAACGTCTTCCTGCCGGCCAGCCAGGTGGACATCCGCCGGCCGCCGGACATCGCCGACTACATCAACAAGACGATAGAGTGTAAGATCCTCAAGATCGACGAGGCCCGCCGCAACATCGTCGTGTCCCGCCGCAAGCTGCTGGAAGACCAGCGCGAGGAGATGAAGAAGAAGCTCCTCGCCGAGATCGAGCCGGGCCAGACCCGCAAGGGCGTCGTCAAGAACATCGCCGAGTTCGGCGCGTTCGTGGACCTCGGTGGCATCGACGGGCTGTTGCACATCACCGACATGGACTGGGGCCGGGTGCAGAACCCGCACGAGAAGGTCCACATCGACCAGCAGCTCGAGGTCTACATCCTGTCGGTGGACAAGGACCGCGAGAAGATCGCCCTGTCGCTGAAGCACAAGACGCCCAGCCCGTGGACCAACGTCGCCGACAAGTACCCCATCGGCAGCCGCCACAAGGGCGAGGTCGTCAACGTGATGACCTACGGCGCGTTCGTCAAGCTGGAGCCGGGGCTCGAAGGCCTCGTCCACATCAGCGAGATGTCGTGGACGCGGCGCATCACGCACCCCTCGGAACTCGTCGCGATAGGGGACGTGATTGAGGTTCAAGTCCTGAACATCAACAAGGAGAAGCAGGAGATCTCCCTCGGCATGAAGCAGGTCATGCCGAACCCGTGGGACAAGGTCGCTGAGCGCTACCCGCCGAACACGGTGGTGTCCGGCGTCGTCCGCAACCTGACCAACTACGGGGCGTTCATCGAGATCGAGGAGGGAATCGACGGCCTTCTGCACGTCAGCGACATGAGCTGGGTGAAGAAGGTGGCGCACCCGTCGGAGGTGGTGCAGAAGGGCGACAAGGTCACCTGCGTGGTGCTCAACGTCGATCAGGAGCGCAAGCGGATCGCGCTGGGCCTGAAGCAGATGAACAACGACCCGTGGGAGGGCGACATCCCCGGCCGGTACAAGCCCAACGAGACGAAGAAGGGCAAGGTCACCAAGCTGACCAACTTCGGCGTCTTCGTCGAGCTGGAGCCGGGCCTGGAAGGCCTCTTGCACATCTCCGAACTGGCCGACCACAAGGTCGATAGCCCCGAGGACGTCGTCAAGGTCGGCGACGAGATCGAGGTTAAGATCCTGCGGGTCGATGTCGGCGAGCGGAAGATCGGCCTGAGCCGCAAGCGGATCGGCCTGCCCGGCGAGGAGGGTGATTACGCCGACGAGACGCCGCCGGAGGCGGCCCCGGCCAAGTCCGGCAAGGCGGCGCCGCGCGAGCTGCGCGG
>JAXMAW010000019.1:0-117168 GCA_046350195.1 Gemmataceae bacterium
TGTCGCGCACCGTGGCCGAGGCCGAGGTGCTCATCTCGCTGCCGAAGCTGAAGACCCACCACTGGGCGGTGGCGACCTTGGCACTGAAAAACCTGTTCGGCACCCTGCCGGGCATCTGCTACGGCTGGCCGAAGAACGAGCTGCACTGGCGCGGCATCGACAACAGCATCGTGGACATCGCCGTGACCCGCACGCCGGACCTGGCCATCGTGGACGGCATCGTCGGCATGGAGGGCGACGGCCCGCTCAACGGCACGCCGAAGCCGACGGGCGTCCTGGTCATGGGCACCGACCTCGTCGCCGTGGACGCGACTTGCTGCCGACTGATGCAACTCGACCCCCAGCGCGTCGGCTACCTGGTGATGGCGCACCGCAAGAAGCTCGGCCACCTGGCTGAGGCCAACATCCAGCAGCTCGGCGAGACGATCGGGGGCCGAAGGCAACCGTTCGACACCGTCCCGCACTTCAAGCCGCTCTGGCTCGGCCGCCCGGCCTGACCTCACCCCCCGACCATGTCGGAGATGTGCCGTAGCATCTCCGCCCGGGTCGCGTCCACGCCGTCGGAGCGCAGCCGTTCCAGCCAGCTCCAGTCCGCCAGGCGCTCGAACAGCTCGCGCCGGCGAGCCTCGTCGGCGACGCGCGACAGGACCACCGGCCGGAGTTCCGAGAGGAGCACTACCCAGTTCGCGAAGGCGGTGTCCAACTCCGCCTCGAACCGCTCGCGCAGCCGCCGCGCCAGGGCGGGGGCGGCCCCGCCGGTGCCCACCGCGACGACCAGGTCACCACGTCGCACCGTCGCCGCGAGGTGGAAGTCGCCGGCCCGTGGGTCGCCGGCAACGTTGACGAGAACGTCGCGTCGGCGTGCCTCCTCGGCGACGCGGGCGTTCACCTCCCGCGTCGCCGCCGCGAACGCCAGGGCAACTCCGTCGAGGTGCGATTCCTGAAACGGTTCCGTTCGCCAGTCGATGGCCCCAGCACCCTCGGGCTGCGCCTCCAGGCACACCAGGCGCACCCGACCGCCGGCGGCGAGGACCGAGCGGGCCTTGCGACGGCCGACCGGACCGCCGCCGACCACCAGCGCGGTCCGGCCGCTCAGGTCGAGGAGTACCGGCAGCATGACAACTCTTCCAACCGCCGGCGGATGCCGCCGGCGTACTCCTCCGACAGCTCGACGCCGATAAAGTTGCGCCCCAGCCGCTTGGCCGCCGCGAGGGTAGTGCCCGACCCGGCGAACGGGTCCAGGATCAGGTCCCCCTCGTTCGACGACACGCGGAGGATCCGCTCCAGCACCGCCTCGGGCATCTGGCAGGGGTGGCCGGTCCGCTCCTTGAACGTGCCGCAAATGCGCGGCACGTACCAGGTGTCGCTCGCCGGGTCGAAGCAGCGGGCCTCCTCCTGCGGCCGCAGGACCCAGGTGTCGTCCGGCACCTTGCCGACCGGGTTGGCCCGGCGGTCGGCGTAGGTCGTCTGCCGGGCCGACGGCACCCGCACCGAGCCGGCGTTGAACGTGTACCGCTTCGGGTCGGCCACGTAGTAGAAGATGTGGGCGTGCGAGCGGTTGAACTTCTTGGTGCAGGACACGCCGAAGGTGTAGTGCCAGATGATCCAGTTGCGCATCGTCAGGCCCAGCGCGTCGAGGCGTACCTTGACCTCGGCGGCGTACTCGTCGCCGATGGCGACGTAGAACGACCCGGTCGGCTTGAGGACGCGCTTCACCGCCTTGAGCCACCGCTCCGTCCACGCCAGGTAGTCGGCCCGCGAGCGGCGGTCGTCGTAGACGTCGTACTCGTAGCCGATGTTGAACGGCGGGTCGGCAAACGCCAGGTCCACCGACCGCGGCGGCAGGGTCTTGAGCTGTTCGAGGCAGTCGCCCACGAGGATCTCGTTCATGGTCGTGCAATGCGAGAAACAGAGGTTGTGTCTATAACTCCTTCTGTTCTAAATGTGAGGAATGATCCGAGTAGGGCAAAGAGGGGGACGCCCGGATAATGTCGAACCCCTCGGGCTGGGGGCCGACAATACCGTTGGTGTCGATTGTAGGGGCAGAGAGGTTGACGGGGGCAGGCGAGAAATCAGTTCCGAGGGGGGGCGGTTCTCGCCGTCTCCAGGTGCATCCTGAAAGCTGCCCCCGGAGGATATTCCCCCGGGGGCGCGATGGGAAGGGGCTGTTGGCCGCCGCGGCTGGCTACCGCGTCAGCACCAACTTCCTAGGCTTCTCGACCGCGGCCGTGGGATTCGGCGCGACCAGGGCCGTCCCGACGGAGGCCAGCCAGCCGAGGATCGACCGTACCGTCTCCGGCGGCACGAAACTCAGCACCATGACCATCATCATCAGGCTGAACGACACCAGCCCCATGCACAGGCCGATTCCGGTGTGCAGCAGCACCGAGCAGCAGATCATGAGCCACCGCAGTCGCACGTTCCACACCAGGAACGGGAAGGCGATCTCCAGGGCCAGCGTGTAGACGATCGTCGCGGTCATGGCGACTTCCCACACCAGCCGGCTGCCGGCCAGCCACTTCATGAGCTGGTAGTACGGCGCCTGGTCCAGCGGGGCGAAGGCGCTGTTGAGCAGCACCAGGTTCAACGACGTGCCGGCCCACCAGGTCGCCCCGAGAAGCTTCGAGGTGCCCGTCGCCAGGTAGATGACGCAGAAGTGGATCTGCGTCAGGCGGATCGCGAAGTTCGCCGCGTACGACGGCGCCACCTCGGGGGCCGGCTCCCCGCGCCGCGCCGCCCGGCGCCTCGCCAGCCAGCTGTCTAGCGAGTACCGGGCCCCGCACGGCCCGAGGTTCAGGTACGCCAGGGCGATCATCATCATCGTGTCCAGCCCGAACACGGTGTTGGCCGCCCGCTGGCAGTAGGACATGGCGCCGATCCAGGTGATGACGCCAAACACCCGCGTGAGCAGCCCCGCCGCGAACATCAGCGGCGCGACCAGGAACAGGACGTGGAAGGCGACGATCCACCCCGGGCTGTGGACGTGGTAGAACACCGACCAGTACCAACTGCCCTGGGCGATCTCGGCCGGCCCGTCGGTCCAGTTCCAGGGCAGGGCGTAGACCGGCAGCTCCTTCTGGATGTAGTCCGCCACCGACTGGTTGAGCCAGGCGTCCGGCCCGACGTAGCCGAGTAGCCCCCAGCTGTACGTCAGGTGGACGTAGAACACAACCAGCCCGCAGAAGACCCGCATCAGCGACAGCGTCGCCGGGTCGGCCGGCGTGAACCAGAACGCGTCCCAGCCGCGGAAGAGGCCACCCGGGGAGGCCTGGCTCAGCTCGGGACGGGCAGTCGTCGTCGGGAAGGCGGCCATCACTTGCTCTCCTCGTTAGGCCGGCGGCGGGGGCCGGCGGCGTGCAGCTCCAGGCAGTCCAGCAGCATCCCTTCCTTCGGCGGTGTCCGGACGTTGACAGTCGGCGAGCCCCGGCCGGGGTAGCCCTCCGGCACGACCGTGATCGGCAGGTACCAGTACAGGAACGGGTCGCGGTCATTGACGAGGTTGCCGTCGGCGTCGAACTCGCCCATGAAGTACGGCCAGTGCTTGGTCTTGTCCAGCGGACTGACGCCGTCGGCCAACTCCTTGGGCGAGAGGACGAAATGCACCACCCGGTAGACCTTCACGCTCCTGACCTTCACCCCCGGCTTGACGTTGCCCTTGTCGTCGCGTGGCGGCGGGGCGGTCAGGTAGATGCGGTGGGCCACCGACGCCAGCGTCTTCTTCGAGACGTCGTGCGGCTCGCGGTACTGGGTGTTGAGGTCCAGGTCGTTGACGTTCGGAATCGGCAGGAACTTCGGCTCGTCCTGGCGGCGGTACTCCGTCGTCGAGCCGACCTGGCGGCGGAGGTAGATCGCCTCCCACGACCCCCGGGCGGGCCTCGGCGTGTCCTTGGGCAGCAGTGACAGCTCCGCCGCCGACAGCGGCAGCCGGCTCAGCGCCCCGTAGCTGTGGGCTGGCAGCGCCAGCATCCGCTGGTAGTGCATGCCGATCGGGCTGTTGGCCCGCTCCGGCAGCTTCACCCAGGTGTAGGTGTCATCGTCGTAGCAGACCGCGAACCACAGCAACTCCGGGTGCCCCGGGTCGGGAGAGTAGAAGTGGTAGGCGTTGGTCATGTACATAAAGGAGAGGTAGGGGCGGTAGACGTACGACCACAACTGCTTCGAGACGAACAGCCCGTTGTTGTTCGGCGGGTCGATCGACGTGACGCAGACGGCCATGCCGGTGAAGTGGAACAGCACCCACAGGCTCAGCACGACGCGGCGGGCCAGCGACGGCAACAGGATCAGCAGCGACCCGGACAACCCGAGCAGGAACACGAAGGTGTAAAACATCCGCCCGGAAACCCACTCCGGCCGCATCGCCCCGGTCCCGATGACGCCGGCCAGCCCCGCCAGCGACACCACCGCCGAGGATTGAATCCGGTCCGGCCATAACCAGGTCTCGTCTCGCAACTGTCTCTGCACCGCCAGGCCGGCCAGCAGGGTGCCCGAGAACAGCAGCGTCATGGGCAAAAAGCCGGGTAGGTCGGTGCCGCGCGAGACCGCCAGCGCGGCACCACAAAGCAATAGGCCGACCGCCATCAGAGGTAACGGACGTGACCACGAGGGCAGCCGAAGGGAAGGGGCGGCCATGATGGGTCCACTCCTTAATTCTGGAGGACTTACTCCGGAACAAGTCTACCTGATCCGACCAGAGAAGCTAAGCCGAGATCGCCCGAGGGGCGAACAATTCGGGTCAGGGAAGCCGGCGTGACGGGGGAACTCCCTCAGCGCGAAACCTTGCGCAGTCCAGGTAGGTTTATGACAACCGTTAAAATTCGCGAATCCGTGCAGATCGCCTAAATTGTCATTGACTCCCTTCTTGGCTGGCTTTACTATCTACCTCAGATCATGCAGACCCGGAACAAGGTCGGGGCCCTCACCCTGGAAGGATTCCGCTCCTCCGGGTCACTCGCCGCAGGATCGCCCATACCAGGCCGGTGATGTGCCTGGGGTCTGGCAGGCCTTTATAGAATGATGGAACGACCCTTTCCCCTTTTCCGCATTCACTGTCAGACGGCTTGATACCCACCTGGGATCCCCTCTCCAGACCGAACCCACGCCGGCGCAGGAGAGAGCTTCTATCGTTTCTGGAGGTGTGTGATGTACTCTGTGGTTCTTCTGATGGCGATGACCACTGGTGGCGAGAGCGCCGACGGCTGCCGTGGTTGCCGCGGGTGCAGTAGCTGCAACAGCTGCAGTAGCTGTGGCGGTTGCCATCGGGCTCGCGGCTGCAAGAAGCACTGTGGCTGCAACGTCAGCTACAGCTGCCACTGCGCCCCGGTCAGCTACGCCCCGGCGTGCAGCTACAGCGCGCCGGTCAGCTACGCCCCGGCCGCCCCGGTTGGCTGCGCGGTGGGTCACCCGGTTGCCGGTCACGTCTCCGCTGGTGTGGTGGCTGACGGCACCGTGGTCGCTTCCGGCGTCCCCGTGGCGACCGAAGGCGCTGTGGTCACCTACAGCGCGCCGGTTACCAGCTACAGCTACCCTGTCAGCTACAGCGGCACGATCTCGGCTGGTGTGGTGTACGGCGCTCCCGTGAGCGGCTACGTCTACATCAGTCGCTGATAGCTTGCCCGTTTGGGATCTCCCCCCTGGCACCGATGGGTTGGTGCGGGGGGGAGGTTCATGTCTGTTCGTTGCAGGAGGTGCGTCGATGTACTCTGTGGTGCTCCTGATGGCCATCACCACCGGCGGCGAAAGCGCGGACGGTCGTGGCTGTCGTAGTGGATGCAGCTGCGGGTGCTATTGCGGCGGATGCCGCGCCTGCCGCGGTTGCCGCCGCGGCTGCCACGCCGGCTGCTACGGATGCTACAGCTACGCCTGCCACGGCTGCTACGGCGGCTACGGCGGTTGCCACGTGACCTATGGCGGCTGCTACGGCGGCTCTAGCGCTTGCCACGCGGTTACGTATTCGGCCCCGATCACCGCCGGCTGCGCGGCCGGTCACCTTGTCAGCAGCCGCGTCCTTGACAGCGGCACGGCCGTTGCCAGCCAGACGGACCCCGGCACGGCGATGCTCGTCGTCTCGGTGCCGACCGACGCCAAGGTCTCCATCGACGGCCAGGCGACCGTCTCGACCACGGCGACCCGCTACTTCCAGACGCCGACCCTGACCGCCGGCAAGACCTACGGCTACACCCTGGAGGCGGCATTCGTCAAAGACGGCGCCCCGGTGAAGGTTAGCAAGACGGTCACCTTCAAGGCCGGTGACACCGTCCGTCTGGACCTGACCAGCGACACCGCGGTCGCCCGGAAGTAAATTCCATCGGCCCATCAACAACCGACGGGGGGCGGGTTCGAGAACCCGCCCCCTCCGCGTTTTCTCAGGGCCGCGGCTCACCTCAGGTACAGCACCCGCAGGGCCAGCGCCAGGGCGATCAAGGACGACAGCCCGAGCAGTCCGGCGCCGGCCATGGTCAGCCAGGCCCCGGTGTCGTGGTAGGCCGGCCCGACCCGGTCCAGCCGGCGGTCCAACTCGGCCTCGACGACCCGCCGCGCTGGCGCGTCGGGCGCGTCCCAGCGCAGCGTGACGTGTTTCATGGCAGCGAACGCCTCGACCTCCAGGACCGTGCTTTCCCGCCCGGACGCGAGGCCGAACACGAACACGCCGCCGGAACGCACCGCCTCGATCCCCAGCCCGGCGCAGGCCGCCTCGACCTCGCCCTCGACGACACCCGGCTCGACGTTGTAGATCGCCGTCGTGCCGCGCCGGCTGGCCAACGTCAGGGCGCAGACAACCACCACCCCACCGTAGTACAGCCCGGCGAGCAGGAGATCGACTTGCCGCGCCGTCGCCAGCCCCTCGGCCAGGCCGGCCCCGTCGCCGAGCAGCCAAAGCGCCCGCCACCGCTCGCTGAAGCTCGACAGCACCGCCGGGCCAACGACGAGCAGGAACCCCGATGCGGCGCCCAGCACGCCGAGGAAGTCCAACGTCCCCGACACCAGGACGGGTCGCGGCTGGCGGTTGAGCCAACCCAGGAACAGCAGGTACAGGCCCAGCGGCACCAGGAACACAACGACGACCAATGGAGGCACCTCTCCCGGAGCGGGGCGGGCCGCATTGTACCGCATCCATTTCGTTGTCGCGACGGGGGGTGAAGCTGTTATAGTGAACAGGGGAGATCGTCCCTCGTGGGGCAAGCAGCCTTGCTTGTCCTTCACGCAGGGACAAGCAAGGCTGGCTTGTCCTACGGGAGAAGCCGCATGTCCTCGACGCTCCGCCCCCAGCCCGCCGTACGTCCTTCGGGGGGCCACGCCGCGGACCGGCAACTCCGGCGGCGCCTCGGCCGCCCTGCGCCGCCGCCTCCGCTTCGTCGCCACGTTCCGCGGCACCGCCTGGCTGCTGGCCTGCGTCGCCGGCGTCGTCGTCGTGACCGGGCTGCTCGACTATCGCCTGCACCTGCCCGCCCTGGCCCGCGCCTTCGCCCTCGCCGGCCTGCTGACGTCAGCCGGCCTGATCCTCTTCCGCTTCCTAATCCGCCCGCTCGCCGTCCCGACCGACGACCTCTCGCTGGCCCTGCGCATCGAGGAGCGCTACCCACTCCTGAACGACAGCCTCGCCAGCACCGTCCAGTTCCTCCAGCGCGTCCCTCCGTCGGGTGAGTCGGCCAGCATGCGCGGCGAGGCGGTCCGCCGCGCCCTCGCCCGCATCGACGGCCTGGACTTCGGCCGGGTCGTCGATGCCCGGGGCCTGCGCGCCGCCGGCCTCAGCGCCCTGCTCGCCCTCGCCGCCGTCCTGGCCCTGGCGACGATGTACCCGCTGCTGGCCGTCACCGCGGCCGCCCGGTTGGCCCACCCGTTCGGCGCCACCGACTGGCCGAAGAAGACGCGGATCGACCTCGACAAGGTCGTCCTGCGGATCGGCCGCAACCGCGAGTACCGCCTGCGCGGCCAGCTCTTCGGCGTCGTCCCACCCGAGGTGACGGCCGAGGTGACCAACGAGGGGTTCCCGACCCAGCGAAAGACGTTCGCCGTCCACCCCGAGGAGCACACCTTCACGCTGCACCTGAAGCCGGAGGAGATCCAGCGCAACTTCCGCTTCCGCGTCCTGGCCAACGACGCCGCCACCCCCGAGTTCGCCGTCGAGGTGCTGCCGCTGCCGATCCTGGTCCCGCTCGACGGCAAGCCGTCGCCGCAGCTGTTGGTTCAGCCGCCCGCCTACACCGACCTGCCCGCCACCCGCCTGCCGCCGGGGCAGGGCAACCTCGAGGTCGTCCCCGGCACCGTCGTGACGTTCCGGGCCGCCGCCGACCGCCCCCTCCGCCGCGCCTGGATCGAGTACCAGCCGGAACAGCCGGGGACGGCCCCGGCGGCCTGCCTGGCCGCGTTCGCCTCGCAGGACCCGATTGGCACCCTCGGGGCGGTCGTCCTCAGCCGGGCGGTCTATGAGCGCATCCCGGCGAAGATTCTGCAAGACCCGCGACAGGTCGAGGTGGTCTTCCGACCGTCAACAAACGGTTCATACGGCCTGCACTTCGAGGACGAGCACGAGCTGGAGAACAGCCGGTCCTACGAGCTGCGCCTTCGCCTCGACCCTGCGCCGGCCGTGAAGCTCGAGCGCCCGTCGCCGACCCGCGACGTCCTTAGCGTCCTGCCGACCGCCGAACTGCCGCTGTCGCTGATCGTCGAGGACCAGCAGTTCGCCGTCCGCTCGTCGTGGCTGGAGTACCGCGTCGGCGACGAGCCGGCCCGCGCCGTGCCGCTCTTCGACGCCGGGCGCGGCATCGACCTGGGCCACTGGGGCGGCCCGACCTTCCGCGGCGCGCCCACGCCACGGCTTCGCGCCCGCCGTCTCGAATTCGACCGCCGCCTGGCCCTGAGGCTGCTGCGCCACGCCGACGGCTCGCCACTGAGGGAAAACGACGTGGTGCTGTTGCAGGCGTTCGCCGACGACTTCGACGACGTTTCCGTCGGCAAGGAGCCGGGCAAGAGCCACCAGGTCACGATCCGCATCGTCGGCCGCGAGGCGCTGGACAACGAGGTCAACCGGGAGCAGGCCCGCATCCAGAGCGACCTGGTGAAGGTGCGGGACAAGCAGCGCGAGGCCCTCCAGAAGGTCAAGGACGTCGAGGCCCGCGTCCGCAGGGGCGGCAAGATGGTCCCCGAGCGCGAGGCGGCCGAGGCGGAGGTGAAATCGACGCGGTTGCAGCAGGAGGCGGCCGCCGAGCAGGACGCGGCCGACAACGCAAAGTCCGAAGCGGAGCGCCGCCGGCACCGCGACGCCGCCCAGGCCAAGCGCCAGGAGGCCGAGAAGCTGGACAAGGAGGCGCAGGAGCTAAGGCGGCAGGCGCAGCAGCTGGCCGAGGCCGAGCAGCTCCAGCAGCAGATCCGCGAGCGGTTCGGCGACGACAAGGAAGGCCTGCGCGCCGAGATCGAGCGCGTCCGCGACACGTTGCGGCAGAACAACATGGAGAACACCAACGCCATGGAGCGCATGTCGCGCCTGGCCAAGGAGCTGAACCGGCTGGCCGGCCAGGAGCTGGAGCACATCGAGCCGCGGCTGAACAACGCCCGCAAGCTGTCCGGGATGCAGGACGAGAAGGCCCGCGAGGAGCGGCGGGCCGAGCTGGAGAAGCGGGCCAAGGCCGCCGAGGCCGAGGCCAAGGCCGCCGAGGAGCGGGCCAAGAAAGCCAACGACCGCGCCGCCGAGGCCGAGAAGGACGGCCAGGCCGAGGAGGCCGCCCGGGCGAAGAAGGACGCCGCGGCGCAACAACAGAAGGCCGCCGAGAGGCGCGCCGAGGCCGAGCGCGACCGCCAGGACGCCGCCGCGGGCGCCGACCCCGAGAAGGCCCGCCGCTCGCTGGCCGACGCCCGCCGCGGCCAGGAGGAGGTCGAGCGCAGCCTCAGCCAGCTGCTCCAGGAGATGGAGCCGTGGAGCAGCACGCTGGAGGTGAACAACGAGGCGTCGCGGCTGTTGCAGGAGCAGAAGGAGCTGCAAGCCCAGCTGGACGACCTGGCGAAGAAGGGCACGACCGGCAAGAGCCGCGACGAGCTGACCGAGGCGGAGAAGGCCGACCTCGACGCGGCGAAGGAGGCGCAGTCGCGCTTGCAGGAGCGGGCCGGCCACCTGCTCCAGCAGATGAAGAAGCTGGCCGAGGCCCGCGCCCAGCGCGACGCCGAGACGGCCAACGACCTGAAGCGCGCCGCCGAGCAGGCCGAGCAGAACAACCTCCAGGGCCAGATGAAGGATGCCGCCGATAGCATCGGCCGCAACGAGCTGAACCAGGCCAGGAAGAAGCAGCAGGAGGCCGCCGCCGAGCTGGAGAAGCTCGTCAAGAACCTGAAGGACAGCCGCGAGGCCCGGCTCGACCGCCTGGGGCGGAAGCTCCGCGAGGCCGAGGAGATGGTCGAGAGGCTCATGGACGAGCAGGAGAAGCTCCAGCGAAAGCTCCGCGAGGCCGAGGGCATCAAGGACCCCAAGAAGCGCGACGAGGAGCTGAAGCGCCTCGCCGCCAAGCAGCAGGAGCTGCGCCGGAAGACCGAGGAGGCGATCGGCCAACTGTCGCGGCTGGGCAACGACCGCGCCCGCCAGTCGCTCCAGGAGGCCAACGAGGACATGGCCGACGCGGTCAAGCAACTCTCGCGCGGCAAGAAGGACGACGAGAAGCAGGAGGACATCCTCGACCGCCTGGAGGAGGCCCGTCGGGAGATCGAGCGCGCCCGCAAGAAGGCCGAGGAGGAACTGGGCCGCGAACAGCTCGTCCGGGTCGCCGACGTCCTCCGCCGCATCAGGGAGCGACACGAGGGGCACATCCAGGAGGCGAAGCGCATCCAGGACGAGGCGCTCCAGCGGAAGGGCTGGAGCCGCGGCCTCAAGGCGAGCCTCCGCGACCTGGGGCAGAACCAGCAGGGACTGAGCGAGGAGGCGGCCGGCGTCGCCAAGAAGGACCTGACCAGCGCCCCCGTGTTCGCCCGGCTGGTCGAGCGGGCGGCGCGGTCGATGGAGAAGGCCGGGCAGCGCCTCGCCGCCATGGTCCGCGAGTCGCCGCCCCTCGACGCTGCCGGACGGCGAGGTACAATCCGAGCAGGCCCAGGCGGCACCGCCCGACTCGATCAGCTGCTCGCCTCGCTCAAGGAGTCGATCGACGACCCGCGGCCGCTGAGCCGCGACGGCGGCGAGGGCGGGGAAGGCGGCGGGGGCGGGGGCGGGGGCGGCGGGGACGACGGGGGCCTGCCGCCGACGGCGCAGCTCAAGCTGCTGCGGTCGCTCCAGAAGGAGGTCAACGACCGCACCGCCGAGTTCACCAAAAGGCACCCCGCCTTGGACGCCCTCGACGCCAGGTCGAAGGCCGAGCTGCAAGAGGTCCGCCGCGAGCAGAAGGAAGTGGCCGACCTGCTCGACCGCCTGACGCGGTCTGCCGTGGACGACGAGGCCAAGGTCGATGACAAGGCCCGCGACGAAGGAGAGAAGCCGTGATCCGCCTGAGCCTGTCGATGCTCCTGTTGAGCGCGCTCCTCCTCACCGGACTGGTCGTCGGCGACGAGCCCCCCGCCGGGGCCAAGGACGATTCGCCGCTTCGCCTGAAGCGGAAGAAGCGTGACGGTGAGCCTCCCGCCCCGGAGAAAAAGGAGAAGGAGCCGCCGAAGGACAAGTCGGAGGCGAAGAAGGAGAAGGAGGAGCCGCTGGTCCCCGAGGACGGACGGCCCGTCGAGGACGAGGACGAGAAGGACGTGCTGGAGCGCGTCGGCAAGAACATGCGGGCCGTCGAGGAGAAGATCGCCAACCGCGAACTGGGCGAGCCGACCACGCAGCAGCAGCGCGACATCCTCAAGGACCTCGACTCGCTGATCAAGAAGAGCGAGCAGCAGTCCGGCGGGGGCGGCGGGGCGGACAACCAACCGCAGCCGCAGGGCGGCGAACAGGATCAGCAAGACCAGCAACAGGGCGGCGCCCAGCAGAAGCAAGGGCAGCAGAAGGGCGGCATGCAAAGGGGAGGTCAGCAGGGCGGCCGGCAGCAGGCCCGGTCCGGCCAGGGGAACCGCCCGCGGCGCGAGCTGCGCTCGGAGCGCGGGGGGCAGCGGCAGGACCGGATGGCGAAGAACAACTCGCAACAGGGCAACAACCAGCCGCAGCCGAACCCGCAGGGCAACAACCCCGGCCAGGGCGGCGACGGGCCCAACGACCCCCGGAAGGTCAACCCCGAGGTGGTCAAGGACGTCTGGGGCCACCTGCCCGAGTCGCTGCGAGCCGAGATGAACGCCTACTCCAACCCGCAGCCGTTCCTGCCGCGCTACGACCGGGTCATCCGCGAGTACTACAAGACCATCGCCGAGCAGGGCCGCAAGAAGGGGGACTGAGCCGATGTGGACGCGACGTGACCTGCTGTCGCGCGGGGGCCTGGCGACGCTCGGCCTGGCCGGCACCTGCCTCGGCTTCGCCGGCGACAACGTCCTGCCCGACCCGGCCGACGACGGCCCCGGGGAGCGCATCCCCGACGGCGCCGCGTCGAAGGACATGATCAACCCCCGCACCGAGCAGGCGATCCAACGTGGGCTGTCCTACCTCTACGCCCGACGCCACCGCGACGGCTCGTTCGGCACCGGGCAGTACAGCAGCAACGTCGGCATCACCAGCCTCGCCGCCATGGCGTTCATGTGTGCCGGCCACCAGCCCGGCCGCGGCCTGTACGGCCGGGTCGTCCTCGACGCCTTGCGGTTCGTCCTCTCGCGCGAGAACGTCCAGGGCGGCCACCCCGGCTACCTGTACAACCCGGCGTTCAACGCCCACGGGCCGATGTACAGCCACGGCTTCGCCACCCTCTTCCTCGGCGAGGTCTACGGCATGGTCCACGAGCGTGGCCTGCGCGACGAGGTCCGCGAGAAGCTGCACCGGGCGGTCAAGCTGATCCTCGACAGCCAGGCCCGCAACACCGAGGGCGCCTGGCGCTACACGCCGTCCAGCCACGACGCCGACCTGTCGGTGACCATCTGCCAGATCATGGCGCTGCGGTCGGCGCGCAACGCCGGCATCGTCGTGCCCAAGTCGGCCGTCGATCGCTGCACCGGCTACGTCAAGGCGTGCCAGGACCGGATGGAGGGCTGGTTCCGCTACATGAAGCGCGGCGGCGGCGGCGGCGGCCCCCAGGGATTCGCCCGCACCGCGGCCGGCGTGTGCGCGCTCAACGCCGCCGGCATCTACAAGGGGCCGGAGGTCGAGGCCGGCCTCCGCTTCCTGCTGCGGAACAAGCCCGGCGGCAACCACGGCCGGGCGGACATCCACTACTTCTACGGCCACTACTACGCCGTCCAGGCGATGTGGACCGCCGGCGGGTCGTACTGGTCGGAGTGGTACCCGGCCATCCGCGAGGAACTGCTCTCGCGGCAGAACCCCGACGGGCACTGGCTCGACCAGATCTGCCCGCACTACGGCACCGCCATGGCCTGCATCGTGCTCCAGGTGCCTAACAACTACTTGCCGATCTTGCAGAAGTGACCGCTTCTCGTAGGACAGGCTGCCAGCCTGTCCCTGGCGCACCGGACAGGCTGGCAGCCTGTCCTACGACCGGAGCCCTGCCCTACTACCTCCAGTACCACAACTCCGAACGCCTCGGCTGGGTGCCGCTCGACGACCGGCCGTTCGTGCAAACGCGCCTGGCCATCTACACCCGTCGCTCCCTGGTCACCCGCGCCGTCGGCGGCACCGTCTTCGTCGTCGTCAGCCTCGGGTCGCCGAAGCGCTATTTCCTTTGGGAGTGCTTCGAGATCGCCGAGGTCCGCGGCGAGGGGGGCCAGTTCTGCGCCTGGGGTGACGGCTGGCAGCTGGCCCCGCCGGTGCTGCTCGCCGGCGAGGAGTTCAGCCGCTTTCGCAGGGCCTGCGCCTACTTCGTCGGCTTCCGCTCGATCACCGAGTTGCCCTTTACCCGGACGCTCATCGAGCTGGCCCGCCGCTCCCGCGCCCCAGCTCTCACCCCTGCCGTCGGGCGCTTTTGCGACCTGCTGGTCGAAGCGTTGCCGGCCAGCGGCGACGTGCGGTTCGCACGGGGCTTTGTTCACGCGGGGCTCGGCCGGCACGCCGAGGCTCTGGCCGACCTCGACGCGGCATCGCGCCTCGGCACCGAGTACCCCGACGCCGTCGCCGACTGTCGCCGCCGCACCCTGGCCTCCCTCGGCCCCTCCAAGGTGATCCCGACATGATCCCCCTTGCGCTCAGTCTGCTCCTCGCGGCCGATGCCCCTCCCTTCGTGGTCCGCGCCGACTCCGGCAAGGAGTTCACCGGCCCCGTGGTCCGCCTCGCCGCCTGGGAGCTGCGGCACGGCAAGGGCGACGGCCGCCGCCTCGCCGCCGGCGAGTGGCACTCGCTCCGCCGCGCCGACTTGCCGCTGCCCGAGCTTCCCACCGACGAGCACCTCGTCCTGGCCAACGGCGACCGCGTCCCGGTGACCGGCCTTCGGCTCGACGACGAGAAGCTGTCGTTCCGCCACGAGGCCCTCGACGGGGGCAAGGAAACGTCCGTGCCGCTGTCCGCCGCGGCGCTGATCTGGCGCCTGCCGCCCCAGGGGGTCGTCTCCGGGGAGAAGCTGCGCCACCGCCTGCTGCGGGCGAAGCGGTCCAGGGACGTCGTCCTGCTGCGCAACGGCGACACGGTCGAGGGGACGCTGCAAACGATCAAGGCCGGCCAGGTCGTGGTCGAGATCAACAAGAAGGCGGTTCCGCTGTTGTGGGAGCAGCTGTCGGCCGTCGCCCTGAGCACCGAACTGCTCGACCGGACGCCCCCCAAGGGGAAGAGGGCGCGCTTGGCCCTCACGGGGTCGGGCGGGCGGATCACCCTGGTCAGCGCCTCCAGCGACGGCGAGACGATCACGGGCAAGACGGCGTTCGGAGCCTCGCTTCGCCTGCCACTCGACAAGGTCGCGGGGTTGGACGCCGTCGGCGAAGGCGTGGCGTACCTCTCCGACCTCACCCCGGCGAAGTACGAGTATTCGCCCTATCTGGATGAGAAGTGGCCGTTGGCCAACGACTGCACGGCGACCGGCGGCGACCTTCGCGTCGGCGGCGCGACCTACGACCGCGGCCTCGGCCTGCACGCCAACAGTCGGGTGGTCTACTCCCTGGGCGAGTCCCCCCGCGCCTTCGAGGCGCTGGTCGGCCTGGACGACCGGGACGGCCGGCAGGGGCGCGTCAAGGTCCGCGTCCTCCTCGACGGCAAGCCGGCCGACCTGGGGAGGCGGGAAGTCCTCACGCACGACGCCGGCCCGCTGGCCGTCCGCCTCGACGTGGCTGGGGCGAAGGAATTGACGCTGGAGGTGTTACCGGCCGACCACGGCCCGGTGCAGGCGGTGGTCAACTGGGCGAACGCGCGGCTACTGAAGTAGGGTAGGCCCCAGCCTGCCGTTTCAGAAGGCAGGCCGGAGGCCTACCCTACCCCGACGCTCACTCCGGGTACAGCGCCGTGGACAGGTAGCGCTCGCCGAGGTCGGGCAGGACGACGACGATGAGCTTGCCGGCGTTCTCCGGCCGCTTCGCCACCTGCACCGCGACGTGCGCCGCCGCCCCGCAGCTGATGCCGCACAGCATCCCCTCCTCGCGGGCCAGGCGGCGCGACATGACGAACGCGTCGTCGTCGTTCACCTGGATCACCTCGTCGATGATGTCGAGGTTCAGCACCTTCGGCACGAAGCCGGCGCCGATGCCCTGGATCTTGTGGCTGCCGGGCTTCAGCTCCTGCTTCTGCATCGTCTGCGTGATGACCGGGCTGGTGACCGGCTCGACGGCGATCGCCTTGAACGTCGGCTTCCGCTTCTTGATGACCTCGCTGACGCCGGTAATCGTCCCGCCGGTGCCGACGCCCGAGACCAGGATGTCCACCTTGCCGTCGGTGTCGGCCCAGATCTCCTCGGCGGTGGTGCGGCGGTGGACCTCCGGGTTGGCGGGGTTGTCGAACTGCTGCGGCATGAACCAGTCGGGGTGCTCGACGAGCAGCTCCTTGGCCTTGCCGATGGCCCCGCGCATGCCGGTCTCCTTCGGCGTCAGAATTACCTCGGCGCCGAAAGCCTTCAACAGCCGCCGCCGCTCCAGCGACATGCTCTCGGGCATGGTCACCACCAGCTTGTAGCCGCGCGCGGCCGCCGTGAACGCCAGGCCGATGCCGGTGTTGCCGCTGGTCGGCTCGATGATGGTGCCACCCGGCTTGAGCTTGCCGTCGCGCTCGGCGGCGGTGATCATCGACACGCCGATCCGGTCCTTGACGGACCACAGCGGGTTGAAGTTCTCCAGCTTGCCGACGACGGTCGCCTTGGCGTCGCCGACCACCCGCCGGAGGCGGATCAGCGGCGTCTGGCCGACGCACTGCGTGATGTCGTCATAGATCCTCCCGCGGAAGTTCGACGGCGCCGTCATCTGCGTCTCCTTGCACAAAGGAAGTGTCTGGACCGAGGCCCCCTCCCGCTTTGGGGAAGGTACGTCCTCCGCTTACGATAGCCGCCGGGGGTCGGCTCGCCTACCTCGCCAGGCGCTGATACCACGCCTCCAGCTCGCCTAGGTCCCGCGGCTTCAACGCCCGCAGTCCGTCGAACGCCCGGCGGGCCTCGTCCCGCTTGCCCTGGCCCAGGAGGGCTTGCGTCAAGGCCCGGCGGGCCTCGACGCTGTTCGGCTCCAGGCGGACCCAGGCCTCGGCGTGCGGGGCGGAGCCAGCCCAGTCACCGCGCAGCATCCTCTGCCCGGTCAGGAATCGCCGGAACGACACCTCGTACGGGTTGATCTCCGCCGCCTGGGCCCACAGCCGGGCGGCCTCGTCGGCGCGGCCGCGGTCCCGCTCCAGCATCGCCATCAGGGCGATGACCTGGTAGTGCTGCGGCATCAGTTCGTGCGCGCGCCGCGCCGCCACCAGGCCCTCCTCGAGTCGGCCCTGAAGCACCAGGGATCGGGCCAGCGCCTCCCAGCCAAACGGGTCAGTCGGGGCGGCGCGCAGGCGGCTGGCCAGAGCGGTCGCCGCCTGGACCAGGGCCGCCTGGCGCGCCCCCACCGACAGGGCGTTTTCCGCCAGCCACACCTGCATCACCGCCTGGTCGCGCCGGCGCTCCTCCTGGCCGGGCCCCGCCGGGACGTCGTGGAACGACTTGTAGGGAAGGGAGTCGGGGCGGGGCGAGGTGCCGGCCGGGGCGGAAGTGGGCAGGCGGGGGATGGTGTGGTCGGTCAGCGCGGTGTGGGCCACGTCGATGGCCCCGACGCGCGGCATGTGGCAGGCGACGCAGGAGTCGTCGGGCCGCTTGGCGAGGCGGGCCTCCCGCGGCGAGGTGCAGCCCTTGGTCTGGTGGCAGGCCAGGCAGCGCTGGCGGAAGTGGCTTACGGCCTCCTCGCCGTCGGGTCGCCGGTGCGGGTCGTGGCAGGAGATGCAACCCAGCCGGGCCTTCGGGTCGCCCTTCTGGTAGCACTTGCTGCGGTGCATCTGCTCGACCTGGCCGACGGCGCGGGTCCTGCTGGCCAGGTCGGGGTTGACGACGTAGACGCAGAAGAAGTCCTCCAGCGCGGTGCCGGGGCGGTAGTCGAGCCAATCCCGGCCGCGGCGGAGCTGCCGCTGGACACCGCCCAGGTGGCACTGCTCGCAGACGTTCTCCCGCAGGGACCCTTCGAGTCGGGCCGGGTTCACGATTGTGGTGTCGAACCCGCCCCCCACCCGGTCGTCGCCCTCCCGCGCCCGGACGTGCCTCTCCCCGGGGCCGTGACACCGCTCGCAGCCGATGGCGTGGCCGTCGAACACCCCGGCCTGGAAGCGGTCCAGCCCCCCCTCGCGCTTCTTGAACCCGTTGGCGTGACACTGCAGGCAGGCTGCCGGCACCAGCCGGCCCGGCCAGAGGACGTTGTCGAAGCCGGGTGACAGGTCCCACCGGTTCTTTTGCGAGAACCAGCTGATCGGCGTCTGAAAGACGTAGCCGTCGAGCTCCGCGAAGTACGAGTAGCCACGCGTCCCGGACCCGACGGCGAAGTGCACGTCGTTGGACACCTCCCAGACGGCCTGGCCGTCGTCGATGCGGGCCCGGCGGTGGCGGACTCGGGGGCCGTCGCGCTCCGCCCACAGCCGTGCGCCGAGGGCGTCGAACGGCGAGTTGTGAGCCTTGTCGTAGGGCTGGCGATCGGCCAACTCGGCGATGGCGACGAGCGAGCGCCCCATGGGGTGGTCGGCGTAAGGCAGCGCGACGTCGAGGTGGCACTCGGCGCACTTGGCGTCGCCGACGTAGCGGACTGAGGGGTGGACGTTCTGGAACGGGCCGGCGTAGCTCAGGCGTGGATCCGGGGGCAGGTCGGCCTCAGGCTGTGGGGGCTCCTCGACGACCGGGCGGCCCTGGTAGAACCAAGCCGCCGTGCCGGCCAGCGCGACGGCCACGGCCGCGGCGATCAGAACGCGAATCCAGGAGGCCTTCATCGTGACCTCAGTACCAACGTCCGGGCCGGCGCGACTTAGCTAGGGGAGTCTCAGCTCGAAGGCCGCATCGCCACGGCCTTGGCGGTGGCGGGGTCGATCTGCCGGAGCGAGTCGGTCGCCCGGCGGCGCATCTGCTCGTCGCCGTCCTCGATGGCGCGGAGGATGGCGCTGACGGCCCCGCGGGCCTTGGCGCCGATCTTCCCCAGCGAATCGACGGCGGCGAGGCGGACCTCCTCGTCGCGGTCCTTCATCGCCTGGCCCAGGGCGGCCACGGCCGGCTCGGCGCCGGCCCCAATCCTCCCCAGGGCGATGGCGGCCGACCGCCGGCTATCGACGTCGTCGGCGGTGAGGAGCTTCGCCAGGGCCGCGGATGCCGGGGCGGCGGCGGGGCCGACCTTGCCCAGCGCGTCGGCGGCGGCCGAGCGGATGTTCGGGTTCTCGTCGCCAAGCGCCTTGGTCAGCCCGTCGAGGGCCTGCTCGGCGGCTGGCCCTAGCTTCGATAGCGAAAGGACGGCCCAGAAGCGGACGTCGGGGTCTGGGTCACTTACGGCCGCTGCAAGGGCCGGGACGTCTGCCTTGGGAGGGGCGCCGAGGTCCACCACGTCGCGCGGCCCGGAGCGGCGACAGCCGCACAGGGCTATCACGGCCAGCGCCACCACCGCACCGCACCGCATCCACGCCCCCATGACGCCTCTCCTCCTCGATGTGTCCCGCCCCCTGTCATTGTCTGCGTCCGGGGGCTGAATAGCAAGCGCCGAGCCGGCCGATCTCGCTCCCTACCACGGCCCGGTGCCGCGCAGTCGCTACCCGTCGCTGGGTCCCTCGATCTGCTTGATCGCCTCGGCCGCGGCGGATCGGACATTTGGGTCGTCGTCCTTCCGCGCCGCCTCCAGCGCCTTCAGGGCGGGCCTGGCGGCCGACCCGATCCGCCCAAGGGCTCGGGCGGCGTAGAGGCGCACCTCCGGGTTGACGTCCTTCACGGCGGAAGCAAGGGCCGGCACCGCGGCGGCGGCGTCCTTGCCGATCGCCCCCAGCGCGACGACGGCGAGGACGCGCAGCTCGGGCTCCTTGGCGGCTTCCTGGAGCACGCCGAGCAGCGCCGGCACCGCCGCCCCACCGATCCGTAACAGGGCGATGGTCGCCGGCTCCCGGATGCCTCGGGCCTTGTCCTTCATGGCCGCCACCAGCGGCTTGATCGCGCCCTCGGCCGTCGGGCCCAGTTCCGCCAGGGCCGGGCGGCGGCGCGTCGCAGGGCCAGATCGTCATCCGTGAGCCGCCTGGCCAGCGGGCCAACTGCCGCCTTCCCCCCGACCTGCCCCAGCTGCCGCCGCGGCGGCCCGCACCTCCTTGGAAGGGTCGTCCATCGCACTGGTGAGCGGCCCAGGCGCCGCCTCGCCGATGGCCCCCAGGGCTGCCGCCCCCACGCCGCGCAGTTCGGCGTCGTCGGACTTCAACGGTCCCACGAGGGCCTGGACGGCTGGATCGCCGGCCTTGCCCATCTGCCGGGCTGCCGTGGCGGCGTGGTAGCGGAGGGCCGGGTTGTCCGACGACAGGGCTTTCAGAACGGCCGGCAGTGCGGGCTTGCCGAGCTTGCCCAGCGCGGCGGCGGCGCCGCGACAGGCGTCGGCGTCGGCGTCGGTCGTCAACGTCTTCACCAGGGGGGCCAAAACGTCCTCGGAGTTGGGCTCGACCTGGGCCAAGGCCAGGGCGGCGGCCCGGCGGACGCGGAAGCTGTCGTCCTCCAGCGCCAGGGCCAGGGCCGGCGCGGCCGACTTGGCGACTGGCCCGGCCATCCCGAGCCCTGCCGCTGCCGCGGCCCGAGCCGGCGTTCTCATCGCAGCGCTTCACCAGGGGGCGATCGCGTCCTCCCCCACCCGGGAAGCCGCCAGGGCGGCGGACCGGCGTAGGTTCGGCCCGCCGCGGAGGGCTTTTACCAGGGCCGGCACCGCCGGGCGGGCCGCCTTCCCCGTGTTCCCCAGCGACCGGGCGCTGTACGCGGCTACCGTCTCGTCGGGGTCGTCCAGGGCCGCGGCGAGGGCGTTCACGGCCGGGCCCGCCCGCCGCCGGCGCGGGCCAGGTAGAACGCCGCGGCCCGCCGCGCCGCAACGTCCGCACTCTTGAGCAACTCGACCCACTCCGCGACGGTCTTGCCGTCGTAGCGCTTCTCGGCCTGCCGCGCCGGGGCCGTTGTGGCCAGTGTGGTCGCCAGGGCGAGCCCTCCGATACATCCGCGTAAGGTCATGCGAGTCTCCGGCTCAAGCGCGTGGCTTCCCCGCCGTTATTGTCGGAGGGGCCGGACCGGCTTGCAAGTTCCATCGCCTGAACTCCGAACGACCGTTGACAACTCGCCTTCAGGCTCCGGGTCAAACTTGACGAAATCATGAGCATGCTGATAATCATGGTGGAAGCTGTCCGAACGCCGAGGGAGAGTCGGGATGAGCCAGGTGTTAACGGCGGAGCAGATCAGGGAGGCCTGTGTCCAGCTGGAGAGGGCAACGCCACAGGTGATCCTGCGCTGGGCGGTGGAGCGGTTCTTCCCGAAGTTGACGATGGCGACGGCGTTTGGGGCGGAGGGCTGCTGCATCCTGCACATGCTGGCTGAGATCCAGCCGCGGGTGCATGTTTTCAACCTCGACACGGGCTACCAGTTCGCCGAGACGCTCGAACTCCGTGAGAGGATTTACCAGCGCTATGACATCCAGGTGGAACTGGTCCGCCCGGAGACGACGGTCGCGGAGTACGAGGAGGAGCACGGCGGACCTCTCTACCGGATTCGGCCCGACCAGTGCTGCCACGACCGGAAGATCGTGCCGCTCCGCCGGTCGATCGAGGGCTACGACGCCTGGATCAGCGCCATCCGCAGCGACCAGACGGATCACCGGGCCCGGGCCGGGGTGGTTCAGTGGGACGCCAAGTTCAACCTGGTGAAGATCAACCCGCTGCTGAACTGGACCAAGGGTGACGTCTGGCGCTTCGTCCTCGACCACCAGGTTCCGTACAATCCGCTGCACGACCAGGGCTACCCGAGCATCGGCTGCTGGCCGTGCACGGCGCCGGCCAACGGCGGCGACGACCGCTCCGGCCGGTGGGCTGGTTCCGGTAAGAAGGAGTGCGGCCTGCACGTCATCGAGGTCAACGACGGCGGCGGCATTTAAGAGAAAGGATGAAGGATGAAGGATGAAGGATGAATCAGGAGAAGAAGGAAGATGGCGCCTTCATGCTGTCATCCTTCACCCTTCATCCTTCATCCTTCATCCTTTCAAAATGAGGATCTCCGCCAAGGCCGAGTACGCCTGTGCCGCCATGCTGGAGCTGGCTGCCAGCTACGGCAACCCGCAGCCGGTGCGCATCAAGGCCATTGCCGCCGCCCAGGGCATCTCGGACCGGTTCCTCGTGCAGATCCTGTTGCAGCTCAAGACCGCCGGGCTGGTCGCCAGTGTCCGCGGGGCCGCCGGCGGCTACCAGCTGGCCCGCTCGCCCGAGGCGATCACCCTCGCCCAGATCATCAACGCCATCGACGACCGCACCCTGGCGCCCCGGTCCGCCCTCAGCGCGGTGAACCGCACCGCGGCCGTCGATGTGCTGCTCGGCGTCTGGCAAGAGGTCCAGCTCCAGGAGCAGAAGGCGCTGGAGAAGCTCACCCTCGCCGAACTTCTGCGGCGGACGCAGGCGAACAACGCGCTGGTGTCTCAGATTTAAGAGACGCACGGGCGGGGTGAGCGCGAACCCGCAAGCGGAGCGCCCTCGCTTGCGGGTTCGCGCTCGTTCCTCGTTCGGTTATCCCAAATACCCCCTCGTGGTCATCAGCGCGAGGATCCGATCGACGCACTCGTCCACGCCCACATGGTCCGTCTGTAGGGTCAGGTCGGGGCGCTTTGGCTCCTCGAACGCGGCGGTCACGCCCGGCATCTGGGCGATCTTGCCCTCGTCGGCCAGCCGGTACGCCCCGCTCGTGTCTCGCTGGCGCAGCACCTCCATCGGCGCGGTACAGTACACCTCCAGGGAGCGGTCCGGGCCGATCACCTGGCGGGCCTTCTCGCGCACCGCCTCGTGCGGCGCGACGAATGCGCCGATGGTGATCACGCCGGCGTCGTTGAGCAGCTTCGCCACCTCGGCCGAGCGCCTCAGGTTCTCCGAGCGGTCGTCGGCGGTGAACCCCAGGTCGCGGTTCAGCCCCTGCCGCATGTTCTGGCCGTACAGCACCGTCACCGCCCGACCCAGGTCCCACAGCCGCCGCTCCAGGGCGTAGGCAATGCGGCTCTTGCCGCTGCCGGTCAGGCCGACCAGCATCACCGTGACCGGCGTCTGGCCGAACCGCTTCGCCCGCTCGGCGGCCGTCACCAGGCTCCCGCGGGCCTTGAGCCTCGCGGCCGGCTCCTGGCCCCAGTGGTCCCCCGTGAAGCGTTCCCCGCCGGCCTCCAGGATCATCCCGGCCCCGACGGTGTTGTTGGTCAGTCGGTCGATCAGGATGAACGCGCCTGTGGCGGCGTTGCGACGGTACGGGTCGCAGGCGAGGGGCTGCGTCAGGCTGAGCTGGACGTGCCCGACCTCGTTCAGGCTCAGCCGGGCGATCGGCCGGTGCTCCAGCGTATTCACGTCCACGCCGTAGCGCAGCGAGGCGATTTCCGCGGCCACCTGGCGGGTGGTGTGCTTCAGGGTGTAGGTCCGACCGGGCACGAACGGCTGCTCCGCCATCCACACCACCATCGCCTCGACCTGGCTGGAGACGGTCGGCACGTTGTCCGGTCGCACGAGCATGTCGCCGCGACTGACGTCCACCTCGTCGGTGAGCGTCACCGTCACCGCCTGCGGCGCGAACGCCTCGTCCAGTTCGCCGTCGTAGGTGACGATCGACTTCACCCGGCTGCGCCTGCCCGAGGGAAGGGCCATCACCTCGTCGCCCTTGCGGAGGATGCCGGAGGCGACCGTGCCGGCGAAGCCGCGGAAGTCGAGGTTGGGGCGGAGGACGTACTGCACCGGGAACCGCAGGTCGGTCAGGTTGCGGTCGGAGGCGATGTGGACCGTCTCCAGGTGGTCCAAGAGTGGCGAGCCGGTACCACGACATGGCGTCGCTCTTGGTCACGACGTTGTCACCCTTCAGCGCGGACATGGGGATGAAGGTGATGTCGCCCAGGTCGAGCTTGGCGACGAAGCCGGCGTAGTCGGCCTTGATCCGCTCGAACACGGCGCGGTCGTAGCCGACCAGGTCCATCTTGTTGATGGCGACGACGACGTGCTTGATGCCCAGAAGCGACACGATGAACGAGTGCCGCCGCGTCTGCGCCGCCGACGCCGGCGGGCGTCGATGAGGATGATGGCCAGCTGGCAGGTGGACGCGCCGGTGGCCATGTTCCGGGTGTACTGCTCGTGCCCGGGGGTGTCGGCGATGATGAACTTGCGGCGGTCGGTGGAGAAGTAGCGGTAGGCGACGTCGATGGTGATCCCCTGCTCACGCTCGGCCTTCAGGCCGTCGGTCAGGAGCGCGAGATCGATCTCACCGGCCCCGGTGGTGCCGACCTTCTCGCTGTCGCGCTTCACCGCGGCGAGCCTGGTCCTCGTAGATCATCTTCGTGTCGTGCAGGAGCCGGCCGATGAGCGTGCTCTTGCCGTCATCGACGCTGCCGCAGGTGAGGAAGCGCAGCGCCCTTCCTCTGGTGCCGCGCGAGGTAGGTGTGGATGTCTTCCTGACTGAGGTCAACCGTCTGCATCTCAGAAGTACCCTTCGCGCTTCTTCTGCTCCATCGACCCGGCCTCGTCGTGGTCGATCACCCGGCCCTGCCGCTCCGAGTTCCGCGCCAGCAGCATCTCCTCGATGATCTGCGGCAGCGTCGTGGCGTCACTTTCGATCGCCCCGGTCAGCGGGTAGCAGCCCAGCGTGCGGAACCGCACCCGCCTCATCTGCGGCCTCTCGCCGGGCAAGAGCCGCATCCGCTCGTCATCGACCATGATGAGCGTGCCGTCGCGCTCGACCACCGGGCGGACGTCGGCGAAGTAGAGGGGGACGATGGGGATGCTCTCCAGGTGGACGTACTGCCAGACGTCCAGCTCGGTCCAGTTGCTCAGCGGGAAGGCGCGGATGCTCTCGCCCTTGTTCACCTTGCCGTTGTACAGGTTCCACAGCTCCGGCCGCTGGTTCTTCGGGTCCCACTGGTGCAGCCGGTCGCGGAAGGAGTAGACGCGCTCCTTGGCCCGTGACTTCTCCTCGTCGCGGCGAGCGCCGCCGAAGGCGGCGTCGATCTGGTAGTGGTTCAGCGCCTGCTTCAGCGCGACCGTCTTCATGACGTCGGTGTGCTTCTTCGACCCGTGGTCGAACGGGTTGATCCCCTGCGCGAGGCCCTCCTGGTTGATCCACACCTTCAGGTCGAACCCGTTCTCGCGGCAGTAGCGGTCGCGGAACTCGATCATCGCCTTGAACTTCCACGTCGTATCGACGTGCAGCAAGGGGAACGGCAGCCGGCCGGGGTGGAACGCCTTCTGCGCCAGCCGCAGCATGACGGCGGAGTCCTTGCCGATCGAGTAGAGCATCACCGGCCGCTCGAACTCGGCCGCCACCTCGCGGATGATGTGAATGCTCTCCGCCTCGAGCTGCTTCAGGTGCGTCAGGTTGTAACTGTTCATTCGCTCCGGTCCCATCGAGTCCATTCTACGGCGGCAGCCTGGGCTGGGCAGCCCCTCCCCGCGGACGACGTGGCCCGCATCCAACTGACAGGGGCGGTGGCGGTAGTCGCATGGGTGTGGTTGTAGCGATTATTACGATTATTCCGATTTTCTGGGTTCCGTACACTGGGTCGGTTGTTCGGATTATGTTGGCAATAGCAATCAGGCGGATTATCCTGCCTAGCTGACCCCCTGCGCATTGAATGGACCACGGAGACAGAGACCATGCGAGCCCGTCCCGTCCTGGATCGCCTTGAGGATCGCTGTACGCCCGCATCGGTGCGGGCGGTCGCCGGCATCCTGCTCATCACCGACCCGGTCGGCCCGCTAAGCGTTTCGGTGCTTGCCCCGGGAGTCGTCAACGTCACGGACAGCGCTACTAGCGCGAACTTCTCCGGCATCGGCAGCCTCATCAGCGTCCGCGGCACCAACCTGCCCGACCAGATCGCCGTCAGGGCCAACGGCGTGCCGTTCCCCGGCAACGTGGTCATCAACTCGCTCAACGGCGGCGACGCCATCGACCTCAGTGGCACGTTCAACGGCAACGTCACGGTCATTCCCGGCCTGGGCAACGACGCGGTCGTTTCCACGGCGGCCAACGTGCGAGTCGGCGGCGTCCTCACCGTCGCCGACGTCGCCGGCGCCAACACCTGGCTGCTCAACGGCCGAAGCTGGTCGGTCGGCCTGGACCTGACGTACTACGGCCTGACGGCGTTCGCCATGGGCGCCACAGGCCAACTGCGCGTCGGGCGGTTCGCCTCGTTGACGGCGATCCAGCCGGTCGCCAGCTCGATGTCGCTGGCGTTCAACGGCCTGCTGACCAGCGTCGGCCGGACGTTCAGCATCACCGGCGGGTCGGCGGCCAACCTGGTCAGCTTCACCTCGAAGCTGACGGTGGGCGGCAACCTGTTCGTCAGCGAGCGCGGCGGGGCGACCAACGCCTTCCACCTGACGCCCGCCGCCGGCAGCACCGGCGTCAACGGCAGCCTGTTTTACACCGGCGGCACCGGCCCCGACTCGATCGTCGTCGGCACCAACTCGGCGGTCGGCGGTAACGCCTCCTTCGACCTGGGTAACGGCAACAACTCGCTGATGGACGGGGCCGGCTCGACGTACAGCGGCGACGTGACGATCTTCGGCGGCAACGACGTGACGAAGATCGGCCTCAACGGCACGATCGACGGCGGGCTGACCCTGTTCGCCGGCAACGGCACCAACACGGTCAACGTGACGCGGGTGCCCAGCGGCCTCTTCCGCTTCCGCGGCGGCAACGGGGCCGACACGCTGACGCTGCGCGGCGCGGGGGTGTACAACATGGACGCCTCCTTCGGCACCGGCACGAACAAGCTCGACACCGACCAGGCCGATCTGATCCTTAGCGGCACGGTGATGGGCTCGGGCGGCGATAACACCTTCGACCAGGGCGCCGCCACGCTGCTGCCGCCGCTGTTCTTCATTGACTTCCCCGTCTGACGAAGGGGCGTAACCCAGAGATAACCGAGCGCGAACTCGCAAGCGGAGCGCCATCGCTTGCGGGTTCGCACTCACCCCACCGTGCGAAACTTCGCTTGGCGTGCCGGGCCCGGTTTGCGACAATCGGGAGGGCAACTCGCCCCTTCCCCAGGCGCAACCATGGCGGTGGTCATCGACGGCTACAACCTGCTCTACGCGATCGGACGGCTGACGCCGCGCACCCCGCGCGGCGCGCTCGAGGGGGCGCGGCGGTGGCTGCTGGAGCAGCTGCGCTCACGGCACCCACCGGGGGACGACGTCACCGTCGTCTTCGACGGCGGCCAGGCGCCCCCCGGCAAGGGGCGCAACGGCCAGCTCGACCTCAACGTGGTGTTCTCGCACGGGGAGTCGGCGGACGACGTGATCGAGCACCTCATCGGGGCGGCGGCGACGCCGTCGTTGCTGACCGTGGTCTCCGACGACCACCGGCTTCAACAAGCCGGGCGCCGGCGGGGCTGCGAGGTGCTCGGCTGCCTGGACTATTACGAGGCGGAACGCATGGCCCCGCCCCCGGCCGGGGCGCCTGACGCACCGGCAAAGCCGGAGTCGTCCTCGCCGGAGGAAGTCGAGCGCTATCTGAAGGCGTTTGGCGACCTCGGCGACGATCCGCTACTGGGCCACCCCTATTGAGGGGCTCGGCCCCCTCCTACCCCTTCCTTTTGGCGAGGGAGGCCTTTCCCTTGGGAGGGGGGTAGCTCGGGGTACGGGGGTTGGCCTCGGCCCCGTCGCGGCGCTGGGCCAGCATGAACCGGTAGAGCCGTTCGGCGGCCGACTGCCAGCCGCCGGAGCGGGCCTGGCGGATGAACCCGTCCAGCGAGTCCGCCGCGGCCGCCGGCAGCTTCCCCGCGTCGCGGTAGCCCCGCAGACGCTGCTCGCACTGGCCCAGTTGCTTCTCGTTCCGGGCGGTGACCGCCGTGAACAACGCATCGACCGTGTGGAACACCTCCTCGTCCGGGCCCATCTGCGGCGGGCGGCTGAGGTAGGCGATCACCACCCCCACGACCGCGGCGGTCGCCAACCCGAGGAGGGCAAATCCTGCCAGCCGCTCCCGGCTGTCTCGCTCCTCACTCACGCTAGTAGTCGCCACTGACCACCTCCCCTCCGTCGCGGGTCGATAGGGCCACCCAGGTGTTCGGGTGGATGAACGCGCCGATGTACCGAACCGACCCGTCGCCGAAAAGGACGTTACACCCGGCCCCGTGCTCACCCCACATCTCATCGGTGTGCCCGAACGGGTTGTTCGGGGCGTGGATGATAACCTGCGGGTGGTCGTGCGTGTCCGGCCCGCTGTGGATGCCCACGAGGCAGCCCGCCCCGTTGTTCTCCGACGGCCACGGCCGCAAGTCGAGCCGGGGTGGGGTGACCGCGCCGGGAACGACCCCCACCCAGGTCTTGTTGCTCAGGATCGAGCTGTGCTCGCCGATGAAGACGGTGTTCGACAGGCCGTCCGTCACCGACGCCACCTTCGTCTTCGAGTTGCGGTAGAACGGCCCGTCGATCCGCGCCGGCTGGTTGCCGTTGGCCGGGATCGGCTCGGGCACGTCGTAGTCGTAGCAGTAGGCCGTCGTCCGCCCCCAAGGCTGGTGGACGCCGGCGTTGGTAACGTAGTGCGAGTGGGCGAAGACCACCCGGTTGCCGTTCGACAGGACGATCGGCACCCCGTGCCGGACGTCGGCCCCCTCCTTCTGAACCTCGAACCCGTCGCTCCCGCCGGTTGCCGAGGGGCAGAGGAACATCGCCACCTTCGTCTTCACCAGGGCCGCGTTGATCGGTGCCCAGCACGGCTCACTCAGGGTGAGCTGCTTGTAAAGGTTGTCCTGCTCCAGGTACGGCAACAGGAACACCCCCCAGGCCCAGCCCGGGGGGCCGTTGCGGTAATCGTCCCCGTAGCTAACGCCGTAGGCCGAGCCGTCGGCGAAGGGGTTCGTCGTGACATAGGCCGGCGGGAACACGTTATTCACGCCCTCATAGTTGTGCAGGGCCAGGCCGATTTGCTTGAGGTTGTTGGAGCACTGCATGCGGGCGGCCGCCTCCCGCACCTTCTGAACGGCCGGCAGGAGCAGGCCGATGAGGATGGCGATGATGGCGATCACCACCAGCAACTCGATCAGCGTGAACCCCCGGCGCGCGGCTCGATCGTCTGAGCCCATGGTGTTTCTCCTTAGCCGGCACTATCTGACAGTCGTGTCATGACTAATCAATATAATTAGGCTAGACTAATTCTACAGGGTGGTTTCCGCCTGTCCAGGAAAAAGCGCGCTAACCGATCCAGCTTGCCAGTTGCCATTCGGCGTACGGCGTGGTGGAATACATGGCCCCTCTCTCTCCCTGGAGGCGCACCATGGCCAGCGACATGCTCGTCGCCCTCCGCCGCTCGACGGAGGACGGTCACACGTACTTCGGCCACAACGCCACCCGGCCGCGCGGCGAAGCCCTCTCCGTCGTCCGCGCCGCAGCCCGCGAGTTTGCCCCCGGCGAATCTATCCAGCTACCCCGCACCTGCATGCCGCAGGCCCGCCACACCTTCACGGTTCTCGCCGGGCGGACTCGGGACGAGTGGGGCTACCAGTACGGGGTGAACGAGAAAGGAGTCGCGGTCGGCTGCACCCCCATCCGCACCCGGCTTGACGACCCCTGCGGCCTGACCGGGCCGGAGGTGGTTCGCCTCGTTCTGGAACGCGGAGCCACGGGTTGTCAGGCCGTCGAGACGCTTATCGATTTGATTGGCCGGCATGGCGTCGAAGCCCACGCCTTCCTGGTCGTCGATCCCGAGGGGGCGGAGGTTCTGGAGGCTGGCGGCCACCACTGGGTCTTGGCCGAGGTCGGCTCGGTTCGCGCCGTCACCGGCGTGTGCCTGCTGCGGCAGGACTGGGACCGGATCGCGCCGGGCCTGTCTGGGATCGCCATCGACCGCCGCTGGTGGCCAGCCGACGGTCAGAAGCTCGACTTCGCCCACGCCTGCGGCGCGGCCGGCCCCGACCACGCCCAGGACCTTCGCCGCTGGGGGCAGGCGACGCTGGCGCTGGAGCACCAGTCCGGCCACCTCGACGCGCCGCTGCTGCGGCGGGTGCTGACCCAGCAGGCGGCGCTCGTGGGGCAAACCTCGAGGGCGGGCGGCGAGGAGGTGGAGACGGCCGCGAGCGGCCTGATCCGCCTGTCGCCCAACCGCGACGAGCCGCCGGTGCTCTGGTACGCCCCGTGCTCGCCTGTGGGGAGCGTCTACCTTCCGCTGCTGCTCGATGCCGACCCGCCCACCGGGTCGATGCAGGCTTTAAGGCCCGCGCTGCTCGCCCACCGCGCCGGGGAGGGGAGGGCTGACCTCCAGCAGAGGCTCGACGACCACCTACACGAGTACCTGCCGGAGGCGTCGGGCCACCAGGGACGAGCCAGCGAGCCTGAATCGGCTCGCGGCCTCGTTCATGCAGTACGTCGTCGATCGGGTCGCCGAGGTCGTCCCCGTGCCGGCGCCGGAGCGGGAGCTGGCCCAGGCGTGGTGAGCCCCCCCGTCACGTATGAGGTCGGCTG
The DNA here is from genome assembly GCA_046350195.1 of Gemmataceae bacterium. Taxonomy (GTDB): domain Bacteria; phylum Planctomycetota; class Planctomycetia; order Gemmatales; family Gemmataceae; genus CALDUY01. Next base: position 30,092 of record JAXMAW010000019.1, read on the forward strand.
CCCCTGCGGTCAGAAGCTGCAAGGGGAGCGGCAGGCCCGTCACCAGGTCGTGACCTGCCCCGGCTGCCGCCGAGGCGTGTTCGTGTTGCCACGCAGCCCGTTCGCCACCCCGCCATCGCAGGGGGCAGTCACGGCGCAGCCCGCCCTCTTGTGGCGATCGTGGCGTGCCCCGCTGGCGGCGGCTGCGGTCTGCCTCGCGGTCGTGCTGAGCGCCTTTCACCTCGCCTGGCCGTACCTGATGCGCGAGGACAAGCTCGGCCCGCTCAAAACGGACAATGCCCCTCCGGGAAAGCCACCAACGACGATTGAGGAAGGCCGCCGCGCCCTCGCCCAGGGCCGGTTCCGCGTCGCCCGGCAGATGCTCGACGAGGTGCCCGGGCAGGGGCGGGAGCTGGCCCGGCTGCGCCGGCAAGCCGCCCTGCTGGCGAGCCTGTCCCCGCGCTCGCTGGAAGAGATCGTCCGCCACGCGAAGCTGGTGCGCGACCCCGACGAATGGGCGAGGCAGTTTGACGACTACCGCGACCGCTCGGTGCTGTTCGACGACGCCGTCCGGCGCGACGCCGCCGGCGAGCCGGTCCTGGCGAACTACGTCGTCGAGGCCGGCGACGCCCCGGTGCGCGTGGCGCTAGGGGACCTGCTGGTCCTGCGCGATCTGCCGCTGGACGACGCCCCGCGGCTGATCTTCGGCGCCCGCCTGGCGGGGTGTGGCCGGGAGGAGGGGGGCGGGTGGGTGGTCCGCTTTGACCCCGACAGCGGCGTGCTGCTGACCGAGCTTGCCGCCGTCGAGGCGTGCTACCCCGCCCCGCTGGACCCCGGCGTAAAACCGACCCTGGAGCGGCAGGCGCGCTGGCTCGACGAGCGGGCCAGCCCGGCGGCTCCCCCCAAGGAGAAGTGACATGCTCGAACGCGAGGTCCGGCTCTACGCGTGGGTCATGGACTACCTGCGCAAGCTGTGCGACGGCATCGACGAGTCGGAGATGGACGTCCAGCCGGCGCCGGGGCTGAACACGCCGCGGTGGATCCTCGGCCATCTCGCCGTCGCCGGCGACTTCGCCGCCAAGTGGTCCGGCGCCCCGACGCAGTGCCCCCGGGCGTGGTACTCGGCGTTCGGCCCCGGCTCGAAGCCGGAGGCCCCGCCGTCGCCTCCGCCGACCAAGCAGGAACTGCTGGCGGTGATCGAGAAGGTCCACGACGCGGTGACGGCCGCCGTGAAGGTGGCGACGCCGGAGGCGCTGGCGAAGCCGCACACGTTCCAGCCGGTGGTGGAGGCGTTCCCGACGATCGCCGACTTCCTAGCGCACCTGATGACGACGCACCCGATGCTGCACCTGGGGCAGCTATCGGTGTGGCGGCGGCTGCGCGGCAGCCGGCGGTGCTGGGGTTTTGACCGGGCTAATGGTGCGTTGCAGGTGGGATGAGGAGGGTGGTGAGCCGCCGGGTTTATCCCGGCGGGGCGGCGACTCCCCGACCGCCGGGATAAACCCGGCGGCTCACCCTGTGAGGAGCCACTAATCCAGCGACAGCACCTCGCCGTCGTTCCGCACGCAGAGCCGGGCGCAGGGTGGCCGCGTCGATGCCGTCCCGGACGAAGCGGACCGACCCGTCCGCCGCCGCGAAGTTCGCCCCGCCGGTGTGCTGGCTGCCAGGCGTTGACCTGTAATCGTACAGCGGGAAGTAGCCCGCGTAGGAGGCCGGCGGGTTCGCGGGCACCCGGTAGTTCAGCGCGCGAACGCGCTCAGGGTCACGTCGCCGGCCGCCAGCCGCCCGCCGGAGTTGGCCCACCACCCGACCGACCCCATCGGGTTGATGAACTGCCCGCTCGGCGGCACGATGGTCGGCGCGACCGCGTCGTTGATCGGATCGACGTGACTCCGCTCGCCGAACAGCGCGGTGTTCGACAGCCCGTCCGTCACGTCGCCGACCTTCACCGGCTGGCCGTTCGGGGCGGTCTGCGAGCCCGGCCCGATCACGAAGAAGATGCCGTCATTGGCTGCCGCCGCCGGGTCATAGCTGCGGCTGCCGCCGTTGCCCCCGTAGCTGGTCAGGGCGTACCACCGGTTGCTCCCCGAATCGACCGGGTTCGGCCCGTTGATGACGTCCGACGGGCAGAGCAGGATCGGGACCTTCGTCGCCGTCTTCGCGGCCGGCCCGGGGGCCGGCTGCTGCGTGTTCACCAGCGGGTCGGTCAGGTTCCAGTCCCTGGTCAGGTTGTCCTGCTCCAGGAACGGGGCGAGGTGGACGAACAGGGTCACCCCGCGGAACTTGGGAGCGGAGGCGAAGGAGAGCTGGTTGACCCCGGGCGGGAACTTCTCATACGTCCCGTGGTAGTTGTGCGCCGCCAGCGATAGCTGCTTGAGGTTGTTGGAGCACTGCATCCGCGCGGCGGCCTCGCGCACCTTCTGCACCGCCGGCAGGAGCAGGCCGATCAGGATGGCGATGATCGCGATGACGACCAACAACTCGATTAACGTGAACCCCCGGCGCTGGCGCATGGCGTGTCTCCTTTTCGTTATGTCCGAATGAGAATAACGCCCCTACTATAACGGCTCGGGGAGGGAGCGGCCAGGGCTCACTTGCCGAGCGGTCGGGAGGTAACCCGGGGGCAGCCTGGGCCAACCAGCAGGAGAGGGTGCATGTTCAGAAAAAGCGTGCTGGTCGTTGGGATTCTGATCTTGCCCGGGCTCGCCGCGGAGGGGCCGAAGCCCCTCACCCCGGTCGAGGCCAGGAAACAGGTCGGCAAGACGATCACCGTCAAGATGGAGGTCAAGGCGGCGAAGGACCGGCTGGAGAAGCGAGGCGAGGTCTACCTCGACTCCGAAGAGGACTTCAAGGACGAGAAGAACTTCGCCGTCGTCATCACGAAGAAGGGTGCCGCCAGCCTGAAAAGGGCCGGCATCGCCGCGCCGGCCGACCACTTCATGGGCAAGACGATCACCGCCAAGGGCGAGGTCAAGGAGGTCGATGACGTGCCGCGGATCGAGATCGACGAGGCGAAGCAGATCACCGTCGCGGGGAAGTGAGCCCGGCTCAGCCCTCGTACAGCGCCCGCATCGGCTTGCCCTCGGCCAGGCGGATCGGCCGGTCCAACGCGTCGCGGTAGTGGCCGGCCGGGTCGAGGCCCAGCGCGTGGAACAGCGTGGCGGCGACGTCCCCGGGGCTGTACGCTGGCGTCACCGGGTACGCCGCGCTGCGGTCCGACGCCCCGACCACCTTGCCCGGCGTGACGCCGGCGCCGGCCGCCACGATCGAGTAACACGCCGCCCAGTGCTTTCGCCCCGGCGTGCTCCCGGCAAACGTCTTCTCCAACGCCACCCGGGGTGCCCGGCCGAACTCCCCCATGCAGACGACGAGCGTGCTGTCGAGCAGGCCGCGCTCGCGCAGGTCTTCCAGCAGCACGGAGAACGTCTGGTCGAAGCGCGGCAGCAAGTGGTCTTCGAGCGCCTCGAAGATGTCGTTGTGGGTGTCCCAGCCGTAGGCGTCGGTGTCGTCCGGAGCGCGGTCCTGGCCGCGCACGGAGGTGTTGAAAAACACCGTGATGTAGGGCACCCCCGCCTCGACGAGCCGCCGGGCGAGCAGGCACGCCTGCCCGGCGCGGTGCTGCCCGTAGCGCTCGCGGACGCGGGACGGCTCCCGGGACAGGTCGAACGCGGCGCGGGACTGCGGGGAGGCGAGGAGGTCGTAGGCCTGCTGGCGGCGAACGCTCAGGTCCATCGCCACAGGGTCGGCGGTCAGCTGGTTGCGGTAGTCTTCCAGCCCCTTCAGCAGCGACCGCCGGCGGTCGATCCGCACGGGCGGCAGGTCGAGCGCGGGTCCAGGCCGCGCGTGCTCGGCCACGCCCTCGCGGACGTCGCCGAGTAGCAGCGGCTCGAACGCCCGGCCGAGGATGCCGCCGAACTGCCCCGGCGACACCATCGGGCACCAGGTGGAGCGGGCCGTTGAGATGCACCGCGGAGTAAGGCAGCCGCGAGGAGGCGCGCAGCCGCCGCACGACGGCTCCAAGCGTGGGGTAGTCGGCGGGGCGTGGCGGCGGGTTGGATGACTTCTGCGGGTGGGGCTGGCCGGTCAGAGCCTGGTAGCACGCCGAGCCGTGATCGAGGTCGTCGTGCGACAGGCTGCGGACGATGCAGTACCGATGCGCCAGCCGCGCCAGCCGCGGTAGGTGTTCGCAGATGCGCGTGCCGGGGACGGAGGTCGAGATGGGCCGGAAGACCCCACGCACCTCCGCCGGGGCGGCGGGCTTCATGTCCCAGGTCTCGAGCTGGCTCTGGCCGCCGGAGGCGAAGACGACGAGAACCGATTTCGCCCGACCCGCGCCGGGGCGGCTCGACGACGCCGAGGCCAAACCACGGCCGGTCAGGCCGAGGCCGAGCGCGCCTAGGCGCAGCCACTCACGGCGCGTCGGGCGAGCGGGGTCGTCGGTGAGGAAGCGGAGCACGCGGCGGGTCTCGTCGTTGGCGACAAGGCTATTGTGCCGGCTCGGCGGCCGATCCGCAAGCGTCCCGGTAGCGGACATCCGTTCCGTTGCCGACCGGCCCCCGGCCGGCGACAATCGCCAGATCCCAAAAGAATCGCACCGAAAGGATGGGCCGCCATGCTCGCGACGCGACTGATGTTCTGCTGCCTGTTCGCGCTCGCCTTCTTCTCCGCCTCCCGCGCCGCCGCCTCCGACGAGGTCACCAGGCAGGCCCGCGCCTTCGTCGCCGGCCACGAGAAGCGCATCAAGCCGCTGGAGGTCGCCAGCAACGAGGCGTGGTGGGTGGCCAACACCACCGGCAGCAAGGAGGCGTTCGCCAAGAAGGCCGACGCCCAGAACAAGATCGACGAGGCGCTATCCGACCGCAAGGTCTTCGCCGAGCTGAAGGCTCTGCACGACAAGCGCGGCGACATCGACGACGCCGTCACCAAGCGGGCCATCGACGTCCTCTACCTGCAGTACCTCGAAAAGCAGGTGGACGGCGAACTCTTGAAAAAGATGGTCGAGAAGGCCAACGCGGTCGAGGAGGTGTTCAACAACTTCCGCGCCAGGGTCGGCGACAAGGAGCTAACCGAGAACGAGGTCCGCAACCGCCTCAAGACGTCCGACGACTCGAAGGCGATTCAGGCCGTCTGGGAGGCGAGCAAGGCCGTCGGCGCCGCCGTCGAGAAGGACCTGAAAGAGCTGGTCAAGCTGCGGAATCAGGCGGCGACGTCGCTGGGGTTCAAGAACTACCACCAGATGATGCTGTTCCTCAACGAGCAGGACGGCGGCAAGCTGATCAAGTTGTTCGACGAGCTGGACGAGTTGACCCGCGGCCCGTTCGCCGCGGCGAAGGCCGACCTCGACGCCCGGCTGGCGAAGCGCTACAAGGCCAAGCCCGACGAACTAATGCCGTGGCACTACCACGACCCGTTCTTCCAGGACACGCCGAAGGTCTTCGACGCCGACGTGGACGCTCCGTTCAAGAAGCTCGACATCCTGGCGATGTGCCGGGCCTTTTACGACGGCGTCGGGCTGCCGATCGACCGCGTCATCGCCCGCAGCGACCTGTACGAGAAGAAGGGCAAGAGTCCGCACGCCTTCTGCACCGACATCGACCGTGACGGCGACGTCCGCGTGCTGGCCAACATCGTCCCGAACCACTACTGGGCCGCGACGATGCTCCACGAGCTGGGCCACGCCGTCTACTCGACCAACACCGACAACATCCCCAGGACGCTGCCCTACGCCCTGCGCGGCGAGGCGCACATCCTGAGCACCGAGGGCGTGGCGATGATGTTCGAGCGCCTCGCCAGCAAAGCGGCGTTCCTCGAAAAGATGGGCGCGAAGCTCGACGACCCCAAGGGGTTCGACCGCGACGCGGCCACGACGTTGCGCTACCGGCTGCTGATCTTCTCGCGCTGGTGCCAGGTGATGCTGCGGTTCGAGAAGGGCATGTACGAGGACCCGGCTCAGGACCTGAACAAGCTCTGGTGGGACCTGGTCGAGAAGTACCAGCTGCTGAAGCGTCCCGCCGGCCGTAACGCCCCGGACTACGCCAGCAAGATCCACATCGTCGTCGCGCCGGTGTACTATCACAACTACATGATGGGCGAGCTGTTCGCCTCGCAGGTCCACCACGCCATCGCCCGGGAGGTGTACAAGGGCGCCGACCCCACCTCGGTGATCTACCTGGACAACAAGGCCGTCGGCGCGTTCATGCGGAAGCGGGTGTTCGCCCCCGGTCGGACGCTCGACTGGGACGCGCTAACCAGGCACGCGACCGGCGAGTCGCTCAACGCCAAGGCGTTCGCGGCGGACTTCAAGAGCAAGTGACGGTTATCCCCCCGTCCCCGGTACGGTTATCCAGGCGGGCCGTGGGGTTACTCCTCGCCGCCAGGCCGGCTATAATCGCCGGATCACCAAGGGGGATCGGTCCATGGAACGGGTCCGCGTCGGCGCGGTCAACTACCTGAACACGAAGCCGCTCATCTGCGACCTCGACAAGCTCGCGCCCGAGGCGGAGCTGGTCCTCGACGTGCCGAGCCGGCTCGCCGACCGGCTCGCCGAGGGCGACCTGGACGTGGCGCTGATCCCGGTGATCGAGTACTTCCGGGCCGGCAGCTACTCCGTCATCCCCGGCATCAGCATCGCCACCCGCGGCCCGGTGCTCAGCGTCACGCTGTTCAGCCGCGTGCCGTGGGGGGACATCCGCCGCGTCGCGCTGGACGCCGGCTCTCGCACCAGCGCGGCTCTGACTCAAGTCTTGCTCCGCAAGCGGTACGGCGTGGCGCCGGAGGTTGTCTCCTTACCCCTCGACCGACAAGCCGAGGACGCGGACGCCGACGCCGTGCTGCTGATCGGTGACAGGGCCATGCGAGCCTGCTTGCCCGGCTTCGCCCATGCGTTCGACCTCGGGCAGGAGTGGTTCGACTGGACCGGGCTGCCGTTCGTCTACGCGGTGTGGGCCGCGCGGGAAGGGGCGGACCTGGGCCGGGTCGCCTGGGCCCTGCACGAGGCGAAGCGGCGCGGGCTGGCGCGGGCCGGCGTGATCGCGCACCGCGAGGCCCCGGGGTTGGGGTTGGACGCCGGGTTCTGCCGGAGGTACCTGAGCAACATCCTGCACTTCGACCTCGGGCCGCGCGAGCAGGCGGGGCTGGCTCACTTCTACGGGCTGGCTTGCCAGTTGGGGCTGGCGCCGGCCGGCCAGGCACTTCGGTTCGCGGAAGAGGAAGCCTTGCGAGTTGCCAATTGACAAGAGGCGCGACGATGAACGCGAACGTTCGGCGGGTGTTGGACAGGGCGGCGGCCGGCGAGCGGCTGACCTTTGACGAAGGCGTCGCGCTGTTCGAGTGCCGTGACCTGCACGCGCTGGGGCGCGCGGCGGATGCGGTCTGCAAGCGGCTGCACCCGGAGCCGTACCGCACCTTCAACATCGACCGGAACATCAACTACACCAACGTTTGCGCCGCCGTGTGCGACTTCTGCGCCTTCTACCGCAAGTCCGCCGACGCCGACGCCTACGTCCTGCCGCGCGAGGTGCTGTACCAGAAGGTCGAGGAGACGATTGCCCTGGGCGGTGACCAGATCCTGCTCCAGGGCGGCAACCACCCGTCGCTCAAGCTGGAGTGGTACGAGGAACTGCTCCGGGATCTGCGGGCGCGGTACCCGCAGGTCAACCTTCACGCCTTCAGCTCCAGCGAGATCTGGCACTTCCACAAACTCAACAAGCTGCCGTTGAAGACGGTGCTGGAGCGGCTGAAGGCGGCGGGGTTGGGAAGCCTGCCCGGGGGCGGGGCGGAGGTCCTCACCGACCGCGTCCGCTCGGCGATGACCGTCAACAAGGTCATGACGCAGGAGTGGCTGGAGGTGCATCGCGCCTGGCACCGGCTCGGCGGACGCTCGACCTGCACGATGATGTTCGGCCACATCGAGACGCCGGCCGAGCGCGTCGAGCACCTGGAGCACCTGAGGAAGTTGCAGGACGAGACGGGCGGGTTCACGGCGTTCATCTGCTGGACGTTCCAGCCGGAGAACACGGCGATGGCCGACGTGCCGCCGGCGGGGTCGTTCGAGTACCTGCGGACGCAGGCGATTGCCCGGCTTTACCTCGATAACGTCAAGAACGTCCAGGCGTCGTGGGTGACCCAGGGGCCGAAGATCGGCCAGCTGGGGCTGTTCTTCGGGGCCAACGACATGGGCAGCCTGATGATCGAGGAGAACGTCGTCAGCTCGGCCGGCACCGTGTACCACCTGTCGCTGGAGGAGATCAAGGACGCCATCCGCCAGGCGGGCTACGTCCCTCGACAGCGGAACGTGTTCTACGAGTACATCGACGCGGCCGCGGCCTGATATACTGACGGGGCGTGCCGGCACCCTCGTCATGCTGAGGACAGGATGAGTCAACCCAGCACCCAGCCCACGATCCCCGTCCGCGAGTTCTTCACCCTCGACGTCCGCTCGCTGGCGCTGTTCCGCGTCGCGCTGGCGACGTTCATCCTGCTCGACTGGATCGACCGCCTGCCCGACCTGCGCGTGTTCTACTCCGACGAGGGCATCCTGCCGCGCGCCCTCATCACCGGGGTGCAGCCCGTCTCGGCCCACATGCTCGGCGGCAGTGTTTGGTATCAGGGCGCCCTGCTCGCCATCGCCGTCGTCTTCAGCCTGCTCCTGCTCGTCGGCTGGCGGACGCCGTGGGTCTGCCTGGTCAACTTCTTCCTGCTCGTCTCCGTCCACGCCCGCAACCCGGTGCTGATGCAGGGGGGCGACCACCTCATCCGCATGCTCACGTTCTGGGGCATCTTCCTCCCCCTCGGCGCCTGCTGGTCGGTCGATGCGGCGAGGTCGAGCGTCCGGCCCGCCCGGCCCGGGGTCGTGTCGCCGGGGTCGGTGGCCTACGTGCTCCAGATCTGCGTCCTCTACTGGTTCGCGGCGGCGTGGAAGTGGCTCGGCCCGTGGCGGGAGGAGGGCACGGCCGTCTACCTCGCCCTGCACGTCGATCACTTCCCGACCCGGCTTGGCTTGCTATTTCGAGAGTATCCCGACCTCTGCTGGGTGATGACTCACTACACGATCTGGCTGGAAACGCTCGGCCCGGTGATGCTCCTGCTGCCGTTCAACGTCGGGCTCCAGCGGATGGTCACGATCGGGGCCTTCATCCTGTTCCACGCCGGGTTGGCCCTGACGATGGAGCTGGGCCACTTCCCGTTCGTGTGCATGCTTGCCTGGCTGCCGCTCTTGCCGACCGGCTTCTGGAACCGTCTCGTACCCAGGCTCCGATCACCGGAGGCGGCGAGGCTTACGCTCGTGGTCGATCCCGAGCGCCCGCGGACAGCCCGCCGGCTGGCCTACCTGCGCACGTTCCTGTTCCTGGACGAGGTCGCCCTGAACGACGCGACGCCGGAGGGCGGGCAGCTGTCGCGCACCCGGCAGCACGGCGGCTGGTCGCTGCTCGAGGGCGGCCAGGAACGCCACGGCGGTGACGCGCTGGCCCGGCTGTTCGGCCTGTCGCCGGTGTGGTACCCCCTGGCGCGGTGGATGCCGGGCCGGTTCGGCGGCTGGCTGACCCGGCGACTCTCCGTCCCGGGCGGCCGCAAGCTCGACGGGACCTCTCCTGGCTGGGCCCCCCCGGGTGGGTTGATGGCGAACACCCTGGCAATCTTTTGCCTGGCCTACGTCCTGGCGTACAACGTGTTCAGCTTCGTGGGCAACAAGGCGCAGGCGCTGCCGCCCGAGCAGCGTGCCCGCCTGCCGCTGCTGCCGGACCAGTTCGGCCAGTTCGGGTCGGCCCTGGGCATCGACCAGGGCTGGGGCCTGTTCGCCCCCCAGCCGGGCCGGTTCGTCGGCTGGTACGTCGTCGCCGGCCAGCAGCAGGACGGCCAGGAGGTGGACGCCCTGCACGGGGGGCCGCTCCGCTGGGAGAAGCCCGACTTCCTCACCCTGGCATACCAGAACGGCCGCTGGCGCAAGTTCACCATGAACCTGGGAGCGACCTCGACGTTCCCCTACCTGCTGCCCGGGTTCACCCGCCACTACTTCGAGGAGTGGAACCGCCACCACGACGGGCCGCAGCGGTTGAAGTCGATCGAGGTGTGGTGGATGCGCGAGGTCACCGTGCCGCCGGACGAGACGCCGCCGCCGCCGGAGAAGGTCCTGCTCGGCCGCTACTCCCCCGTACGGCCGGTGACGAAGGGCACCGTGGTCGCCCTCGGCACCCTCGACGACGGCAAGCGGATCGACCTGATGCGTGCCGGCGCCCCCGTCGAGGCCGATAACCTAGACCTCGGCCCGGGCGTGCCGATCATCAGCCAGGCCTACCCGCTGCTGGTCGGCCTGGCCGACTCCGAGGCGGCCGTGCAGGCCCTCCCCGGGTTCGCGCGCCACCTGCTGGAAGACTGGAACAAGTCCCACGAGAAGGGGCGCGTGAGCAAGGTGGAGATCCTGCGCCTGACGCCGCGGGATGACGCCCCGCCGGAGCGGAAACTCCTCGCGGAGGCCTCTGCGCGATGACCCCCCAGCCGGTGCCGGCGATCCAGGTGCAGGGGCTGATGAAGTCATTCCGCGACCTGCGGCGTGGCCTGGTCCACGCCGTGGACGGGGTCAGCTTCGAGGCCCGACCGGGTGAGATCTTCGGCCTGCTCGGCCCCAACGGGGCCGGCAAGACGACGACCATGCGCATCCTCTGCACGGTGCTGCGGCCGACCGGCGGGACCGCCCGCGTCGCCGGGTTCGACGTCGTCACCCAGGCGGCCCAGGTGCGGCAGCACATCGGCTTCATGTCGGCCAACACGGCGATCTACGACCGCATGTCGGCCTGGGAGCTGGTGGACTACTTCGGCCGGCTCTACGGCATGAGCGAGGAGCGGCTGCGCCAGCGCCAGGAGGAGGTGTTCGCCAGCCTGCGGATGAACGACTTCCGCGACATGCTGGGGGCGAAGATGAGCACCGGCATGCGGCAAAAGGTGTCTATCGCCCGGGCGATCATCCACGACCCGCCGGTGCTGATCTTCGACGAGCCGACCTCGGGCCTGGACGTGCTGGTGGCGCGGGCGGTGCTGGAGAACATCGAGCAGTTGCGCGGGCTGGGCAAGTGCATCATCTTCTCGACGCACATCATGCGCGAGGTTGAGCGGCTGTGTGATCGCGTCGCGGTCATCAGCAAGGGCCAGGTGCAGGCGTGTGGCACGCTGGACGAGTTGCGTCAGAAGCACGGCGAGGAGGACGTCGAGGAGTTGTTCTTCCGGCTGGTGAGTTGACGAGCCGCGCACCCAGTGAGCGGTGTTCGCCGGACCGCTCACTTCGCGCGGCTCGCCAGGCCCGCGTCACGCCAGGATCGTGTCCTGGTTCGCCTTACGGCCGCTGATCAACAGGCGGTGGACGTGCAGGTTCTTGACGACCAGCCCCGCCGCCTTGTCCGGCTTCATGAACAGGCTCGCCGGTTGCCGCGACTCGGTCCAGGACATCGTGTTCTCCCCGGCCGTGGCCTGGCAGTAGAGGGCGTGGTCGAACGTGGCGGTCTTGTGGACCTTGCCGTCGTGGATGTGCACCGTTGGGAAGAACAGGGACCTCTTGTTCCGCCGCGGGAACTCGAACGCCATCGGGTGGATCTCCTTCTCCCCCTTTTTCAGCTTGAACACGGCGAAGCCGTAGTCCTTGTACGCCGGCAGCTCGTCCCAGGTTCCCGGCGGTAGGCGGAATCGCTCGTCGAGGCGGGCGAAGTCCTTCACCGCCGGCACGAACGACGCCTCGAACGAGCCGACCTCGACGACCTTCAGCTTCGGCGCGGCGTCCTTCTTCGCCGATTTCGGCGCGCCGAAGCTGGCGCGCGTCGGCGGCGGGACGTAGAAGCCCATCGCCATGTCCTTGAAGAACGCCGGGTAGTCCTTGAGGCTGATGAACTTGACCGCGTCCTCGGCGGCGTCCTTCGGCGTGGGGATCGGCAGGATCATCGCCAGGTCTTCCTTCGCCGACAGCGTCATGCTGTAGACCAGGTACTGGCGGTCGTCCTTGCTGGCCCGGGCAAAGATGCTCGTGTTCGCCACCCTCTCGACGTGACGGGAAAAACAGCACATGGAAGGTCTCCTTCAAGGGGTAATCGGCTCAGCGCTCCCGCGCCGCCTGTCGTACCACCGGGGTATGCGCGCTGGCTGCGGCGTGTTGAGCCTACCCCGCCTCACCGGCGCGAGTACAGCCATTGACCGCCTTCCTCGATCCACAAACGGCCTGGGCCGGCGAACTCGTCCCGGCGAACCGTGTCCGGGTCGCGGTAGCCCAGCCCGACGGCGGCGCAGTCGCGCTCGCTGATCCGCGACGCCAGCGTCACCCGGAAGCCGAACCGCTCGGCGCCGCCGGCCAGCTCGCCGATCCCGCGCACGTTGATGACGTGCGAGGCGATGTTCCGGTCGAAGCCGGGGTGGCGCCGGCAGTAGTCCGCGACGTAGTCGCGGCCGTGGTAGCCGATCCGGCGGATGTCCGCGTCCATCTCCGGCTTGGAGTGGAAGGCGTCGATGTGCGGCGCGTACAGGATCACCTCGGCGCCGTCGGCCAGCACGCCCGGCTTCTGGAGTTTGTACGAGCCCTTGCCGGCCGTCCACACCTCGTCGTAGCGCGGCGGGATGTTCTGCACCGCCACCCGCAAAGGCTCGACGAGGTAGACGAGGTGCAGCCGCGACGACAGCCCCGCGGCCTCGGTGAGGGCCGACGCGAACCCGGCGGGTCCGACGCCCCAGAACAGGCCGCGCGGCACCGCCCGGTGGTGTTCGTCCTCGGTGTAGACCATGTCCAGCGACAGGATCGGCCGGCCGCCCAGCATGGCGAAGATCTTGTCGGCGCCAGCGTTGACGATGTCGCGCGCCGGGTTGTCCAGGCTGCCGATGATCCGCGGGATGCCGACCAGCACGGCGGCCCAGTGCAACAGGCCGATCACCTCGGGGCCGGAGATGCCGGGGAAGAGGATCTTCGTGCCCCCGGAGTATCCCAGGGCCTCGTGGGGCAACGTCCCGCTCAGGGCGACGATCAGGTCGTGATCCTCGGCGACCAGGCGGTTGACCGTGATCGGCAAAGGCTGGCGGAGGTGGCCGGCGGTCTTCTCGGCGACGAACTCGGCGGGGATGGTGCCGGGCGTCAGCAGGTGGTCGGGCCGGTCGAACTCGTGGTTGAACAGCGTGCCGACGCGGGGATGCCGAGCTGAGTCGAGGCCGAGTTTGCCGCGCAGCTCGGCCTGGCTCATCGGGCGGTGGGTGCCGCTGGCGTTGAGGCCGTCGATCCGCTCCAGGCCGCGCTCCCGGAGCAGGTCGTGCAGCAACGGCGCGACGAGGTGGCTGAAGTCGTTGCGCGAGTAGTCGGGGTGGATCAGCAGCACCCGCCGGAACGACCCGCCGCAGGCGGACAGCGCGGCGGTGAGGGCCAGGCGGAGTTGGTCGGTCGAAAGCGGGGGCAAGCGGTCGCTCATGGGTGATTCTCGGGAGTCGGTCGAGATCAGTATGACGGCTCCTCGCGGGATCGACAATGGACTTCGGCGAGGTTCTGACCGACAATACCACGCAACCTCACCGCCGCGCCTGGAGACCCGAAATCATGGCCCGACGCGCTCTGCTCGTCCTCCTCGCCGCCCTGCTGTCGGCGCACGCCGCGGCGCCGCCGACCGACCCGGGATGGAAGAGGCTGTTCGACGGCAAGACCCTGACGAACTGGAAGTCGGTCAAGTTCGGCGACGAGGGGAAGGTGTACGTCAAGGACGGGATGATCGTGCTGGAGAAGGGCCAGAAACTGACCGGGATCGTTTACACCCGGGGCGACTTCCCCAAGGTGAACTACGAGGTCACCTACGAGGGGAAGAAGATCGACGGCGACGACTTTTTCAGCATGCCCACGCTGCCGGCCCGCGACGAGTTCTTCTCGTTCGTCACCGGCGGCTGGCGCGGCACCGTGGTCGGCATCTCGAACGTCAACGGGGCCAACGCCTCGGAGAACATCACCACCAAGTCGATGGAGTTCGAGCGCGACCGTTGGTACCGCTTCCGGGTGCGCGTGACGGCCAACCGGATCGAGGCGTGGATCGACCGCGAGAAGGTGGTCGATCTCGACACCAGCGACGTGACGCTGTCGCTGCACCTGGCGAGTCGGCCGTCGCGGCCGTTCGGCTTCTCCAGCTACGACACGACCGGGGCGGTGCGCGACATCCGCCTCCGCCAGCTAAGCCCGGCCGAGGTCGCCCGGATCGAGGCTGCAAAGGACTGACGGCGACGGGGAAGAAACGCGCGGCGGTACTTTGTGGGCCGCCGGTACTATCTTGAATAGAGGGCGCCCGAGGGCGGGCGCCAGGGAAGGGTGGATGCTCGCCGGCCCGCTCTCCTGACCGACCGGGGTCTCCAGGACACGACTCGCCCCCCGTGGTCGGCCGCCGTGGCGGCGTTGCCGGCGATGTGAGAAGAAACGATGAACACGCGACTCTGGGCGGCATGGCCGGTCGTCCTTGGGGGGTGGGTGCTGCTACTGTCGGCGCCCAGCCTGCCAGGGCAGGAGAAGAAAGAGAAGAAGGAGCCGGAGAAGAAGGACTTCTTCAAGGGGCCGTTCGGCTTCGGCGGCCCGATGATGGGCGGGACGCGGAAGCTCGTCGAGAAGTTCGACAAGGACGGCGACGGCCGACTCAACACCGAGGAGCGGAAGGCGGCCCGCGAGTCACTGAAAAAGGAGCGGGCCGGCGGCGGTCCCGGCGGATTCCGCATGGGAGGCGGCCCAGGTGGCCCCAAGGGGTTCGGCCCGCCCGGCGGCCCGGGAGGGTTCCTCTCCAAGCCCCTGCTCGATGCGCTCGACACGAACAAGGATGCCAAGCTCTCCCGGGAGGAGCTGGTCGCCGGCGTGAAGAAGTTCTTCGCCGACAACGACAAGGAAAAGGTCGGCTCGCTGACCGAGCCGGAACTCGCCGAGGCGCTGAACAAGGTCATCCCCCAACCTCCCGGCATGCGCCGCCCGCCCGGAGGCCCAGGTGGGCCCGGCGGCCCCCCGATGGGTTTCGGCCTGGGCAACCCCATCGCCGGCGCGATCGCCCGCCGCGCCGACAAGAACAAGGACGAGAAGCTGACCCGGGACGAGCTGGTCGCCGCCGCCGAGGCCCTGTTCACCGAGGTCGATAAGGACAAGAAGGGTGTGTTGGACGAAAAGGCGGTCGGTGAAGGGCTCGCGCTGGTGATGCCCCGCCCGCAGTTCATGGGCGGCCCCGGCGGCCGGGGCCGGGAGCCGGCCAAGCCCGGCCCGAAGGTGACGCCCGCCGAGGTGGCCAACCACCCCAAGGCCGGCCTCTACGACCCCACCGTTCTGCGCACGATCTTTATGGACTTCGAGGACAAGGACTGGGAGGCCGAGCTGGCCGACTTCAAGGGCACCGACGTCGAGGTGCCGGCGACGCTCACGGTGGACGGCAAGAAGTACGCCAACGTCGGCGTCCACTTCCGCGGCATGTCGTCGTTCGGGATGATCCCGGCCGGCAGCAAGCGCTCCTTCGGCCTGTCGATGGACCTCGCCGACAAGGGCCAGAGGCTGTACGGCTACAAGACGCTGAACCTGCTCAACTCGAACGACGACCCGTCGTTCCTGCACACCGTCCTCTACTCGCACGTCGCCCGGCAGTACATCCCGACGCCGAAGGCGAACCTGGTCAAGGTCGTGATTAACGGCGAGAGCTGGGGCGTGTACGTGAACGTCCAGCAGTTCAACAAGGAGTTCACCAAGGAGTTCTTCAAGAGCGACAAGGGCGCCCGCTGGAAGGTGCGCGGCAGCCCCGGCGGCGGAGGCGGGCTGGAGTACGTCGGCGATAAGGTCGAGGACTACAAGCGCCGCTTCGAGATCAAGTCGAAGGACGACCCCAAGGCGTGGAAGGCGCTGATTAACCTGTGCAAGGTGCTGAACACGACCCCGGCCGACAAGCTCGAAGAGGCGCTCAAGCCGATCCTGGACGTCGAGGGGGCGCTGTGGTTTTTGGCGCTGGACGTGGCGCTGGTGAACAACGACGGCTACTGGGTGCGGGCCAGCGACTACAGCATCTACCTCGACCAAAAGGGCAAGTTCCACCTCGTGCCGCACGACATGAACGAGACGTTCTCGCCGGCGATGATGATGGGCTTCGGCCCTGGCGGCCCCGGCGGGCGCGGCCCCGGTAAGGGCGGCCCCGGCGGCCCGGGTGGCCCCGGCGGGCGTGGCCCCGGCAAGGGCGGCCCCGGTGGACCCGGCCCTGGCGGCATGGGCGGCCCCGGCGGTCGCGGTGGGGAGCTTGACCCGCTGGTGGCGCTGGACGACACCCGCAAGCCGCTCCGCAGCAAGCTGCTCGCCGTGCCGGCCCTGCGGCAGCGCTACCTGAAGCACGTCCGCGAGATCGCCGAGAAGCAGCTCGACTGGGAGAAGCTCGGCCCGGTCGTCGCCGGCTACCGCAAGCTGATCGAGAAGGAGGTCGCGGCCGACACGCGCAAGCTGTACCCCGTGGCCGCCTTCGAGTCGGCCACGGCCGACAGGGCCGCGGACAAGGGGGAGGGCCGCGGGCGGGAACCCAGCCTGCGGGCGTTCGCCGAGAAGCGGCGGGAGTACCTGCTCAAGTACGAGGAGCCGAGCGCGAGAAGAAGAAGGACGAATAACACCTCTCCGGCGGGCGGCCGGATGACCTGGCCGCCCGCCACTCCCTCTCCAAAAAAGACGCCCCGCCCTCACCAGACCCTGGGAGTCGAGCCTGTGCGCGCCGGCTGTACGCCTGCGTGGTGCTCGCCGTCTGCGCGACGCCCGGCGCGACGGTTCGTCTCGGCTCACAGCACCCGCATCGCCTTTCACCCAAAGGGGAGACCCGTGAGTAGCCGCATCCTGACCCCGACGCGCCGCCTGTTCCTGGGCGGCCTGACCTTCGGACTGTCCTCGATGTTCTGGACGGTCAAGGGCGCGTTCGCCGAGCAGCTCGCCCTGACGCCGCGCCACACCGAGGGGCCGTTCTACCCGGACAAGCTGCCCCTGGACACCGACAACGACCTGATCGTCATCAACGAGGGCCTCACCCCCGCCGTCGGCGAGATCACGCACCTGTCCGGCCGGGTGCTCAGCGCCGCCGGCGAGCCGGTGCGCAACGCCGTCGTCGAGGTCTGGCAGTGCGACGCCAAGGCGGTCTACCTCAACACGAAGGACAGCGGCCCCAAGAGCGCCCAGCGCGACAAGAACTTCCAGGGCTTCGGTCGGTTCACCACCGGCTCGACCGGCGAGTACTACTTCCGCACCATCAAGCCGGTGCCCTACCCCGGCCGGCCGGCACCGCACATCCACTTCAAGGTGAAAAAGGGCGGCAAGGAGCTGCTGACCAGCCAGTTCTTCATCGCCGGCTACCCGGCGAACAAGCGCGACCACGTGTTCCTGGAGGTCCGCGACCCGTTCGAGCGCGAGCTGCTGTCGGTGGACTTCAAGCCGGTCCCCGGCTCGAAGGTCGGTGAGTTCGCCGCGAAGTTCGACATCGTGGTCGGCCTGACGCCCGACGAGTCACCACGCCGGCGGCGAGGCTGATCGTTCACAATACCGTACTCGCCCCGAGATTGGAGGATATTTGAGATGCGAAGATTCGTGATTCTGGTTCCGGCGCTGCTGGGCGCCGCGGTTCTGTTCTCCGACGCCGGCGCTCAGCCCCCGAAGGGCAAGGGCGGCAAGGAGAGGCCGAGGGACGGCGGCTCGTCGCTCGTGGAGCGGATGATGGCGTTCGACAAGAACAAGGACGGCAAGCTGACGAAGGACGAGATCACCGACGAGCGGCTGCTGCGGCTGTTCGACATGGCCGACGCCAACAAGGACGGCGAGGTCACGAAGGAGGAGCTGACCGCGCTGGCGAAGAAGCTCGACATGGAAGGCGAAGAGGGCGGCCGCGGCGGCTTCGGCGGCAAGGGCAAGGGTGGATTCGGCGGCAAAGGCGGCGGCAAGGGCGGCTTCGACGGCAAGCGCCGCGGCCCAGGGGCGGGCGGCCGCGGAGAGTTCGGCGGGCCGCCCCGGCCCGGCCAGGTCCTGCCGCCGTTCCTGGTAGACCAGCTGGACCTGACCGCGGAGCAGAGGAAGCAGGTCGATGCGCTCCAGAAAGAGGTGGACGACCGGCTGGCCAAGATCCTCACCGCCGAGCAGAAGAAGCGGCTCGAAGGGATGCGCCAGGGGCCTCCGGGCCGTGGGCCGGGCGGGCCGCCGAAAGATGGCCCCCGCTAGACCGGCCCGGCAGTCAGGCATAACATCCTCACTGCAACAACGCGGCCAGGCTGCGGTGCGAATGTCGGCACGCGGCCTGGCCCCATCCTTCGGAGGCAGCCGTGTCGAATCCGCGTTGGTTGGGACTGGTTCTCTGCGCCGTCGCCGTGCCCGTGGCCTTCTCCCCAGAGAGGGGCAGCGGCCAGGAAGACACCACCAAGGTTACCACCCTGAAGGTGCTGGTCCCGCAGAGGCGGTGCCGCGTCGTGGTGGACGGCAAGACCATGCCGAACAACAAGACCGACGAGCGCGAGTTCGCCGCGCCCGCCCTGGCCAAGGGCCAGAAGGAGTACGAGGTCACCGCCACCTGGGCGACGAACAACTACACCCGCTTCTTCCGCACCGCCAAGGCGGCCCCCAAGCCGGGCAGCACCGTGGTGGTCGATCTGCGCGAGCCCGACCCGAAGAACCCCGACCGGATCGAGATCCGCTGGGTACCGACGCCCGACGACGTCGTGCGGCGGATGTGCAAGCTGGGCAGCGTCGGCAAGGACGACGTCGTCTACGACCTCGGCTGCGGCGACGGCCGGCTGGTGCTGATGGCCGTCGGCGAGTTCAAGGCGAAGCGCGGCGTCGGCATCGACCTGGACCCGGTGCGCGTCAAGGAGTCGAAGGAGAGCGCCACGGCGAAGAAGCTGACCGACAAGGTCGAGTTCCGCGAGGGCGACGTGCTGAACGTCAAGGACTTGTCCGACGCCTCGGTCGTGCTGCTCTACATGGGCGACGACGTGAACTTGCGTTTGCGGCCGATCCTCCAGAAGACACTGAAGCCCGGCTCGCGGATCGTCTCGCACCGCTTCGCCATGGGTGACTGGAAGCCGGACAAGTCCGAGACGTTCGACGCCGAGGACGGCGGCCAGTACACGATCCACCTGTGGACGATCAAGAAGTGACGGCCACCGGGCGGTTCGTCCCTACTCACTGCGGAACTCGCGGATGGCTTGCAGGCTCTCACGGACGCAGTCGATCCCGCCGAAGCGCCGACCGATCTCCTCGACGCGCTGGATGAGCGCCAAAAGCGCGTCCACACCCTCGTGGGCGTCGGCGTAGTCGCGAACCTCGCGCATCATCCGGATGACTTCGAGCGGGGTCACGGCCGCGCCAAGGGCCAAGGGCGATGCCCCGAGCTTCGGCGTGACTGCGGGGGCGGATCGGGGCTTTTTCGGCCGGGGGGCCAGTGCCGCCTCGACCGGCGGGGGAGGCGGGGTAGACGGCCGCACGGCGGCCGACCGCGCCGCGGCGCGCCCGTTCTTCGCCGGCGCCGCGACCGCGGCGGCGGGCTCATCCTTGGCGGTGTGTTTCTTCCGCGCCATCCGCTTGCCCTCCAGGTAGTGCAGGCCCCGCTCCGTCAGCGTGTACACCCGGCGCGTGCCGGTGTACTCCATCGTCAAGAACCCGTCGTCCACCAGCCCCCGCAGTGGCCGGGTGAAGCTGTCCTCGACCAGGGTCGTTGTGAAAGTCGGCTCGCGCCCGGAGCGGGTGAACAGGCGGAGTGTGCTGGCCATCTTCGCCGAGCGTGGCGCCATGTCGGATCTCGGGGGAAAAGGTCGTTCGCCCGGCCCGTCCTTGGCCTCGTCTACCATTGTACACTACCCGGCCAATCCACGTCCAAGACGGTAGGCCCGACCGTGTAGATAGCATAACTCCGGATACGTAGACTCCGGAACGGGCCTTTGCGAAGAAGCCGGCGCCGCGGCGAATCCGGTGGCCTGATACCTTATTCGTATGCCGATCCTCGACCGCGAAGAGTACATCGAGCAGGTTTATTTCTTCCGCGTCCTGCGCGAGCGGCTCG
Source organism: Gemmataceae bacterium (assembly GCA_046350195.1). Lineage (GTDB taxonomy): Bacteria > Planctomycetota > Planctomycetia > Gemmatales > Gemmataceae > CALDUY01. The sequence goes on from JAXMAW010000019.1 coordinate 50,092, forward strand.
CCGAGGGCCAGGCCACGCAGGCGGTGCTGGAGCGCATCGACCAGGAGATCCTCTCGACGACGCGGCTGCCGCTGGCGATCCAGTTTCTCGCCGCCGAGCTGAAGCACAGCGGACTGTTGTCGTCGGGTTTCGCCCGGCTGGGGCACTACTTCACGCCGTTTCAGGCCTTCATCCTGCAAGGCAGCGAGGACGAGACGAAGCGGTTCAGCGCCGACACGGCCCTATTGGTGCTGGAGCGCGAGGCGGAGTACCGGGCGGGCAACGTCCGGCCCGCCGGGCTGTTCGTCTTCCAGTTCGAGGTGATCAGCCGCAACCGGCTGGGCTACGAGGGCGGCCTGAAGGCGCTGCGGGCCGACCCGCTCTACGACGACGCCTGGCGCGGGCTGTTCGGCACGATCCGCGACCAGCTCGGCGTGGTGGACTTCGCGGACCTGGTTTATCTGCGGTCGGCCCTCTACGTGCAGGAGCAGCGGCGGAGGCAGCCCGACTACGAGCCGCCACTGCCGCCGCTGTTCGACGAGAAGGAAGGCAAGATCGCCCGGGCCCACGTCGGCCGCGACCCGCTCTACCTGTTCGCGGCCCTGCAACGGCACCTCGGCTACCCCGAGGTGCCCCGGCCGCGCCCGCGCGACGACACCGGCGTCCGGCTGGAGGCGCTCCAGCTCAAGGTGCGCGACCTCGAGCAGCGGCTGAAGCTGCTGGAGATGGAGCAGCGCGGCACGCTCGACCTGTCGAAGCTGGCCGACCTGGAGAAGTTGCGCGGCCAGGACGACGAGTGGTGACGCCTCAGCGCAAGCTGGCGCGGATCACCTCGGCGGCGAAGCTCGACGCCTTGCGGACGTCGTGGTCCTGGTCGGCGCTGGCCGCCCGCTGCAAGGCCGGTAGCGCGTCGGCCGAGCCGATCAGCCCCAGCGCGCGGGCGGCCGCCTCGCGCACGGGCGGACTCTTGTCCTCTTCCAGGGTTCGGGTCAGCGGCTTGATCGCGCGGGCCTCCTTGCCTCGACCCAGGCGCAACGCGGCGTCGGCACGGGTCTGGGGTGCGGGGTCGTTCAGGGCAGCGAAGTCGGCGCCGCTGCTGGCCAGCCGGGCGGTTTTGGGCGTCGGCGCAGGCAGGGTCGGCGGGGGAGGCGTTTCGGCCTCCGACGCCGGCGGGTATGCCGGGGCGGTGACCGCCGGGGCAGGGACGGCCGGCGCGGCGACCACTGGGGCCGCCTGCACGATCACCGGCGGCGGGGCGTAATAGTAATAGGCGGGCGCCGGACGGACAATCACCGCCGGCCCCCAGTACGGCCGGTAAACCGGCCCGCCGAAGTACACCCCGACGCCCCACCGACCCCCGGCCCGCGCCGACGTGGCGAGCAGAGCCAAACTGATCACGACCCACTTGCCGCGCATGCGACTGCCTCCTCGGCCCCGGTGGTCCGAGGTAGCCTGTACCCGGGGACGCCGGGGTGGTCAACCCCGACACGACTGCGGCCGCCTTCTCCGGCTACTCCGCCCGGCGTTCGGGCAGGGCCCGGAACGTCCCGCTGCCGCCCGGCCGAAGGGGGCTGGCCCGGCGCGCCTTCCGGATTAACTTCAGCCGAGGCGTCGGCCGGTCGTGCTCGTCCTCGATGTCGCCGACGATCTCCTCCAGCACGTCCTCTAGCGTGAGTAGGCCGCTGATCTTGCCGTCGTCGTCGCGCACCAGGGCCATGTGGCGGTGCGACCTCTTGAACAGCCGCAGCGCGTTGGCGACCGTCTCGTCCGGCTTGAGAAAGATCGCCGGGTACAGCGCGTCGGACAGCACCACGACCCCGCGGAGGCTGAACAGGTAGAAGAGGTCTTTCGTGTTGACGATGCCGACGACGTTATCGACCTCGCCCTCGTAAACGGGCATGCGGGTGTGGGCCCCGTTTCGGACGGCCTCCAGGGCCACCTCCGGCGGGGTGCTCAGCTCCAGCGAGGCCATCTTCTCGCGCGGCACCATGCAGTCGGCGACGCGCTTGTCGGACAGGCGGAAGATGTTCTCGACGAGGTCGGCCTGGTCGGCGTCGAGGACGCCGGCCTCCTCGGTGTCCTCGATCAGCAGCAGCAACTCCTCGACCGAGTGGACCATCGACTCGCCGGTCGCCCCGTGGAGGCCGGCGACGCGCAGCAGCGCGTTGCCGGTGCCGTTCATCGCCTTGATGACCGGCCGGGAGACGTGCCCGAAGATCAACAGGGGGCGTGCCAGCCACAGAGCGGCCCGGTCGGGCAGCTGCAGCGCCACCGACTTCGGGATCAGCTCGCCGAAGACGACGTGCAGGTAGGTGATGACGCAGAACGCCACCGCGCTGGCGACGGAGTGCGTCGTGACCCCCGCCCACCCCTCGGGGAGCCCGCGGAACAGCGGCCGGATCAGGTGCGCCAGGGCCGGCTCGCCGACGAAACCGAGCCCGATGCTCGCCAGCGTGATTCCGAGCTGGGTGGCGGCGATCGAGTTGTCCAACGAGCCGATCGCCTCCAGGACCGCCTTGGCCCCGGCGACGCCGTTCTTCTCCATCTCCTCGACGCGCGTCTTCCGCACCGACACCAGGGCGAACTCGGCGGCCACGAACAGGCCGTTGAGCAGTACCAGCGCCGGCACCAGCATCAGGCTGAAGACCGTCCAGCCCAGCGATAAGCCGTCCCCGTCCGCGGCGGCGAACACGAAAATCGACTCCTCTCCCCAACGGGCGACCGTTCCATCTTACCAGGGTCGGCCCCACCGACCAACGAAGGTTGGGAGGCAGAGCCCAGGGGAGAGGTTCAGGGCAACTATCATGCCGACTTGTCGCGGAGCTGCTCGCGCCAGGCGGCGACGGCGGTCTTGCAGTACTCGAATAGCTGGAGGTCGATCAACTCCTCCTCGACCGCCTCCGGCATCAGGTGGTGCAGCGAGGAGGTTGACCTCTTCGAGCAGCAGGTCGGCGAAGCGGTCACAGGCGAGGCCGAGCCATTTCCGCACCCAGTCGCCGGTGAAGGTCTGGCCGAGGCGGCTTTGCCGAGTTCCTCCGCCATCTGGGCCGAACGCATTTCGGGGTGGCCTGCCCGGAAGTGCAGGACGGTGTGCAGCGGCCGACCGGTTCGCCTCTCCTCGAGGTGCCGACGTCCCAGGCCTTGTTCAACAGGGTCGATCGCCAGGTCTCGAGGAACTGCCGGTCGGAGTCGTAGGTCGAGTCGGGCGACGCCGCCGGCTCGGGGCCGCCAAGGGGACATCTGCTGGAACTTGTCCTTTTTCCCGCTCTTGTGGTAGTCGATGATGAGGTGGTAGATCGCCTTCGCCGGGCAGGTCACCGGAAGCGGCCCTTCTCGGGGTCGGCGTTGCGGGAAGTCGCCCCTGACGAAGCGGTAGGAGAAGTTGGCGAGCACCTCCTCTGCGGCGTCGGCGTTAGCCAGGCAGGCGAGCAGGTAGCGGTAGATCGCCGGCCGGTAGCGGAGGATTTCCTGCTGGGCGGCGCGGACCTCGTCGGGGCGTCGTGGGCCTTGCGCAACACCTCCCAGTGCGTTTCCATCCCGCTGATGTGCTGCCGGCCGCTGCCGTCCCCGGTGGGCTTGTCCATCTTGGGTTTCCTCGCACAACGCCCTCCGCAAGGCGCCAGGGGAGGCGCCTGACGGTGTCCATCGTAGCGGGTCGTCGGGGTCGGGGGAAGAAAAAGTCTGGCGGCCCGGCCGGGCCGTGAATCTTTTGTCGGGGTAGCGCGTCTAACCCTATGCACGTGGTGGGGCAACCTGCCACGTTGTTCTTTGACAAGGTGGGGGAGAGAAGCGAAGCCAAACGCGAGGGCGTGGAAGCCGTTATATCGGCTCTCTGCGCTCTCGACGGCAGGGGGCGAAGGCCTCCTGCCCGTCAAGAACCTTGAGTCGGTCGAACGGCGACCTCAAACCAGCCGTCAGCTGTCAGCTTTCAGCCATCAGCCGGAAGAAGGCAGCGGGCGGTAAAGGCTTGATCTCGAAGCTGTCCTTTCGGCCTCTGGCTGAAAGCTGACGGCTGAAAGCTGATAGCTCTTGAAGGGTTTGATCCTGGCTCAGAACGAACGTTGGCGGCGTGGATTAGGCATGCAAGTCGAACGAATCCCACCCGGGCAACTGGGTGGGGGAAGTGGCGAAAGGGGCAGTAAGGCGTGGGTAACCTGCCCCGGAGTTCGGGATAGCCTTCCTAACGGATGGGTAATACCGAATGCCGTGGCGACGGGGCCTCCCGTTGTCACGAAAGCTCCGGCGCTCCGGGAGGGGCTCACGTGGTATTAGCTAGTTGGTGGGGTAACGGCCCACCAAGGCCAAGATGCCTAGCGGGTGTGAGAGCACGACCCGCGCCACTGGCACTGGGACACTGGCCAGACTCCTACGGGAGGCTGCAGTCGAGGATCTTCGGCAATGGGCGCAAGCCTGACCGAGCGACGCCGCGTGCGCGATGAAGGCCTTCGGGTTGTAAAGCGCTGTCGGGAGGGAGAAACCCCGCAAGGGTTGATCGACCTCCGGAGGAAGCACGGGCTAAGTTCGTGCCAGCAGCCGCGGTAAGACGAACCGTGCGAACGTTGTTCGGAATCACTGGGCTTAAAGGGCGCGTAGGCGGGCCTCCAAGTCCGGGGTGAAAGCCCCCAGCTCAACTGGGGAAGCGCCTTGGATACTGGGGGCCTCGAGGGGGGTAGGGGCGCGCGGAACTTCCGGTGGAGCGGTGAAATGCGTAGATATCGGAAGGAACACCGGTGGCGAAAGCGGCGCGCTGGGCCCCTTCTGACGCTGAGGCGCGAAAGCCAGGGGAGCAAACGGGATTAGATACCCCGGTAGTCCTGGCCCTAAACGTTGGGCACTAGGTTGCGGGCTTACATGGGCTCGCAGCCGGAGCAAAAGTGTTAAGTGCCCCGCCTGGGGAGTATGGTCGCAAGGCTGAAACTCAAAGGAATTGACGGGGGCTCACACAAGCGGTGGAGCATGTGGCTTAATTCGAGGCTACGCGAAGAACCTTATCCTGGACTTGACATGTGCGAAAGCGGTAGGAAGTAGGGGGCGGAAACGTTCCCCCAACGGTATCCAGTCCGGAACTTACCACAGGTGCTGCATGGCTGTCGTCAGCTCGTGTCGTGAGATGTCGGGTTAAGTCCCATAACGAGCGAAACCCCTGTCTCCAGTTGCCAGCGAGTAAAGTCGGGGACTCTGGAGAGACCGCCGGTGTTAAACCGGAGGAAGGTGGGGATGACGTCAAGTCCTCATGGCCTTTATGTCCAGGGCTGCACACGTGCTACAATGGCGCGCACAGAGGGAGGCGAACTCGCGAGAGTGAGCGAATCCCAAAAAACGCGCCCCAGTTCAGATCGAAGGCTGCAACTCGCCTTCGTGAAGTTGGAATCGCTAGTAATCGCGGGTCAGCAACACCGCGGTGAATGTGTTCCTGAGCCTTGTACACACCGCCCGTCAAGCCACGAAAGGGAGGGAGGGGCCAAGTCGCCGCGCCAACCGCAAGGGGGCAAGCGCCTAACCCTTAACTCCTGATTGGGACTAAGTCGTAACAAGGTAACCGTAGGGGAACCTGCGGTTGGATCACCTCCTTTCTAAGGATGATTCTGCCGCCTCGTCTCACACGAGGGGCACACCAAACTCCATGTACCACGCCCTCGCCTAGGCCGAGCTTCCCCCACCCCACAGAGAACTAACCGAACCCCGCCGGGATAACCCCGGCGGGGTTCGGTTTTTCGTAGGGTAAGCTGCCAGCTTGCCCCTTGGCCGTGGGGACAGGCTGCCAGCTTACCCTACGATAATACGTCATAGCGCGTTTTTGTATCCGTCCGTGAGGGTCAGTCGATGAACGATGCTTCCCGCCAACGCCTTCTTGACCTCGTCAAATCCCGCGCGGTCTCGTTCGGGCGATTCACCCTCGCTTCCGGCAAGCAGAGCACCTACTACATCAACAGCAAGAGGGTCCTCTTCCACTCGGAATCGGTCGCCCTGCTCGGTGAGGCGTTGTGGGATCAGACGCGCGACCTCGACATCCAGGCCGTCGGCGGCCTCGAGGTCGGGGCCATCCCGTTGGCGACCGCCTGCGTGTTGCGCTACCACCAGGAAGGGCGCCCGCTGGAAGGCTTCTTCGTCCGCAAGCAGGCGAAGGGCCACGGTAGCCAGGAGCGTGTCGAAGGCGTGCTGCCCCCCAAGGCCCGTGTCGCGATCGTCGATGACGTGCTTACCACCGGCGGCTCCGCCCTCCAGGCGGTGCAGGAGGTCGAACGAGCCGGCGGCACTGTCGTCGCTGTGCTGTGCATCGTCGATCGGCTGGAAGGCGCGCGCGAGCTGTTCTCCGCCCGTTACCAGTTCCGGCCCCTGTTCACGATCCGCGACCTCGGCGTGGAAGCCCCGGCTTCTTGACCAGGGTGCCGGGGCTTCCCGCGCCGAGATCATCAAGGCGTGTGGAAGGTGAACGTAAACGTCTTCGGCGTCAGGGCGACGTAAGGGGCGCTGACCATGACGAGTGGGGTGTACCTAAACTTCGTCCAGATGCGGCCGCCGCCCTCGGCCCAGAGGTTGACCTCGCTGGCCAGGACGCGCACCCCGTTCACCCGCAGGTGCCCCACCCCGCCGATCGGAACGTCAAACCGGTAGACCGTGCTGTCCCCGGTGACCCGCAGAAAGACGGTCAGCGGGAAGCCCGTCGCGTTGGCGATCCGGAGCTGCTTTCGGGTTTGCAGGTCCGTGCCCGACACCGGGAGTTGGGCCTGGGCCGCTCCACCGCAGGCCAAGGCGAGCGCGCATGCCACCGCAAGGGTGCTCAACCACCGCATGGTGTTACTCCAGTTTGTTGGGAAGGAAGGGGGGCACCTCGCCCCAGCTGCGCCGGAACTGGTTCGTCATCCTGCCCCCTTCGGGGCAGCGCCAGACGGCCTTTCGCCTCCTAGTACGGGCGTCCCCCCTCGCTGTGACAGGCCCGGGTCAACCGGCCGTCCGGCGGGGCGAGAACAGCTCCAGGGCGTTGGCGACCAGCCTGGGGTACAGGTCGTCCGGGGGCGTGGCGAGCACGGAGGCCAGGCAGGCGGCCGTGTGCACCACGTTGGCCGGCTCGTTCCGCTTGCCGCGCAACGGCACCGGGGCGAGGTAGGGGCAGTCGGTCTCAACGAGCAGCCGGCCGGGCGGCACGCCCACGGCGACGTCGCGCAGCGGCTGAGCATTCTTGTACGTCAGCATGCCGGCGAACGACAGGTAGAGCCCCATCGCCAGGCACGCCTCGGCGGTTTCCCGTGAGCCGGAGAACGAGTGCATCACCGCCCGGACCGGCCCGTGGCGGTCGAACGCCTCGCGCAGCAACCGCACGACGTCCGCCTCGGCCTCGCGGCAGTGGATGACTACCGCTAGGCCCAGCTCGCGGCCCAGTTCCAGGTGGCGGACGAGCCACTCTTCCTGGAGGGCGAACGGCGTCTTGTCCCAGTAACGATCCAGCCCCGTCTCGCCGACGCCGACGACGCCGGGCCGGGCGGCCATCTCGCGGACCCGGTCCCAGTCGCCGGGGGCCGCCTGCGTGATCTCGTTGGGGTGTATGCCGACGGTGGCTTCGACGCCGGGGTGACGGCGTGACAGTTCGAGACACCGCTCGCTCGACGACGCGGTGATGCCGACGGCGATGACCCGGGTGACGCCGGCGGCACGGGCCCGGTCCAGGACGGCGGGCCGGTCGGGATCGAACTGCTCGGCGTCGAGGTGGGCGTGGGTGTCACACAGCTCGGCCACGTCAGGCGCTCGCGCGGGTGGGCGACGGGATCGACTCCAGGCCGGCCAGCGACCGCTTCTTGACCGCCGGCAGCCGCTCCACCTCTAGCTTCGCGGCGGCGTCGTGGACCTTCGGCAGGTCGGCCTGTAACTCGCCGATCGACCGCCGTTGGACCTCGACCAGGCGCGGCAACAGGGCGCCGAGGTCGATGAAGTTCCACGAGGTGAACGACGCGGGGTACGACCCAAGGAACGGCGGCCTCACCCGGCGGCGGACGAGGTGCCGGCCGAGGTCGGTCACCGCCTGCCGTTCCTGGCGGATCAGCTGGTTCAGCGTCGTCAGGGCGGGGCCGCCGGCGGCGGTCGTCCAGGGGAAGGCGTCGCCGACGTAGCTCAACAGCGAGCGACTCTCGCGGCGGACGATCTCCTCGACGACGGCCTGCGACTCCAGGTCGATCCCGCTCATGGTCTCGCCCGCTTCCCTGGCCGCGCCCGCCTTCGCGCCTGCTGGTCCTTGCCAGCACAGGGCGCCCGCCGCCGGCGGCCCATGTTCGGGGCCCCCGGTGGCGGCAGCGTGCGGGCAACATCGACGCCGAGGCTTCGTGCGGAGCCAGGCGGCGCCCCTTCTCGGTCCAGTCGCCGATCGGCCCCACAGCGCGCCGGTCCCAGCACCGCCGCCGTCATCCACGCCGGCGAAGGCGTTGCAGCGGTCGGCTCGGCCAGCCGCGGCGGGTCGAGCCTTCGAGGTCCTCCGCCCGGCGGTCGAGGATCATCACCTTCATCACCTTCAGATAATAGAACGCGCTCAGGACCGTGTTCAACCCGCCGACGACGAGCAGGCCCAGCAGCGTCGCGCCCAGTCCCGGCTCGGGGGTCGGGGCGTTGTAGTAGGCCATCCCGTCCTTGTACAGCACGGCGAACACCTGGAACTTCGCCATGAAGCCGACCAGCGGCGGGATGCCCAACAGCGACAGCAGGAAGAACGACAGCGTCACCGCCATGACCGGCGAGCGGCAGATCAGGCCGCGGAAGTCGGCCGTTCCTCGCTGTGCGTCTGGTTGCGCAGGAAGGCGATGACGGCGAACGCGCTGAGGTTCTGCCATGAACAGGTAGGCGACCAGGTAGAACAGCATCGCCTCGACCCCGGCCCGGGTCAGCGTGCACAGGGCCATCATCATGTAGCCGGCGTGGGCGATGGTCGAGTAGGCGAGCAGGCGGCAATTTGGTTGCAGGTAGGCAGCGAGGTTGCCGAACGTCGCGGTCAACGCCGCGAAGAACGCCAACGCCCGGGACCAGGTAGCGGATCACCGCCTCGTAGGGAGAGTGGCGTCGCCGCCGCCGTCCACCTGGTTGAGCAGGTCGAGGCCGCCGAAAGTCGTCAGCCGGGCCAGCAGCGGCAGCGCCGCCGCCTTGGACGACACCGACAAGAAGCCGGCCACCTCGCTGGCCCCCTCAGCAGGCCGTCGGGCACCAAGTGGAACGGCACGGCGGCCAGCTTGAAGGCGATGCCGATCAGCAAGAACAGCGTGCCGAGGATGAGGACCGGGTCGAACGGCACCCTTCGTGGGTCGGCTGGAACGAGGCGACCAGCCCCATGGCGACCTCGGGCAGGTAGCCGGTGCCGAACTTGCCCGCCAGCAGGCTGATGCCGAAGAGCATGATGCCCGCCGCCCCGCCGCCGTAGACGACGTACTTCAGCGCCGCCTCGCTGGACTGGCGGCGGCCCTTCAAGAAGCCGGCCAACGCATAGCTGGGGAGGCTGGCCATCTCGATGGCGATGAACACCATCAGCAGGTGGGCCGACGCCGCCATCAGCACCATGCCGAGCGTGGCGCCGAGCAGCAGGGTGTAGAAGTCGGCGGAGTCCTCGCGGTCGGGGATGCCGGTCACCCGCGACAGCCAGATCACCAGCAGCAAGAACAGGTAGAGGAAGATGCGCAGGTACACGGTGAACTGGTCGTAGATCAACAGCCCGCCGAACAGCATCGACTGCGAGAATCGCGGCGGCGGGGCCATCGCGGCGCCGCGGATCGTCGCGCCGACGCCGGTGGCCGGGTCTAGGCCGAGTCGGGTGACCAGCGCCGTCAGGCCCGGCTCGCCCAGCCACTGGAGCACACTGAGCACCAGCGCCGCCAGCGCCGCGAACAGGGCCACGCCGCTGAGGTGCGTCCTGTCGAACGCCTTGAACAGGCGCAGGAACAGCATCCCGACGATGCCGAGGATGATTGCCAACTCGGGCAGGAACTCGAGCAGGCTCAGGACGGCGCCTTGGTCGATGGACGGAAGCATTTCTTTTTGAAGGATGAAGGGTGAAGGATGAAGGATGAATCAGACAGCAGACACCAAGGTCTCCGTCTTCTTCCTCCGGGTTCATCCTTCATCCTTCATCCTTCATCCTTTCCTTTACATCCGGAAGCTGACCAGCGTATCCACCAGGTGCGTCACGCTCGGCTCCATCCAGTTGAGCACGAACAGCTGCGGCAGGATGCCCAGCGCCACGGCCATCACCACCAGGGGGACGGCGCAGCACAGCTCCCAGACGGTGATGTCGGGGTAGTTCTTGTACGCCGGGTTGGTGCCCATGAACACCCGCTGGATCGTCCACAGCACGTAGGCGGCCGTCAGCACGACCGTCAGCGCCGACAGTACCGAGAAGGCGATGCCGACCCACTGCGCCCCGCCGGGGGCGAACTTCCAGGCGGACAGCACCACCATCACCTCGCCGATGAAGCCGCACATGCCCGGCAGCCCCATCGCGGCGAAGAAGATCACCGCGCTGATGCCGCCGTACAGCGGCATCGGCTCGTACAGGCCGCGGAAGTTGTCGAGGTTGCGGTGGTGGGCCCGGTCGTAGATGACGCCGACGCAGAAGAACATGCCCGCCGACGTGATGCCGTGGGCGATCATCTGGAACATGGCGCCGTTCATGCCGAGCGACCAGGCGTTGCTGTTCTCCGGGGTGCTCCAGACGGCGATGCCGAGCAGGACGTAGCCCATGTGGCTGACCGAGCTGTAGGCGACCAGCTTCTTGAAGTCGGTCTGGGCCATGGCCGCGAAGGCGCCGTAGACGATGTTGAGCACGCCGAAGCCGGCCACCCAGGCCGCCAGCTGCTCGGCGGCCCAGGGGTTGATCGGGTAGGCGACCCGCAGGATGCCGTAGCCGCCCAACTTCAGCAGGATGCCGGCCAGGATCATGCTGATCGGCGTGGGCGCCTCGACGTGGGCGTCGGGCAGCCAGGTGTGGAACGGGAAGACCGGCACCTTGATGCAGAAGCCGATCATCAGGAAGATGAACATCGTGTACTGGAACGCCGGGGTGAAGAACCACTGGTTCTCCAGCCGGTCGGTCACGCCCTTTCTACTGGCCAGGCCGCGGACCTTCTGCTCGGCGGCGGCGATCTCGGCCTTGTCCTTCAGCCCCTTGAGGGCTCCCTGGGCCTTCCTCAGCTCGGGGTCGGTGAACGTCGTCACCTTGGCGACGTCCCGGCCGTTGCCGAGGTACTCCAGCGCCGCCTTGCCGGCCCGGGCCAGCGCGATCAGGTCGAACGACTGGACGGTGGCCTGCTCCATCGCCGTGGCCTCGGGCAGGTTCTGCGTCTCGCGCATCAGCCGCTGCGCCTCGGCCCGGACCAGGCCCGGATCGACGAAGTCGCGCAGGTTGGTGAAGTAGAAGCCGAGCAGGGCGATCAGGATGAACACGCTGCCGAGCAGGGTGTAGAGGAAGAACTTGATGGCGGCGTACTCGCGGCGCGGGCCGCCCCAGATGCCGATGAGGAAGTACATCGGCAACAGCATCACTTCCCAGAAGATGTAGAACAGGAAGAAGTCCAGCGCCACGAACGTGCCGAGGATGCCGGTCTCCAGCAACAGGAACAGCATGCAGTAGCCGCGGACGAACCGCTCCTTGCTCTCGTAGCGCTTGATGTGGAAGCTGGCCAGCATGGACAGGAACGCCAGCACCGTGGTCAGCAGCACCATGGCCAGGCTGATGCCGTCCAGGCCGAGGAAATAGTCGATGTTGAACTTCTTGATCCACGGGTAGCGCGCCACCCAGTCGATGGAGTTGAATTGCCGAGAGCTGCCCTCCGGGGCGGCGGCGTCCATGGCGGCGGTGCGGTGGTCCAACGACATTAGCACGCGCTGGTCGCGCTCGAGGTTGGGCCCTGGAGTTCGACGACGTCGGCCTTGTAGTTGATGAAGATGGCGATGGAGATGCCCAGCGTGACGGCGGTGCCGACCAGCGACCACCAGCACATGGCGGTTTCCACTTGCGCGGGAAGAACAACAGGCCGAGCGCGAACAAGCTGGGGACGAAGACCAGCAGGGTCATCCAGATCAGGTCGGTTTCCATATCAATCGCCCTTCCGTCGTTGTCGTCTTCGTAGGGTGGGCCGAGTCTTCGAGGCCCACCGGGTGTCGCGGCTCGGTGGGCCTCGAGACCTCGGCCCACCTCCTGGAATCTCTACCCGGCCGTCGCCATCGCCACGAAGTACGACAGCACGACGAAGCAGCCGATCGCCGCCAGCACCAGGAACAGCACGTAGCTCCTCAGGAACCCCGTCTGCACCTCCCGCAGCCGGGTGCCGACGGCGTAGGTTACCTGGCCGGTCAGGTTGACCAGCCAGTCGATGAAGCCGTTGTCGAACCGGCCGTTGCCCTTCGCCGCCCGCACCGTGCCCCGAGCGACGCCGTGGATCAGGCCGTCGATGCAGTTGAGGTCGAAGGCCCGGAACGCCCGCGCGACCACGATCGCCGGCCGGACCAGCAGCACGCTGTAGAGGTGGTCGAAGTACCACTTGTTCTGAAGGAACGCATGCACCTTCGGGAACTGCTCCTTCGCCTCGGCCGGGTCGAGGACGCGCGAGTAATACGTCAGCACGGCGAAGACGATGCCGACCGCCACCATGAACAGGGCCAGGAAGCCGGCGTGGTCGTGCAGCTCGTGCGCCCAGTGGCGGGTGTTAAGGTTCCGCGGCACGGCGGCGTGATCGGGCCAGTGCTCGCCGTGCTCCCCGGCGGAGACGTGGCCGAAGTCCGCCAGGACGCCGTGGTGCTGCGACTTGAGGATGTTGTGCTCCAGCCAGGCTCTCCTTGGCGTCCCAGACGGGCCAGCCCCAGGCGACGACGATGCTGCACACGGCGAGGATGACCAGCGGCAACGTCATCGTCCACGGCGACTCGTGGGCGTGCTCGTGAACGTGCTCGTCGCGCGGCTCGCCGGTGAAGGTCAAGAACCACATGCGGAACATGTAGAACGTGGTGATGCCGGCCGTCATCAGCGGAAGCAAAAACAGCAGGATGTGCTGCGGGTGGACGTAGACGAAGCCGATGGCGTGGGCCAGGATCGAGTCCTTGCTGTACCAGCCGCTAAACAGCGGAATGCCGGCGATGGCCAGCACGCCGGCGAGCATGGTCAGGGCGGTGATCCTCATCTTCGGGTACAACCCGCCCATCTTCGGCATCTCCTGCTCGTGGTGGCAGCCGTAGATCACGCTGCCGGAGCCGAGGAACAGAAGCGCCTTGAAGAAGGCGTGCGTGACGAGGTGGAACAGGCCGGCGACCCAGCCGCCGACGCCCAACGCCAGCATCATGTAGCCGAGCTGGCTGACGGTCGAGGTAGGCCAGCACCTTCTTGATGTCGGTCATCACGATGGCGATCGACGCCGCCACGAACAGGGTGATGCCGCCGGTGTAGGAGATGGTGAGCAGCACCTCCGGCGTGAACAGCAGGTAGCACCGGCCGACGAGGTAGACCCCGGCCGCCACCATGGTGGCGGCAGTGGATGAGGGCGGACACCGGCGTCGGCCCCTCCATGGCGTCGGGCAACCACACCTGGAGCGGGAACTGCGCCCGACTTGCCGACGCAGCCGAGGAAGATGCCCCAGCCCCGCGGCGACGAGCATCCGGTAGGGCATCGAGCCGTACTGGTTCGGCCTGGGGTTGGCGTAGACCCGGGCGGAGGTGTCGGTCTCGTGGCCCTCCTCGGCCTTCTCACCCTCGTGGTGGCCGACCGGTCCGACGCCGTGCAGGTGGCCGCTCTTGCGGGAAGAGGAACACCTCGCTGCCGGGGTTGGGGTCGTCCGGGGCAGTTGCCTCCAGCTTGCGCGATCCGTACTGGTCGCGGCTCGCCGACGAAGTTGCCGCGGATGATCTTGCCGCCCCAGGACAGGCTCGCTGTGGGCGTCGCGGCAGACTTGCGGACGCGCGAGAAGATCCCTCGAAGTTGAACGTGCCGATGTAGCCGAAGATGATCAGCAGGCCCAGGATGAAGCCGGCGTCGCCGACGCGGTTGGTGATGAACGCCTTGTTCGCCGCGTCGCTGGCGCTCTGCCGCTCGAAGTAGAAGCCGATCAGCAGGAACGAGCAGACGCCGACCAGTTCCCAGCTGACGAACACCTGAAACAGGTTGTCGGCCAGGATCAGGTTGAGCATCGAGAAGCAGAACAGCGACAGGTACATGAAGAACCGGCCGAACCGGCCGCGACGCTTGAACCCCTCGTGGTGGCCGTGGACGGGGTCGTCGTGGCCCTCGCCGACCGCGTGGTGGTGGTGGCCGTGGACGTGGTGGTCCTCGACCATCTCCTGCTCCTCCTCGGCCATGTAGCCCATGGAGAAGAGGTGGATCAGCGTGGCGATGAACGTCACCATGACGAACATCACCGTGGACAGGCTGTCGATGAAGAAGCCGATGTTGAGGGTGGTGCCCATCTCCGGGTCGGCGACCGCGGCGGGCCGCAGCCGGGCGACCGTGAACAGGGTGCCCTGCCACTTCTGCTCGCGCGTCTTGTGCCAGGCCCGCTCCTGCTGGGCGACGGCGTCGTGCTTCTCGTGGATCGCCTCGTGCAGCTTCTCCTTGCCCTCCTTGGCGACGGTCGTGCTCAGCTCGCGCTCCAAGTCGCCGATCTCGCCTTCGAGGTGGTGGACGGCGTGGAGGTGCTTGGAGTGGTCGCGGTAATACTGAACAAACCCGGCGAGGCAGCAGACGAAGGCGAGGAAGATGGCGCCCAGGGCGACGTAGGCCGGCAGCTTGCCGGGCTTGTCGCCGCCGAACAGGTTGTACACGCCGTCGCCGAGCTGGTCGCGGTAGCGGCGGGCGATGCACCAGGCGCCGGAGGCGAGCAGGATCAGCAGGAACGAGACGAGCGGCAGCAGCGTCGCCAGGACGAACAGCAGGCCGGGTCGCTCGGTGAAGTTCGGCATGGCCTAGCCCTTCAGCTCCTCGGCGGTGTCGATGTCCACCGTGGCGTGGTTGTTGTAGAAGTTCAGCACGATGGCCAGCGCGACCGCCGCCTCCGCCGCCGCCATGACGATCACGAACAGGGCGAAGATCTGCCCCTCGACCTCGAACGCCGGGTTGTAGTGCGCGAAGGCGACGAAGTTGACCGTCGCCCCGTTGAGCACCCAGGCTCGACGCCCATCAGCACGCCGATGGCGTTGCGCTGGTCGCCATGCAGACGGCGCCTGGTGAACAGCGGCGCCCCCAGCAGCAGGTAGTGGTTCAGCGTGATCATCATGCCGAGGCTAAAACGACCGCAAGGCCTCCGTCTTCGCCCGCGCCCAGGTAGGCCGCCCCGATGAGGACGACCAGCAGGTGGACCGACACGATCTCGAACGGCAGCAGGTAGTTCATCTTCGTCCGCGTCTGCCCACTCGGCGCGCGGCCGTAAGCCGGGCGTCCGGCGATGGAGTTGCGGTCGCCCAGCATCGCCGCCCCCAGGTGCTTGCTGGCCGCCAGCGCCCCGGCCCGGCCCGGCGCCGGCCGGATCTCCAGCAGCGCTCCGGCCAGGTCGGTCGGCTGGGTGGTGTCGGGGTGGATCGACCTGAAGCAGGCTCACCGCCAGCACGCCGTACAGCAGGAGGCCCACGCCCAGCGCGATGGCCCACTCGGCGGCGGAGATGCAGGTTGATGAACGGCCCTGGGCGGTGAGCATCACGCCGAAGACGACCAGCACCGAGGTGCCGCCGACGTAGATCAACGGCTGCGTCGCGGCGAGGAAATCCGCCCCCAGCAGGAAGAAGATGCCCCGTGCCCGCCAGGGCGAACAACAGCCAGGTGGCGGCCCGGACGATGTTCTGGGCGACGACGACGGCGACGGCGCTGACGGCGGTCAGGGCCGCGAGCAGGTAGAACAGCACGGCGTGCAGGGTCATCGCGGTCACTTCCTGGGGGTCATCGCGGCCGGCGGGATCACCGGCGCCCACGGCGTCGCCACGCTGGGGGTCGGCAGCCGGCTGCGCGTCGTGATCACCGTGAACATCATCCAGGCGAAGCCCAGCACGCACAGCCCGGCGAGGAGGTAGTTGGGCCACATCCCGACGTACGGCCGGGCCATCACCTCCCACAGGGTCACGCCCAACAGCAGCACGCAGCTGATCGGCAGGAGGTACTTCAGGCAGGTCATCATCACCTGGTCGATGCGGAGCCGCGGCAGCGTCCAGCGCACCCACATCATGACGAAGACCAGCACCCAGGCCTTGACGACGAACACCACGCTGTTGATCAGGTTGCCGACGTTGAGGATCGGGAACGGCCAGTCGAGCACCTTGCTCAGCTCGACCGGCAAGAGGCCCGTGTTCCAGCCGCCGAGGAACAGCAGGATGGCGATGCCGGAGACGGCGAACATGCTGGCGTACTCGGCCATGAAGAAGAACGACCAGCGCAGGCCGCTGTACTCGGTGTGGAAGCCGGCGACGAGTTCGCTCTCGGCCTCGGCGAGGTCGAACGGGGCGCGCTTGCACTGGGCGGTGGCGCAGGTGAAGTAGGTCCAGAAGGCGACGAACGTGAACGGGTCGCGGAAGACGTACCAGTTCCAGAAGAAGCCCGTCTGGTTGTTGGCAATCCGGCTGAGGTCCATGGTGCCGGCGACGATCACGGGCACGAGCACGCAGATGGCCATCGGCACCTCGTAGCTGACCATCTGGGCCGCCTCGCGCATGCCGCCGAACAGCGCCCACTTGGAGCCGGAGCCGTAGCCGGCGAGGATGATGCCGAACACCTCGGTGGACATGACGGCGAGCATGAAGAACACGCCGATGGAAAACACACCCAGCCCGGTGGTGTAGGCGGACCAACCGGCGGCGAACGGCAGGGCGACGAAGGCGCCGAAGCTGCCGCAGAAGGCGATGTACGGGCCGAGGCGGAAGAGGACCTTGTCGGCGTTGTCGGGGACGAGGTCCTCCTTGCACAACAGTTTGATGCCGTCGGCGATGGTCTGCAGCCAGCCGAACTTGCCGCCGACGCGGGTCGGGCCGAGCCGGTCCTGGATGCGGCCGGCGACCTTGCGCTCCAGCCAGATGAAGAACACCGCGCTGAGCGCGACGAAGCCGACCAGGATCAGCGCCGACAGGACGGCGGCGAGGCCGCCGGCCCAGTTGATCGGCAGGCCGAGCCAGGCGAGCAGGCCGGCGAGGCCGAAGAGCTGCTCCATGCGCGGCTCGACGGTGATCGAGTGGGCGGTCTGGCCGTCGTCGGTCACGACGCGGACGGGGGCGAACGGCTGGAACGCCTCGTGCTTGAGCCGGCGCGGCGAGGGCCGGAGCGTGACGGTGCCCTCGGTGGTGGTGGCGGTGACGCCGGTGTTGTCGGTGACGGTGAAGGTCCGCTCGGGGCCGTCGGGGACGGAGACGGTGACCGTGCCGGCGGCCGGATCGACGCGGACGATGCGGCCCTTGACCACCCCGGCGGCGCCTTCGTCGGCGGGGCTCGCGCCGGGAGAGAGGGCCAGCGCGAGGGCGGCGCAGACGATCCAACGCGGCATGGAAACGGCCCCTCCGGACTGGGAGAGATTCTTCGTGGGTGCTAATCTATGGCGCGTGGAAAGGTCGGCAAGAAACTCGCGAGACAAGTCGCATGAACCGCCACCCGCTGGCCCGGCCGCCCGCCGCGGCGGCGTCCGAAGGGGCCGGCCGACCGATCACCGCCCGACCTGGTCGCGCCCGCCTGCTCGGCGAGGAGCCGCGCGAAGCCGCCCGCCCGGGGCGGTAGCGCGCGACGCGGATCCTGGCCCGAGTCGAGGCGGCGGCTGTTCGCCGCCGATGAGCCGCTGGCGGCGCGCTCGCCGCCGCCGCCGAGGTCGACGCGCGGCGGAGGCCCGGCGGCTGGTGGCGCGGCTGCGGCCTGGCCGCGACGCCGGCGGCGGCGGCGTTCCAGGTCGGTGGCCGGCGGCTACCAGCTGCTGACGCGGCCGGAGTTTCACCCCTGGCTGACCCGACTGCGGCAGCACGCGCGGAGGCGCAGCTCAGCCCCGCCGCCCGCGAGACGCTGACCATCATCGCCTACCGCCAGCCGGTGACCCGCGCCGACGTCGAGGCGATCCGCGGCGTCGGCTCCAGCGAGGTGCTGAAGCAGCTGATGGAGAAGGGCCTCGTCCGCCTCGCCGGCCGCGACGAGTCGCTCGGCCGGCCGGCGCTGTACGAGACGACGAAGAAGTTCTTGCAGCTGTTCGGCCTGAAGTCGTTGAAGGACCTGCCGCCCGGCGAGGGGCTGCGGCCCTGAGCGGCGCTCACTCCGCCGACCGCTCCTCGAAGCAGAGCAGCTCCCCTGCCCTGCCCGCCGAGATCAGTGTGAGGCCCACGTACAGCCGCCGCGACGCGCCGCGCACGTCCAGCGCCGGCGTGGCGACCAGCTCGATCGGCACCCGGGTGCGGCATCGACCAGGTTTTCGCTCCACACCACCCGCCCCGTCGCCGTGTCCAGACAGGCCGGCGTCCCCGTGAGGCTGGCGACGTGAACCCGGCCGTCGGACCGCTCGCAGGTTGGACAGGATTCCCGGCCCGGCTACGGGGGGCTGCCCAGGTTGCGCGCCAGTCCGCCTCGCCGTCGCCGCGGCGCGGCGTAGAACCAGCCGTCGCGGCAGCCGAAGTAGAGCCGGTCGCGGTCGATCCCCGGCCGGCCGAGCACCGCCTCGGGAGGCAGCGCTCCGCCACGCCGGCTCGCCGTCACGCTCGCGGAGGCAGAGCAGGCTGCGCCGGCAGGCTCGTCGGCCGGCTCGATCAGCCGCCCGTTGCCGCTGCCGACGTAGACGAAGCCGCCCGACACCACGGCCGGCCCCACACCGAGTGCGGCGTGGCGAAGCGCTACCGCAGCTTGCCGGTGACCGCGTCGAGGCAGAAGACGGCCGTCGCCTTGTACACGTCGCCGACGCCGCAGCCGGCGAAGACCCGGCCGCCGGTAACGACCGGCCCGGCGTCGAAGTGGAAGCCCGGCAGCTTCCACAGCGTCGCGCCGTCGCCGGCCGACAGGCAGTACAGCCCGTCGCCGGCGCTGATGCTTTCGGCCGCCGGCCCGGCGGCGGTCGATTCGGTGTGGCGCGGCCGTCCGCCGCTCCCAGGCTTCTTGCCGTCGCGGAGGTCGAGGCGGTAGACCTTGCAGTCGTAATCCTGATGAAAGCCCTCGCCGATGTAGATTTTCCCCTCGGCGACCGTCGGCGTCGAGAAGGCCGGCTTCATCTTCCGGCCGTCGTCGAACGACCAGACGACCTTCCCGGTAGCCCGGTCGAGGCAGTAGAGGGCGCCGTGGGACTGGAGGACGTTGTCGATCGAGGCCGCGATCAGCACCAGTCTCCGATGACGACCGGTGAGGACGCGATGCCCCTTGGCCGGTAGCCGGAACCCCCAGACGAGGTCGAGGTGACCTTGTTAGCAGGGCCCCCGTCTCCAGTCCGCCGGCGCCGCCCGCGGGGTCAGCGACGGCAGCAGAGCCGCCGTCGCCAGCGCCCACGCCGGTGAGGACCGCGGCCTCCGTCGCCAGGGCCGGCCCAGCCGGGCGCGCACGCAGCCAGGTCCAGCCGACGTAGGCGGCCCGCCGCCCGAGGGTGGTGACCACCGGGAGCCGCCGACAGCAGCGGCTGTTGCAGGTGTTTGCCAGCCAGCGTGGCGGCGCTGACGGCGCGGCGAGGAGCAAGGCAAGGGCCTCCTGCCGGCCGGCCAGCAGGGACGCCTCGCCGCAGCGCCCGGCGGCCGTGCCGCTGCCACGCCCAGGCGGCGCCGGCGACGCCGACGACACCCATGGCCGACCACAGCGCCTGGGGCGTAGCCCACCAGCCGGCGAGCCGGTCGGCGAACCACCATTGTAGCGTCAACAGGGTGGCGTTCGTGCCGGCGGTGAGCAGCAGGGCCGCCAGCGCGTCCAGCCGCCGAACGCCGCCGGGAAGAGCATGGCCAGGACCGCCAACGGCCCGCCGACGAGCACCGTCGAGACCGGCCGCCGGCCCGTCCCCAGCGTGACGCCCCCCATGTCCGGCCTCCCCATCACGGCTGGGCCAGCCGCGCTCTTTCAGCCGGTCGAGAAGGTGGCGCTGGTCGTGGTGGATGAGCTGTACGGGCTCGCTCGATCGGCACGAAGCACGCCCTGATCGACCTCCCGACGCACTTTCGCAGGGCGATCGGCCGGCCGAGGCCGGCGAAGCAGTGGACCCGCTTCTTGCTGCGGGTGTAATCGATGTAGCCCAGGTCAATAGCTCGCCGGTGACCGCCACGCCGGTCTCCTCCCACGTCTCGCGGCGGGCGGCCTGCTCCGGCGTCCTCGCCCTCGTCGATCACCCCTTGGGGAGGCCCGCGAGCCGCCCGGCGGTTGTACAGCCGAGGGTGGACCAGCAGCGCCTCCAGCCCCCGGGGCCGTGGCGGTACAGCAGCGTTCCCGACGACGTCTTCATGGCACCGCCACCTGCGCCGAAGGACGCGGTCGAGGATCTTCTCGGCGGTCAGGCTCCTCCGCCTCCGCCTCGTAGGTGACGGCGACCCGGTGCCGCAGCACGTCGGGGGCCACCGCCTTGACGTCGGCCGGCGTGACGTGAAGCTGACCGTCCCAGCGCCCCGCGCCCACCGAGGCCCGCGCCCGGGAAGATCGTCGCCCGCGGGCTGGCGCCCAGCTGGATGTACGCCGCCAAGGTCCAGGAAGCCGTACTCCGCCGGCCGCCGCGTCGCGTGGACCAGGTCCACCAGGTAGCTGATCCGCTCGTCCATGTAGACGCCATCGACGGCGCACGAGGCTCGAACACGTCGGCCAGGGCCGAGCACCAGCTCGACCTCCAGCGCCCGGCTCAACGGCCGACATGCGGTCGAGGATGAGCAGCTTTCCCTCGTCCTTGGTCGGGTAGTCCACCTTCGGCTTGAGCATGAACCGATCGACCTGGGCTTCCGGGAGGCCGGTGCCTTCCTGCTCAATCGGGTTCTGCATCGCCAGGACCAGGAACAGCTCGTCCAGGGCGAAGCTGCCCTCGCCGATGGTCACCTGCTTCTCGGCCATCGCTTCGAGCAAGGCCGACTGCACCTTCGCCGGGGCGCGGTTGATTTCGTCGGCCAGGACGAGGTTGGCGAAGACGGGGCCCTTCTTGACCGTGAACTCGCGCTGCGCGGGTGGTAGATCTGCGTGCCGATGACGTCTGCGGCCGGCAGCAGGTCGGGGTGAACTGGACGCGGCGGAAGCTGAGCCTTGGCGGGCCAGGGTGCGGACGGCGAGGGTCTTGGCCAGCCCCGGCACGCCTTCGAGCAGGGCGTGCCCGCGGTGAGCAACCCGATGAGCAGGCCGTCGAGCGGTGGCTTCTGGCCGACGAGGACGCGGCCGATCTGCGCGTGCAGCGGCAGCAGCCCTCGCGGGCGGCCTCGACGGCCTTGGTCTGCGCCGGACAGGTCGGGCATGGCGTCGGTCCCGTAGGGTGGGCCGAGTCTTCGAGGCCCACGCGGGGACGCCCCGGTGGGCCTCTAAGACTCGGCCCACCCTACGAGTATATCGCCCTGCCGAGGGATGTTCGAGGCGGGGCGATCCGGTAAAATCCGAAGCGGATGACCGTTGGCTCACGAGGTCGCGACATGCTCCGAACCTGCCTTTATCCTTTGGCCCTCCTCCTGATCGTCTCCCCCGCCCGCGCTCAAGAGCCGGTGAAAAAGGCCGAGGCGAAGCCGCTGATCGACGCCTGGCAGGCGGCCTACTTCGAGGGGCTGAAGGTCGGCCACACGCATCGGCTGGTTCGGCGGGTCGGGGAGGGGGAGAAGGCCCGATACCTCTCGACGCACACCATGCACCTGGTCATCAAGCGCTACGGCGGCGTGGTGCCGATCACCATCGAGCAGACCTGCGAGGAGACCGCCGAGGGCAAGGTGCTGGCGCTGGGCCTGACGCAGACGATCGGCGCGCCGCCCAGGCAGGGCTTCGCCGGCAAGGTCGAGGACGGCGAGATCGCCATCACGGTGTCGCTGGACGGCAAGGAGCAGGGCGTCCGCAAGTTGCCGTTCCCCGCCGACGCGCTGGGGCTGTACGCCCAGGAGGCGGTCTTCGCCCGCAAGAAGGTCAAGCCCGGCGACAAGCTCGCCGTCACCAGCTTCGAGATCGCCCTGAACGGGCCGCTGACCATCCGCGCCGTCGTCAAGGACAAGGAGAAGGTCGATCAGCTCGCCGCCAGGAAGGACAAGGAGGGCAAGCTCGTCGTCGGCCGCGAGCCGGCCGTGCTGCTCCGCGTCGAGACGACGCCGGACAAGGTCAACGTCGGCGGCACCGAGGTGCAGCTGCCGGCCAAGACGGTCTGGCTCGACGAGAAGCTGCTGCCGGCCCGCGAGCAGTTCGAGATGCCGGGGCTGGGGATGGTCACGCTGTACAACACGACCAAGGAGGCCGCCCTGAAGGAGGGGGTCGCCCCGGACCGGCTGCCGGACTTCGGGCTGAACATCAACATCCCGCTGAAGCAGACGATCGACGACCCGTACAGGACGAAGGAGGCGGTCTACCGGGTGACGATGAAGGACAAGCTGAACAAGGTCTTCGCCCAGGACGCCCGGCAGACGGTGCGGAACGAGGAGGGCAAGTCGTTGGAGCTGGTCGTCCGGGCAGAGCGCGAGCCGGGTACGGATGACACTGCGATGTCACCCGGCAAGGAGTTCCTCGAAGGTAACCTGTTCGTGGACTCCGACGACGAGCGGGTCAAGCGGCTGGCGCTGGCGATCACCGGCAAGGTCGCCGACCCGTGGAAGAAGGCGCTGGCGGTCGAGCGCTGGGTGCATGACAACATGAAGGTCTCGACCTCGGTCGGCTTCCCCAACGCCTCGAAGATCGCGAAGGACCTCGAAGGCGACTGCCGGCAGCACGCGCTGTTGCTGGTGGCGCTGTGCCGGGCGGCCGGCGTCCCGGCGCGGACGGCGATCGGGCTGATTTACGTGAAGGAACCGGGCCAGAAGGCGTACTTCGGCTACCACATGTGGGGCGAGGTGTGGGTGCGGGGCCGGTGGTTGGCGCTGGACGCGGTGCTGGGGGAGGGCGGCGTCGGGGCGACGCACCTGAAGATGGCCGACCACAGCTGGGCGAAGACCGAGACGCTGGCGCCGCTACTGCCGATCTCGCAGACGCTGGGGAAGCTGCAGATCGAGGTGGTCGGCGCGAAGTGAGGTCCGAGCTAACGCCTTCCCCGGGCGTTCGCTCGGACCTCACGCTCGGGCGAGGGCCCGTCGCCGTTAGCGCTTCCCCGGCGTCTTGGCTGGGTCGCCGGTGGGAGGGTCGGGGTCGATGCCCCCTAGCAGCTGGTCCGCCGTGGGGTTGCCGTCCCCCTTCCAGCCGCGGACGTGCCTCGCCCCGGCGGCCATTCCCGCCGCCACGCCGGCGACCGTGGCGGTGTAGTTGATCTTGTTGGCGACGCCGCCGTGCGCCTGGGTGTGGATCCCCAGCTTCGCCGACTCGGCGAAGGCGTCCTGGTTCGCCCCCAGGAAGACGAACGACCAGCCGTGTTGCGCCTGAACCTCCGCCGTCAGGTGGCGCAGCTGGGCGCCGGAGAACTGGCGGCTGGCGTTCTCCAGGCCGTCGGTCATGACGACGACCATGACGCGCGGCCTGAGGTGCTCCGGGATGGTGAGCCAGCGCTCCCGGGCCCGGGTCACCGTCAGGCAGACGGCATCGTTGAGCGCCGTCGAGCCGCGCGGGACGAAACTGTGGACCTCCAGCCGGGGCACCCGGGCG
The DNA here is from genome assembly GCA_046350195.1 of Gemmataceae bacterium. Taxonomy (GTDB): domain Bacteria; phylum Planctomycetota; class Planctomycetia; order Gemmatales; family Gemmataceae; genus CALDUY01. The sequence continues at coordinate 73,725 of JAXMAW010000019.1, forward strand.
TCGGGGACCCTGTCGAAGACGACGTGGGGGAACGCCTCCGCGGCGCCGCGGGCGCTGTCGTGGTCGTCGAACTGCACCAGCGTCCAGTACCCCTCGCCGGGCTCCTTCTGGACCTCGTCGATGAAGCCGTTGACGCCCCGGACGGCGGCCTCGCGGATCGAGGCCATGGAGCCGGAGCGGTCCAGGACGATAATCACTTCCGTTGGCCTGGTCATGCGCGCACCCCTCGGGACTGGAGGAAGCAAGAGCCACCCCACAGTACACGCGGGCGGGGACGGAAGGTTTCGCCGATTCTCCGTCCAGACGGAAGGCCGCGGTTCTCCTTGAACGAGAAGACGGCCAAGTGTGGGCGGGGCGAGTCACCCCCAGCACACCAGCCCCGGCTCCAGCGGGCTGGCCAGGTCGGCGTGCCGCGGCAGCACGCGCACCCTGAAGCCCTCATCGGCCGGCCAGCGTGCCCCAGGCGAGCAGGCAGACGAGGAAGAACTTCTTCTCGCCGCTCGTCGGCAGGCCGGCGAACGCGGCCAGGGCGGCCTCGGCCTGATCCACCAAGGTCAGGACGTCGGACCGGCGGAAGCGCTCCGTCCGGTCGTAGTCGGCGGCGTGACGCTGGTCCTGAACCTCGACGAACGTCCTCGCCAACACTTTGAGTTCGTCCGGGACCGCGAACGTGGCCGGCAAGCCCTTGGCCACGCCCGCCTTGAGGGTGCCGCCCGCGAACGCCGCGCAGGCCTGGCGCATGGCCCCGTGGCCGAACCCCCGGGCCGCGGCGTGGCGGTAGGGCGCCTCGGCGTGACCGGCCCCCAGCATCTGGCGGCACGCCTGGTCGGTCAGGGCGTGGAACAGGGCGTAGTAGGCCGAGGACACCGCCCGACGCAGGTTCACCTGGCGCGGCTTCTCCGGGTCGCGCGTGGCCAACTCGCGGGCCTGGACGAAGAGCTGCTGGTGCAAGGCTCACTCCTCGTCGTCGGCGGCGGGGGGGTAGCGCTCGCTCGGCTTGGTAATCCGGATGTAGGGGAACAGCGTGATCCCCTTCGCCAGAAGGCTGTCGTGGATCGCGCCTTTTAGCTTGATGATGGCACGGCCGTTCTGTAGCTCAGCGTCGGTCGAGTCCTCGGCGATGGTGACCCAGACGCGCAGCGCGTCGTCGCCGGCCCAGTCCACGTACTCCTCCGCCTCGATCCCGATGACGCGCGGCGCGGGCGGCAGGTTCAAGCCATCCAGTCGAAGCGCCTCCTGGACCCGTGTGTCTATCGGCATGGTCCCACCTCCCGCGCATGCGCGGCTGATCCAGCGATGCCCGCTTCATTCTACCCCGCCACGTCACCCCCAACACACCAGCCCCGGCTCCAGCGCGCTGGCCAGGTCGGTGTGCCGCGGCAGCACCCGCACCGTGAAGCCGTGCTGCCCGCTCGACCGGCAGGGGATCGTGCCCTCGAACAGCCACACGCCGTTCTCCGCCGCCTGGCCGTTGGTGGACATCGCCACCGTCTCCGGGCGGGGAATCTCGCCCATGTTGTCCACCAGCCCGTGGAACAGCTGCACCTGCACGTCGCGCGGCGCCAGGGGGCCCAGTTGTACCTGGGCCTTCACAGTCAGCTGGCTGCCGACGTGCATCGGGTCACCGCCGGCCGACTCCACCTTCACCACCTTGACCTGTGGCCAGCCCTTGCCCACGCCGCGCCGCCAGCCCGCCAGCGCCGCCGCCCCCTTCAGCCCGTCGGCGGACAGCCGGCCGCAGCGCTCGGCGCTGGGCAGGTAGGCGATCGTTGTGTACTCCGCCACCATGCGGCCGGTGTTGTACACCGGCGCCAGGCTGGCGATCGCCCGCTTCATCCGCTTCAGCCAGCCGCGCGGCAGGCCGTCGCTGCCGCGGTGGTAGAACAGCGGGATGATCTCCTGCTCCATCAGGTCGTAGAACGCCCGGCTCTCGACGTCGTCCTGGTAGGCCAGGTCGGTGTACTCCTCGCCCGAGCCGATGGCCCAGCCGTTGTCGCCGCCGTAGCCCTCGCACCACCAGCCGTCCAGAATCGACAGGTTCAAGGCGCCGTTGACCGCCCCCTTCATGCCGCTGGTGCCCGACGCCTCCAGCGGCCGACGCGGGTTGTTCAGCCAAATGTCCACGCCTTGCAGCATGTAGCGGGCCACGTTCATGTCGTAGTCTTCGAGGAACAGCAGCCGGCGGCGGAACTCCGGCCGGCGGGCGAACTGCAAGATCTCGGCGATCAGCTCCTTGCCGCCGTGGTCGCGCGGGTGGGCCTTGCCGGCGAAGAGGAACTGGACCGGCCGCTCCTTGTGGTTCAGAATCGCCGCCAGCCGGTCCAGCGTGCGGAAGATCAGCGTGCCGCGCTTGTAGGTGGCGAACCGCCGGGCGAAGCCGATCGTCAGCGCGTCGGGGTCGAGCACCTCGTCGGCCCGGGCGATCTCCGCCGGCAGGGCGTTGCGCGCCGCCAGCTGCCGCTTCAGCCGGCCCCGGGCGAACGCCACCAGCCGCTCGCGCCGCCGCTCGTGGGTGCGCCACACAATTCGGCGTCGGGGATCGCCTCGACACGCTTCCAGGCGTGCGCTCGTCGGGCCGGCCGCGCCACTGGTCGCCGAGGTAGCGGTCGTACAGTTGGGCCAGGTCCGGCGACACCCACGTGGGCGTGTGGATGCCGTTGGTGATGCTGACGACCGGCACCTCCGCCTCGGGCAGGTCGGGCCAGATCTGCCGCCACATCCGCCGTGACACCGCCCCGTGCAGCTGGCTGACCCCGTTGGCCAGGTTCGACAGCCTCAGCGCCAGCACCGTCATGCCGAACGGCTCGTTGGCGTCGGAGGGGTGGATCCGCCCCAGCGCCAAAAACTCGTTGCGGTCGAGCTTGAGCTGCGGCATCAGCCAGCCGAAGTAGTGGTCGATCAGCTGCGGGCTGAACACGTCGTTGCCGGCCGGCACCGGCGTGTGCGTCGTGAACACCGTGCCGGCGCTGACCGCCTCGCGGGCGGTGGCGAAGTCGCAGCCGGTCCGTTCCATCAGCTCGCGGATGCGCTCCAGCACGCAGAACGCCGAGTGCCCCTCGTTCATGTGGCAGACGGTCGGCTCCTTGCCCAGCGCCCGCAGCGCCCGCACGCCGCCCATGCCGAGGAGGACCTCCTGGCGGATGCGCATGTCGTGGTCGCCCCCGTACAACCGGGCGGTGATGACGCGGTCCTCCGGGGTGTTCTGCGGGATGTTGGCGTCGAGCAGGTAGAGCGGGATGCGGCCGACCTGTAACCGCCAGACCCGTACGAACACCTCCCGGCCGGGGAACGGCACGCCGACGACCAAAGGTGTCCCGTCCTTCCCGGTCTCGGCGCGCAGCGGCAGGTTGAAGAAGTCGTTCTCGGGGTAGCGCTCCTGCTGCCAGCCGTCCACGGTGAGGTACTGGCGGAAGTAGCCCTCGCGGTACATCAGCCCGACGCCGACCAGCGGCAGGCCGAGGTCGGAGGCGCTCTTGAGGTGGTCGCCGGACAGTACGCCGAGGCCGCCGGAGTAGACCGGCACACTCTCGTGCAGCCCGAACTCGGCGCTGAAGTAGGCGAGGACCAGGTCGCCGGTCGGCCGGGTCGGCGCGCACACCTCGCGGAACCAGGTCGGCGCGTTGAGGTAGGCCTCGAACTCCTCCTCGACGCGGTCCATGTGGGCCAGGAAGCCGTCGTCGTCGAGGAGTTGCTCCAGCCGCGGCTGCTCGACCGCCCCGAGCAGCTTGACCGGGCTGTGATCGACCGCCTCCCACAGGTCGGCGTCGATGCGGCGGAACAGCGCCGACGCCTCGTGGTTCCAGCTCAGCCAGAGGTTGTACGCCAGTTTGTGCAGCGCCTGGAGGCGGGGTGGCAGTTGGGGCAGCACCGTGAAGGTGCGGATCGAACGCGGAGGCATCGGCAACACCAGAGTAGACAGTAGTCAGTAGTCAGTAGCCAGTAGACAGCAGCGTGCAGGCCAGCGGAGAGGGTTCTTCCTACTGACTACTGTCTACTGACTACTGTCTACTGACTCTGTCGCTTACTGTCCGCACCCGGAGGGGGTAGGCGGGCGTTCGTCATGGCCCCTGGATGAAGGTCAGGTCGTTGGCGAACTCGGGGGCCCCGCGCCATTCGGCCTACCTGGAGTAGGAGCCGAAGATGTCGGGGAACAAGTCGGCGGCGTTCCCCTCGAAGTCGGTCGATCGCTTGATGACGACGAAGCCGCCAGCGATGTAGATGCCCCCGCCGGCGCTTCCTTGGCCGCCGGTAGCCGTGTTGCCGGAGAAGAGGTCGTTGGTGAGGGTGAGGCCACCGCTGGCGATGTAGATGCCTCCGCCCTGGCCGGCACCGAACGTATATGCTGCCGCGTGGTTGCCGGAAAACGTCGTCTTGGTGACGGTTGTGGTGCCGCCGTCGAGATAGATCCCGCCTCCCCGGCCGTCGCCGTGGTCGCTACGGCTCTCCGCCGAGTTCCCGGAAAGCGTGCTGTTGACGAGGGTCAGGTTGGCGTTTGCGACATAGATAGCGCCTCCCAGGGCGAGGGAGAAAGAGCCCTCCCCCCCGACAGCCACGCAGCCCGTCATCGAGACGTTGTGGAGAGCGACGGTGCCGCTGGAGGCGTAGATGCCGCCACCCATCGCGTCGCCCTGGGTGAATTGCGCACCCCCGAACGCATGGCTGGACTCGAAGGTACTGTTCGTGACGGTCAGGGTGGCGCCCACCGAGCAGATGGTGCCGCCCAACGCATCTCCGGCCGGGTCGATGAAGTTGTAGGCCCACCCACCGATGGCGCGATTGTCGCTAACAGCGCCGTCGCCGAGAACGCCGCCGAAGCTACTGTTGGTGATCGTAACCGTGCTCCCCGCCGCGGCGTAGATGGCGCCTCCGTAGGCGTTGCCGGCACTGCCGCCAGGGCCGGTGGATGGGAACCCCCGTGCTGAGTTATTACCCATGGCGCTGGCGGTAATGTTCACGGAACCCCCGGCGACGTAGATCCCTCCGCCGGAACCGTCGCCGCCCCCAATGCCACCGGTAGCCTGGCAGGCTTCGATCTCGCTCTGGGTGACCATCAACGCGCCACCGGCGATGTAGATGCCGCCGCCCTTCCCATCCGCGCCAGGGGAGCCAAGCACTGCTCCTCCAGCTACCCAGCAATGGGAGACGGTCACACTGCCCCCCGCCACGAAGAGGCCGCCTCCCTGGCTTACCGTCCCGTTGCCCCCACCAAAACGTATGTGGGACAGGGTCACTTTGCCGCCGTGAATGTGGAAGGTCCGGTCCAGCCCGGAGCCGATCGTGGTGACGTCGGCACCCGCCCCGTGGATCGTCAGGTCGCCTGTGATGTCCAGGTCGCCCGTCGCCCCGCCGTCCTCGCCGGCTCCGGCCAGCGTCAGGCCGTAGTCGCCGGCGGGCACCTCGATGGTGTCCGCCCCGGGCGAGGCGTTGGCGTCGAGGACCGCCTGCCGCAACGAGCCGGGGCCGCCGTCAATCGTGGTCGTGGCGAGGAACGTCGCCGGCACCGCCCGGCCTTCCAGCGCCTCCAGGCGCGGCCGAAACCGCGCCGCCGGGCGGCTCGTGGGAACATGTCGTGGCCGGGAGAAGTAGCGCACAATAAGCCTCCGTTGAGTGGGGGGTGGGATCCAGCAAGCGCCCGGCTCAACAGCGCGCCGGCACGCCAAACGACTTCATGGGCGCCGGGCGCTCAGAGCAGGTGCGCCGCCGCCAGCTCGTCCAGCAGCTGCCGCAGCGCCTTGCCCGAGAGGAACAGGCTCATCCGGTCGGTGCCCTCGAACAGCACGTCGCCCGCGGCCTGGCCCGTCAGCGTCACCGTCGCCTCCTGGCGGGTGGAGTCGAGGACGCCGTCGGCGTCCTTGTCGTCCGCCAGCAGCTGGGCGTACACCTGCCGCAGGTTGGTGTCCTGGATGCGGAAGTGCAGCACCAGGTCCAGCCGCCCGTCCCGGTTGACGTCCTCCAGCGCGGTCCGGTACGCCGACGCGCCGGCGAACGTCACCGTGGCGGCCTGCACCTGGCGGACGTCGAAGTCGGCCTCGCCCAGCAGGGCCACGCTGACGACGCCCTCGCTGCCCAGGTTGGTGTCGTTCGTGGCGCCGCCCGGCTTGACGTCGATCTGCACCGTCCGGATGACGCGGACGGTGACGCTGGCCGTCGCGGTGCGGTAGCGGCCGTCGCTGACCGTGTAGCTGAACGTGTCGGTGCCGCCCTTGAAGCCGGCGTCCGGCGTGTAGGTGAGGGTGCCGTTGGCGTTGACCGTCACCGACCCGTGCGCCCCCTGGGTGACGCCCGCGACCCTCAGCGGGTCGCCGTCGGGGTCGCCGTCGTTGGCCAGCACGCCGACGGTCACCGGGGCGCCCGCGTGCGTGAGGGCGCTGTCGCCCGCCGCCGTCGGGGCGTGGTTATAGCGGACCATGCTGGTGATGTCGAAGTATGTGGTCTGCGTAAACGCCGGCGGGGCCAGGCCCGCCCGGCCGTAGGCGTACGTCAGGATTTCCTGGTCGCTGAACGGGGCGACGTCGGCCCCGTATGCCTGGCGGATGGCCTCGAGACAGACATTGGCCTTGATCCCCTGTGCAACCGGGCCAACGTGCTGGCTGTCGATGAACAAGCGAAGCGGGTCGGTGACACTGAACGAGGTTACCTTGCCGAACGTCGGTGAGACGTCCAGTGGCAGCCCGCCGACGACAGGGGGGTGGCCCAGATCCGTGAGCCGGCTCCCCCACGCGAAAAAGTCGTCCACGGGGATACCCCGCTCGTCCGCGAGGTTCTGGAGCCGGACGTTCGCGACCTGGATGGCGTCCGTGAAGCGTTGAAGCTTGGCGGGGTCGGGCACCTCGCCGGGCTGCAGCCCCAGGAAGTTGAACACGTTCTGAACCACGAACGGCGTCCGGCCGAAGTCGCCGACGTTCTCCAGCACCACCTTGACATCGCCTGATGCGGCGAGCGTGTCCAGGGCCGTCCGGAGGAGCGCCACCTCGGCGTCGATGAACGTGTCGAGTTGGGGGCCGGCCAGGGTACCGTGGTAGATGGCGGGTATGCGCGGAGCGAAATCGCTGGTGGCCCCGTCGAGGAAGACTAGGGTCACACTGCCGTCGGCCACGCGGGCGGCCATGGCGCCGATGGCTCCGTTCGCGACCATCGTTTGTGGCTGCCCCCCGAGGACGTAAGCGTAGTCCAGGAACGAGACGCCGTTCGAGGATACGGGAGAGGCGGGCCCGAAGTTGATCCCGCGGCCTGAGGCAAGCTGTTCCGTCCAGTTGTTGCCCCCGCGCTCGGAGGTGTAGCTGGTGCCAATGGCGCCGACCCCCGTCAGCAGCCCCGCGGGGACGGCGCGGCCTTCTAGGGGTTCGAGGGCGGGGGTGGCCTGTCGCCGGGTTCGCCAGGGGCGTACCTTTGGGGGGACGGGCATCGGCGTTCTCCTTGGAGAGGTCGGGCTTCGAGGCCAGGAGACTAGGCGTGGTGGCGCGCACCCTCCCCCGGAGCGCCGCGGCCCGCTGGGCCGCATTCCCCTCGCCTGTCGCCTGGGGTATTTGGCTAAGGAATCAAACGTGCTGGCGGAGAAACGAGAGACGCCCTTCGCCGACTTTTTTCCCCAGGCCGCCCCTTACCGTCCTTCCCGACGCGGCTCCGCCGACCACAGGAAGACTTCGCCGGTACCTTCCGACCTCCATCCCGTACAACTCACCAGCACCGCCCCTTCCCGCACGAAACGAACCCGCCGGACCTCCCCGCTGTGTCCCGTCAATGTTAGGAGGTGTTGCCCCACGACGGCGTCCACCAGGCAGATCGTGCCGTCGCCGCTGGAAGTCGCAAGTGTCTGGCCGTCCGGGGTGAAACTCATGTGGGTGATGTCGGCACTGTGGATCCTCAGCGGCGGCTTCGGCCGGCACGTTCGCGCGTCCCATAACCGAAGTGTTCCGCGTTCCCCGGCGCCGGCGAGCGTGGCTCCGTCCGGGCTGAAGGCGAGACTCATGATCCGTTCCCTGAGTTGGTCGTCCATGTCCAGGAGCAGGCGTCCCGTTTCGCGATCCCAGAGGTTCACCCGGCTGCCGAACGCGATGCCTATCACCTTCCCGTCGGCAGAGAAGGTGGCATGACCCACCCCGATGCCGTGGGCGATTGTGAGGCGCGGGCTTGCCTCGAAGTCGTCGTACAGCCGCAGGACGTTGTCCGCGCAGTTGAACGCCACGCCGTCACCTCTCGGGCATAACGCGGCATGAAATCCGGCGGCCGGCAACACCAGGTCGGGGCGGGCCGGCTTCCCCGTCTCAACATCACGGAAGGACGCGGATTTGTCGGCGGCGCTGAATAGGAGTACTTTTTTCCCGTCCGGACTGAATTCCGCAAAAGGGGCACCGCGGAACCGACCCAGCGAGAAGCTGAGTTTTCCCGTGGTCGTATCCCAGAGATGGAAGTGATCGCCATTGTGGGCAACCACCACCCGACACCCGTCGGGTGATATTTCCAGGGGCACCACGCCCTCCAACCTCCGCGGCAGGAGGCCTCTCAGATCGTGGAGCCGTACCGCCCCATCGTTACCGGCGCTGGCCAGGGTTCCGCCGTCCGGGGAGAACTTCACACACCACCCGTCGCGCTGCGACGTCGGCACCTCCAGCCGCAGTTTCCTGGTTTTCACGTCCCAAAGGCGCACTTGCCCGTCGTTGCCGTAGGACGCCAGCAGCCGGCCTTCCGGAGAGAAGGCCACCGAATCGACTTTCCCCTTGTGGACCATCCCCTCAGAGAGGAGGCTGCCGGTGGCGACGTCCCACAGGCGAACGGCCCCATGATACCCAGCCTCGGCCAGGAGCCGGCCGTCCGGAGAGAAGGCAACGCAGAACTTCGCCGCTTCCTCGGGCTCGCGGCTAACTCGGCTGCGACGCCCAGCGAGATCCCAGAGGATCACACGGCCGCCCTGGCAAACACTAGCGACGTCCTTGCCGCCGGGCGAGAACGCCAGCGCCTCGATCTTCCCCTTGGCCCCGTCAAGCTGGAACCGTTGCTGGCGGGTCGCCACGTCCCAGACCCGGATCACCTTATCCTCACCGCCGGAAACCAGGGTCATGCCGTCCGGGGAAAACGCGACGCTGACGACCTCTCCGGTGTGCCCGTGCAAGACGGCCCGTTGGCTTCCCGAGGCCCGATCCCAGAGTCGCACCGTGCCGTCGTCGCTGGCGGTAGCCAGCGCCTGTCCGTCGGGCGCGAACGCGACCCAGTTGACGTCTTTCGTGGAGGCCCGGATCGCCCGTTCGATCCTCCCCGACGCGAAGTCCCACAGGTTCACCTTGCCGTCCTTGCCCGACGTGGCCAGGGTCGTGCCGTTCGGGGCGAAGGCAACGTGAAAGACGTCCCCCTCGTGTCCGCGGAGGAGCCGGACCGGCGGGACGTGCCGCAGGCGCCATAGGTAGTGCCAGGCGAAGCCGCGAAGATCCTCCTCACCCCGAGTGGGCTTTCCGCGCTCGAGCGATTCGCGCATGGCCTCCAGGTCGCCGGCCTCCCATGCCCTGTGTGCCCGCTGCAAGTCCACGCCGTGCTGGAACCGCCGCAGCGAGGCCTCCCGGTCCCGGACGTGCCCGCGCTCTTGCTGGACCGCCCTGCGCTCTTCGGCGACGACCATCAACCCCACCACGAGGCCCATTGCCAGGAGGACAACCAGCCCCACCGACAGGCCGGACAGCGCCGCGAGTACCGGGTTCCGACGGGCCAGCCGCCACAGCCGGTCGGCGGCGCCAACCCGCCGCGCTTGCACCGGCTCGCCGCGGAGCCATCGCTCCAGGTCCTCCGCCAGCCCCTCCGCCGAGGGGTAGCGCCTTTGCGGGTCCTTTTCGAGGCATTTGAGGCAGACCGTCTCCAGGTCGCGGTCCAGCCGGGGGTTCACGCCGCGGGGCAAATCTGGCTCCCGCGACCGCGCCAACTCCAGCGTCTCCAGCACCGTCTCGCCGCGGAACGGCGGCCGGCCCGTCAACAGTGCGTACAGCACCGCCCCCAGCCCGTACACGTCCGCCGCCACCGTCACCGCCCCGCGCCGGCCCGACGTCTGCTCCGGGGCCATGTACCCCGGTGTCCCGACGATCGCCCCCGTCCGCGTCAGCCCCGCGTCCACCTCCGCCCGCTTGGCCAGGCCGAAGTCGGTGACGTGCGGCCGGCCCTCGGCGTCGAGCAGGATGTTCGACGGCTTCAGATCGCGGTGTAGCACCCCGCGCTGGTGGGCGTGATGCACCGCCCGCGCGATCGTCGCCACCAGCCGGGCCGCCTCGCGCGGCTCGGCGGCGAACCGCCCCAGGTGGTCGTCCAGGCTCCCGCCCTGGAACAGCTTCATGCACAGCTAGAGCCGGTCGCCGTGCTCGCCCACCTCGAAGATTGGGGCGATGTGGGGGTGGTCCAGCGCGGCGACGATCTTCGCCTCGTTGCGCATCCGCACCAGCGCGTCTCTCGGGTCGGCGACCCCGACCCCGACCACCTTGAGCGCCACCAGCCGGTTCAGGCTCCGCTGCCGCGCCTTCCACACCACCGCCATGCCGCCCCGGGCGATCTCCTCGACCAGCTCGTAGTCCCCCAGGGACGGCTCGGCCGGCAGGCCCGGCCACGCCGCCCGCACCGGGGCCGTGCATCGTTCGAGGCACTCGTGGCCGTCCAGGAACCGGACCAACTCGTCGGCGAACTCCGGGTGGCGGGCCGCCAGCGCCGCGCGGTCCACCGGCCGGCCCTCCTCGATCGCCTCCAGGCACGCGAGCAGGACCGTTTCCAGGCTCTCCGCCTCGGCGGTGTTATCGGGACGGCCCTCGGCCATCGGTCAACCTCCGTCGAACGCCACCAGGCGCTCCCGCAACCGCGCCACCCCCCGCAGCAACAACTTGGCGACCGCCTCCTTGCTGCGGCCCATCCGCCGGGCCACCTCCGCCACCCGGCAGCCGTGCAGGTAGCGCAGCTCGACCGCCTGGCGCTGGTCGGGAGGCAGCCGGTCCAGCTCCTCCGCCAGCCGCACCAGTTGCTCCTGGCGCACGGCCCGCAGGTCCGGCGACGACTGCTCGCCGGCCAACCAGGCCTCCAGCCGGGCCGACGACTCCTCCAGCGCTGACTGGAGCGAGCGCTCGAGGTTCACGTCCCTGGCCCCGGTCTGGAACCGACGGAGTGTGTCCGTCAAGGTGTTCGCCAGGATGCGGCGCAGCCAGCCGGCCGTCTCGGCGTCGCCCTGCCAGCAGAACTGGTCCTGCGCCTGGAGGGCTTTCAGAAGCGTCTCCTGGACGACGTCCGAGGGGTCGATCTTGCCCTGGAGCTGGGGGCCTAGCTGCGAGCCGGCGAGCAGGCGAAGGTAGCCACGGTAGCGCTCCAGCGACTCCCGTGGCCCATCCGGGCGCGACATCGTGGCTCCCTACCCATAATAAACGTGAGAGCGGCCGAACGGTGGACACCCCGCCCGGGGAGCGGAATCCCCCCTAGCATAATCCCGCCGGCCGGGCACGGAAGACAATTCGTCGGAGATCCCCCGCCGGCGGCTCCTTGCCGGCCCCGCCGGCGGGGGGTAAAAAAGTCCGCCGCGTGAACCTACCGAGGAGGGATGTCTGGTGCGAACACTGATCACGGGCGGCGCGGGCTTCATCGGCTCGCACCTCTGCGAGCGGTTCCTGGAACGCGGCGATGAAGTCATCTGCGTCGATAACTTCATCACCGGCGCGCCGGCCAACATCGAGCACCTCCGCGGCCACGACCGCTTCAGCTTCATCCGCCACGACGTCTCCCACGCCCTCGAGCTGGACGGCCCCATCGACCACGTGCTCCACTTCGCCTCGCCCGCCAGCCCCGTGGATTACCTGCAACACCCCATCCCCACGCTCAAGGTCGGCTCGCTCGGCACGCACAACATGCTCGGCCTGGCGAAGGCCAAGAACGCCAGGTTCATGCTCGCCAGCACGTCGGAGGTCTACGGCGACCCCGAGGTCCACCCCCAGCGCGAGGACTACTGGGGCAACGTCAACCCCATCGGAATAAGAGGCTGCTACGACGAGGCCAAGCGGTTTTCCGAGGCCATTGTCATGGCCTACCACCGCTCGCACGGCATCGACACGCGGATCATCCGCATCTTCAACACCTACGGCAAGCGCATGCGCCTCGACGACGGGCGGGTGCTGCCGAACTTCATGGGCCAGGCGCTGCGCGGCGAGCCGCTGACGGTCTACGGCGACGGGTCGCAGACGCGCAGCTTCTGCTACGTGGACGACCTGGTCAACGGCATCGAGAAGCTGCTCGGCGTCGAGTTCCACGAGCCGGTCAACCTCGGCAACCCCGACGAGGTGACGATCCTCCAGTTCGCCCAGGAGATCCTGGCGCTGGCCGGCGGCAAGGGGTCGATCGAGTACAGGCCGCTGCCGCAGGACGACCCGAAGGTGCGCAAGCCCGACATCAGCCGGGCCAGGCAGCTCCTGGGCTGGGAGCCGAAGGTGCCGCGCCACGACGGGTTGCGGCGAACGCTGGAGTACTTCCAGAGGAAGGTGGCCCAGCAGCGCGGCTGAGGTGGGACTTGCGCAATCTCGCCTCCCTATCCCCTCAGGGATAAGGTAAGATTGGGCATTCGCCGAGGAACGTCGCCCCGCCTGCCGCGAAACCAGTCAGTCACCGGAAGGACCAACATGTCGTTCGACGCCGCGCGGTCGCGCCCACGGGTCTCGTTGCTCCTCGCCCTGCTGCTCGCCCTGTTCGCCGCCGCCTCCCTGGACGGCGTGACGCCGCGCGCCGGGGCCCAGGAGGCCGACGACGCCGAGAAGGCCGCCGAGGCGCCGAAGCCGAGCACCTCCGGCCACAGCCTCGCCGCCGTGCTCAAGCACATCATCACCTCGGTCGGCCTGTTCTTCGGCGCCGTGCTGCTGGTGATCTCGATCGGCCTGGTGACGCTGGTCGTGCTGCTGGTGATGGAACTGCGCATGGACTCGGCGGTGCCGCCGTCGTTCGTCGAGGAGTTCACCGACACCGTTAACAAACGGCGTTTCAAGGAGGCCTACGAGATGGCCAAGGAGGACCCGTCGTTCGTCGCCCGGGTCCTGACCGCCGGCATGGGCCGGCTCCAGTACGGCATCGAGGACGCCCGCGAGGCGTCGTTCAGCATGCTCGAGAGCGTCAAGGCCGGCAAGGAGCAGCTGATCGTCTACCTGGCGACGATCGGCACGCTGGGGCCGCTGATCGGCCTGGTCGGCACGGTCTACGGCATGATCCTGGCGTTCATGACGCTGTCGGCCAGCAGCACCGGCATCAACGCCCAGCAACTGGCCGGCGAGATCTCCCACGCCCTGGTGGTCACGCTCCTGGGCATCGGCCTGTCGGTGCCGGCCATCTTCGCCCACGCCTTCTTCAAGAACCGGCTGGTGCGGCTGACGCACGACGCCGGCACCGTGGCCGACGACCTGCTGACACAGATGTACTACAACTCGAAGAAGGCCGCGGCGACCGCCGACGCGGCCGAGCCCCGCGCCGCCGCCGTGCCGCCCCCGCCGCCGGTCAAGCAGAAGTGAGGTGAGCCATGTCGCACGGCGGCGGGGACGACGTCGTCGATCCCGACCTGACGCCCCTGCTCGACCTGGTGATGCAGCTGTTGATGTTCTTCATCGTGAACGTCAACTTCGTCTCCGAGCAGGTCAGCGCCGACATCGCCCTGCCGACGTCCACGTCGGCCAGGCCGATCGAGAAGGCCGACACCCGGGCGATCTTCCTCAACCAGAAGGTCAAGAGCCGCGAGTACATGAACCGGCTGACGCCCAAGGAGCAGGAGCGACTGCGCAACGCCGAGTCGATCGTGCTGATCCCCGGCCAGCCGCCGATGTCGCTGCCGGAGGCCAAGAGCTGGCTGCGCGACAAGTACGAGGTGCTGGCCAAGCTGTCGCCGACCGGCGAGGTGAAGACGGCGATCCACTTCCGGCCGGACGAGAACCTGGAGCTGGGGCAGATGTTCACGCTGATGAACCACTGCAAGGCGGCCGGGTTCAAGCACCTGCGCGTCCGGGCCAAGGTGGCCAAGGCGAAGGGGTGAGCCATGATCCGCCGCAAGGCCGAGACCGCGTCGAAGGTCAGCCTGCCGATCACGCCGATGCTGGACATGACGTTCCAGCTGCTGTTCTTCTTCATCTTCAACTTCAACCCCGCCGACCTGGAGGGGCAGATGGAGATGGCCCTGCCGTCGCAGAACGTGACGGCAAACCGGGACCAGAAGAAGGTCGACAAGGAGGCGAAGCCGGAGAAGGACCCGCTGACGGACATCGAGTCCGACCTGACGGTGAAGGTGCGGACGCAGCTGGACGAGAACAGCGCCGGGGGCATCAGCAACATCAGCGTGCAGAGCATCTCGGGCAAGGAGGACCGCGTCGAGGGACTGGCGGGCCTGCGCAAGTACCTCGAGGAGAAGCGCAAGACGGTGACGAACAAGGAGGCGATCAAGGTCCAGGGCGACGGCAAGCTGCGCATCAAGTACATCTTGCAGGTGATGGACGTGTGCCGGCAGGCGGGGTTCAACAACGTCAGCTTCGTGCCTCCGGAGGGGTTCCGCGGCTGAGCGGCGAGCCGCGCACGAAGTAAGCGGACTTCCCGAACCGCTTAGGCGGTTCCACAGAAATAACTATCCCAGGGAGGATGGGCGCGGGGAAGGTGACGAACCACTTCTCCAGGCCAGGCAGCCGCTCGATTCTGCTTCTCCAGCCGCGCCATCTCCTCCGGCGTCAGCTTGACCCCCTTGCAGCATGACTTGCCGACCAACTCGACTAGCGGGTGCTTCCCCTTCCACGTCATCGTCCGGCGCGCGAACCGCAAGCGCCGTCGGGATGCTGTCCAGCAGCGACCCGTTCCAGTGCTGTTCCAAAGCCCCCAGCAAGCGCTCGACCGGGTTGTACTTGCTGTAGAAGCGGGTAGCACGCCAGCCTCACCGTTATCTCGTGCCCCTGGCGAAGCCCAGCAGCCGGTTGACGTACTGCAGCGCCGGCTCGAAGTTCTCCGGCCCGTTGTCCTGGTTGATCAGCAGCGTCCGCACCTTGGGAAGCGGCCCTTGGCCCCCTGCCACCACATCTCCACCACGTCCACGATGAAGTCGCCTCTCGTCGCCGCCGACTCGGCGAAGTACAGGAACAGTTCCCCCGGGCGCGGCAGCAGGATGCCCAGAGGCGTCAGCGTGGCGTCCGCCTTGAAGTCGTGGTCGAGGGCCTCCACCTTGGCCCACGCGCCCGCCCCGCGAGAACAGGCCGATCTTGACGCTGGCCTTGGCGTCCACCGACAGCCGCAGCGTGTCCTCTCGAGGCGTCGGCGGCGCCGTTCTCCTGCCTCAGCCGCTCGAAGATGGCGTCGGTCTGCGGCAGTTTTTTTGGCCGGCACTTGGCGACGGGGCGCGAAGCGAGTAGCCGGCCTGGGTGCATCTTGTGCGGATGGCGCCCTCGCTGGGCAGGGCCAGGTCGTCGTAGCCCTTCTGGAGGATCAGCTGGCGGCGGACCTCGGCGCGCGAGGCGGGGTGTAGAGCCGCTGGCTGTGGAGTGCGGGGTCCGCCTGGCTCTGGGCATCGACCAGTTGAAGGGATGCCGTCCAGTGCCGGGATGTCCTCCTCGCCGCTAAGCGCGCCCCCGCAAGGAGAAGGCCTCGATGCGCCGCAGAAGCCGCCGTCCAGTTCACGCGTCGGCGGATGGTCACCGGGACCAGCCCAGTTCGCGTTTCGGCCTGCGCCGCCCGCCGGGGCCGAGCAGGCGGACGCCCGCGCCAGGAACAGGCGGCGATCGAAGCCGCGCAAGGACGCGGGCGGTCTGCTGAAGGTAGCCCTTGACCACGTCTGTAGGTCGACGAGGAGCCCTTCGTGACGAGCCGCAAAGGGCATCCTATGGGATAGTTATTTCTGTGGAACCGCCTTACTTCGCGCGCGGCCCGTTCAGGCCGACACGAACAGCCACGGCCGGCGATGTAGCGCGACGCCGTCAACGCGGCAACGCCGGCCTCGTCGAGGTCGTTGAAGTCCAGCCGCACGCAGGCGTGCCGCCCGGCGACGCCGCCAGGGACCCCGCGCCGTCGTTTGTCAGGTAGTTGCGGACAGGTCCAGGCGGCGAAGCCGGCCTCGCGCGAGTACCCCGGACTGCCGGGACGCACTCGCCCCCAGCCTGGCCCGCCTCAGCCGGAGACTCACCAGCGCGGCGAGGCCCAGCACGGCCGTCACCCCCCGCTCCGACCCACCCAGCACGACGCCGCACAGGGTTAGCTCCTCCAGCCGCGACAGTAGCGGCGACGAGAGAGTTCCAGCACGCGGGCGACCAGATCCCCTCGCCCCGCTCCGGCGGGCGGTCCCGCCACGCGGCCGGCCGTCGAAGTGCAGGGCCAGCCGCCGCAGGCCCGCCAGTCCGGGTGCCCCCACCAGGGGGCCGACGTCGATGACGTCGGGGTGGTCGTTGCGGGTCAGCCGCCACGCCCAGCGACCGCAGCCGGCAGCCCGGCCGGGCGCAGCCAGGCCCCGGCGGTTTCCAGGTCGATGCCGTCGACCTCCTCCGGTGCGGTCGGCCAGCGGCGTCTCCAGGAACACCGCCGGCCGGTCGTTGAAGCGGCACGTTGGCTGCACGTCCAGCGACCGCAGCCGGCCGAGGTGCTGGGACTCCGGCCAGGCTGGTCACCGCGTCCTCGCCGAGCAGCAGCCCGGAAAGGCGAAGTGTCGTCAGCGCCTGACAAACGGCGAGCCGGCCAGGGCCTCGATGCCGGGCTGGAAGTCGCCTTGCCCTCGGCGAGGCCGCCGCCTCCCAGGTCCAACGTCGTGAACCCCGCCAGCGACGGCCAGCCGGCCAACCGCCCAGAGGGCTGTCGCCGCGCGGGGTACAGCGACTGCTGGGGGAACCGCTGGAGGCTGGCGAGGCGGCGACCAGCCGGCTTCGGCGAACTCCCGCAGGGCAGCCGCATCGACCGGCCCCAGCGAGTCGAATGTACCGGGGTCAACCCGGCGGGGTGGATCCACAACGGCGGGCCGACGCGGACGGGGAAGCCGCGCTCGAACTGGCCGATGACGACGCCGGAAGGCGCGCCCGCCAGCCAGTCGGCCCGGTGGCGGTCTTCCAACTCGCGGCCGCGCGCCAGCAACTGGGCGTGGCGGTCCTCGGCCCAGTCGGTGCGGGCGAGCTCGACCTGGCCGCGGACGAACTCGGCGCGCCCGTCGTCGCCGTGCTCGTCAAGCCAGTCGGCGTAGGCCAGCCGCGGCAGGTCGTCGTCGGGGTCGGCGAGGATCGCCGTCAGAAGAGCCTTGTCATCCATGAGACGGACCTCCTACGGCCCCCTGGTGAACATCCCCGCCAGCGCCCGGACGCGTCCCTCTTCCAAGGCCCCCTCGCGATTTCCCTGGCCGCAGACAGCACCCCGAACCGCGAACCAGTCCGGCCCCGCCGCCGCGAGCAGCTCGATCTGGCGCCGGCCCAGCCCGCCGGCCAGGGCGACGCGCACGCCGGCGGCCCGGCACGTCGCGGCCAGGTCGGACACCTCGTGGGCCGACAGCCAGTCCAGCAGCGTCGTGCCGTCCTTGTGGCAGGTGTCCAGCAGCACGGCGGCGAACCGGTCGAGGATCGCGTGGTGGACGACCTGTGCCGGGGAGGGGGCGTTGGCGCGGCGGTAATCGGCGTAGGCCGCCAGCACGACCCGGCAGGCCCCCTGCCCCTCGACCTGGGCCCGCAGGGCCGCGAGGCGGTCCCGCCACGCCGACGGGGCGCCGGCCAGCCCCCACTTGACGAACGTCAACCGCCGGAACAGGGAAGGCTCGCCAGCCTCGCCGTCGCACAGCTCGCCCATGGCGGCGCTGACGGGAACCCCCGCGGCCGCGTCGAGGACTGAGGCGATGACTCCGCCTTCGGCCCGGCCTAGCGAGCCGCGCGACGGCTCCTTGACGTCGAGCAGCGAGGCCCCGCCGGCCAGGGCGACCCGCGCCTCGGCGGCGTTCCGCACGCTGACGATCAGCCCGGCCATGCCCGTCACTCCTCCTTGCCCAGCGACCGCGCCAGCCGTCGGAACCGCCGCCACACCGCGACCAGGCCGGCCGGTTCCGCCTCCCCCGGCAGGTCGAGGCCGTCCAGTTCGACCCGGAAGACGCGCACGTAGCCCGGCACCTGGTGGTACGGCAGGGGGTGAAGGCCGGTGAAGACGAAGCCGAACAGGCCGCGCGGCTCGAACCAGGCCGGCTCGTTGAGGTGCAACGGCCGGTCGGCGGCGAACGCCTCGGCGGCGCGGTACGCCTTGACCGACTCCAGCGTGCCGACGCCGACGACGCCGCCCTCCTGGCGAGCCGCCTCGCGGAGGCCGTCCGGCACGCAAGCCCAGGCCTCGGGCCGGTCGTCCGGGACGCGGGCGGCGTGGATGAGCAGCTGGCCGCGGTGGGACGTGGTCCAGCGGCGCACCTCGACCGTTTTGACCCCGGCGGCCAACAGGGCGGCCCAGGGTTGTTTCAGCGACAGGGCGTGGTAAAGCAAGTCGGATCGCTCCGCCGTCGGGCACCGATCATCCTAGTCTCCTCACGCGGCGCTGTCCCGGGGCTGGCCCCCAACCACGAGGAAGTCCGGGAGGGCTATTTCCCCTCCTCCAGCCGCCAGTAGCGATCGACCGCCAGCCCGTCGAACCGCTCCGCCCGGCCCGACGGCCAGTGGACCGTGACCCGGTCCACCCTCGCCGCCTTCCCCAACCCGAACAGGTGCCGCCGGTCGTTGCACGAAAGGTAACTGCCGCCGGCGACGTGGAACCGCGTTTGCGCCCGGCCGCCGGCCTCCAGGACGACCCGCGCGCCGGTCACGTCGCGGCCGCCGGCGCCGACCAGTTCCACCCCGAGCCAGTGGTGGCCGCTGTCGTCCTCGTTGCGCAGCAGCGCCGCCGGCTCGTTGACGTGGCTGACGGCGACGTCGGGCCGGCCGTCGCCGTCGAAGTCCACCACGGCCAGCCCCCGGCCGTTCCGCCGCCTCGTGAAGTACGGGCCGGCCCGGGCGCCCAGGTCGGCAAAGCGCCGGCCGCCGCCAGCGCCATCATGACCTGCTCCGCGGGCCGCGGAGCCTGGGGGAAGAAGTTCGGGTGCCCGTTGACGATCACCAGGTCCTCTTCCCCGTCGCGGTCGAAGTCGAGGAAGGCGACGCCCCAGCCGACGTAGTTGTGCCCCAGCCGCCAGGCCCCGGGCCGTGCTGGCGCTCGAAGTGGACGGCCGGCGGGCCGGCCTCGCTGAGGTACAAGCTGCGTGGACCTCGGCCTCGTAGTTGGTCACCACGCGACGGCAGCCCGCCGCCGAGGTCGGCGACGGCGACCCCCATGCCGCCGTTGAAGCGCCCTGATCGTCGCGGGCCACCCCGCTGGCCAGCCCCACCTCCTCCAGCAGGATCGCCCGCTGGGCCGGGTGCGGTTGAGGTAGCGAAGCTGTCGTCGGTGTCGTTCGCCACGTAGACGTCGGGCCGGCCGTCCCCGTCCATCGACGAACACCACGCCCAGCCCCCTTGCCGAAGCGCGCCCCTGGCCGCCTTCGCCAGCCGGTCGCGGGCCGCCGCGTCGAGATGAGTCGTGGGCCCTTGAAGGGCCGCCTCCGGCCGGGCAGGCAGCCCGGCGGCGTCGCCCACGTCGGCGTACACCCCCCGGGCGTTGCGGTAGAGCCGGTGCGGCAAGGCGGTGAACTTCGACGGCGGGCAGATGTCCCGCCGCCTGGCGTCGAAGCCGATGCACTCCGGGTCGTTGTCGTTGGACCAGTCGAGGTACTGGCAGACGTAGAGGTCGGGCCAGCCGTCGCCGTCGAGGTCGCCCCAGGCCGCGCTCGTCGCCCAGGGGAAGGGCACGGCCAGCCCGGCCTGTTGGGTCGCGTCGCGGAAGCGCTTCCCCCCCTCGTTGCGGAACAGGGCGACCCGGCCGTAGCCGGTGACGAGCAGGTCGGGCCAGCCGTCGCGGTCGTCGTCGGCGACGGCCACGCCGTGCGAGTAAAACCACGGCGCGCCGCCGGCCAGCCTGTCCAGGCCGACCTCTGCCGTCACGTCCTGGAACCGGCCGCCGCCGAGGTTGCGGTAGAGCCTGGGGGCCACGCCGACCGCCTGCCGGCCCTCGAAGCGGCCCCCGCCGGTGAAGAACAGGTCGGGCCGGCCGTCCCGGTCGTAGTCGATCACCCCGACGCCGCCGCCGAGCGTCTGGAGGATGGCGTAGCGGCCGGCGTCCTCGCCGTTGCGGTAGGCGGCCAGGCCGGCCTCGGCGGCGACGTCGCGGAACAGGCCGGGCGGCTCGTCGGCCGCCGGTGCGGAGGGGCGGCGGGGCGGCAGGAGCAGAGCAGCAACAGCACCCAGGCCCGGACTGTAAGGGAGGGCGTCGAGCGTGCGCGCCCCCCCCCTTCCGGTCGCGCCTGGGTACGGAGAGCCGGTCGGGCCTGGGCACGGAGAGCCGGTCGGGCCTGGGTTCTGAATCGACATACCCCCTCCGCGGTCACCCCCCCGCCTTGGCCCGCGCCAGCGCCTTGCGGTGCCGCGCCGCCTGCCCCTTGTTGCCCCGACTCTCAAAGTGCCCCGCCAGCGCCTCGTGGGCCTCGGCGAACGTCGGGGCGTACTCCAGCGCCGTGTTCAGCCAGCGCACGCCGTCCGACTCCAGCCCGTTTCGCAGGAAGATCTTGCCAATCTCCGTCCGCAGGGCGGGGTCGTTGGGCCGCTCGTTGACCTGCGGCATCAGCTTGTTCATCCGGGCCAGATCGGCGTCGAGGCGGTCGAGGCCCTCCCTCACCTGAGCCACCTCCGCCGCCTTGCCCTGCGCCTGGAGCGCCCGCAGGAGGCGGTGCGTCGTCTCGCGGTCGTGCGGCGAGCGGGCCAGCGCCTTCCGCAGCCAGCGCTCCGCCTCCTCAGGGTGCCGCCGGGCCAGTTCCAGCCGGCCGCGCTCGGCCATCGCCCCGGCGTGGTCCGGCGACGCGCGGAGCAGCCGGTCGAGCAGTTCGTCGGCGGCGTCCAGCTCGGCAAGGTTGAGCCTGGCCCTGGCCATCCCCAACAGCACCTCCGGGTCGTCCGGCTTGTGCCGGGCCAGCGCCTCGAACTGCTTCAGCGCCTCGGCGCTGTCGCGGCCCAGCAGCACCTCGCCCAGCCGCTGCCGCACCTGGTCCCGCGACGGATCGAGTTCCAGCGCGGCGCGGTAGTCGCGGGCGGCCCCGTCGTTGTCGAGCAGCCGCTCGGCGACCCAGCCGCGGCGCACCAGCGGCTCGGCGTCGCCGGGCCGCAGCTCGCGCCAGCGGTCGAGGTCGGCGCGGGCGTCCAGCAGGCGGTGCGCCCGCATGCCCTGCCAAGACAGCACGTCGAGGATCGCGGGGGCCTGGTCCGGCTCCGCCTCCAGCTGCCGGCGGAGGAACGACTCGACCTTCGGCAGCTGGCCCTCGCTCGCCTCCAACAGGGCCCGCTCGAGGACGCGGGCGGCGCGGTGCTCGGCGTCGTCGGGCACGGCGTCGAGGTGCTCGCGGGCCTCGGCGGCGCGGCCGGATTGCCTCGCCGCCCGACTGGCGAGCAGCCGCGTCTCGGGGTCGTTCGGCCAGGCACGGAGGCAGGCCGCCAGCCGGTCGTAGGCCTGGTCGAACCGGCGCTCGTCGATCGCGCGACGGGCCTGGCGCAGGGACCACGCGGCGAGGGCGTGCGGCCAGGCGAACCAACCGGCGGCGGCCAGGGCCAACCCGGCCAGCGCCCAGCGCCAGCGACGCGGTCTCGGGTCAGGGCCGTCGTTTGCCATCACCCCCGCCTCCGCCGGCCAGGGAGCGGCGGTGCCTCGCCGCCAGCTCGGGCTGGTTGGCCCTCTCGAAGTGCTCGGCCAGGGCCTTGTGCGCCGGCGCGAAGCCGGGGTCGGCCCGCAGCGCGCTCTCCAGCCAGAGCACCCCCTCCCGGGTCTCCCCGTTGCGGAGCATCAGCTGGCCGATCTGGCTGCGGACGTCGGCGTCGTAAGGCCGGGCCTGGAGCTGCTCGCTCAGCTCGAACATCAACTTCTGGTCGGCGGTAATGCGGTCGGCCTTCTTCTGGGCCGCGTCCGCCTCCTCGGCCTTGCCCCGCCGCCGCAGGCACAGCGCCAGCTGGTAGTTGACCTGGTAGTCGTCCGGGGCCAGCGCGGCGGCCTTGCGGAGGTCGGCCTCGGCGTCGGCAAGGCGCCTCAGGTCCAGGGCCACCCGGGCACGCTCCAGCCACAGCGGCGCCTCCTTCCCGTGGTCTTCCAGCGCGTAAAGTCGCGTGCGCTTTCTCGGCACGGCCGACGGCCCGCAGCGCGGCGGCCAGGCCGGCGACGACCGGCGGGGAGGGGTCGGACTCCGCCAGCCGGCCGAAGTGCTCCAGGGCCTCGGCCGGCTCGTTCAGGTGCAGCAGCATCTGCGCCAGCCGCAGCCGCGCCGCCGCGCTGTCGGGGTGGCGAGCCAACGCCTCACGGTAGTCCGCGGCGGCCTCGGGCGGCTGGAACAGCCGCTCCATCACCCAGCCGCGCCGCAGCCGCGCCTCGACGTGGTCCGGCCGCCGCTCCACCCACCGGTCCAGGCAGTAGCGGGCGCTGTCCAGGCGGTAGGCGCGCAGGTACGCCTGGCTGGCGACGTCCAGCACCTCGTCCAGCCGGGGGTGGGCGCCGTCGATCAGCTCCTGGATGCGCGTGTCGGCGAGGAGGGAAAGGCGATCCTGCTGCACCTCCAACAGGAGCCTTTCCACGTTGGCCTCCTCGCGGTCCCCGCCCAGTTCCAGGCAGAGGTCGAGGCGGCGGTCCGCCTCCTCGAATGAGCCGGCCTGCCGGGCGGCGCGGGCGGCCAGCAGGTGGACGCGCGGCGAGCGCGGCCAGGCGCGAGCGCAGGCGTCCAGGTGCGCCTTGGCCGCCGCGGGGTCGTGCCCGTCCAGGGCCCGGCCGGCGGCGCGGAGGTGGTACGCGGCGCTGGCGTGCGGCCAGGCGACGGCCACGGCGACCACCAGCACGGCCGCGGGCAGGAGCCAGCGGGAGAAACGTCGGGCGGACCAGGGCACGGGTACGTTCTTTCGGAAAGGGGGATCGGGGCCTGCCGGAGGCCCGTTCGTCCTTCGATCATAGCCGCCCGACCGGCCGCCTGTCCAGGAGGGGCCGCGGGATTCGGTCACCGGGAGCGCGGGTGGAGGGAGAACCAGGTCTCCCGCGAGGAGACCACGGCGGGCAGGGCCGTCAGGCGCCGGCCGGCCAGCGGCCCGGACACGCCCTCGCCGGTCACGGGCTGCCACTGCGTCCCGGTCTCTCGATCGGTGAGGTGCCCCCCCCCCTGGGTGAAGGTCAACACCCGGCCCTCGACTGTGCGGCGATATAGCCTGGCGGCCTTGCTGGCGGGCTCGAGCACCGCCACGACGGGGTCGCCCTCCCAGACGTCGTTGACGACGCCCCCGCCCGCCAGGGCGGTGAACGACCAGGCCTTGGCCCTCCCCTGCTGGGAGATGGCCAGCACGAAGCGGGCCGGGTCGTCGTAGACCGCCGGCGTGAAATTCGGACCGCCCTCGTCGAACCACGCCACCGTCGTGTCGGGGTGCAGCGTGCTCCAGGACCGCCAGTCCGTCAGGACGGACGGGACCACTTCCAGAGTCGTCCCCGTCAGGGGCCCGGCCTGGGCCCGGCCCTGGACCTGGCTCCACTGCGAACGCGTCTGCTCGTCGTGCATGACGATGCTCTTGTGCCACAGCTGGCCGGCGACGGCGAAGGTCAACAGGCGGCCGTCCACCTTCCGGTCGAAGACGACGCCACTGAAGCAAGCGTCGCACCAGGTAACGACCAGGGGCCGGTCGCCCAGCGTGTCATTGAGCACCTTGCGGGAGGGGACGGCGTTTAGCCGGCTGACCGGGTAAGCCCGCGCGGCCTGGCCGACGGTCACGCCCAGCACCAGCTCATCGGGTTTGAGCCGACGCCCCACGTCAGACGCCGCCCGGGAGTCCACCCCGATCACCGGGGCCTGAGGCAGCATGTATCGCTCGGGGCGGAACTCCGGCTCGGGGGGCTCCCCGGAGGAGTGGCGCCAGACCACGGCCGCGGCGATCAGCCCGAAGGCGATCAGCGCGGGCAGGGCGAAGCGGGACCGGGTTGGCGGATCTGGCGCGGTCACGAGTGGCCCGACGGGCTAGTCCACGACGATGTCGTGGTTATTCGCCCCAGCCTTCACGTCGAACGTGAGGTTCGACGTCTCCGGGTCGCCGTACTTCGACGGGATCGGCACCCCAGGGGTCGGGGCTTTCGGGGCCGAGGCCGAGGCGCCCGCGGACGTGTCGGTGCCTTTCATCTTCGACGGGTCCATCTTGGCCATCATCTTGGACGAGTCCGCCGCGCTGGGGGGCTGGTTGATTTTCTGGGGCGTCTTGACGCTGATCTTGGCCTTTCCGGCGGTCAACTTCGGAATGGAGTAGGTCCCGTCGGACCCGATCTGCGCCGCCACCACCTGGTTGTCCGGGGTGAAATACGTCACCGTGCCGGAGGGCAGCTCCTTGCCCTTGTGCGTGACCTTCCCCGAGACCGAGCCGGTGGGTTTGGCGCACCCGGCGAGCAGGGCGAACGCGACGAGGAGGGCCACGGGGCCGAGCCACCGACGGGCCGGCATGAGACCAGGTGCCATGAGCCGTCTTTCTCCGTGAGGGGTGAGGGGTGGGAGGCGATCCTCGGGCGGCGGGCGAAGGCCTCCCGGAGCGCGCCCGCGGCGGGGGACCAAGGCCCCCAACCGCAGGCGCTTCCGCGAACGAAGGGGAGGGGTTACCAGTCGCTGCCCAGGGTCTCGCCGCCCTTGGGCGTGACCGCCGACCACCAGGTCGTCGGGGACATCGCTCCGCTGAGGAAGCGAACGCTACCGTCACCTAGCCCGACGTTCATGCCGCCAGCGTGGGGCCCGGAGGCCCGGAGCACGTCGCAGTTGGTCGTGTAGGGCGTCGGCTGCACCTGGAACTTGGACGCCGGCCCGACCGAGCCGATGACAACGTTGTTGATGTTTGCCATGTAGGCGAACATCGGCTGGGTCGAGTCGTAGCCCCACCACTCCCAAGCCGCCCCGCCGCTGCCCGCCGGGTTGCTGGTCTTGCCGTCATAGTAGCCGCACTGGCCGTACTTCTCGGCGAAGACGATGGTGTTGGAGGTACCGTCGGGGAAGTCCTTCGGGAGCGACGACGCCCCCTCCCAGTCGGTCAGGTTAAAGTTGCCGTCGTTCTTGGCGAACAGCTGGGCGTTGGAAGCGTAGGTGGTCAGCGCGGGGCTGTCGGCCCAGTTGGCCACGTACACGCTGCCGCTGGAGGGCTTGCCGTCGGTGCCGATGCTCGGGTCGGACGGGCAGCGGTAGCCCTTGAGGGGCTTCCAGTAGTTCGTCCACGGGCGGTAGCCCGTCGCCGGCGTGTTGCCGTCCGCCCCGGTGTAGCACATCTTGTACACGTTGTCCTGCTCGATGAACGGCAGGAGCCAGAAGTGCACGTTCGCCCACGGCGTCGAGCCGCCGTTGTTCGTCGATGGCTGGATGAACCGCCCCAGCAGCGGCGGCAGCCGGCCGTGGGTGTCGTTACAGTTGTGCAGCGCCAGCCCCATCTGTTTGAGGTTGTTGGAGCACTGCATGCGGGCCGCGGCCTCGCGGACCTTCTGGACGGCGGGCAGCAGAAGGCCGATGAGGATGGCGATGATGGCGATCACCACCAGCAACTCGATCAGCGTGAACCCGCGCCAGCGTTTGAAGAGCCTGATGACTGGCATGAAATGATACCTCCGATACCCGAGATCCTGCGGACGGAAACGTATCCTCACCGAAACCGTGCCCTGACGGGCCACGAGGTAGGACCACAACCGGGTGGAGAGGCTGCCACGCTCAGAAGGTGAGCGTGAGCAGTGTGGCGGGCGTGAGTGTAGGCGTAACGTGAGACTGTATCGCGTCCATCACATCATGTCCAGCCCCTAGTTTTCGGTTTTTCCACCCAAGGCGATTCAGGCCGGACCACCCCAAGGCGAGGGGAAGGGGGGGGATCGCTCATCACCACATCGGCCCGCCACCGGCGTGGTGGTGCGCTCGACTGGGGTGCCGGATGGACAACCCCCATCGCCCATGGCTATAGTCGATTAGGAGCGGCCCTTCTAACTCGTGAGCACGCCATGCACCCTCCCGAACCCTCCGCCTCGACTTCGCGCCGCGCATTCCTCTGGCAGGCCGGCGGCGGCTGCGGCGGCCTGGCCCTGTCGTGGCTGCTGGCGCGCGACGCCCGCGCCGCGGAAAAGCCCCCCGCCAACCCGCTGGCCGCGCGGAAGCCGCACTTCGAGGCGAGGGCGAAGTCGGTCATCTTCCTGTTCATGGTCGGCGGGCCGAGCCAGGTGGACCTGTTCGACCCCAAGCCGGCGATCGCCAGGTGGCACGGCAAGCCGCTGCCGCCGAGCTTCGGGATGCCGGTCAGCCAGTTCACCAAGGGTGACACGCCGCTGTTGGCCAGCACGCGCAAGTTCAAGAGGGCGGGGAAGTCGGGGCTGGACATCTCCGACCTGATGCCGCGCCTCGCCGAGTGCGTCGATGACGTTTGCTACCTGCGGTCGTGCTGGTGTACGAGCACGGTCCACGCGCCGGCGATGTACCAGCTGCACTCCGGCCGGACGACGATGGGCTTCCCCAGCCTGGGCTCGTGGGTGACCTACGGGCTGGGCTCGGTCAGCGACAACCTGCCGGCGTACTGCGTGCTGCTGCAGCCGGAGGGCACGCCGGAGGGCGGCGCCCCGTGCTGGGGAGCGGGCTTCCTGCCGGCGGTGTACCAGGGGACGCTGTTGCGCAAGGGGCCGAACCCGATCCTCAACCTCCGCCCACCCGAAGGCGCCGGCGGCGAGCGGCAACGGCGGACGCTGGATCTGCTGCGCCAGATGAACGCGGCCGACCTGCGGCCCGGCGACACCGACCTGGAGGCGCGGATCGCCTCCTACGAGCTGGCGTTCCGCATGCAGAAGCACGCCCCCGAGGCGGTTGACCTGGCGAGGGAAACGGCGGCGACTCGCAAGCTCTACGGCATCGACGAGCCGCGCTCGGCCGACTTCGGCACGCGGCTGTTGCTGGCGCGGCGGCTGGTGGAGCGCGGCGTGCGGTTCGTGCAGGTCTACTCCGGCGGCGGGCCGCTGATCACGCAGTGGGACGCGCACGACGACATCAACGCCAACCACGAGAAGATGTGCGGCCACGTCGATCAGCCGATCGCGGGCCTGCTGAAGGACCTGAAGGCGCGCGGCCTACTCGACAGCACCTTGGTGGTGTGGGCGACGGAGTTCGGCAGACTGCCGACGTCGCAGGGCGGCAAGGGTCGCGACCACAACCCGTACGGCTTCACGATGTGGCTGGCCGGCGGCGGCGTCAAGGGCGGCCAGGCGGTCGGTGAGACCGACGAGTTCGGCCTGCGGGCGGTGAAGGAGAAGGTCAGCGTCAACGACTTCCACGCGACGCTGCTGCACCTGCTGGGGCTGGACCACGAGAAGCTGACGTACCCGCACAGCGGCCGCGACGAGCGGCTGACCGACGTGGCGGGGCGGGTGGTGGAGCAAGTGATGGGGTGACCGAATGCGTTGCCGGAGGCGCCCGTGACTGAGGTTGGATGGATGATGTGTGCCAACCCGGGGTCGATGCTGACGTTCCTCCGAGGCAAGCGCATCCTTCCTGCCGGGGAGCCGCATGGCGCGGTTGCTGGGCCGTAGACCTCTGCCTCGGTAAGCGTTGACTTCTCTCAAGTAAACGAGCCCCGGCGGCACTCGCTCATTGGCCCATTCGTCGGTAGGATGAGTAGGTGTGTCTCTTCGCCATCGAGAGTAAGACCATGTCGCCTGCCGACCTCTTGACCCATGTTCGCCGAAGACCGTTCGTCCCTTTCCGCGTCGTGACCAGCGACGGCACGACCTACGACGTGCGTCACCCGGACATCGTCATGGTCACCCTTGGGTCAGTCATCATTGGCTACCCCGACCGCCGGCAGGACGGACTCGCCGAGCGCTATGACCTCGTCAGCCTCCGCCACATCGTCCGGCTGGAGCCGGAAGACTACCCCGCTCCCAGCGTCCCAACTGAGGGAACACCCCCGCGTGAGGACTCGTGAGCCAGCCGACAGTGACCCGTCCGCCGCGCATCCTGCATTGCACCTCCGAGCCGCTCGTCTTCTTCGGCCGCGACGCCGAACTGGCCCTGCTCGACGCCGCGCTGGCCGGCGGCGAGCCGTCGGTCGTCGCGCTGGTCGGACCGGGCGGCCAGGGCAAGACGGCCATCGTCCAGCACTGGCTCCGCCAACCGCACACACCGCCCGACGGCCTGTTCTTCTGGAGCTTCTACCGCGCCAAGGACGCCGACCTGTGCCTGCGCGAGTGGCTCGCCTACGCCGAGGGCCTCGACGCCCCGCCGGAGGTGTCCGCCGCGTGGTGCGTCGATCGGCTCCTGGCCGTGTTGCGCCGCGAGCGCTGGGCGGTGGTGCTCGACGGCGCCGAGGTGGTGCAGCACGAGGAAGGGCCTTGGCGCGGGCGGTTCGTCCACCCCGACCTCGGCCGGCTGCTGGAGGAGCTGGCCTCCGGGCCGTCGCCGGGCGTCGTCGTGCTGACGACTCGCTTCGAGCTGCCGACGCTAGCCCGGCGCCGCCACGTCCGGCTCGTCTCGCTGGACCGGTTGGACCCCGGCAGCGCCTGCGGCCTGCTCCGCAGCCTCGGGGTGCGCGGCGACCTCGACCGCGTCGCGGCGGTCGCGGGCCGGCACGCCAAGGCGGTCGAGTTGCTCGGGACGTACCTCGTTCGCTTCCACGGCGGCGACGCGGCCCGGCTCGACGTGCCGGCTGGGGAAGACGACGAGGAGGCGAGCGTCGCCCGCGTGCTCACCGCGTTCCAACGCGCCCTGCCGGCGGAACACCAGGACGTCCTCGCCCTGGCGACCGCGTTCCGCGAGCCGCCGACAGAGTCGCTGCTGCTCGACTACCTCGCTAGCGATGCCATCCGGACACTACTGCACACCACCTGGCGGCGACAGTATCCCCCCTTCGGCGAACGCCCCGCCGGCTGGTTGGCCGACACGCTCGACGAGCTGGTCCGTCTTCGCTTGCTAGAGCGCGTCGGCCCGGGGGTCGTGCCGGTGATCGACGCCCACCCGCTGGTGCGCCGCGGCTTCGAGCACGTCGCCGGCGCGTCGCGGCGGGAGTCGGCCCTGGCGCGGGCGGGGTTCCTGCGCGGCCGGCCCGACCGGCGCCGGCCGGCGACGCTCGACGAGGCCCGCGAGGCGGTCGAGCTGTTCCACGCCCACTGTGACGCCGGCCTGTGGGCCGAGGCCGACAGCGCCTACCGCGCGCTGGACAACCCCAAACACCGGCTCCTCGCCCCCGCCCTGGAGCGCGAGCTACTGTCGCGGTTCTTCCCCGGAGGGGACTTCCGCCAGCCCCCGCTGTGGCCCGGCTTCGGCCGCTGGCGCAGCCTGGCGATCTGCCTGGAGATGCAGGGCGAGTTCCGGGCGGCGCTCGACACCTACCGCCCCGCCGACGCGGCGCTGCGCGGCGACGCCTTGCTGGCGCTGGGCGAGGTCGGCCCGCTGCTGGAAGCCCGCGGGATGCCGGCCCCGTGGGACGCGCTTTGGCAGGCGTACCGCTCGCACGCCCTCTGCCTGGCCGGCCGCGTCGAGGAGGCGGTCGAACTGGCCCGGTCGCTGGTCCCGGTGGACGTTTACGAGTGGGCCCACGTCTTCGAGTGCCTGCTGCGCGCCGGCCGGCTCGACGCCATCGACCCGCGCAGCTTCCTCGCCCGCGGCGACGGCGAGCACCGCTGGGCCGACCTCACCCGCCGCCGCTTGCGCGCCGACCACCTCCGAACCACCCGGGGGGCGTCCGTTGACCTGACCGAGGAGTACCGCGCCCTCTTGGACGAGTACGACCGCGCCGGCTTACCCGTCGAGCGGGCGCTCACCCGGCTTGGTTTCGCTTCCCTCCTGCTGGCCCTCGGCGACGCGGAACAGGCCGCAGAGTGTCACGCGGTCACGATGGCCCTGATCCGGCAGACCAGTCTGGGCGGTCTGGAGAGCGACGGCTGGGAGGGGCAAGCACGCATTGCCGGCAGGATGGGGGATCTGGAAGCCCAGCGCGAGGCGCTCTGGCGGGCTGGCGAGGCACGCGGCCGGCTGGGGCTGCGCGGCCCCGTTCGACCTTGACAGCGTATTGTCACCCGGCGCGAGAAAATCGAGAATTCTTGGTTGACAGCCCAGCCAGCCTCCGTTACCCTCATCCCTATCCATACGGCCTCTTCTCTGTTCCGGCCCCGCCGTTACGCTTGCGCGTACGGCGGGGTTTTTTCATCCCAACGGTCGGGCCAGGCACGGCCAGACGACTGGGGACAATAATCTGTAAAGTATTTCCCAGAAATAACTAACGCTTGATACAGCACCTACCGGGGGCAGAATTTCTTGCGCCCTGGCTTGTCTCTAGTATTATAATGACCGTGCCTCCTGGATCCCGGCCGGCGGATCGCCGGTCCGCAATCGCCTGAGGAGTCCGATCATGCTTCCCCCCGATTGCCTGCACGAGCTGCGCGCCGCCTGGCTGCCGCACATGACCGATACCGGGCTGTCCCGCCTGATCGAACTGCTGGACGGCGGCAGCCCGCTACTCATCAGCGGGGCGTTCACCCGGGCGATCCCGATGGGCTGCCTGGCGTCCCACGTCGCCTGGAACCACCCCCGGACGGCCTGTCAGACCGTCGATGCCGGCATCACCTGGCTGCACCGGGTGGCGGGGCTGAACCCGGCCACGTCGCACGTCCTCCGCGAGTGGGACCTCCGCGGCGCCAGAGACCTCGACCTCCGGGCCGACCTGCTGGCCGAATTCCAGTCCGAGCAGAAGCGTCGCGCGCGGCAGCCGCGCCGCGAGAGGGCCCTGGCCCTCGCCGGCTCCTGAGGCGTGTTTGCGCTCCTGGAACGCCTGGGGTGGGCGGCGTGGTTCGCGCTGGCGGCGACGCGATCGCTGCCGGCGGCGCTGGGCCGGCCCCGCGCGCTGTTGGGCCAGCTGTACCAGGTGCTGCTGGGCGGGCTGCCGCTGGCCCTGACGGCCGGCCTGGCCATCGGCGTGGTCGTCTGGATGCACCTGCACGGGGCCCTACTGTCCGTCGGCGGGCCGGGCGCGGTGCAGTACTTGCCCCAGGCGCTGTCGCTGGCGGTCGTGCTGGAGCTGTCGCCGTTGACGGCCGGCCTCCTCGTCGCCGGCCGGTCGGGCGCCAGCCTCGGCGCCGAGCTAGGGTCGATGCGGCTGACCGAGCAGGTGGACGCGCTGGAGGTCCTCGGCCTGTCGCCGCTGCGCGAGCTGGTCGCGCCGCGGCTGTTGGCCTGCATGCTGGCCCTGCCGCTGTTGACGCTGTTCATCTCGTACCTGGCCCTGCTGTCCGGCTACGCCGCCGAGGCGCTGGGGGGGAGCATGACCTGGGCGCAATACCGCAACGAGTGCGTCCGGGTGCTCCGGCTCCGCGACGTCATCCCGGCCACGTTGAAGACGGTCGTGTTCGGCTACCTGGTGGGGCTGGTCGGCTGCTGGAAGGGCCTGACGGCGCGCGGCGGCACCGAGGGCGTCGGCGACGCGGCGACGGGGGGCGTCGTCGTGTCGATCTTCCTGGTGCTGCTCGCCGACGTGGCCCTGGTGAAGCTAATTCAGCTGGTGGGGTGAGGCGGGCCGACGGCCACCGACGCCCCGTTCCGCTATGAACGCCGCTCCAGGGCCGCCCGACAATAGACCAGCAAGCCCAGGTCGCTTAGCTCCTGCTCCAGCCGCTCGCGCGACGGCTGCTCCAGGGAGCCCTCGACTTCCTCCAGGAGCAGCTCGGTGAACTTCTCGCGCGACCGGTGCAGGGCCTGGCGGAAGGCGTCGATGCTGTACGCCTTACCAAGGTGCGCCCCGAGCCGCTGGGCCAGTTCGGCCGACGACAGCAGGGGGTGGTCGGTGCGGAAGCGGAGGATGGTGTGGTACGGCAGCCCCGCCTCGGCCTCGAACGCGGCGAGGGAATGCCAGGTTCGGTCCATCAACTGTTCGCGCCAGCTCTCCAGGAACGCCTGCTCCGACTCCGTGAGGGTCGGGGCAGAGGCGGGCGGCTCGCCCAGGCCGGGAGAAAGCGACTGCGGCCGGGCCTTGTGGCGGCGCTGGTGGTTGCCGATGAGGTGGAACAGGGCCGTCTTGAGGTAATCGCGAAACCGCCCCCGCTCGGGGTGAGCGTTCTTGAAGTCGCCTCGAACAAATCGCAGCGCGAAGTCCTGGAACAGTTCGTCGGCCGCCTCGGCGTCGCGCAAGGCCCCCATCAGGTAACGGTGTACCGCCCCCCCGTAACGCCCCATGAAATGAAGCCGCGCGGCCCCCGCGCTGGACGCCGTGCCGCG
Source organism: Gemmataceae bacterium (assembly GCA_046350195.1). GTDB lineage: Bacteria > Planctomycetota > Planctomycetia > Gemmatales > Gemmataceae > CALDUY01. The sequence goes on from JAXMAW010000019.1 coordinate 106,009, forward strand.
GTGGGCCTGGTTCACCAGGTCCCAAAGGGTGGTAATCCGACTCAGGCGGGAGGCGGGGTCATTGGTGTTCATGGCAGCCGTCCGTCGCGGAGGTCGTCCGCGAATCTACCCGCTCGCCCCACCGAATCAAGAAAATATCGCGTCATGCCGTCGGGGAAGGCGCTACTAGGGGGTGAAGGCCGAGACATCCCTGACCGCTGCCTGGCAGCTGACACGAAAGGGCGACGACCATGACCACCACCCGCAAGCCCACCTGCCTGAACTGCGAAACCCTGGAGGAGCGCAGCCTGATGGCCGCCGGCGTCACCTCCAGCCTCGACGCCTACGGTGTGTACCGCGTCGTCGGCACCAACGGCCCGGACGCGATCACCCTCTACCACCGCGACGGGCTGGTCTGGCACGGCGGCGCCCAGTGGGCGTACTGGGCCGACCAGGTGAAGCTGATCGTCGTCCACACCGGGGCCGGCAACGACACGGTGTTCCTCAATAGCGAAACCATCCCGGGGAATCAGGCCCTCGGCGCCAGCGCCTGGGTCTTCACCGGGGCGGGCGACGACACCGTCGTCGGCGGGGCGAAGTACAACCTCATCGACGGCGGGCTGGGCAACGACCGCATCTGGGGCGGCGGCAACAGCGACTTCATCGCCGGCGGCGACGGCAACGACGTATTGTGCGGCCTGGGCGGCAACGACTTCCTGATCGGCAACGCTGGGCTAGACACCCTCTACGGCGGCGCCGGCAACGACCGGCTCGACGGCGGCGCCGGCTACGACTGGCTCTACGCCCACGAGGGCAACGACATCCTCTGCGACGACTGGGCCCTGCGCAACGGCGGCACCGGGATCAACCTGGGCCTCAACCGTTGTCTGACGTTCGCCGAGCTGTCCCCGGTCGCCCGCACCTTCGCCCTCACCTCGGCCGCCAACCTGAACCTGAACTGGATCGCACTGGCGATGGACCAGGCCGTCGCCACGTACGCCGGCCCGTGGCTAGGGGCCGGCATCGTCACCAACTACGACCAGAACTACCTGGGCCGGATGGTCTACGAGTTCTATTCCGGATCGTTCAGCACGGTGGACGGCATCATCATGGGCTACATGAAGAAGGGGTTCCGGATCTGAGACGTCAGGGCCCGCAGCGAGGGCCCTCGTGCTCGAGGGGCCCCCCGCTGCGCGCGGTCAGCGCCTCGGCAGCCAGCCGCGCTCGACCAGCACCTGCGCGATCTGCACCGCGTTCGTCGCCGCGCCCTTGCGCAGGTTGTCGGCGACGACCCACAGGTTCAGGCCGTTGGGCAGCGTCGGGTCCTTGCGGATGCGGCCGACGAACACCTCGTCGCGGCCCTCGCAGTGCAGGGGCTGCGGCACCTGGCCGGCCGCCAGGTCGTCGATCACGACGACGCCCGGCGCCCGGCGCAGGGCCTCGCGGGCCTGCTCGGGGGTGATCGGCCGCTCGAACTCGAGGTTGATCGCCTCGGAATGGCCAACCCGGACGGGGACGCGCGCCGTGGTAGGCGAGACGAGGATCGCCTCGTCGCCCAGGATCTTGCGCGTCTCCTTGACCATCTTCCACTCTTCCTCGGTGTAGCCGTCGGCGCCCGGCTTCCAGTCGTGGGCCAGCACGTTCAGGGCCAGCTGCCCCGCGTGCGCCTTCGCCGGCGGCACCGGCTGCTTGCGGCCGACCGCCGACATCTGGGCGTCCAGCTCGGTCAGCCCGGTGGCGCCCTTGCCCGACGACGCCTGGTAGGTGCAGACGACGACGCGCTTGATCCTGGCCAGGTCGTGCAGCGGCTTCAGCGCCACGACCATCTGGATGGTGGAGCAGTTGGGGTTGGCGACGATCCCCTTGGGGATGGCGCGCAGCGCGTCGGCGTTGACCTCGGGCACGACGAGCGGCACGTCGGGGTCCATGCGCCAGGCGCTCGAGTTGTCGATGACGACGGCCCCGGCCTGGGCGGCCATCGGCGACGAGTCGCGGCTGACCGACGCCGGCGTGCTGGACAGGACGACGTCCACGCCGGCGAACGCCGCCGGCGCGATCTTCTCGACGGTGTGCGTTTTGCCGCGGAAGGGGATCTGTTTGCCCGCGCTGCGCTCGGAGGCGAGGAATTTGATGGCACGGAAGGGGAACGAGCGCTCTTCGAGCACCTGCCGCATGATCTCCCCGACCGCCCCGGTCGCACCGACCACCGCAACGCTAGGCTCCACGAATCCGGTCCTTTCTTCAACGGAACGGGCGACGGCGACATACCACGAATAGCGATCCCCAACGGGGTTGACAAGCCGAGCAGAGGGTCGGTTCAGGGGATGGCTTCGATCTCCACCCGGCCGCCGTCCTCGATCCGAGCGCGCAGGTCGTGGCCCGTGAGTAACTTCATGCCGATAAGGGGAATACTGTCCAGGGCTTGCGCGAAGATAAACTGTGCCACCCCGTCCCAAACGAGTGTGGCGGCGTGTTGGGGAAACGACTCGACGGTCCCGTCGGCAAGAACCCCCAGGATGTTGGAATGCCAGGGTAAGCCGAGCGCCGAGATGGCCGTCGATGGCAGCGTCAACAAGCCCGAGTATCCCGTGTCAACGAGCGCCTCGATCTCGTGGCCCTGTCCCCCGAGTCCAGCACGACCAGCCGAACGATGAGTTCAGTCTTGGCGTTGACGCTCCCGACGATCATTGGCCGGCCCTTCGGTTTGGACGGCCACCCAGGTAGACCGCCGCGGGATGCCCCACCCGACGAAGGACGATGATTTGCGGGTCGGCGTGCCGCGCGTACAGCCGGTCGCAGGCCGCGCGCTCGTCGGGGTCAAGTTCATAGTCCCCGGATTCGATCTCGATCGCCACAAACTTGTCCTTGTCCTCGGGCTTCAAAGCCGGTCGGACGACGCGCTCGTAGACCTCCTGCCCACGGCGGGCAAACTCTTCATTACTGTAGCGGGGGCCGCGAACCGTCATGGCTATCCCTCCGGAAGGAAGCTTGGCTTTCGCCGTGACCCGTCCAGTATAATCACTGGTGCCTCCCCTTCCGAGAGAGACTTCCCCCCATGGCCACCGATGCCCCCCCCACCCCCGAGCGCCGCGTCAGCCTGTGGCGGCGCGCCCTGATCGGCGTGCTCGTGCTCGCCGTCGCCTCGTTCGTCGGGCTGTGGGTCACCGCCGTGGGCACCCGCACGGCCGGCCGCGACGTCCTCGGCAGCGTCCTCGCCGAGATCGACCGCGACGACCCGCGCTGGCGCTGGGAGCACCTCGAGGAGGACCGCCCGCCGATGGCGAACCTCGACAACTCCGTGCGGCGGGCGCGCGAGGCCGTCCAGGCCGAGGGCCGGTGGGAACAGAAGGAGCTGCAAACCGCCGCCGGCGAGGAGTTGCTGGTCGCCAGGCCGATAAACCTCCGGCTCGACGCCGAACGCCTCGGCGTCCTCCGCAAGGCCGTGGCGAAGCGCCACCAGGCGGTCGCGCTGGCCCTCTCCCTGAAGGACCTGCCGCGCGGCCGGGCGACCGTCAACCTGACGCCCGACGTCATTGGCACCCTGCTGCCGGACGCCCAGAACCCGCGCCAGGTGACCCACCTGCTGGAGTTGGACAGCGAGCGGTTGCTGCACGAGGGCCGGGGCGACGGCGTCGCCGACCGGGTCCGGGCGTCGCTGCACGGCGGGGCCGGGCTACGCGGCGAGGGGTTCCTGATCTCGTCCCTGGTGCGGATCGCCATCCGCGTCAAGTCGGCCCAGATGGCCGAGCGGGCACTGGGCCTGGGCTTGCTGAGCGACGACTCGCTGCGGCGGATGGCGGACCACTTCGCGGCCGAGCGCACCGAGAATCCGCTGCTGGACGGGATGCGCGGCGAGCGGGCCGGCTACCACGTCCTGTTCGAGAACCTGGAGGCCGGCCGAATATCGCTGGGCGACTTCCTGGTCGCCTTCGAGGGCCGCCGGGGGCCGGTGCCCGAGGTGGTGATGCGGGGCGCGGCGGTGCTGTACGGCCCGCGCCTGTACGAGGACCACGCCAGCATGATGCGGTGGATGCACCGCGCCTGCAAGATCGCCGCGCTGTCGATCCACGAGCAGCCGGCGGAGTGGGCGACCTACGAGAAAGAGCTGAGGGCGTTCGTCGCCGACAGCCGCCAGTCGTACCGCAACCTGGTGACGGCGCTCTTACTGCCGGCGGTCACCAAGGTGGCCGAGGCGGCCCGGCGCGACAACGCCATCCTCGCCTGCATCCAGGCGGCGCTGGCGGCGGAGCGCTTCCGGCTGGCCAACGGCCGCTGGCCGGCGAAGCTCGACGAGCTGCGGCCGACCTTCCTCCGCGAGGTGCCGGCCGACCCGTACACCGGCAAGCCGATCCTGCTGGCGGCGACCGAGGACGGCGTGGCGGTCTACTCCGCCAGCAAGGACGGCAAGGACGACGGCGGCCGGGTGCTCACCGCCGACGGCAAGCCGGGCAGCGATTACGGCGTGCGGCTGTACAACCCCGACCGCCGCGGCCTGGAGCCGCTCGGAATGCCGACGCCCGACTTCGAGCCGCTGAAGATGCCGCGAGTGGAGGAAGCCGGGGATGGCATCTGATCCTTCCGACTCGCCTCTGGCGGCCAAGGCCGCTCAGCCCCCCGTGCGGCGCCGCTGGCGCTGGGCCCGCCGTGGCCTGGTCTCGCTTGCCGTCCTGTTCGTGGTGTGGGGCGTTGCGACCTGGTGGGACCGGGCGCGGACGGAAGCGCAAGGCCGGGAGGAACTCGCACGGGTCATCGCTGAGCTTGACGCCACCGATCCGCGGTGGCGTTGGGAGGCAATCGAGACCGATCGCCCACCCGTGGCGGACGCCGAGAACTCCATGGGTCGCATCCGAGAGGCGTCCGCCGCGATGGTGAAGTGGACGCCGCTTGAGGTGATGCTGCCCAACGGCGACGACGTCCTCCTCGAGGAGAGGCCGACAAACCGACGGCTCGACGCCGGACGGCTGGCCATCGTTCACCGGTTCCTCCAGAAGCAGCGCCATAGTTTAGCGCTGGCGGTCACCCTGAAGGACTTCCCGCACGGCCGGGCCACTCTCCAACTGATGCCGGACGTCCTCAGCACGCCCCTGCCTCACGCGGAAGCCTGCCAACAGGTGTACCAACTGTTGGACATGGACACCCGACGACTGTTGCACGAAGGCAAGTCGATCGAGGCCCGTAGTCGCATCCGGGCGCTGTTCCACACGGCGGCCGCGTTGCGCGGCGAGCCGATGGCGATCAGCCAGCTCGTTCGCCTGGCCGGACGCTCTCGGGCGCTCCGCTGTATCGACCAGCTGTTGGGAGCCGGAGAAGTCACGGACCAGGAATGCCGGGACCTGATGAGTCACCTCACCCCAGAGGGCGACGAAGGTCCCATGGTCGCGGCGCTTCGCGGCGAGCGCGCGGGGTATCACTTCCTGTTTACGAACCTGGAGGGGGGGCAGGTGCCGCTAGCGACTTTCTGGCAGGACCCGTTCCGCGGGGACTACCAGATTAGGCCAGCCCTGTCCTCCCGCTTATTAGCCTGGTACTACGCTCCCAGGCTAACGGAGGACCACGCCCATTGCCTCCAGACGTTCAGCGCGGCGTTGGCGATCGCCAAGCGGCCTTCCCACGAACAACTCGCCGCGTGGGATAACCTGCATCAGACGATGCTCGCCACCAGGAAAACGGCCGAGACCAACCACCAGAGGTTCTTTAGCGCGCTGCTCTTTCCCGACCGCAAGGTCTGCGTCGCCGAGTTGCGAGATCGAGCCCACACGTCGTGCGTCCGAGCGGCGTTGGCGGCCGAGCGGTTCCGACTGGCCAACAAGCGCTGGCCGAAGTCGCTCGACGAACTGTGCCCTGCCTTCTTGCCGCTGGTGCCGCACGACCCGTATACGGGTGACCCTCTCGTGTTCTCGGAGCGCGAGGACGGCGTCGTGATTTACAGTGTCGGTATGGACGGAACCGATGACGGCGGAGTCTACTTCAGCCTGACCGGCCAACCCGATACCGACCTCGGCGTGCGGCTGTGGAACCCCAACCGCCGCGGCCTGGATCCGCTGAAGATACCTACCGCGGAATAAGCCTCCCCGTCCCCAAGGGCCTCCCCCATGCACTGCCCCGACGACTGGTACCAGACGTTCTTCACCGGCGTCGCCCTCGACATGTGGCGCCGCCGTCACGCCCGAGCTAACCCGCTCGAGGCCGACTCCATCCTCCGCCACCTCCAGGGTCGGCCGCCGGCCCTGCTCGACGTGCCCTGCGGCAACGGCGGCTGGCGATCGAAGGCGGCGGCGCGCGACTACCAGGTCTGCGGCGTGGACATCGCCCCGGAGTCGGTCCGAGGAGGGCAAACTCAAGCCGACGCCCGCGGCATCGCCGTGGACCTGCAGCACGGCGACATGGGCACCCCGGCCGAACTCGGCACGTTCGACGGCGCTTCTGCTGGGGAAACAGCTTCGGTTACCTCGAAGACGCCAACCTGGCGTTCCTCTTCGCCGCCGCCGGCAGCGCAGACCCGGGCGGCCGGCTGGTCTGGAGTTCGGCACGCTGGCCGAAACGCTGTTGCCCAACCCTGAAGAACTACAACGCCTGGTACGAGACCGGCGACGTCATCCTGGCCGTCAAGAACGGCTACGACCTCTACCGCGGTCGGCTGGTCACCGAGTACACGTTCGTCCAGAACGGCGTCGTCACCAAGCGGATGGGGTCGCAGCAGGTGTTCACGCTGCGCGGCTGAAGGGGCTTGCTGACGACGGCCGGGTTCGACCACGTCGAGGCGTTCGGCTACGACGGGCAGCCGCTCCAACTCGGCGGCCACCGGGCCGTCGTCGTGGCGCGCAAGGGGGCGTGAACCCGCCGCGAAAGCGGTGTGTCCATCGGCTGGCACGTCCCGATGGTGTAGGGGAGAGCACGAGGACCTCCTAAGCGGTAGTTTCTTATGTTTGCTGAGCCAGCAAGTAGTCGAACGTGGCGGGACGGGCGGCGGGGCGAGACGCGGGAATTACCTCCTCGCGCCGGCGGCTGGGCTTTCGCCCAACAGGGGCTGTCGTGGCGGTCACATGGCGGTGGTTGGGCCCCCTCACTCCCCGGTATTTCCCTCGCGGTCAGCCAATCCGCCAGACCTTGCCGCAATTCCTCGGCGTGGCCTCTCAGCAGCCGCTCCACGTCCAGCACGCTCGGCCGGCTCTTGTGCCGGTTCCGGCGGGTGAAGCCACCAGTCGTCCCCGGCTCTCCTCAACTCCAGCTGCAACAGCCGCACCGCCGTCAGCGTCGCCGGCACCGCGGCCGTGGTCCGCTCGATCGGGTTCCGCGTCAGGCCCGGCCCTCTCCCAGCCCAGCCGCTGCTTCCAGGTCGCGGAAGGCGTCCTCCTGCCGGAACCGGGCACAAAACAGTTCCACCACCTGAAGGCCAGTCAGGTCAAGGCGGCGGTGACCAGGGTGAACCGCTTCATTGGCCTCCCTCGACCTCGGCCACCACCGCGCTGACCGGGGTGTCGTGGCCAAGCACCCGCCACAGGCAGACCACCTCCTTGTACCGCACCCGCCGGACACGGCCAGGTACACGAACGCCGTGCCTCCCGCCAGGCCCCCGGCCGGCGGCCGCGCCTGCCGGGGCGGGGCCAGCCGCCTGCCCCAAACCGGCGTCCGCCCGCGCTTGGCCCGGCCGGCGCGGCGAGCGCGGGCAGGGCGACCAAGGCGGCGTCGTGGCGGAGCCGGGTCACGAAGTCGATCCGCCGCTGGCCGGGGCTCTCGGGCGGGCCAGCGGCGCACCGAGACCGGAGGGCGTAGCCGCCGTCGAACACCCCCAACGCCTTGCCGGGAACGCAGCGGTGCTTGCCGACGCGGCCATCTCGACCAGCAGCTGGCACTTGGTCCGGAAGGCGACCGGCGGCCGTTCTGGGCGGCGGGAGAAGCGCAGGACCAGCAGCTGAGGCCGCCACAGGAGAACAGGGCGGGCCGCCCCCGTCAGGAAGCAGCGCTTCCCCGGCGACCCAGTTGGCGGGCGCGCCGTGGTGGCCCGGTTGGGGCAGCGGGCGGTGTACTCGTGGAACGTGCAGGTGCCCCACACCCCCTCGCTGGACCGGTGGACCTTGGTGTCGTCGCCGGCGAAGGCATGGTAACCGTGGAACCGCGGCCGAGGCGGCCGCCCGACGCGGGCGGCGACCCCCGCCTGGAGGCGGGCAGGTCCAAGGAGCCGTACTCGGCAGACGTCTCCAGCTGCGGCAGTCCTCGACCCGGCCCAGCGCCACCACCGACTGGGTGATGGTGCCGGCTCCACCTCGGGGTTGAGGGCCAGCCCGGTGACCCACTGGACGAACCGCTGCTCGCCCCGGCGGGTGAACCCGACGGCCAACGACAGGACAGGGAGGAAACTTACATGGGCCAAAGCCAGGTACGGTTCATGGCGCCTCCCAGGGTGAAGAGTGACAGGGGTTGCACCCGTCGGCACGTCAGCCTGGGAGGTGTTCTCATTGGCTCCTCGCGAATCGCTACTGGCTCGGCGGCCTCAAACGGTTATCGAACACAAGAAACTACTGCCTAAGGCGGTTCCACAGAAATAACTATCCCAGGGAGGATGGCGCGGGAAGGTGACGAACCACTTCTCCAGGCCAGGCAGCCGCTTCGATCTGCTTCTCCAGCCGCGCCCATCTCCTCCGGCGTCAGCTTGACCCCCTTGCAGTACGACTTGCCGACCAACTCGACCAGCGGGTGCTTCCCCTTCCACGTCATCGTCCGCGCGAACCGCAGCGCGTCGGGATGCTGTCCAGCAGCGACCCGTTCCAGTGCTGTTCCAAAGCCCCCAGCAGCGGCTCCGACAGGTTGTACTTGCTGTGGTAGGGCGGGTAGCACGCCAGCCTCACCGTTATCTCGTGCTGGCGAAGCCCGGCAGCCGGTTGACGTACTGCGTGCAGCAGCTCGAGTTCTCCGGCCCGTTGTCCTGGTTGATCAGCAGCGTCCGCACCTTGGGGAAGCGGCCATAGCCCCTGCCACCACATCTCCACCACGTCCACGATGAAGTCGCTCGTCAGCGGCCGACTCGGCGAAGTACAGGAACAGTTCCCCCTGGCGACAGCAGGATGCCCAGAGGCGTCAGCGTGGCGTCCGCCTTGAAGTCGTGGTCGAGGGCCTCCACCTTGGCCCACGCGCCCCGCCCCGCGAGAACAGGCCGATCTTGACGCTGGCCTTGGCGTCCACCGACAGCCGCAGCGTGTCCTCCGAGGCGTCGGCGGCGCGTTCTCCTGCCTCCAGCCGCTCGAAGATGGCGTCAGTCTGCGGCAGCTTTTTTTGGGCCGGCACTTGGCGACGGCGCTGAAGCCCGAGTAGCCGGCCTGGTGCATCTTGCGGCGGATGGTCTCCTCGCTGGGCAGGGCCAGGTCGTCGTAGCCCTTCTGGATCGGCTGGCGGCGGACCTCGGCGGCGCTTGAGGCGGGTGTAGAGCCGCTGGCTGTGGGTGTAGGGTCCGCCTGGCTCTGGGCGCCGACCAGCGAGCGGATGTCGTCCAGCAGCGTGGGGAGGTCCTCCTCGGCGCGGTTGCGCCCCCGCAAGAGAAGGCCTCGACACCCGGCGCAGGCCGCTGTCCAGTTCACGCGTGCCGTGGCGGATGGTCACTCGGGACCAGCCCAGTTCGCGTTCGGCCTTGCGGCACGCCGCCGGGGCCGGGCAGGCGGACGCTCCGCGCCAGGAACAGGCGGCGATCAGCTTGCCCAGGACGCGGCGGTCTGCTGAAGGTAGCCCTTGACCACGTCTGTAAGTTCCACGAGGATGCCCTTCGTGACGAGCGCAGGGCATCCTATGGGATAGTTATTTCTGTGGAACCGCCTAAGTCCTCGGTGTCGGTTCGACTCCGGCTCGGGATGCTGATTCAACCCGCCGGGTAGGCGCGCCGCACGGCGTGGACCGTTTCGTCGAGCTTCGCCAGGAAGCGCGAGCGGTCCCTCGGGGTCATCGGCGCCGGCCCGCCGGTCACCTCGCCGGTCTGGCGGAGGTCGGCCAGCAGGTCGCGCATCGCCAGCGCCGAGCCGATGTCCGCCTCGGTGAAGACGTTGCCCTTGGGGTCGAGCACACGCGCCTCCTTCGCCAGGCATCGGGCCGCCAGCGGGATGTCCGCCGTGACGACGATGTCCCCCGGCCCCGCCCGCTCGGCGATCCAGTCGTCGGCGGCGCCGAACCCCTGGCAAACGACCAGTTCCACCCGCGAATCAGCCGGCACTCGCAGCGGGGCGTTGGCGACGACTCGTACCGGCAACTCGTATCGGCCGGCCACGCGGTAGACCTCGTTCTTCACGGGGCAGGCGTCGGCGTCGATGAAGATGGTCGGCATGGGCAGGCTCCTCGGCGTTGATCTTCCCAGTGTACCACCCGGCGGTATCATGGGGGCATGACTCTCCTGCTGAGCGCCCAGGGGCTGGCCAAGAGTTACGGCCCCCGACCGCTGTTCGCCGACCTGTCCCTCGACCTCCGCGCCGGCGAGCGCGTCGGGATGGTCGGCCCCAACGGCTCCGGCAAATCGACGTTGCTGCGCCTGCTGGCCGGCCTCGAGGAGGCCGACGCCGGCAGCCGCTCGCAGCGGCGCGGCAGCCGGGTCGGCTACCTCTCCCAGGACGACGCCTTCGCTCCCGGCCAGACCGCCCGCGACGTGCTGCTTGCCGCGCTGGCCGACGAGCCGGTCGAGGAACGCGAGCGCCTCACGCGGGCCGCCATCACGCTCACCCAGGTCGGCTTCGCCGACCCCGACCAGCCGGCGCACACGCTGTCCGGCGGCTGGCGCAAGCGGCTGGCGCTGGCCCGCGAACTGGTCCGCAAGCCCGACCTGCTGCTGCTCGACGAGCCGACCAACCACCTCGACCTGCCCGGCATCGCCTGGCTGGAACGGCTGCTGCGGGCGGCGCCGTTCGGCTACCTGGCGGCCACCCACGACCGGGCGTTCCTCCGCGCCGTCGCCGACGAGGTGATCGAGATCAGCCGCGTCTACCCCGCCGGGTACTTCCGCGCCGCCGGCAACTACGACGAGTTCGTCCGCCGCCGCGAGGAGTTCCTGGAGGGCCAGGCCAGCCGGCAGGAGTCGGTCGCCAACCAGGTGCGGCGCGAGACGGAGTGGCTCGGCCGCAAGGCCGCCGCCCGCACCCGCAAGGCCGCGTCGCGGATCGAGGACGCCGCCAACCGGCGCGAGGAGTTGGCGGAGTTGAAATACCGCAA
>JAXMAW010000020.1:0-114912 GCA_046350195.1 Gemmataceae bacterium
CGGCGACGCTAGGGGGCGGTTCGTCCGGCTGTTTGTCCAGCAGGCGGTTGAGGGACTTCAGGTCGGCCCGCAGCCAGGCCAGCGCTTGCTTCCGCAGCCGCGATCGCTCCTTCTCGTCCAGGCCGCCGCTGTCCGCACCCTGGCCGCAACCCGCCAGAGCGGCCTGACACGCCGCTCTGTAGCGATGCCCCTTGCTTGGTCTGCTGGCCAAAGTTGGGGCCGCGACGAACGCCTCCTGGTAGAGGCGAGCGGCCGCGACAGATAGCTTCTTCACAGCGGCGACCTTGGCGAGCCCAGCGGCCTCGGTGCCGTCCGCTGGGCACTGCTTCCCCTCGAGCACGGCCGGGAGCTTCCGTTCCAGCTCGGCGAGGCGCTCGGCGTCCGCCACCCACTTGGCGGAGTCGTAGCGCCAGTCGGGCAGCTTCGGGCCTAGCTGGTGTGCCCGTCGGAAAGCGGCAAGGGATTCGGCGAAGCGCCCTATATCGCCGAGTGCAAGACCCAGCCCAACATGGGCATGGGCTTGGTCCGGGCGGAGCCGGAGAGCCGCCTCGAAGCAGCGGATCGCCTCGTCCAACTCCCCCTTCTTCCGCAGCGCGTAGCCCAGCTCGCGGTGGGCCCGGATTTGGTCGGGCCTGAGGCGGATCAACTCCCGGTAGCGAGCGATCGCCTCCTCCACTTTCCCTTCCCTCATCAGCCCATCGGCCAGGAATCGCTGGGCCTCGGCGTAACCGGGGTGATGGCGGATCGCCTCCTGGAAGCAAGCCGTCGCTTCCGAATACTTCCCTTGTTTTCTAAGGCAAAAGCCCAGGTAGTAGTGAGCCGTGGCGGAGTCGGGCTGGTGCCGGGTGGCGTCACGGAAACAGGAGATGGCCTCCTCGAGCCGCCCCTTCCACTTGAGCGCGGAGCCGAGGGTCACGTGAGCGGCGGCGCTCCGCGGCCGCAGGGCCACGGCGGCCCGGTAGCACTCGATCACCTCCTCCCACCGTGGCGGATCCTGCGTCCGCAGCGCCAGGCCGAGGGCGCGATTGACCCAGTAGTCGTCAGGCCGTCTCTGCCGCGCCAGACGCAGGAGGGCCATTACCCGAGGCGGTGTTCCCTTGTGAGTCACCAGCGCCTTCAGCGACGTGCCGTGAAGGCTATCCAGGTCGCCGGGTTCAACCAGGTCGGCCACCTTCGCCCAACCCAGGCGTAACACCCCCCGGCGGACCCGCGTCCGGGCCACGTCGGGGTCAACCCGCAGCGCCACATCCAAAAGCGGCTTCCAGGTTTCATCCGTGACCCCCCGAGCCCTCCGCCGCACGTACGACCAATGGTCGAGGAACGCCGCGACCTCCACGGCGACCGGTCGCCCCTGGAGCCGTCCCGCGGCCTCCGCGTTGTCCGCCGCGAGCGGGTGCAAGCCGAACTCGGTGAAGGCCCTTCGTACTCCTCGTCGATCTCCTTCATGCTCAAGCGAGCGCCCGTGAACCCGCTGTCCGAGAGGGCCGCCTGTTCCAGTCGTAGCAACAAGCGGACGTCCCACAGCATCTCGTCCAAACGTGGCGACAGGTCGGGGTGCCCCCCGACATGCCTCGTGATCGCCTCGGCCAGGAGCCGCCGCCGCCAGGGCCTCGTAGGGCCTGCCCTTGCCCAGCCAATCCTCCGCCTCCGCCAGGGCCGCCTTCCCCGAGAACGCGGCCGCCGCCCGCCGCGCCTCGGAGTCGCGCAGCACCCAGCCGACGCAGCCGGCCAGCGCCGCGAGAGCCAGCGTCAGCCCGATCGTCAGAGCCGCGAAGACCGCTCGGTGCCGCCGCGCAGCGCCGCAGGCGCTGCACCGGTCCGGGCCGCCTCGCGCGCACCGGCCTGTCGTCCAGCCAGCACCTCAAATCGTCGGCCAGCTCCTTCGCCGTGGCGTAGCGGCTCGCGGGTTCTTCGCCATCGCCTTGAGCACCACCGTCTCCAGGTCCACCGGCAGCGCGGGCTCCAGCTTCCGCGGGCTGGCCGGCTCCTCGAAGGCGATTTTCGCAGCACCTCCTGACGGTCCCTGCCACTGACCGCCGGCCGCAGCGTCAGCAACTCGTACAGTGTCAGGCCCAGCGAGTAGACGTCCGCCCGGTGGTCCACCAGGTCGTGCTGGGCCATCGCCTGCTCCGGGGCGGCGTAGCGGAGCGTACCCAGCACGTCGCCGGTCGTCGTCACCCCCGGCTCCGCGGCCAGCCGGGCCAGGCCGAAGTCCGCCACCCACCAGGTTGCCGCGGCCGTCGAGCAGCAGGTTGGCCGGCTTCACGTCCCGGTGGACCACGCCCATCGAGTGGGCGTACTCCGTGCCGCCTCGGCCGTCACCACCCCCAGACGAGCGACTTCGCGGTGGTAGCTCGCCCCACGCTCGCGCTCCAAGGTCGGGGTCCCGTCCACGTCTCCCGGCTCGTTCTCCGCTTTCTTCGCGTTGAGGATCTTCTCGACCGAGCAGCCGTCAATGAGCTGCATGGCGTAGAAGTGAACGCCGCGCTCGCAGCCGACGGCGAACACCGGGACGATGTTCTCGTGGTGCAGGCTGGCGGCCGCGACCGCCTCGTTGTGGAACCGCTTGAGCCGCCGCGGGTCGAGCGTGGCGGCGAACGGCAGCACCTTGAGCGCGACCCGGCGGCGCAGCGAGAGCTGCTCGGCCTCGTAGACCACCCCCATGCCGCCCCGGCCGACCTCCCGGACGATGCGGAAGTCCCCCAGCGTGCCCTCCACGGCGGGGCCGTCCTGGCGCGGCTGGTAGGAATCCGTCTCGGGGTCGGGTATCACGGGCCCGACGAACTGGAGCATCCCCAGGACCCGGCCGAGCGTGGACGCTGCCTCGGGATGGCGGGTGGCGTACTCGGCGGGGTCGGGGCGCTCGCCCTTCTGCTGCCGCTCGATGAACTCGTCGGCCACGCGGGCCACGAGCCCCTCCAGCTCTCGACGCCCCGCCGTCTCGTTCATGGCGAATCACCTCACGACGCCTTCCCGGGCCAGCTCGCGCTGGAGCCGGATCAGGGCACGGCCGTAACGCTGCCGCGCCGCCGCCGCCTCGATGTCGAGCAGGCAGGCGATCTCCTCGTAGGGCAGGTTTTCGCCGTGCCGCATCATCAGCACCTCGCGGTCTTCACGGGAAAGCCGGCCGACGGCCCGACTGACCTTCTCGGCCGTCTCGCGGGCGGCCACCTGCTCAGTGGGGGTCTCGGCCGGCCGGACCAGCGGCCCGGCGATCAGCAGCGACGAGCGGTCCGGCAGTGGCTGCTCCCGGTGGACGGATCGCTTTTGGCGGGTGTGGTCGCGCTGGAGGTTCTGGAGCCGCTCGTAGGCCGTCTTGCGGAGCCAGACGCGGAACGGCATCGGCCGGCGGGCGAGGTAGCCTTGCAGGCGTTTCGCCGCTTCCAGCTGGGCGTCCTGGACGACGTCGGACGGGTCGAACCGGGCCTGAAGCTGCGGGTCGAGGTGGTTCTCGACGAAGGCGCGTAACTCACGGCGGTGTCGGGCCAGCAACTCGCCCAGCGCGAACGGATCGCCCCGTTCGGCATGGCCGAGCAGGGCGAGGGTTTCACCGGAGTCCGCCAGAGGGTCGGCAGGGTCGGGCAAGTCGTTGACGCCTCCCCGGAAGAGGTCCGCCTGGAGTGGGCATTGTAACCGCGCGTTCGGGGCGGCGGCGCGAGAAATCCCGCCGCGCCGGACGCGGCGGCTACTTCCCTTCCCCGTAGGCCCATACGTCGTGGGGGTCGCGCTTCTCACTGAGCGTCCAGAAGATGAGCGGCGAGGGCGGGAGGCTCGCCGCCGCGGTGGACGGGCCGAACCGCTGGCCGATGACGCCGGCGTCGTCGCCCGGCCCGTTGCCCTCCCAGACGATGACGAACTCGCCGCCGGCGGCCATCGCCACGGACGGGTTCCCCTGCGCGCCGGCCGTCGTGGGATTCGCCGTCGCCCCGCCGAGGAAGGCGCCGCTGGCGGCGTAGGCACGGGCCTGCACGTCCGGCGCAGCCGAGCCGTCGCTCCAGACAATGGTGAAGTCGCCGGCGGCGTTCATCGACACGCCGGAGCTTTGGCCGCCCCAGGTGCCGTCCACGACGAACGAGCCGCCGCGCGGCGTGCCGTTGGCGTTGTAAAGCCGCGCCTCGCGGAAGCCGGCCGCGCCGTTGATCCAGGTGACGACGAAGTTGCCGACGCCGTCCATGTCCACCGCCTGGTTGCTGCCCACGTTGGCGACGACGCCGAGCTTGTTGCCCAGCCGGTCGAAGCGGTTGATCCCAGAGGGCGAGGCGATCAGGAAGTCGCCGTCGTCGTCCATCGCCGCGTTGACCTGGGCGTTGCCGATGTTGTGCGTTTCGACCTGGATGGCCTTTTTCTGAGCGACGCCGAGCGAGTTGTACCGCTGGGCGTACACGACCTTGGTGGACAAGTTCCTCGGGGCCTGGTAGGCGACGACGAAGTCGCCGTCGGCGTCCATGGCGATGTCTTCCAGCCAAAAGGTGCCGCTGCCGGTGACTTTCAGTTCCCCAGTCCGGGCGGCACCGGCGGCGTTGTAGAGTCGGGCGTTGATCCCGCTGCCGTTCTGCCAGACGACGGCGAAGTCGCCGTCGGCGTCCATGGCGACGCTGGCGTGGGCTTGGTCGCCGGCGAGGGTGGTGTTGATGCGGAACTCGCCGCCCACCTTCGCGCCCAGGGCGTTGAACCGCTGACCATAGACGTCCGAGCCGGCGCCGGAGTGGGCGCTCTCCCAGACGACGACGTGGTTGCCGGCGGCGTCGGAGGCGACGGTGTGCCGGCCGTAGGTTCCGCCCTGGACGCCCGTGGCAAGCGCCTGGGTGCCGGCGGTGCTGGTGTTGACCAGGAACTCCGCCCCGACCGGGTTGACCGAGGGCACGTCACGCCGCCCCAACTGCTCCAGGCTCGGCGGGGAAAAGCGGCGTGCGGAACGAGCGCGCGGGGGCATGTTCGGCTCCTTCTGAGTGACCAGCAGGGAATATGAACAGGATGGCTCACTGATGACCCCACCGTCCGGCCGCTGGTGTGACGGGAAAAATGTCCAAGCGGGCGTGACGACATCTCCCGGCTAACCCGCCTTGACAGGGTTGCCTCGTTTATGCGATACCATCTCCCACTCAGGACGAAGCAGCGAGAGGATCAAAGGAATGATCATCTGCCGTACCCCGTTCCGCCTCTCGTTCTTCGGCGGCGGCACCACCCCTCCTGGTATCGCGCCCACGGCGGGGCGGTCCTCGCCACCACCATCGACAAGTACTGCTACCTCACCTGCCGCTACCTCCCGCCGTTCTTCGAGCACCGCATCCGCCTCGTTTACCGCAGGATTGAGACGTGCATGTCGGTGGACGAGATCAGCCACCCGTCGGTCCGCGAGTCGCTAAGGTTGCTGAAGATCGAGCGAGGCGTGGAACTGCACCACGACGGCGACCTGCCGGCGCGCAGCGGCATGGGCTCGTCCAGCGCTTCACGGTCGGCCTACTGCACGCCCTGCACGCCCTGCAAGGCGAGATGGTGACCAAGGCCCAACTCGTCCGCGAGAGCCTGCACCTCGAACAGGAAGTGCTCAAAGAGACGGTCGGCTCGCAGGACCAGGTGATGGCCGCCTACGGCGGGCTGCGGCACGTCAAGTTCCACCCCACCGGCGAGATCGCCAGCGACCCGCTGGTGCTCCCCGCGCCGCGGCGTCGCCGAGTTGCAGTCGCACCTGATGCTGTTCTACACCGGCATTGCCCGCACCTCCTCCGACGTCGCCAAGAGCTACGCCATCGACCTCGAGGCCGCCCGCCGGCAGCTGCGGATCATGAAGGAGCTGGTGGACGAGAGCATCGACATCCTCGCCAGCGGCATGGACATCGGCGCTTCGGCGAGCTGCTCCACGAGGCCTGGCAGGCCAAACGCAGCCTGTCTCCGCAGGTGTCCAACGGCGAGGTGGACGATCTGTACGACCGGGCCAGGCAGGCCGGCGCGCTGGGCGGCAAGCTCACCGGGGCCGGCGGCGGCGGCTTCCTCCTGCTGTTCGTCGAGCCGGGCCGGCAGGACGCGGTGCGGCAGGCGCTGCGCGGCCGGCTGGAGGTGCCGTTCCGCTTCGAGTCGTCGGGCAGCCAGGTCATCTTCTACGAGCCGGAGACGAACTACGAGGACGCCGACCGCGCCCGCCGCGCGGCGCCCCGATCGCGTTCAAGGAACTCTCGATCGCGGAGGCGTCGTGAACCCCGGTCGCGCATCTGGGTCGCGGGTGCCGACACGCTGATCGGCCGCGCCCTCGTCGAACGCCTCCGGGCCGAGGGCTTTCGCCGCTCGGCGACGAGCCGGACCTCACCGTCCGCGCCCAGGTGGACGACTTCGTCGCCGAGGCGAGGCCCGAGTACGTCCTCGTCGCGGCCGGCAAGTCCGGCGGCATCGGCCTCAACCGGTCGCGGCCGGCCGAGCTGATGCTCGACAACCTCTTCGTCGCGGCCGCGTCCTCGATGCCTCGTACCGGAACGGGGTTCGCAAGCTCCTCTACCTGGCCAGCTCGTGCAGCTACCCGCGCGACGCCGCCCAACCGATGCGCGTCGAGTCCCTCTTCTCGGGACCGCTGGAGCCGACCAACGCCGCCTACGCCACCGCCAAGCTGGCGGGCTGGCAGCTCAGCCGCGCTACCGGCAGCAGTACGGCGCGAACTTCGTCACCGCGATCCCGGCGAACGCCTTCGGACCGGGGGACGACTTTGACCCGGCCAGCGGCCACGTCGTCCCGGCCCTGATCGCCCGCTGCCACGCCGCGAAGGTGAACGGCGAATCAACTCTGAGCGTCTGGGGAACAGGGGCGCCGCGACGGGAGTTCGTCTACGCCGCCGATGTCGCCGACGCCTGCCTGTTCGTGATGCGCCACTATGGCGGCGAGGCGCCGATCAACCTGGGTGGTTCGGAGAGTTTGTCGATCGCCGAAGTCGCCCAAACCGTAGCCGATGTCGTCGGCTACGAGGGCCGGATCGTTTTTGACGACACCAGGCCCGACGGCATGCCGCTGAAGATGCTCGACTCGTCGCCGCTGGCCCTGCTGGGCTGGCGGCCGGCGACCGACTTCCGCTCCGCCCTGACTGAGACGTACCACTGGTTCTTGCGGCACGAGGTCACGGAGGACCACGGGCATGATGGATCGGCTTTACCGCTCGCTGTTGCGCATCCGCCGCGTCGAGGAAGAGGTCGCGCGCGTCTACCCCAGCGATAAGATCAAGTCGCCCGTCCACCTGTCGATCGGCCAGGAGGCGGTGTCGGTCGGCGTCTGCGCGGCGCTACAGCCGCAGGACGTCGCCTTCGGCACCTACCGCGGCCACGCGCTGTACCTGGCCAAGGGCGGCGACCTGCGGGCGATGGTGGCGGAGCTGTACGGCAAGGCGACCGGCTGCACCAAGGGCAAGGGCGGCTCGATGCACCTGATCGACGTCGCCGCCGGCGTGATGGGCATGTCGGCCGTCGTCGGCACGACGATCGCCAACGCCGTCGGCTACGCCTACGCCCTGAAGCACCGCCGCGCGGACGCCATCGTCGCCAGCTTCTTCGGCGACGGCGCCACCGAGGAGGGCGTCTTCGCCGAGAGCCTGAACTTCGCCGTGCTGAAGCGCCTGCCGGTGCTGTTCGTCTGCGAGAACAACCAGTACGCGATCCACACCCACCAGAGCCGGCGGCAGGGCACGCCGGCGATCTGCGACCGCGCCCGCGCCTTCGGCCTGCCGGCGGAGCGGCTCGACGGCAACGACCTGCCGGCGCTAGTCGAGCACTCCCGGGAGGCCGTGGCGGCGATTCGGCGCGGCGAGGGGCCGCGTTTCTTCGAGGTGATGACCTACCGGGTACGCGAGCACGTCGGCCCGGGAACGGATTATCACCTCGGCTACCGGGAAAAGGCCGAGGCGGAAGCGTGGTTGCGGGACGACGCCGTGCCGCGCGTCGCCGGGCTTGTTGACGTGTCGGATCGCGAGCGGATCGAGCGCGAGGTCGAGGCGGAGGTCGCCGAGGCGATGTCGTTCGCCGAGGTGAGCCCGTTCCCCGAGCCGGCGGAGCTGATGTGTGACGCCTGAGGAGCAGCAGGCGAGCGGGGACGTTAGTCCCCCGGTGGAGCGACGAACCGGGACTAACGTCCCCCGCTCGCCAACTGGAGTAACACCATGCCACGGACGGTTACGATACCGCGATCCAGCAAGGAAGTGTCCGCCCCACCCCGCACCCTCTCCTACGTCGAGGCGGTGCGCGAGGCCGCCGACCAGGAAATGGCCCGCGACCCGTCGGTGATCGTCTTCGGCCTCGACGTCGATGACCCCAAGGCGATCCAGGGCACCACACTCGGGCTGGTCGAGAAGTACGGCCCCGAGCGCGTCTTCGGCACGCCGCTGTCCGAGGACGCGATGACCGGCGCCGCCGTCGGCATGGCGCTGGCTGGCCTGCGGCCGATCCACGTCCACATCCGCATGGACTTCCTGATGCTGGCGATGAACCAGCTCGTCAACGTCGCCGCCAAGTCGCGCTACATGTACGGCGGGCAGGTGCATTTGCCGATGGTCGTCCGCGCCATGATCGGCAAGAGCTGGGGCCAGGGGGCGCAGCACTCTCAGGGGCTGCACAGCTTCTTCATGCACGTCCCCGGCCTGAAGGTCGTCGCGCCGAGCACGCCGCACGACGCCAAGGGCTGCCTCATCGCCGCCGTGCGCGATGACGACCCGGTGGTCTACGTCGAGCACCGGCTCTTGCACTTCACCAGCGGCCCGGTGCCGGAGCAGCCTTACGAGGTCAAGCCGGGCAAGGCGCGCGTCACCGCCAAGGGAGATGACGTCACGATCGTCGGCATCTCGTGGATGCAGATGGAGGCGCTGAAGGCCCGGCACTACCTCGCCGACATCGGCATCAACGCGGAGGTCATCGACCCGATCTGGCTCAGCCCGCTCGACATCGACACCGTCCGCGAGTCGGTCGAGCGCACCGGCCGGCTGCTCGTCGTCGATACGGCGTGGACCAACTGCGGCGCCGGCGCCGAGATCGTCGCCCGCGTGGCCGAGGAGTTGCAGGGCGTGCGCGACCTGCGGCTGAAGCGGTTGGGCTTCGCCCCGGTGACGTGCCCGACCACCCCGGTGCTGGAGGAGCTGTTCTACCCGGACGCCAGGACGATCGCCGCGGCGGCGCGCGACCTCGTCGAGGACCGGC
Source organism: Gemmataceae bacterium (assembly GCA_046350195.1). Classification (GTDB taxonomy): domain Bacteria; phylum Planctomycetota; class Planctomycetia; order Gemmatales; family Gemmataceae; genus CALDUY01. Next base: position 9,162 of record JAXMAW010000020.1, read on the forward strand.
CGACGGGCTGGGTGCCCCAGCCGCGCGACGACCTGAAGCAGATCGAGTTCAAGGGGCCGTTCTGATGACCACCACGACGAGCCGGAAGCTCGACTGGCCGCTGATGAAGAACAACATCGCGCGGGAGGACCTCGACGCGGTCTGCCGGCTGCTCCAGCAGGACGACCCGGTGCTGACGTCGTCGCGGAACGTCCGGGCGTTCGAGGAGGAGTGGTCGCGCTGGCTGGGCGTCAAGCACAGCGTCTTCGTCAACTCCGGGGCGTCGGCCAACCTGGTCACGATGCACGCGCTGCGCGAGCTGCGCGGCGAGGGCGGCGAGGTCATCGTGCCGACGATCACCTGGGTGTCCGACATCGCCTCCGTGCTGCACGCCGGCTTCACGCCGGTGTTCGTGGACATCGACCCGCGCACGCTGGGGATGGACAACGACGAGGTCCTGGAGCGGATCACCCCGAAGACCCGGGCCGTCTTCCTCACGCACGTCCTCGGCTACAGCGCCCTTTCCTGGAAGCTGCTCGACGAGCTGCGCCAGCGCCGGGTCCCGCTGATCGAGGACGTCTGCGAGTCGCACGGGGCGACGTTCGAGCGGCGGAAGCTCGGCACGTTCGGGCTGGCGTCGAACTTCTCGTTCTACTACGCCCACCACCTCAGCACGATCGAGGGCGGCATGGTCTGCACCGACGACGCCGACCTGTACGAGTGCGTGCGGATGCTGCGCGGCCACGGCATGGTGCGCGAGCTGGACTCGGTCAGCCGCAAGCGCGAGCTGGCCGACGAGCACGACGACCTCAACCCCGAATTCATCTTCGCCGTGCCGGGGTTCAACGTCCGCAGCACCGAGATCAACGCGGTGATCGGCCGGACGCAGCTGCCGCGCTTGGACGAGGGGAACCGGCGGCGGACGGAGAACCTGAGGCAGTTCCTGGGCGGCCTCGACCCGAAGTATTACTTCACCGACTTCGCCACCGAGGGCAGCAGCAACTACGCCTTCACGCTGGTGCTGCGCGACGCCGACGAGCGGCGGTCGAGGCGCGTCATGGCGGCGCTGCGTGAGGCGGGCGTCGAGTTCCGCCGCGGCACCGCGGGCGGCGGCAACCAGGTGCGGCAGCCGTACCTGCGCCGCGTGGTCGGGGCGGAGGCGTGGAGGCGGTTCCCGCGCGCCGACCACGTCCACTTCCACGGCATGTACATCGGCAACTACCCGTCGCTGGAGCGCGACAAGATTGGGCGCTTGTGCGAGCTGCTCAACGACGTCGCTCGGGGGTGAATGTCGATCCCAGGCCCGACCGTGAGGGAGGGCGCGGTTTGTCCCAGGCCCGACCGTGAGGGAGGGCGCGGATTTTCCCAGGCCCGACCGTGAGGGAGGGCGTCGCGTCGCGCCTGGGTGAGGAACGCCCTCTCCCTTACGGTCGGGCCTTTGACGGAGAGATCGCACGATGACGCGCCAACTCGACCTCGTCCTGATCAACCCGTCCAGCCGCGAGCAGGTCTACCAGTCGCTGGGCAAATCCCTCGCCGCGATCGAGCCTCCGGTGTGGGCCGGGTTGATGGCGACGTTCTGCCGCGTCAAGGGGCTTTCCGTCGAGGTCATCGACGCCGAGGCCGAGGGGCTGTCCGCCGAGGACGTCGCGCAGCAGGTCGATGACCTCGACCCGGTGCTCGCCGCCGTCGTCGCCTACGGCCACCAGCCGTCCGCCTCGACGCAGATCATGACCGCCTGCGGCCAGGTCTGCACCGCCATCCGCAACGCCGTCCCGCTGGGCAAGATCCTCCTGCTGGGCGGCCACGTCGCGGCGCTGCCGGAGCGCACCTTGGCGGAGGAGGACGCCGACTTCGCCGCCGGCGGCGAGGGGCTGCACACGCTCGTCGATCTCGTCGCCGCGCTGAAGACGCCCCGGCCGGAGCTGGGCAAGGTGCCCGGCCTGTACCACCGCGACGGCCATCAGGTCCGCGGCAACCCCGACCGCCCCCTGGTGGGCGACCTCGACGCCGAGATGCCGGGCCTGGCGTGGGACCTGCTGCCGATGGCGCGCTACCGCGCCCACAACTGGCACTGCCTCGACGGCCTCGACCGCCAGCCCTACGCGGCGATCTACACCACCCTCGGCTGTCCGTACCATTGCTCGTTCTGCTGCATCCAGGCCCCGTTCAAGGCCGGCGAGCGGGCGGCGGGGGTGAAGGAGTCGGTCAACAGCTACCGCTTCTGGGGCGTCGCCAGCGTCCTCGACCAGATCGACGTCCTCGTCAACAAGTACGGCGTGCGCAACCTGAAGATCGCCGACGAGATGTTCGTGCTGAACAAGCGCCACGTCCTCGGCATCTGCGAGGGGATCATCGAGCGCGGCTACGACCTGAACATCTGGGCGTACACCCGCGTGGACACGGTCAAGGACGGCATGCTCGAGACGATGAAGCGGGCCGGCGTCCACTGGCTGGCGTTCGGCATCGAGGCGGGGGCCGACCGCGTCCGCGACAGTGTGGACAAGGGGTTCGACCAGCAGGAGGTCTTCGAGGTCATCCAGAAGGTGCGCGACGCCGGCATCAACGTGATCGGCAATTACATCTTCGGCCTGCCCGAGGACGACGCGGCCACGATGCGGGCCACGCTCGACCTGGCGAAGGAGCTGAACTGTGAGTTCGCCAACTTTTACTCGACCATGGCCTACCCCGGCTCGCCGCTCTACACGATGGCCTTGCGACAGGGCGTGCCGCTGCCGGCGACCTGGACCGGCTACTCGCAGCACTCGCGCGATTGCCTCCCGCTGCCCACCCGCCACCTGCCCGCCCGGGAGGTGTTGAAGTTCCGCGACGCGGCGTTCCTAGACTACTACACCGACCCGCACTACCTGGCGATGATCGAGGGCCGGTTCGGCGCGGCCACGGCCGACCACCTGCGACAGATGACGTCGCACCGGCTGGAGCGCGACCTGCTCCGCGGCACGCTTGGCGTGCCGGAGGTGCTACTTCCGGCCGAGGATGCATCGGTGCAGCGGCTCGAACTGATCCGCCGTTGAACCCGATGTGGCAATTCCTACCTCGGAGGAAGCGAGGCTGGGGTTGCCGAAAAAGCCGAAAAGGAAGCGCGGCCCCTTGACGGAGTCCGTTGCGACAGATAGAGTTGAGATTGATGGATTGCGCGGGGACTCGCGGTTTCGCGGATCATCCACCTCGCAGGGGAAAAGGGCCTTCCAATCCCGGCAGGCCATTATCCCCTATCTCCATCCGGAACGGCGGAGCCGTCCCGAGAGCGACACCCATTCCAGACGAGACACCCCTCGCCGAGCAGAGAGGTAACGCGGGGGGCGCGTGGTGACCAAGCCTGGCTGTTCCCCACCCAGCCTGGGGACCGTCCGAAGGCGACAACAGGCGAAACCAGCACCCAGCAGGTAGGAATGGTCACCAGGATAAGTCTGGGGGTCAGGTCGTGTAGGACGGACGACACAAGTACGGCTTCTTGGCTTTGAAAAGGATAAGCGCCGATGCTGGTACTGTCCAGGAAAAAAAACGAAAGCATCATCATCAACAACGACATCACGGTCACCGTGGTGGAGATCCGCGGCGACAAGGTGCGCCTGGGGATCGTCGCGCCGAAAGAGGTCCCGGTCCACCGACAGGAGGTCTATGAGGCGATCCACGGCCAGAGCGCCCCGACGCCGGTCGTGGTGACCAAGCCGGCGGACGCCTCTCGTCCCGCCTGACCCTCTCTCCCACACGTTACTCGCCGGCGACGGTTGGGGGCCCCAACGCCCCCACCACGCCGATCCCTCCTCGCGCCTCCCTCTCACTTCCAAGTCGCAGGCGCTTGAGGCCAAGCCGGCTGCGCTCCTCCTTGGCTGGTCCCCTCTCCCGACCGCCCAATTCTCGTGACGCGACTGGCGAACCGCGTGCCGATCCGCTAGATTGCCAGGTCAGAGGAACCTCCCACCCGAGGGGCGCGCCATGTTCGGCTTCTTCCGCTACCTGCTGCTGCTGTTCGGCCGCGCCGCCCTGTCGCTGCGCTACCGGGTGCGCGTCAGGGGGCTGGACGAGGTCAAAGGGCTCGACGGCCCCCTGTTGATCTTGCCCAACCACCCCGCCTACGCCGACCCGCCGATCGTCCTCTCGTGGCTCGACCCGGCCCTGCGGCCGCGGCCACTCCTGTTCGAGGGCAACTTCCAGGGCCCTGTCCTGGGCCTGATGATGTACCTGCTGGAGGCCATCCGCGTCCCGGACACCGATCAGATCAGCGCCGAGGGCCGCGAGCGCGCCTTGAAGGCGATCGAGGAGGTGAAGGCCGCATTGCAGTCCGGCCGCAACGTCGTCCTCTGGCCGTCGGGCCGGCTCCAGCGCGCCGGGGTCGAACGGCTGGGGGCCGCCCGCACCGTGTCCGACGTCTTGCAGGGGGTGCCCGAGGCGAAGGTCGTCCTGGTTCGCACGCGCGGCCTGTGGGGAAGCCACTTCGGCTACGGCTGGGACGGCACCCAACCGCCGCTGGGCAAGCGGTTCCTCCAGGGGGTCGGCTGGGTGCTGTCGAACCTGTTGGTCTTCACACCCCGCCGCCAGGTCACGCTCACCCTGGAGGACGTCGAGCGGTCCAAGTTGCCCGGTCTGGAGCGCGAGAAGCTCAACCCGTGGCTGGAGAAGTGGTACAACGCCGACGCCGACCCGCGGACCTTTGTCCCGGTGCACTTCCTCTTCGGCCCGCGCACCCACGAGTTCCCGCCGCTGCCGGCCGCCGAGGAGTTCGACCCGGGCACGGTCAAGGCCGAGACGCGCCAGGCGGTCGATGAGATGCTGCTAGAGCGGTTCGGCGACCGGCTCCAGAAGTCCGACCTGAAGCCGGAGACGATGCTCGACTCGTTCGGCCTGGACAGCCTGACGCGGAGCGAATTAAGCCAGGCGGTCGAGAAGCGGTTCGGCTTCACCGCCGACAAGGTGCCCGAGACGGTGGGTCAGTTGTACGCCCTCGCCGCGGGGATGATGAAGCGACAGCCGCCCAGGCCACCCGCGCCTCTGTGGTTCACGCCCCCCTCGACGGAGGAGGCGGCAATCCTGGCCGAGTCGATCCCCGAGGCCGCCGTCGCCCGGGCGCTAGCTTGCCGGAAGGACGTGGTCTGCGCCGACGACCTGGCCGGCGTGCTGACCTACGAGAAGCTCCTCGTCGGGGCCCTGGTGATGGCGAGGCGGTTCCGCGCGCTGCCCGGCAAGGACGTCGGCCTGCTGCTCCCCTCGTCGGTCGGCTGTGACGTCGCCTTGCTGGGGCTGTACCTGGCCGACAAGCTCCCCGTGGTGCTCAACTGGACGACCGGCCCGAACAACCTCGAGCACGCCGCCAAGCTCACCGAGCTTTCCCACGTCGTCACGTCCAAGGCGTTCATCGACCGCACCGAGGTGAAGGTCGGCGGCACCGAGTACGTGTACCTCGAAGAGGTGCGCAAGCAGGCCGGCAAGGCCGAACTACTCCTGACGCTGCTCAAGGTCCGCTGGCTGGCCGGGACCGTCCGGGCCCAGACGCCCCGGCCCGACCCGGACAGCCCGGCGGTGGTGCTGTTCACGTCCGGCTCGGAGAAGGCGCCGAAGGCCGTGCCGCTGACCCACCGGAACATCCTCACCAACCAGCGCGGCGGCATCCCGACGCTCAAGGTGACGCGGCGCGACTCGATCCTCGGGTTCCTGCCGGCGTTCCACAGCTTCGGGCTGTCGATCACCGGGCTGTTCCCGGTCCTGGCCGGGGTGCGCGTGGTGCGCCACCCCGACCCGACCGACGCCTACGCCCTGGCCCGCAAGGCGGGGATGTACAAGGCGACCATCCTGGTCGGCACGCCGACGTTCGTCAGCTACATCCTCGACCGCGCCGAGCCGGGCGAGCTGGCGTCGCTGCGCCTGGTCGTCGTCGGCGCCGAGAAGTGCCCGCAGGCCATCTTCGACCGGCTGGCGAAGGAGGCGCCGGGGGCCGACGTACTGGAGGGGTACGGCATCACCGAGTGCTCCCCGGTCGTCTCGGTCAACCCCGCCGGGGCGGCGCGGCACGGCACGGTGGGCAGGCCGATGCCCGGCGTCGAGGTGAGCGTCGTCGATCTGGAGAGCGAGCGGCCGGTGCCGAACGGCGAGAGGGGGATGCTGCTGGTCAGCGGGCCGACGATCTTCCCCGGCTACCTCGGCGAGGCCGCCTCGCCGTTCCGCGAGCACGGCGGCAAGCGCTGGTACGTCACCGGCGACCTGGTCGAGCTGGACGAGGACGGCTACATCCGCTTTTCCGGCCGGCTGAAGCGCTTCCTCAAGGCGGGCGGCGAGATGATCTCGCTGCCGGCACTGGAGGAGCCGTTCGCGAAGCTGCACCCGCCTACGAAGGACGGGCCGCGCGTCGCCGTCGAAGGCGTCGAGCACGACGGCGGGCGGCGCGTCGTGCTGTTCACGACCGAGCCGATCACCCTTCGGGAGGCGAACGAGGTGCTCCAGCGCGAGGGCTTCCACGGGGTGATGCGCCTCGACGAGGTGCGGCGCGTCGAGGCGATTCCGATGCTGGGCACTGGCAAGGCCGACTACAAGGTGCTGCGGTTGCAGATCGAGCGGAAGGAGACGGCGGCGGCCGGATGATGGTCTGGCGAGCCGCGCAGGAGTGAGCGGAGGGCGGAGCGCCTCCCCCCAACAGGAACGTGAAGCCCAAATTGGCATGAGGTTTGCGCCCTGTCAGGTTAGCCCGCCCAGAGGAGGCACCTGCCATGGCGAACGCCCATCATGCCGGTTGAGTTTTATGACCTTGTAGCCCACAACCTGCCGCCTGAGCGGCCGGTCGCCCCACAGGGTGGTCGCCCCCGGATCTGCCACAGGGCCGTCGTCCGGGTCATCGGGTTTGTACTCGTCAGTGGCACTCGGTGGGAGGACGTGCCCCCAGAACTTGGTTGCTCAGGCCGAACCGCCCATCGGCGACTGCGGTCCTGGGAGGAGGCCGGCATCTGGGACCGGCTGCACGCCGATCTGCTCCGGCTGCTACGGCACGAGGGCAAGTTGGACACCGACCTGGTGGTCATCGACTCCGTGTTCGTCCGGGCGTTCGGCGGCGGCGAGCTGGCCGGCCCCAGCCCGGTCGATCGGCGGAAACCGGGGACGAAGCACACCCTGAAGGTCAGCCGGTTGGGGTGCCGCTGGCCATCCTCACGGCGGGGGCCAACGCCAGCGACCACACCCAGATCATCCCCATCGTCCTCGACTTCCCGCGGGTGGGGGAAGCCGGGGAGGCCGAAGGAGTTGCCCGACGTGCTGTACGCTTACCGCGGCTACGACAGCGACGCTACCCGCTAGCTGCTCCGGTGGCTGGGGATCGAGCCGATGATCGCCAGGCGGAAGACGCCCCACGGGAGCGGGCTGGGCAAGATCCGGTGGGTGGTCGAGCGGACCATCAGCCGGGTCAAGGCCGGGGAATCCTCATTTTGAGTCCACCTAAGGCTTGCCGAGCAGCAAATCCGGCAGCCCGGCCTTGCGGACTGGTAGACCTGGGTACGGGACAACTCGCCCTTCGGGTCGTACTTCGCCTGGCCGGCTGGGTAGAACCCGGCCAGCAAGCGGTCCCGCACCTTGTCCTGTAGCCGCTTGGCCTCGGCGTTGACCCCGCCTCTGCAGCTTCCAGCCACGGCCCGCCGAGCCGCCAGTAGATGAGCAGTGCGGTGGCGACCTCGGTGGCTGCGCTGTCGGCGATGACCCAGATCGGGGCCAGGCCGTCGTCCCAGTTATACTGAGCAATCCACTCGTGTAGAGCGGCTGGTGCCATCATCCGCCCCTACGGACTCAGTGCCAGCGACATGATCGTTTCTAGACCGAAGCATGGCACATCGCAAGGGTTGGATCGAGGTTTTGGCAGGGCTAGTAAGCGGTCCAGGCAGGCATCACCGGCCTCGGTAAGCATTCTCTCGGTGGATCTGTCACCGCAATTTGCAGGCGGCGGGAAGGAGCGCCCTCAACTCACTTCTTCCTCGGCGGCGGGTTCGGGTCGGTGAACGGGGGACGCTCGAACGTCAGGCCGTCGCCGGTGACGCGCGGGTCGCCGGCCTCTTCGAGCCGCTTCGTCAGATCCCTCGCCAGCCTCGCCTTGTCGGCCGCGTAAGCCGCCATCCCGGCCACGTTGCGGACCTGGTCGGGGTCCTTCCGCAGGTCGTACAACTCCTCGCCGGGCCGCTTCGCGAAGGCGAGGTCGTAGAACGGCCTCACCTTGGGGTCGTCCCGGTAGGCAACGAGCCACGCCTTCGTCGGCCCGGCGTCCATGTCGGCGAAGGTGACGAACGTGTCGCTCTCGATCCGCCCGGCGTCCACCGGCCCCTTCGCCGGGTCGCCCATCGGCCAGCGGTCCGGCTTGAAGTTACGGATGTAGAGAAAGTCCTTCGTCCGCAAGGCCCGGTGCGGGTACGGCACGTGGCCCTCGCGCGCCCCGGCGACGTGGCGCTCGCGGCCGGTGATGACGTAGGTCCGCGCCGGGTCCACCTGGCCGCTCCGGCCCGACTTCAGCACCCGAAGGAAGCTGCGGCCGTCCATGCCCGCGACCGGCTTCAGCCCACCGGCTTCGAGGAACGTCGGGGCCAGGTCCATCAGGTTGACGAAGTCGTCCACGACGCGGCCGCCCTGGCCGCCGGGCCACCTGGCCGCGAGCGTCACGCCGACCCCGAAGTCGTAGAGGTTGCACTTGCCGCGCGGGAAGCCCGGCGGGCCGTGGTCGCCGCTGACGACGATCAGGGTTTTGTCGAGTTGCCTCGTTTCTTCGAGTTTGTTCAGCAGCACGCCGATGTATGCGTCATAGGCCTGAACCTCGCCGAGGTAGTCGGCGAAGTCCTCGCGCACCTCCGGCACGTCGGGCAGGAACGCCGGTAGCTTGCCCTTGAGGGCCTCGGGGTCGATACCCCACAAGGCCTTGCCCGAACCCCGCGTCCATGCCCGGTGTACCGTCGTCGGGCCGAACCAGTAGTGCCACGGCTGGCCCGGCCTGGCGTCGGCCAGGAAGGCGGCGAAGTTGTCGCGGACCTGGCCGAGGACCTTTTCGCGCGCCGCCCCCAGCTTCGAGCCGGCCGCCACCATCTCCGTCACGTGCTCGGAGAAGTTGTTGCACAGGTGGCCGGCCTTCTGGTAGGCGAACTTCTGCCCGCCGAACGGGGCGTCGACGGGCGTTCCGGGGCTCCACACCTTGAACGACTTGCCGATGTGGTAGCCGCCCTCCTTCAGCAACAGCGGGTAGGTCGGAATCTTCGCTTCCCACTGGGCGCCCTGGAGGATGGCGCCGCGGCCGGTGTTGAAGAAGTAGCGCCCCGACAGCAGGGCACTGCGGCAGGGCGTGCAGGACGGGGCGTTGACAAACGCGTGCCGGAACAGTACCCCCTCACGCGCCACGCGGTCGATGTTCGGCGTCTTCACCACCTGGCTCGGCGACGCTCGCCTCTCGACCGAGGCGTAGATGTTGGCGTAGCGGCCCCAGTCGTCGGCGAAGCAGAAGAGGATGTTCGGCCGCGCCTCCTCGGCCCGGACGGCCGGGCAAAGCGCCAGCACGCCCAGGAGGATGGCTCGGACAGTCAAGGCCCGCACGGGGCCGGTACAAACCCCGGCGGGGGGCAAGCTGAGGAGGGGTCGCATCGCCGTGCCTCACTTCTTCTTGCGGGGAGGGTCCTTCATCGGCCAGTCGGGGTGGTCCTCGCGCATCGACACCAGCAGCGCGGCGGCCCTCTTCACCAGGTCAGGCTTCTTGGCGGCGAGGTCGATACGCTCGCCTGGGTCGGACTTCAGGTCGTACAGCTCGATTGCCGCGGAGGGACCGCTCTTGACCGCCTTCCAGTCGCCGAATCGCACCGCCTGAATCGAGCCGCCGCCCTCGTGCAGCTCCCAGTAGAACGCCTCGCGCCTCGGCGCCGGCCCGCCCTTGAGGAACGACACCAGCGACAGGCCGTCCGCCCTCACGCCACCGGGCACCTTCGCGCCGGCCAGTTCGGCGCACGTCGGCAGGAAGTCCCAGAACGCCCACGGCTCGTCGCGCACCCGGCCGGCGGGGACCGAGCCCGGCCAGCGCGCCAGCGACGCCTGGCGCAACCCGCCCTCGTACATGCCGCGCTTGTGGCCGCGCAGCCCGTTGGCCTGGGCGAAGAACTTCCCGTTGGGGGAATCTGGCGCGAAAGCCGAACCGTTGTCCCCGCTGACAAGCACGAGCGTCTTCTCGTCGAGCTTCAGCGCCCTCAGCAGGTCCATGAGCCGGCCGATGTCGCGGTCCATCCGGGTGACCATCGCGGCATAGGTCTTCTGCTGCGGCGTCCAGTCGGTCTTCGCGTACTCGCCCAGGTCGTCAATCTCGTACCGGGCGTGGGGCAGCGTGAGGGCGTAGTAGAGGAAGAACGGCCGCTCCCTGTTCGCCCTCACCCAGGCGAGGGCGTCGTCGGCGATGAGGTCCTGGGCGTAAGTCTTGCCGTCCAACTCGAACCGCTTGTCGTCGCGGTAGAGGTACGTCGGGAAGTAGGAGTGGGCGTGGGTCTGGCAGTTGTAGCCGAAGAAGTGGTCGAAGCCGACCTTCAGCGGGCTGCCGGGGGTGTGGAACATCCCCATGCCCCACTTGCCGCAGCAGGCCGTCGCATAGCCGTTGTCCTTGAGCAGCCTGGCAACGGTGTAGGTGTTCGGCGGTAGCGGCATCTGGCCCTCGGGCTTGGTGGCGCGGTTGGCCCGGATCGGGCAGTGGCCCATGTGCAACCCGGTCATCAGCGACGCCCGCGCCGGCGCGCAAACGCTCGTGCCGGTGTAGCCCTGCGTGAACCGCGTCCCCTCCTTCGCCAGCCGGTCCAGGTTTGGCGTCTTGACCTTCCTCTGGCCGTAGCAGCCGAGGTCGCCCTGGGCCAGGTCGTCGCACAGGACGAAGACGACGTTCGGCCTGTCGGCGGCGAAGGCGGGGCCTCCCGCGAGCAGCGCCAGCGCGGCGAGGGCAAGTCGAGGCATCTTCAATCGCCCCCCTTCCTGGGCGCGTAGTCCGGGTTGGGTTTCGTCGGCCGGGGAGCCCGGACGCGGCCCATCCAGGCGAGCAGATCGACCAGCAGTTCGTCGCGCTTCGCCTTGTCCTTCAGCGCGACGTCGTTCCGCTCGCCGACGTCGGCCGCGAGGTTGTACACCTCGACGGCCCGGTTGGTATCGAGCTTGTCGCGGCCGCCGTCGAGCTGCCACTCCTCGTGGTAGAGGTGCAGCTTCCAGTCGCCCTTGCGGATGACGCTCACCGGCCGGGTGCGGAACACCGGGTCGCGGCCGCGCGGCACCGGGTTGTCGAGGTAGCCGGGGAAGTGCCAGAAGATCGCCTGCCGCTTGAGGGAAGGCTCGCCCTTGAACAGGGGCACCAGGCTCTCGCCGTCGAGCGGGTGGCCCTTTGGCGTTGGGGCGCCGGCGGCGGCGAGGAAGGTCGGGAACAGGTCGATGTTGATGACCGGCACGTCGCACCTCGTGCCCGGCCTGACGACGCCGGGCCAGCGGACCAGGAACGGCTCCCGGATGCCGCCCTCGTAGTAGGCCCCCTTCCCGCCGCGCAGCGGCTCCTGCGACGACTTCGGCGCGCCGTTGTCGGAGGTGAAGACGACGAGCGTGTCCTTCTCCAGCCCGAGGTCGGCGAGCTTCTTCAGCAGGATGCCGACGGCGTCGTCGAGGTCGTAGAGGCAGGCGGCAAAGGCGGCGTCGTGGTGCTGCTTGCCGGCGGACTTGGCCCGGAACCTTTCCAGTGACGACTTGCGGGCCTGGATTGGCACGTGGACCGCGTGGTGGGCGACGTAGGCGAAGAACGGGCGGTCCCGGTTCTTCTCGAAGAAGGCACAGGCGGCCTTCGTGATGGAATAGACCCCTTTCGGATCGTCGTTGGCGCCTTTGCCGGGCTGGTTCTCGTCCATGACCACCTCAAACCCCTGTCGCGCGGGGCGGGCGCCGTCGGGCCCGGCGAGGTGCCACTTGCCGAAGATGCCGGTCGCGTAGCCGGCCCCCTTGAGCGCCTTCGCCAGCGTCAGGCTCGACGGGGCGAGACCGCTCTTGTTGGCGACCGGCACCATGCGCATGAGGTGCTTTGGGCCGCGCAGCGTGTCCTGGACGGCGTAGACCGAGTGGCGGGGCGTGTACTGGCCGGACAGCAGGCAGGCCCGGCTCGGCGCGCAGTTGCCGCCGGAGGCGTAGGCGTTGGAGAAGGCCATGCCTTCCCTCGCCAGGCGGTCGATGTTGGGCGTCTCGTAGAAGTCCGTGCCCTGGTAGCCGACGTCCTTCCAGCCCAGGTCGTCGGCGAAGACCAGCACGATGTTCGGCGACCGCTCGGCGGCCGGGAGTGGGCCCGTCAGGGCCAGCAACACCAGCGCCGGCCAGGGGCGTCGGGTCATGACGGTGGCTCCGGGGGGCGAGACTTGCCCGTACACTACCGCGCGCACCCGCCGGCAGGAAGGGGCGGCCATGGTTATCTCTCCCTCGCCCACGCTGGCCACCCCGGCCCGGCCGCATACGGTAACAGGGTCGCCCTCACTTCCCCCCCCCTCGGGAGTCCCTCTCCATGCCCCGATTCGCGCAACCGGTCGCGCTCGCCGTCTGTCTCGGCCTCGCTTGCCTCGCGCCGGCACGGGGAGAGGGCGCCGTGAAAATCGGCGACCCCGTGAAGGCGTTCACCTTCAAGGACATTCGCTATCTCACACGGACGATCGACGACCTGCCCCGGGGCAAGGCCTACGTCTTCGCGTTCGTCAACACCACCTGCCCGCTGGCGAAGCGTTACCTGCCGACGCTGGCGCGGATGGAAAAGGAGTACCGCGGCCAGGGGGTGCAGTTCGTCGGCATCGACGCCGGCGGCGAGGACTCGATCCGGGCGATGGCCGCGATGGCCGTCGAGTTCGACCTCCCCTTCCCGGTCGTCCGGGACTTCGACGCCCGCGGCGCCGCCGTGCTCGGCGTCAGCCGCACCCCGGAGGTGGCCGTTCTTGACGCCTCGCGCAAGCTGCGCTACCGCGGGCGGATCGACGACCAGTACCGCATAGGTGGCGGCCGGCCCGCCCCGACGAGGCACGACCTCAAGGAGGCGATCGACGCCGTCCTGGCCGGCCGGGAGGTCGCCGTCGCCGAGACGCCGGCCGACGGCTGCCTGATCACCGTCGCCGACCTACCCCCCGCCAAGGACGCGGTCACCTTCGCCGACCACGTCGCCCCCATCCTGGCCAAGCACTGCGTGGAGTGCCACAAGCCCGGCACGGCCGCCCCGTTCGCCCTGGTGACCTACGAGCAGGTTGCCGGCAAGGCCAACGCCCTTGCCGAGGTGGTCCGCGACGAGCGCATGCCCCCCTGGTACGGGGCGCCCGACCACGGCGAGTTCATCAACCGCCGCGGCCTCACCCCGAAGGAGCGGGAGACCGTCCTTCGCTGGGTCAAGACGGGAAAGCTGAAGGGGGACGAGGCCAGGCAGCCGGCCGCGCCGAAGGCGGAGGAAGACCGCTGGCGGATCGGCAAGCCGGACCTGGTGGTGAGGGCGCCCGAACACGAGCTACCCGCCGACGGCGTTGTCGATTACAAGTACGTCGTCCTCCCGCACATCTTCCTCACCGACACCTGGGTCCAGGGCGTGCAGATCCTGCCGGACAACCCGCGGGTGCTGCACCACTGCAACATGGCCTACATCAAGCTGGGCGAGAAGTGGCGGATGGAGAACTTCATCACCGGCACCGTGCCCGGCGGTGAGCCGATGACGATGGACAAGGGCGTCGGCTTCCGCATCCCGGCCGGGTCGATGCTCCTGCTACAGGTTCACTACGTGACGACGGGCAAGAAGGAGAGGTGCCGGATCTCGGTCGGCTTCAAGTACGCCTCCGGACGGGTGGACCAGCACCTGCGCTTCCACCTGCTGGCCGACAACAAGTTCGCCATCCCCCCCGGTGCCCCGGCCCACCGCGTCGCCGCCAGCCGGGTGCTGAAGCACGACGCGGTCGGCATCGGGCTGTTCACCCACATGCACGTGCGCGGCCGGGACATGACGTTCAAGGCGCACTACCCCGACGGGAAGTCGGAGACGCTCCTGGTCATCCCCAACTACAACTTCGACTGGCAGATGGCCTACCGCTGGGAGCCCGGGACGAAGAGGCTGCCCAAGGGCACGCGGCTGGAGGCGATCGCCCACTACGACAACTCGCCGTTCAACCCGTTCAACCCGGACCCGAAGGCGACCGTCCGCGACGGCCAGCAGACGTTCCACGAGATGATGAACGGGTTCGTCTTCTTCGTCGATGCCAACGAGAAGCTCGGGTTGGACATCGACGGGAAGACCGGCCTCGCGAAGAAGTAAGGCGATTTGCTACACGCCGCTGACCCGTGGCGTATCACCTTCTGGGCTTCCCTTTGACTTCCGGCGGCGGATCCCGAGGCCGGCGAGGCCGGCGCCGGCGAGCCCGCACAGGGCCAGGCTGGACGGCTCGGGGACGACGGCCACGCCGCGGAACTGGTAGCCCGAGTTGCCGGTCCCTGCCAGCAGGGTCGGCAGCGTGGAGTTGATGTTCACCCCGTGGCCAGTGCCGTCCTGGAGAACGTTGAGGCCGTTGTTCGTCGGCCCGTTACCGGTGAGGTACAGGACGACGTTCTTGCCGATCGTGACGCCGGTCAGGTTAAGGAGGCCCCCCTGGATGATCGAGCCGCTGGACTCCCAGCCGATTCCGTCGGTGAACGACCACTTCTCGACCACGCCCGTGGCCGAGTTGAGGGCGTACAGCGTATCGAACCCGGTCGATCGGCCGTTGGGGGCCCAGTCGTTGCCGCTGCCGAGATTCGTGAAGTAGAACGAGTTGTAGGTCTTGCCCGCCAGGGCAATGTCGGTGGCGTTCTGACCGGCGATCGTCGGGCTCCCCATCCTGGGTAGGTTCGGGTTGGGCCCGGTGCCGGAATCTCCCGGGGCCCCGACCTTGAACACGGACCGGCCTGGGGTGGTGTCGGCGGCGGCAACGTACAGGTTGCCGTTGATGATCTGCACCTGACGCAGGTCGTTCGCCGGCGAGCCGACGGCGGTGGAGGTACTGGACCCCAGCGTGGTGGACCGCAGTCCACCCGCGGTGAGGCCGCTGTTGCTGGCGGCGCCGGTCACCCAGAGGTTGGTCCCGTCGCTTGTGGCGGCGCCCTTGACCGACAGGCCGGCATACGAAGAGGTAAGCTTCGTAGAGGTGTTCACCGTGCCGTCCAGGCCAACCCGGGCGACGACGCGGTTAATCGTGGTGGACCCGGCAGGGTTCGTAGTCCCCGGGGTGGCGTTGTAGCCTGCCAGGGTGAGGTAGGGCGCCGTGGTTAAGGAGCCGAAGGTCAGCAAGCCTTCAGAGGAGGCGTTGCCCGTGATCGTAAAGGCATTGACCCCCGGAAGGCCGTTGGCATTGGGCAGGTCGATCGTCTGGACCAGGCTCCCGCCGGGGGTGAACTCGAGGATCGACACGGCGGCGGCATCGCTGCCCAGGGAACCCCCCGCGACCCCGACCCGAACGACGGCGATGTTGTTGATCGTGAACGGGCCGGCCTTGGCAGCGGGCGAACCGATCACCGCGAAGGCTGCCATCGACAGAATACCGAGGGGCAGTATTCCTGCTCGCACGAGCCTCTCCTTCCGGTAGTGGGGTGGGGGATCTCTCTACAGGGTGAGACCCCCGTAATACCGCGGTCCCGTGGCCGGCGGGAGGCAACGCCTCACCAAACAGAACCGGTGGCGCGGACGTTCCGTGGTCCGTTGCGAAAACGACGGGCAGCAAGCTGAGTTAAGGCAGCGACAAGGTTACCTCATCGCTACCTCCCCTGTCATCCCCGTTCCGGGATTCTTTTTCCCTCCCTGCCCCTCTTATCCCCACATTGAGAAAGGGCCTTACAAGGCCCCCACCCGGCAGGCGGAAAGGGGCTTCGTGGCGGTCACCTCTCAAGGCAGCTCTCGGAGGCGGATGTTGCGGAACTGGATCGGGGAGCCTTCCGACTCCAGGCACAGGTAGCCGCTTCGCGGGTCGGCCCCGTTGCCCCCGGAGACCTCCTCCCCGTTGACCCACAGGCGGATCTCCCCGTTGATCGCTCGGACGTAATAGTGGTTCCACTGGCCGAACCCCTTGGTGGTCTCCTTGCGCGGGAAGCTCCGGCTGCCGTCGGGCGACTTCGGCTCGAACGGCCGCAACTTCGACTTGCCGACCCGGAAGACGTCACCGTTGGTGGTGAACCACGTCGCCTTCTTCTTCTGACTCCTCTCGTAGTCTTCCCGGTAGCCGTGGTCGAGGATCTGCACCTCGATGCCCGAGGGAAGCTGGTTGGGCTTCAGCCCCTTCAGGGCCTCCTCGGGCGTCCAGACGAAGACGCCGGAGTTGCCCGACCGCCTCTCGTGGTTCCACTCCAGGACCAGCTCGAAGTTCGTCACCTGCTTGGCCGACCGGGTCACCCCCACGGGCTTGCCGGTGCAGTGCAGGACGCCGCCCTTCCAGGACCAGGTGTCCTCGGCACAGTTGACGTTGACGAAGTCGTCCGGGCCGAGCGCCTTCCAGCCGGGCCCTTCGCCGTCGATAAACGCCTTTGGGGCGGCGGCCGGCTTGTCCTCCACCGCCAGGACCGAGGCGGTCAGAGCTGCCAGCCCGAACGCCACCACCCACCCGGACCTTGCCGTACGCATCGAGGTCACCTCCCGGCCAACGCAGGTTCGAGGTTCAAGGACGATCGGGAGTTGGTGTAGCGGACTGGGGCGCCGGATCAAGCCTGGCCCAGGATCAGGTCGATCACCCAGCACCCCCGGGTGTGCGGCGCCGGCCGGCGACAGTGCTCGAGGAGCGGCGCGGAGTCGCACCCGGCGTCCTCCAGGGCGTCGGCGAGGATCGGCAACAGGTCGAAGGCCGACCCCTCCTCGATGACCTGGGCCAGCTGGACCGCGGCAGAGTCGTTGGCGGCGAGCCAGTACGGCTCGATCCGGGGCCGCCCCTTCGGGCCAAGGATGTCGCCCAGCAGCGCGAGCTGGGTGGCCTCTTCCTCGGGCTCGGCCTCAGCCCCCAGCGACCGGCGGGCGTAGTCGGCGGCGTCCTCGGCGTAGTAGGTCCCGTGCGAGACGACCAGGGCGGCAGCGCGGGTCAGCAGGTCGCCTTGCCAGGTCCACGGCACGAGGGAGTCGCCGCCGAAGCGGGCCTCGCGGAGCTCCTGGTGGGCCTCGTAGGCGTCGAACTCCACGATTTGCCGTTCCACCTCCGACGCCAGGCCGGCGGCGTAGCGCCAGGCCACCTCCAGGGCCCGGCGGCTGCGCGGGTCTTGCAATCGGCCTTCAAAGCGCGACAGACAGGCGACCGCGAACAGGCGGCGCTTGCGGTCGCTGACCGTTCCCTCGACGAGGGCCGCCATCTGAAACAGCCGGAAGGCGGGGTCGTGGGGATCCTGCATCAGGCCACCCTCTCCGCTGGGTCTTTGGGGGCACCCTTCATTCTAATGGCCGGTTGTCCCCCGGGTCCAAGGCCGGTAGATAGTGGTGAGGGGCCGACCGCCCCCGGGAGGCCGCACCATGCTCCACTCGTTGCGCTCGTTCCTGGAGCTGATCCGCTTCAGCCACACCCTCTTCGCGCTGCCTTTTGCCCTGACCAGCGCCGCGCTGGCCTGGCACCTCCAGGGGGAGTTCCACCTCGGCCAGCTCGTCGGCATCCTGTTGTGCATGGCCTTCGCCCGCAGCGCGGCGATGGCCTTCAACCGCCTGGCCGACCGCCACCTGGACGCCCTCAACCCGCGCACGGCCGGTCGTCACCTCCCGGCGCGTGCGCTCTCGGTAAGCGCGGTGGCGCTGTTCACGGCCCTGTCCGGGGCTGGCTTCGTCCTCTCGACCTTGGCATTTCTTCCCTACGGGAACTGGTGGCCCCTCTACCTCTCCGTCCCGGTCCTGATGTTTGTCTGCGCGTACTCGTTCACCAAGCGGTTCACGGCCCTGTGTCACTTCTGGCTGGGGGCGTCTTTGTTCCTGGCCCCGGTCGCGGCGTGGATCGCGGTCCGGGGCGCGCCTGCCTTCCCGGAGTTCCTCACCCCGCTGTTGCTCGGTGGGGCGGTCCTGTTCTGGGTGGCCGGGTTCGACATCCTCTACGCCTGTCAGGACGTGGAGTTCGACCGCCAGGCCCGGTTGCGCAGCGTGCCCGCGGCACTGGGGGTGCGGAACAGCCTGCGTGTCGCGCTGGCCTGTCACCTGGCGATGCTGGCCGTGCTCCTGGGCCTCTACGCCGTTAGCGAGCAGCTCGGCTGGGTGTACCTCGCCGGCATCGCCCTGGTGGGGCTGCTGCTGGTCTACGAACACTGGCTGGTGCGCCCCGACGACCTCAGCCGGGTCAACCAGGCGTTCTTCCAGGTCAACGGCGTCATCAGCGTCGGACTGTTCGCCGTCGTCCTCGTCCAGCTGGCCGTCGGCGTTTGACCCGGAATACAATCGGCCCTGAACTCTCCCCCGGTCCCAGGAGCCGACCATGACCCTCTCCCGCCGCTCCTTCCTGGCCGCAGCCGCCGCTGCCGTCCCGGCCGTCCCGGCCCGGGGCGCCCTCGAAACGATCCACGTCGGGTGCATCGGCACCGGCGGGCGTTGCCGGGCCCTGATGAAGTCCTTGCGCGAGATCAAGGGCGCCCGTATCGTCGCCGTCGCCGACGTGTGGGAGGCGGCCCTCGCCGAGGGCAAGAAGCTCGCCGACGACAAGGCAATCGTCACGGCGAGGTATCAGGACCTGCTGGCGCGGAAGGACATCGACGCCGTGCTGATCGGCTCGCCCGACCACTGGCACGTCCCGATGACGATCGACGCCGTCGCGGCCGGCAAGCACGTCTACGTCGAGAAGCCGCTCACCCACGACCTCGCCGAGGGCCGGAAGGTCATCGAGGCGGTGAAGAAGTCCGGCCTTTCGGTCCAGGTCGGCACGCAGCAGCGGAGCATGCCGCACATCGTCCAGGCGAAGGAGGTGCTCGACGCGGGGAAGGTCGGCAAGCTCCTGAAGGTGCGGATGAGTTGGAACCGCAACGCCGACCGCATCCGCCGGTACAAGACCGGGGTCGATCCCAGGAGCGTGGACTGGAAGGCGTTCCTCGGCGGCGCCCGGGAGCAGCCGTTCGACGACTACCGCTTCCGGAACTGGCGCTGGTTCTGGGACTTCGGCGGGGGACTGTTCACCGACCTGATGGTCCACTGGGTCGATGTCGCCCACTGGTTCGCCGGGGTCGATCACCCCGAAAAGGCCGTCGCCCTGGGCGAGCACTTCGCCAGCAAGGGGGTGTGGGAGACGCCCGACACCGTCCAGACGCTGCTCACCTACAAGGGCGGCGTGCAGATGCACTTCGAGGGGACGTTCAGCAACGCCCGGGCCGGCGCGATGATCGAGTTCATGGGAACCGACGCGACGCTGTACCTCGACCGCGGCCGGTACGAACTGCAACCCGAGCGCACGGCGAAGGTGAGGGCGGAAGAGCTGGTCGTCGGCACCGGCCCCAAGGGCCGCGACTTCTACGACAAGCCCGACGGGGAGCGACTCCACCTGGAGAACTGGCTGGCGGCGATCCGCGAGAAGAAGCAGCCGTCGGCCCCGGTCGAGGCCGGAGTCAGCGCGGCGTCGGCGGCCCACCTGGCCAACCAGGCCCTGCGTAACGGAGGCGTTGCGGTGTGGAAGGGCTGATTAACCCCGGGAGCGCCGGGGGACGCGCTCCCCGTGCGGCGGGACCTCGATCAGGTGCCGGCAGTGCAGACAGACGACGCGGGTGCCGCTGATCGGCCTCCCACGACGCAGCGAGTCGCAGCGCAGCGGCTTGTCGCACGAAGGGCAGGTGAAGCCCATCTCCACGCCCTCGGCCGCGTGGCTGTCGCGCTCGAGCAGCACGTCGTCCCGGGGCCTGAAAGCGGGCTTCACGACGGGGCACGCCACCTGCCGGCCCCACTGGTAGGCCGGCGTCTCCAGCAGGGTGAAGGGGTGGCAGTGCGGGCAGAAGTAGACGGCGGCGTAGACGTCCATCCGGCAGTTGTCGCCGCCTCCCTGGGGCGGTGGAGGACCGTGCAGCGGCGGCGGTTCAGGGGCGTAGCGAGTTCCCCCTGGCAGACCAGGCACCGGTGCGGCCCAGTCAGGCGGGGCTTCGGGGTCGTGTCGAATGGGGCTGGCGGGGGTGAAGGAGCCGAGGGTTCCACCGCCAGGGCGAGGAAGAACTTGCCGCAGCGGACCTTGTCGCACTGGACCGTCTTGCCGAGGTCGGAGTCGAGGACGTCCACCAGCCCCGCGCAGTACGGGCAGCGTTGACGACGCATCGGGCGGCACTCCGGCACACGGGCTGGGCCCGATCATTCCAGATCGGCCGGATGGAGAACCAGGCTCACAGTCGGGGCGGCCGGATTCGAACCGGCGACCTCCTGGTCCCAAACCAGAGCGCGTTAGGCCAGACTACGCTACACCCCGATGCCTCCAGCTTACACCGCCCCGCCTGTTGGACAACGGGCAGATGGCCAGTCGGTGGGGTGGGAGACCTTCCCGCCCCGCCCTCGACTACGCCCGCAGCGCTCGACGACCCGCTCGAAGTCGTCGTTCGAGTCGAAGCTCAGCACGAACTGCCCCTTGTCCTTCGCCTTCAGGCGGACCTCGACCTTCATCCCCAGCTTCTGGCGCAGCTCGTCCTCGATGCTGATGACGTGCGCGTCTTTTCCGGGGCGGTCCTCCCACCGGGCGGGGGCCTCTTTCTCTTCCGGCGTGCCCCGCTTCACCAGCGCTCCTCGGTGGCGTGAACCGACAGCCCCCGGCCGATGATCTCGCGGGCGATCGCCTGCTGCCTGGCCGCGTCGGTGACGCCCTTGAGCACCTTCGCGTGACCGAGGGTCAGACCTGTTCGACGCGGACGGCCTCCTGGAGGTCACCCGGCAGGTCGAGCAGGGCCACGAGGTTGGTGATGGTGGCCCGGCTCATCCCCAGTCGGGTGGCGAGCTGCTCGTGCGTCATGTGGTAGCGCGAGAGGTACTCCTTGAACCCTGCGCCTTCTCGATCGGGTTGAGGTCGGCCCGCTGGATGTTCTCGACGAGGGCGGCCTCCAGCGTCTGCTGGTCGTTGAAGTCCACGACCGTGACCGGCACAGCCGCCAGGCCGGCCGCCTGGGCGGCCCGCACCGCCGCTCGCCGGCGATCAGCTGGTAGCGGTCCCCCACCTGCCGGACGACCAGCGGCTGGAGGACGCCGTGTTCTTGATGCTCTCGCTCAGCGACGACAGGTCGTCGTCGTCGAACGTCTTCCGGGGCTGGTAGGGTTCTTCTCGATCGACTCGACCGACACCTCGTCCCGCGAGCCGGCTGCCGCCGGGCGCCTCGCCGCCCAACAGGGCTTCCAACCCCCGACCCAGAGCGCGACTTCTTCGGCGTTCATGGAGGCTCCCTCCTCTCGTGGCCACGGCCCATCCTCGGGCGTCAGGCGGATTCTACCCGAGGTGTTCCGCGTGGAACAACTGGGGTTGGTGTTCCGGTCGCGGAGGCTGTTCCGCAGCGTGAACGTCGGGATGGTCGGCGGGGAGTTTGCGGGCTACATTGACGGAGGTATCCCGGAGGAGGAGGGCGGCACCTCGGCATGGCGCGACAGGGCGACTCAAGGCGGAGGTCTCGTCCGGTGGCCACCCAGGAGCCGCGCCTGTCCCGGGCCACCGTCGGCCGTCTCAGCCTGTACCTCCGCCGGCTGGAGGAGGTGGTCCGCGACGGGCGCGTCCCGGGTCTCCAGCGGGGCCGCTGGGGAGCGCTGGGCATCACCGACACCCAGGTGCGCAAGGACCTGGCGTTCCTCGGCCGGCTCGGCCAACCGGGGATCGGCTACGACGTCGCCGACCTGGTCGGCGCCATCCGCTCGACGCTAGGGATCGACCGGGGCTGGTCGGCGGCCCTGGTCGGCGTCGGCAACCTGGCCCGGGCGCTGCTCCGCTACGACGGGTTCGTCGAGCGGGGCTTCCGCATCGTGGCGGCTGTTCGACTCGGACCCGGCGAAGGTCGGACAGGTCCTGGAAGGGCTGACGGTGCACCCGACCGGCCGCATGAAGGAAGTGGTCGTTGCGACGGGCGCCGAGCTTGGGATCTTGACAGTCCCCGCCCCTGCCGTGCAAAATGTAACAGACGAGCTGATCGCAGCCGGCGTGCGGGGCTTGTTGAACTCGCCCCCGGCGTCATCCGCGTGAAGCCCGGGGTCAGCGTGGTGAACGTTGACCTGACCGTCCAGCTGGAGCAGCTCGCCTTCCTGGTGCATCTGGCGTCCACGGGGCCGCTCGGTTAGGACCGCCTACCCGGTAGTGTAACGGTAGCACAAGAGATTTTGGCTCTCTTTGTCCTGGTTCGAATCCAGGCCGGGTAGCTCTTCCCTGATTGCGATTGAAGTGCACAATGACCGGCGGGTCTTCTGGCACCTTGTCACCTGGCCGGATATCAGCCGTCCGCCACGATCACCCGGGGCCGGCGCAACGGGTCCGGTTCGGCGTTGTGGACCAGCGTGCGGACGAGCATCGGCACGTTCCCCTGGCCCAGGAGCAGGAAGTTCAGCGTCGCCTCCATCGGCGACTGGGTGGACCACTTGAAGAACAGCTCCGGCGGGTGGCCGACCTCGCGGAAGGCCAGGCCGATCGCGGCGAGGACGTGGGCCACCGACGTCGCCCGCCAGACGCGGATGATCTCGCGCCCCTCGTCGTCGGGGCCAATCTTCATCAGCGGCCGCTGGAAGAAGTCGCTGGGGTCGCCGACCTGCACCTCGATGAAGATGATCGGGACGTCCGGCCCGATCCGGTGCCGGTCGCGGATCTCGTGCTCCTTGGCCTCGATCGTGGCGTGGGTCGGGTCGTGGGGCACCAGCACCTGCTTCTCCAGCGTCCGGACCTCCTCCCAGCGCTGCCGCGTGTGGTCGTCGATGAACTCGAACCCCTCGAAGCGGGCCTCGGTGCTGCGCAGCCAGCGCGAGGTAATCGCCGTTACCAGTACGACGAGCACGAACAGCAGGGCGATGGCCACGCCCGCCGGCTGCTGGTAGACGATCAACAGCCCCATGGCGGCGAAGAGGAGCGTCGTCACGATCCACGGGAGGCGGGCGACGACGCCCAGCGCGTAGCCGCGCCAGCGCACGGCGGAGTCCACCCAGGCGGCCAGCGACGCGCCGAACAGCAGGGCGATGACCGCCGTGGCGTAGGCCCACAGCTGGGCCGAGACGCTGGCCCGGAAGGCGATCGTCACCAGCAGGATCACGGCGTTGAACAGGTGGGTGATGACCCCCAGTCGATGGGCCCAGGACAGCTCCATGCCGAACCGGGACAGGAAGGCCGGCACGATCTCGCGCATGCCGATCGTCGCGCCGGCCCCG
Organism: Gemmataceae bacterium; assembly: GCA_046350195.1. Taxonomy (GTDB): domain Bacteria; phylum Planctomycetota; class Planctomycetia; order Gemmatales; family Gemmataceae; genus CALDUY01. The sequence goes on from JAXMAW010000020.1 coordinate 32,446, forward strand.
GCCAGGCACAGGATCAGGATCGTCGAGAGGTCGTACAGGGTCCCGAACGTCTGGCCGAACATCCCGCTGAGGTTGGTCGCCCGGGAGTTGTCCACCATCAGGCCGCCGTGGGCCAGGTAGGAGAGGGCGCGGTGCTCGTAGGCCCCCGTCGCCGGGTTCCGCAGTTGCTCCGGGTCGATCAGGAGCGGGGCGACGGTCGTCGAGCCCAGGACGAGGGCCGCCATGAGGAACACCGCGACGACCATGACCAGCCGGGTCCGCCAGATCCTGCCGGTGGGGCGCTCCTCGGTGTCGCTCTCGCCGCCGGCCACCGACGGGGCCGACGCCATGGTCAGCTCGAACCCCGACAGGCCGATCGCCATCGGCGGGAACAGCTTGAGCCCGAACAGGAGCAGCATCCCGACGGCCCCGAGTTCGACGCGCTCCTCCCCGACGTGGGAGAGGAGGCGCGCCTTCCAGTCGGCCATCAGGGTGGGGTGTTCGTTCAGGTAGGCCAGCCCGCTGCCGATCACGATCCCGTTGACGAGCAGGTAGAACAGCACCACGCCGACCGCCAGGCTGACGAAGCCCCGGCTGAGCGTCTGGACGAGGTAGTGGTAGAGGCCGAACGCCAGGACTGACAGGACGATCGTGACGACCAGCTGCTCGCTGAAGAAGCCGACCACCGACCGCCACCAGCCGGCATCGATGAGGTTGACGGCCGCGCTCCGGCTGGGAGCCATCTGCTCGTAGTAGGGGTTGTTCAGCAGGTGCGTCGCCGCGTCAGAGACCGACAGGGTCCGGGTAAGAACGAAGTCGGTGGCGATGAACCCCAGGAGGGCGAGGATGAACAGCTTGCCCCCCCAGCCGCGGAGGTGGCGTTCGAGCAGCCCGACGCCGCCCTTGCCGTGGGGAGACCGGGCGACGACGTACCAGTAGACCGGCAGCGCCGCGAGCAGCGTCACCAGGACCACGCCGACCCCGGCCACCGGGGCCAGGTCGCGCGACCCCTCCTCGACCGTCATGGCGATCGACGGCAGGTAGGCGATGCTACTGAAGTAGTCGAGGCCGACGAGGCAGAGGATGATCCACCAGGCGTAGGTCGGGCGGGGGGGGTTGTTCATGAGTGGGTTCCAGCGCCCTCCTGGAGGGGCAGGCCAAGGACAGTCAGAAATCGCCGACGACCTCGCCGCCGGCCATCGTGGACAGGGCGATGTAGACCGAGGGGGAAACGCCCTGCCGCACGAAGCGGGCGCCGCCGTCGCAGAACAGGAAGTTGCACCCGCCGACGTGCCGCGAGCGGAACCCCGAGACGAAATCCCTCCCGGCTCGGTTGTCGCCGGCGGGGTCATCGCCGAACACGGTCGGGGTCGCCAGCCGGGCGTTCATCGGCTCGCCGCGCGGGTCCGGGGCCAGGCCGAACTGCGCCGTGACCGCGAAGATCGACCCGTACCAGGGCTGGGACGCGGTCGTCACCGAGGCGGCCCCCCAGGACTGGTCGATGATCGCCGGCTGCCCGGTCAGGCCGTTGGTGGCCGCGGCCGAGGGATTCGCCAGGTCGCGGACCAGGAACGCGGGGGTGCCGCCGGCGGCCTCCCCCATGGCCAAGGTCGTGCTGGTGCCATCGGGAATGCCGATTAGCCGGGGGCCGAGGTCGGTCGTGAGGCGGCGGATGTCGAAGACGCCGCGCGCGGCGGCGGGGGTGCGGCGGTAGTCGCGGTGGAGGGCCGCGTTGGCCCCCTTGCAAAAGGCGTAGTCCGTCGAGCTGACGATCGGCGGTAGCGCGCAGCCCCACGACTGCCCGATCGCGACCAGGTCCATTTCCCCGCGCGTGCGATTACTCGGGCAGAAAAACAGCGGCACCGAGACGGCGACGGCCTGGTAGTTCTCCACCGCGAACCAGGGCATGTCGAACTGGTAGAGCCTCTGGAGGTTGCCTTGCTCGAGGTACGGCAGAAGGAAGGTGTAGCCCGAGTGGGTGGCGTTCGTGATGTTCGAGTCGTCGCAGACCAAGCCCGGCGGAAAGCCGCCGTGCGAGTCGTGGAAGTTGTGGAGGGCCAGCCCCAGTTGTTTGAGGTGGTTCAGGCACTGCATCCGGGAGGCGGCCTCGCGCACCTTCTGGACGGCGGGCAGCAGCAGGCCGAGGAGGACGGCGATGACGGCGATGACGACCAGCAGCTCGATCAGCGTGAACCCGCGGCGGCGCATAGGTTGAGCCCCCGAGCGACCCTGGCGAACCTCCCCTGCCGTGGTGTATGGTAACCGCTGGTCGGGACACAGCAAAGGGGCCAGGCGATGAAGTGGCCAGGGGTTGGCATCCTCGTGGTGGTCAGCGGCTGCGGCCAACCCACCCCGCCGCACGAAGGCAAGACCGTCACCCAGCTCCGGGCGATGCTGGACGACGCCCGGCCCTCGGTCCAGGCGCAAGGCGCCCTCGGGCTGAGCTTGCACGGGGAAAGGGCCCGCGAGGCGGTCCCACGGCTGATCGAACTGCTGGGCTCCCCCGACACGCTGGTGCGGCGGCAGTCCGCGCTGGCCCTGGGCAAGGTCGGCCCCGGGGCGCGGCCGGCCGTGGCCACGCTGCTGACGCTGCTCAGCCACGACGACTGGTCCACGCGCCGCCAGGCGGCGATGGCGCTCGGCGAGATCGGCGACCCGGCGGCAAGGGCGGTGTTGGAGAAGCGGAAGACCGACCCCAACGGGCTGGTCCGCCGGGCAGCCCAGGAGGCGCTGGCAAAGCTGATGCCGGAGGCGAATCGATGAGCGACTACGCCGCGTTCGAGCGCCGCTGCCGGGACGAAAGGGTGGAGGCGTTCGTCGTTCTCGGTTCGGGCCTGGGGGCGTTGGCCGAGCGGACTGAGCCAATGGCGGCCCTGCCGTTCGGAGCAACCCCCGGGCTGCCGACCTCGACCGTTCTCGGCCACAAGGGGCGATGGACACTCGGACGCTGGGCGGGCCGGGTCGTGCTGGTGAGCGAGGGGCGGCTGCACTATTACGAAGGGCACCCCTGGGAAATGGTCCAGCGTCCGGTCCGGATCGCGGCGAGCCTGGGTGCCCGGGTGGCGCTTTTCACGAACGCCGCGGGCGGCATCCGCGACGACCTCGAACCGGGGACGCTGATGCCGATCGCCGACCACCTCGTCTGGAACCGCCCCTACCCCTGGAGGAACCCGCGGCCCCCCTCCCCGTATTCCGATCGCCTCCTTCGCCTGATGGCGGATGCGGGCCATTCGACGAAGCCCGGGACCTACGCCGCGGTTACGGGGCCGAGCTACGAGACGCCGGCGGAGATCCGGGCGCTACGCTGGGCCGGCGCCGACGCGGTTGGCATGTCCACCTGCCCGGAGGTGGAAGCCGCCGTCGCCGCGGGTCTGGAGTGCGCGGCCGTCTCCATGATCACCAACCGGGCCGCCGGCCTCTCGGCGAAAAAGTTATCCCACGAGGAAGTCCTCGCCACGGGCCGGGCCTCCGCCTCCCGGTTAGCGGCCTTGCTGGAGGGCCTTCTGGCCCGGCTGTAATCACTGGCCGAAATACTCGGCGTACTCTTCCTGGAACGCCTGCATCCCCTTCCGCACCACCCACATGTCGATGCCGAGCCCGAGGATCTTGCACCCCAGATCGACGCAGCGGCGGGCGAACGCCGGGCTCAGTGGCAAGACACCCCAGTGGCGACCTGCTCGTTGGCAGGCCGTCGCCACGCGCTCGATCGCCTCCCACAGCCGCGGGTGCTCCCACTCGCCGGTTATCCCCATCGACTGCGACAGGTCGGCCGGGCCGATGAACAGGAAGTCGATCTCCGGCACGGCGCAGATTTCGTCGATGACGTTCACCGCGTCGATGTGCTCGATTTGCACGCCCAGAAGCGCCTTGTCGTTGCTCGCCTTGAGGTAGTCGGCGAACTTCATCGAGCCGTAGCGGCCATCGACGCCGGTGCCGTTGACCCCGCGCTCGCCGGCGGGGTGAAACTTGGCCCAGCGGACCAGGTCGCGGGCCTGCTCGACCGTCCGGACCATGGAGATCATCATGCCGCTGGCGCCGGCCTCCAGCACGCGCATGACGGAGGCGTAGTCGGTGGCGTGGAGGCGGACGAACACGTCGATCCCCGCGGCCCGGCAGGCGCGGGTGCCCTCCTCGATTTGCGGGATGGTCAGGCCGACGTGCTCCTGGTCGAGCCAGACGGCGTCGAACCCGCCGAGGTAGGCGACGAGTTCGATGAGCTTGGGATGGCAGAGCTGGCCCACGCCGAAGACTCGGAGAAGGCGACTTTCACGGAGGGCCTGCTTCAAGGTGGTGGACATCATGGTTCCTGACAGGACAGACCGGAAAAGGCGAAATTACCCCTTTACACCCGACCAGGAGGTTGGTATATAATCCTGCTTGCGTGGCAAGCCGCGTCGTGGCGGCAAACCCGCAGGTGACAGGAGACGCATCCCAGCCTTTCCCGAGTGACTGACTGATCAGGTTGACTTGTTCGCGCCCTTCCGGCTCTGCAGGTTTTCGACGGCGGTTGCACCTCTGGCGGCCACTCCCCGAAACATCGAGCGACGGCGACCGGACACGGCGGACCAGGCTCAGCACGGTCGAGCGACCGGGACGGGTGATCGTGCGCCCCGGCGCGTGGCTCCGCCGCGCCAGGGGCTGGTCTCTCCCGCCACCTTACTCGCAGCCGCGGTTTGGCGGCGGGCGGAACGTGACTTCCGCCCGCGGACCTTCTGGAAGGCCCCGACAGCGCAGCCCCCGACCCTCGATCCGGGGGCGCCCCACACGGCGGAAACGGTCAGTTTGATTGGTCACGGTCAGTGCCTCGTCCCGGCTCCAGGGGCGCCGGGGTCCCCAACGTAGGGATGGCTTGGGTGGCCCGGTCGAGACAGGTCGTCTCGGCCCCCGGCAGGCGTGACGATAGGTGGCCTCTCCGGCCAGGCACGGAAAGGTTTTCTGTTCTGATGGCGAAGAACATTTACGTCGGCAACCTCACGTGGGATGCCACGTCCGACGACCTGCTCCAGCTGTTCCAGCAGTACGGGCAGGTGGCGCGCGCCCAGGTCGTCTCCGACCGCGAGACGGGCCGGTCGCGCGGCTTCGGGTTCGTCGAGATGCCCAACGACGGCGAGGCCCAGGCGGCCATCGACGGCCTGCACGACAACCCGTTCCGGGGGCGGCGCCTCCGGGTCAACGAGGCCCAGCCGCGTGAGCCCCGTGCCGCCGGTGGCGGTGCCCGCGGCGGCTACGGCGGTGGTGGCGGTGGCCGTGGTGGCTACGGCGGTGGTGGCGGCGGCGGGAGCCGTGGCGGCTACGGCGGCGGTGGCAGTGGCGGCCGCGGAGGCTACGGTGGCGGCGGTGGTTATGGCGGCGGTGGGGGGGGCTACGGCGGTTACGAGTAACGCTGTGTGATGGGATTTCCCAGGAGGGCTCGGCTCCGGCCGGGCCCTTTTCCGTTACTGGAGTTCGCCAGCTCCCCCTCCTTGCCTTACCCCCGACTGATCTTGACTTTTCCAGCCCGTTCGCCCATTGTATTGGCTCATCCCGTTCCCACTGGCCAAGGAGGGTCGTGACGTGTTTTACCAGACCGAAGAGAAACCCCAGTGCTGGCGCGCCGTCGCCGTTTTCGACGACCGCACCGACCGGCTGATCTACCTGGGCCGGTCCTCCACGCAGGTCCGGGCCAACTTCGCGGCTGCCTACTTCGAGGTGCTCGACGACGATGAACGCGAGCACGTCCGTTCGGTCGCGCTCCAGAAGTGGCACGGCGCCCCCGACGCCGGCAAGTGGATGCACCAGTCCAACCTGACCATGCCGGCCAAGGCGAAGCTGGCTCGAAGCGCGTAAGCGCTCGCCGGCCCGCCCCCAGCCCCGAGACGGCCGCCACCGCGGCGGCTATCTCGGGGCTTTTTCGTGTCCTTTCCTGAGGGGGGCGCGGAAGGTCAGCCCTCGCCCCTTGGGGAGCCGGCTGAAAGTTGCCTTCGGCCCTTGCATCCACCGGGAAAAAACCGAACAATGTCGAGTGGGCACCCTCCTAGCTAACAGGAAGAGGAAGGCGGCTCGGACCTCCTCCCGGGTGCCGGCGGGAGCCTGAAGGCGTCGGGGCTAACCCCCCGGCCCATGCGGCCAAAGGAACAGGAAATGAATCCGTACAGCTCGCTCTGCGATGACTTCGGCGTCTACATCTACGTCAACACCAAGATGGACCTCCCCTCCGGCCGGGAGACCGTCTTGCACTACTTCGACGGCATCCGCAAGACGTTCCCGCAGATGAGCGACTTCGACCACCGCGAGAGCGGCGAGTTCGTCCTGGAGGAGGACCGCGAGCAGGGCAGCTACCGCTGGGTGACCCTGGAGACCCGCCGGCTCTGCGCCGGTTACGTCAACCCCCCCGAGCTGGACGCCGCCGACCAGCTCCACGAGCACGTCCTGGAGGTGTCGCCTTACCACCTCGACTTCAACCCCCTGGACTGCGAGGCGCTCGACGCCCTGTTCGCCTTCGACTTCATGTACAACGGCAACCACGACGAGGTCGTCGCCGAGGCGCTCGGCCTGAACACGACCCTGGGCAAGCTGCTCGACATGCCCGGCTCGAAGGTGATCAACTACGAGCCGGCCATGATGCTGGCCCTGGACGAGGCGTGTCGGCTCCAGTGCCGGCTGTCGATCGAGACGCGAACGAACGCCTACCAGATTCGCACCGGCCAGTTCCCCGAGGCACCGATCAGCGTCTACTTCACGGTGCGCCAGTACTGGGGCCGCCAGCCGTTCAAGGACTTCGTCGAGTCGTACCGCAACCAGCGGCGGCTGCTGCACGACCTGGTGGACACGCACATCATCCCGGCCGTCGTCCGGCCGCTCGCCCAGACGATCGCGGCGAAGCAGTAGGGCGGGATGAAGGGGTCTTGTGTCGGCCGACTCACCACTTTAGCTCGATCGCCGGCAGCGGCCTGCCTGGGCCACGTCGTTCGACCCAGTACACCAACCCCGCCGCGGCGGTCGAGACGACGTGCAGAAAGTACGCCAGCCGCAGGTAGTTCGTCCGCCGGATCTGCCCCAGGTAGTTCCCCAGCTTCGCCTCCCGCCGCTTCTGCTCCGGGGTCGAGGGGTCCTTCTCCTTCTTCACCTCCGGCAAGCTCTCGACCCAGTTCGTGACGCTGCTTTCGAGGCTGAAGTTGAGCACCAGTTGCAGGCTGAGGAACAGCAGCAGGATGACGTTCAGCCCGGCCAGGATCGGCCACTTGTACGGCAGCAGCTGTTCTAGCTGGGGCGGGAGCCTCATCGTCAGGTGCGGTTGGACCGCCACGAAGGTGGTGAACGCCAGGGTGACGAGGAAGAACGGGATGAGGTAGAAGAACGTCAGCGGTCCGAAGCCGGGCGCGTTGCTGACCTCCTTCGTCTCGTCCTTCGACTTCCGCTCGTTGGCGTCGGCGGCCTCGGCGGGGGTGATGATGCGGAACTGCGACTTCATGTCCGGGTCGGCGGTGTAGTCACCGAACGCCGCCCCCCAGGCGTTCTGCGTCACCGCCGGCACGCCGCCGGGGTAGACGCCGACCCAGGGGAAGAACTGCAACAAGAAGATCAGCACGACGGCCCCGAGCGGAACCCACTGAAGGACCGCCACGTTCGCCGCCAGCCGAACGACCCGGCCGTACCCGTCGCTGGCCACTGGGGCGGTCGGACCCGGTTTTGGCTCGGCCGGTTTGGGCTCCGGCGGTTTCGGCTCGGCCTTCGGCGCGCTCGTCGTGAACGCCGGCTCGCTCGGGGCGGCCGGGGAGGGGGCGGCCGGCAGTGGCGGGGGGGTGAAGGCCTTTTCCGGCTCGCTCGCCGGCGCGGACGTCGTCGGCACGGCCGGGTCGCTGGCGCCCGCGGGCAGGGCCGGCACGGTGAACGTGCCGCTGCACAGGGGGCACTTCATCAGCTGCCCGGCGAACTGCTCCGGGACCGTCAACATCTTCTGGCAATTCGGGCAAAGCAGGTTCATGATCGCGTTCCCCTCCGGCCTCCGCCTTGGCGTGTCTGGCGGGGTATTGTGGCGGAACCGCGCCCTGGATTCCACCCCAGACCGCCCAGGTTCCCGCCCTCCCAGGCCACTTTTCTCAAGGCGGCTCCCCTGCCGCGCCGATGACAGGAAGCGCCATCCTCCGCACCCGGAGTCGCTTCCCATGTCCGAGCTGCGCGACGACCTGCACGCCTTCCGCGCCTACGTCCGCTCCGAGCGCGGCCTGGCCGACAACACCCTGCTGGCGTACACCCGGGACCTGGAGCGGTTCGCCGGCTGGGCCGAGGCCGGCGGCCTGGCGGACTACCTCCACCCCAGCCTGCGCGAGCTGAGCCACTACGTCAGCTTTCTCCGCGAGGAGGAAGGCCTGGCGCCGACCAGCGCCGCCCGCCACCTGGTCGCGCTGAAGGTCTTCTACCGCTTCCTCCGCCTGGAAGAGCGGTCCAACCAGGTAACCGTGGACCTGATCAGCTCGCCGGCCCTGTGGCAACGCATCCCGCAGGTGCTCAGCCCGGACAACGTCAACAAGCTGCTCGACGCCCCGCAGCCACTCGACCGCTACTTCCTGCGCGACCGCGCCCTTCTGGAGACGCTCTACGCCACCGGCAGCCGGGCGTCCGAGGTCGTCAGCCTCAAGATGAGCGACCTTCACCTTCAAGGCGGCTTCTGCAAGTGCTTCGGCAAGGGCGGCAAGCAGCGCATCGTACCCCTGGGCCGCGTGGCGATCAATTCCCTGGAGGCTTACTTGCACCGGCTTCGGCCGACACTGACGCGGTCGTCCGCGGACACGCCGTGGGTGTTCGTCAGCCGGGGCGGGCGTCGGCTGACGAGGGAGATGCTCTGGGTGGTGGTCAAGAAGTACGTCAAGCGCGCCGGGCTGCACAGCAAGGTCAGTCCGCACACGCTGCGGCACTCGTTCGCGACCCACCTGCTCGCCGGCGGGGCCGACCTACGTACGGTCCAGGAGTTGCTCGGCCACTCCAGCATCCGCACCACGCAGCAGTACACCCACGTCGATCGCGACCGACTGCGCGCGATCCACAAGCGGTTCCACCCGCGCGGGGGCAAGCCCGAAGGGACGTGATGCGCCGGAGCCTGTCCGGATACCCACCCCTTACTCAGCCAACAGGCCCCGCGCCACGTCGGCCCACCGGTCGAACCGCCGGTACGACAGCCCCTCCCGGTCCAGCCGCCGCCGCCAGGTCGTGCCGCGCGAGCGCAGGGCGCGGTTCGACCAGCCGCCGCCTCGGCGTCTGGGTAGCCGTCGCCGGCGAAGGCGACGACGCGCCCCTGGTCCAGACCACGCCGCACCAGGGCGGCCTTGTCGATTCCCAGCGTCGGGGAGAACACCGGCGAGTTCACGGGGAGCCTCATGTGCAGCCCGCCGCCGGGGGTGAACGTCCCCGGGTTGGCGAACACCGGCAGTTCCACCCCGCCCGCTGCAAGATCCGCCGAATGTACCACTCGCAGCCCGCCGAGGCGACGACCACCTCCCACCCCGCCGCCCGCAACCTCGCCACCCACGCCGCCAGCTCCGGGTCCGGCTCGGCCCGTGCGATCAGCTGATCCATCTGCTCTTCGCCGGCCCGGATGCCGGCGAAGATGCCCGCCAGCGCCTCGAAGTGCGTCAGCCGGCCGGCCCGGTAGCCGTCCCAGAACTGCCCCAGGTGCTCCGGGGAGAACGCCTCGACGACCAGGTGGAAGAAGTCGTGCCTCGTCAGCGTCCCGTCGAAGTCAGTCACGAACAGTCGCGGTGGCGCTTCGGCGTCAGCCGCCATGCCGGCCCCTCCTCCGGGGGAAGCTCACAAGCGAGATGAGCCCAGAATATCACGTTCGCAGGTGTCGGGTCAATCACCTAGCCCGTCGTTCACCCTGCGCGTTGGAAGAAAAAGTATCCCCCCCGGCGACATGTCGCCGCAAAGTCCGTTCTGACATGCCAATAAGCTCTGCAGCCTCCTGGCGGCTGTAGCCGTTCTGAATTAGAACGGCGACGCGCCCCCGTACGCCGTACACTCCGCGGATCGCCCTGTCGTGTAGCTCGTGCAGGGAAGCCTGTTGTGGCGGCGAGGCCGAACGATCGAGTACAACCAATGGAGTATCTACAGAGCGACCCAGGAGCGCAATCTTACGCCGACAGTCCCGCTTGCGGCTGTCCAGGTGTCGGCGGTGGGCCCGCAACACCTTATGACGGGCAACGCCGGCCAGGTAAGGGAAAAAGTCCTCGGCAGCGGCGGTCGAGTGACGGCGCCAGTCGTGGATGACGTCAGCCCAGACCTCCTGGAGGATGTCTTCCGGGTCGAGTAAAGGGGCCAGCCGGCGATGCAGGACACTGCGGATGACTTTGAGGAGCGGCCGGCGAAGACGATGGACGAGGGCGGTAACGACGGGGTGGCCATCATGAGCCCAGGCGGCCGAGCTATCCACTTCAGGGGGCGTAGCCAGCACTGTTGGCTCCGGCTTAGAGGAGGCGATGCCTCGAAGGGGTGCCTGAACACAATGGGGCGCGGCGTTGCGCGTTCTCGGCGTTCATGGTAGTTGTACTGTGTCGCACCTGGCGTTGGCCGTAAGTCGTTGGCGTAGAATAACTCTTGGGGGAGGGACCGCCCAGAGGAGACTGACTGCAGGAACGTCGCTTTCAGGCGCGCCTGAACGAATTGCTCGACGACGCGGAGGTTCGCTCTGGGTTGCAGCGCGGGCTGTTGCCGCCTGGGGACTTTCCTCGAACCCTTCGTCCGTTCCTTGTGCTGCACCGAGCAACGCACCAACGCGCGGCACTACGTCAGCGGCCTCCTCTCCGACCTGGCCAGCAAGGACGCCGAGAGTATCGCCTACCTGCACGACCGCGAACGCCAGGGCATCCAGAAGTTTATCGGCCGTGCCGACTGGGACCACAAACCCCTCGTCGCTGAACTGGCCCGCCAGGTCGGCCAACAACTGGGCGATGCCGACGGCGTGTTGGTCTTCGACCCTTCCAGCTTCGCCAAGTACGGCACCGAATCGGCCGGCGTGGCCCGGCAGTGGTGCGGCCGGCTTGGCAAGATCGACAACTGTCAGGTCGCCGTCTACCTGGGCTACGTCTCGCGCGTTGATCACGCCCTGGTTGATTTCCGCCTTTACCTGCCCAGGGAGTGGACCAACGACCGCAAACGCCGCGACAAGGCCGGGGTCCCCTGGCAGGTCCGCTTTGCCACTCCGGCACGAACTGGCCCTGGCCATGCTGGACGAACAAGGCGGCCCGCTGCCGCACTCGTGGGTCGCCGGCGACGACGAGATGGGCGCGCAGTTCGTGGTTTCGCCAGCAGTTGCAGGCCGCGCGGGGAGACGTACCTGCTGGCGGTGCCGGGCAACACCCTGGTGCGTGACCTGGCGGCGGCTGACCCGCCCTACGGCGGGCGCGGCCGGCGTCCTTTGACGCGGTTTGTTCGCGCGGACCGCTGGTGCTCCGCGGCGGCGGAAGAGGACTGGCAGACGATCGAGGTCCGCGATGGGGAGAAGGGGCCGCTGGTGGTGCAGGCGGTGTGGACACTGGTGCAAGCCAGGAGTGAAGGCAAGCCGTCGGATGTAGCCGAGTCGTTGGTGGTCTTCCGGGAGCAGCAAAGCGACGGGAGCTTCAAGCACGACTACCTGCTGGCCAACGCCATACCGAGCAACCCGCTGGAAGAGTTCGCGCGGGTGTACAAGGCGGAACACCAGATCGAGGATCTGCCTGAAACGGGCCAAGAGCGAGGCGGGCCTGGCAGACTATCAGGTAAGGACGTGGAAGGCTGGCATCATCATCAATGCCTGTCGTTGCTGGCGACCTGGTTCCTCACGCAGGAGACCAGGCGGGGGAAAAATCCAGACGCCGGTGCTGACGGTGCCGCAAGTACGAGTGCTGATGGCGGGGCTGCTCAACCGGTTGCTCAAGGTTCACCAAGCCGAGCGAATCCGCCGCACGGTCAACCGACGCTTGAAACGCAACGAGCAAGCCCGGCTCTATCACTGGAGGCGACGCAAACGCTTGCCGCCTCGGCGCTTTGATCAACGAACCTGACAGATACAGTACAAGTACAAGTAGTCCAAAGAACAAGAGCGGCAAGGGATGCCTGCTCGAATCGGCAAATAAGATGCGATAGCCCAGACGATGCGATCTTAAAAAAATCGTTCGGCGGGGAAGAATGATGACCGTTTCGCGGGGAAAAAGGGAACTATAGGGGTTAGAATCACACAAGTTCTATTTGTCGAATCAAGCCGGGCGGGGCCGGGGTTGGCCTGCGCCAGCCGGCCCACTAGCTGCTCGCCCGGTTCGGACCGGGACCAGTCGCGAGGAGTCGTCCTCTATGACCTCCAATTGTCACCCGGGCGGAAGATTACCGAGGCGCGGTAGGCGAGCGCGGCTACGGCGGCGGCAAGAGGCTCCTCGGCGGAGGAACCCAAGTCCCGAGGTGCAGGGGAACCTCGGGTTGCCGGCGCTCCGGCTGGAGGTGGTGATCGGCGACAAAGGGCGCCTACCTGTAGTTGCCACATTCCACCACCAGTAATGGGGTAGCAATTGCAATCACATCATTGGTGAATCTCCGATGAGCAAAGCAACGACCACAATCGTTGGGATTGTGTGTGCGATTGGCTCCGTCGCGTGCGGGGTGATGGCCTCGCGGCCGGCCCGCCCTCCTAGCGGGCTCGAGGCGCAACAAGCCTTGATCGATGTGGGGGAGATGAAGCAGCAAGAGGAAAAGGAAGTGCTGTTCACCATCAAGAACCCGCTCGGCGAGTCCGTCGTGATAACCGACACGACGTCCAGTTGTACCTGCACGTCCCACTCGATTCAGGACAGGACGCTAGCACCCAGAGCATCGACGACCGTCAAGGCCATGTTGCGGTCCGGGGACTACAGGGGGCGGTTGGTGTCGCAACTCGACCTCGTGTATCGGCGGGACTCCCTCGCGACGTTGCAAAGGTTGCCCCTCCAAATCCAAGCCGACGTGAAGCCGCATTACCTCCTGTCACCCGACCGGGTGACGTTCAAGCTCGGAGGGGGTGACGGGCAGCGAACCAGAATCACCCTTACGCCAGCGATGCCGCCTAGCGTGGCCGTGTTGAACGCCGTATCTGACCACCCTGCGATCCAGATATTGGAGATCACGAAAGAAGCCGAATTCGGCAGCACGGCGGTTGACCTGGAATTTCGTCCAGGGTCGAGCAACGCCAAGGAGTGTACCGCGACAATTTGGTTAGTCACCGACAGCAAGATGGAGCCGAAAACACGGGTCCCGGTCAGCGTGGTTTCGGCCGATGAGCAATGACCGGGAGAGGACAAGGAGATTTTCCCCATGTCAAGCAACCTCTCACTCGCGCTCCGGGCTTGGGCGTTGTCGTTGTCCCTGGCGCTCTTGGTCGCGTTGGCCGGCCTGGCCGTGGCTGATCCGGTGTCCATTGACATCTGCGACGGCACGGAGGTGGGACCCAACCCGGGAGGGCTGTGCGGGTCAGCTATGCCCTGCCCCACGATCTACGACCAAGCGGCGTGTCTCGGCGACGGGGTCGTGGCAGTAGTATGCAGGACGCGCGAGTATAACCTCCCGGGGTGCGTCCAGGGGAAGACGAAAAGTACGAAGTGCAAAGAAACGACGGCCGCCTGCACGGTCAGTTGGATATGCACGTGGGAGCAGGTTCCGGGGGGGACGTCCTATTGCGAGTGCGGAACCCAGGCGCTCAACGGAGCTGACGGCAAGCAAGTTATGAGCTTGCAGCCGAAGGGATACTACGTCACCTGTATTGAGGGCAAATAAGAAATAGCCGCCAGGTCATCCTGGCCAAGTTACATATTATCCCGGACGGCTAATAGCCGACAGGGGGAATTAGGATTTTACAGGCAAATCCTGTAGGGAACTGTCGGGTACAACCTGGAGAAGGCGTTGACGTTCCTGGATGACAAGCTGCTGCCGGCGACCTCCAACGCGGTGGAGCGAGGCAACCGGCGGCTACGCAAGATGCAGAAGACCATTTACCGCGTGCGGAAGCAGGTAACGCTGGAGGGGCGGTTGGCACTCGACCTTCAGCGGGACCGGCAGGCCGGGGACCGCCAGGAGACTTTGGCCTCCCTCCACGATTCTCGAACCTGACCCTACGAACCCAATTTCCTTGCTACAGTGTCGATCATTACGAAGGTTTCGGCATGCCGATTCGACGACTTTGCCAGGAGAGGTTGGCAATGGATAAGTATTCAATGGCACTCGCGGGTATATGTCTGTCGGTGGTGTGTTGCACCGCTAGCCGCTCGAGTTGCTCAGAGCACGTCACGGCCGAAGAGTTGGAGCAACAATCAATCACTTATCGGTTGGACCACACCAAAACGGGGTCGGTCAAGTTCCGGGTGATCCACAGCATAAACCCCCAACCCTCCGAGTTCCTGTACGAGATAAAGTACGACGAAAGCCGGGTCGTCCAGGTGCGCCGGGGTCGCCTGCTGGGGATGGCGGAATGGGGCGAGCCGACCAGTATCGTCGTGACACCGAAAGAGTATATCCGCGACTTGCACCCGGACGCGGTCGTCGAATGGATGAAGCAGCCGGCGGTGGCGAAGAAGACGGGCCGCGATTTTAAGGTGCTCAACCCGCGGGGTCTCGCCTTGGACCTGAACGGCGCCAGTTTTTTGCACAAGGCCCAGCTCGACTGTGTGATATTTAGCCCCTCCGCCCGCACCCCCGGGAAGGTGACCCGGGAGAAGCGAAACGGCATCGAAACCTACCGGATCGACTACAGTACGAAGATCGACCGCGCCGAGGTCAGCGTGTGGATCGCGCCGGGGCAAGGGTACGGCGTGGTTGCCGCCGAGAGTCGCGACAAAAAAAAACAAATCACGATGACGATTGCCTGCCGGCTGAAACAGTATCCCGTAGGTTCCTTCTGGTATCCGGCCAGCGTTGTCCAGACGATTTCCGTCAAGGGGGACGTCCGCCGGAAGCAGGTGATCGAGGTCGAGGACGCCCGGTTCGGGCAGGCGATCAGTGACGCGGCCTTCACCCTCAAGGCACTTGGGCTGAAACCCGGCAGGCAGATTGGCGACGAGACGAAGGGTAGATCGATCCTCCGCGTGTGGGACGGCACCAAGGCCGTTGACCCCGCCGAACTGCCCGCCCCGATCCCCGATCCGTCGTTGTCCGGCTCGCCCCGCGCCCCCTTTTTGTTCGGGGCCGTGGGGCTAGCCGCCCTTTCCTTCTATTGCGGCTGGCGCGTAATGAGAAAGTCACGGGCGGGACTGGCCTAGCGGATAGCGGTCGGGGGTATAGGCGCAGCGGCACACAGTTAGCCCCTTCACGGAGGCAGGCCTCATGCCAAGACCGACACCCCGCCCTGGCTTCACGCTGGTCGAACTGCTTGTCGTGATCGCCATCATCGCGGTGACAACGGGTTTGCTGCTGCCCACCGTTCAGAAGGTGCGCGAGGCGGCCAGCCGAGCCAGGTGCGTTAACAACCTAAAGCAGATGGGACTCGCCCTACACGGTTACCACGACACGCATCACCTCCTCCCCCCGGGGTGTAGCTATAGAAACGGGAACGACCCGCTGCCACACGTGAGTTGGATGACCAGACTGCTGCCCCACCTTGAGCAGGAGCCCCTTTGGCGCGAGGCCTTGCACGCCTTCTCCGTCGAGAAGTTTTTCGTGTCCCCGCCTCACCTGCCGGTCCTGGGCCGGGCCAACCCGCAATTCTCGTGCCCCTCTGACTGGAGGGTGTCCCAGCCGTGGACCCTGGGCGGCATCAACGTCGGCCTGACGTCATACCAAGGGGTGTCCGGCCGCAACCACGTCTCCCTCGACGGCGTGCTCTACCTTGACTCCCGGGTCCGCCTGGCCGACGTGACCGACGGCGCGTCCAACACTGTCGCGGTAGGTGAGCGCCCGCCGGGGGCCGACGGGAAGCTCGGCTGGTGGTACGCGGGCTGGGGGCAGGGCAAGAGCGGGTCGGCCGATCTCCACCTCGGAATCCGAGAGAAGAACGTCCACTCGCGCTACCAGTACTGTGGGGCTGGCCCCTTTTCGTTCACGCGCGGCAGGCTCGACAACCACTGCGACGTTTTTCACTTCTGGAGCCTGCACCCCGGCGGCGCGAATTTTCTCTATGCTGACGGAGCCGCCCGACTCATCCGCTACGAAGCCGACCCCGTTTTGCCAGCGTTAGCGACCCGCAGCGGCGGTGAAGCGTTCAACGACGTCGATTGAAAGCATCTTTTCGCGGATCTCCGTCTAGCGTAAGAAGTACTCCCGGCGGGCGGCCTGACGTTTGCCGGCCGGGGAGCCACCCCTCGCTATTGTACTGTACGGACGGCCATATTCCACAGCATTATAGCGCCCTCTGAGTGACAGAGGTGGGTAACCCACGGGCCAGTTGGCCAGTCACCGGCAGCGGGCGGCCGTCGTCAGCCGCCCCCTGTCCCGTCCTTTCTTCCGCCCCCGATCCTCGATCCAACCCCACCCCGGCACGGTCCGACCTTGCCGCCCGGGAGGCGTTTGCCCTTTCCGACGGCTGTGCCGGGCAGGACAATACTCCCCAGACCCACGCGCGCCGACCTCCCGGAGCGGACCATGCCGACGATTGCCGAGATCCTCAAGCGCTACGAGTGCGGCTCGGTGCGCTTCTCGGGCGACGAGAACGCCTCCTACGAGCGCCACCTCATCTTCGACCACATCGTCCGCGAGGTCGATGCCCACCCGCGCCAGAAGTACGAGGCGGTCGCCAGCGCCGTCCGTGACCTGCTGGCCCAGCGCTGGGTCAAGACCCGCTCCGCCCACTACGAGGCCAACCCCAAGCGCGTCTACTACCTGTCGATGGAGTTCCTCATCGGCCGGTCGCTGACCAACAACATCACCAACCTGCTCATCGACCCCATCGTCAAGGAGGTCGCCGAGCGGGAGGGGCTCGACCCGCTCAAGATCGCCGAGATGGAGCCCGACGCCGGGCTGGGCAACGGGGGGCTGGGGCGGCTGGCGGCGTGCTTCATCGACTCGCTGGCGACGCTCCAGATCCCGGCGGTCGGCTACGGCCTCCGCTACGAGTACGGCATCTTCCGCCAGGAGATGAAGAACGGCTGGCAGGTCGAGGAGCCGGACAGCTGGCTGCGCCACCCCGACCCGTGGGAAGTCGTCCGGCCGAGCGACAAGGCCGAGGTCCGCCTCGGCTCGTCGGTGCAGATCCTCGACGGCGACATGAAGGTCCGCATCAACCAACCGACCTCGGTCCTCGGCGTGCCGTACGACCGCCCCGTCGTCGGCTACGGCGGCAGGACGATCAACACGCTGCGCCTGTGGGGCGCCTCCAGCCCCGAGTTCTTCGACCTCAACGAGTTCAACAGCGGCGACTTCTTCGGCGCCGTCCACAACCGCGTCGCCGCCGAGGCGCTGACCCGGGTGCTCTACCCCGACGACTCGACGCGCACCGGCAAGGGCCTGCGCCTGGTCCAGGAGTACTTCCTCGTCGCCTGCTCGCTGGCCGACATCGTCGCCCGCTTCCGCAAGTCGAACAGCGACTGGCGGGCGCTGCCGGACAAGGTCGCCATCCAGCTCAACGACACCCACCCCGCCATCGCCGTCGCCGAGTTGATGCGGCTGCTGCTCGACCACGGCCGGCTCGGCTGGGAGGAGGCGTGGAGCCTGACGACGCGGACCCTGGCGTACACCAACCACACCCTGCTGCCCGAGGCCCTGGAGAAGTGGCCGGTGCGGCTGTTCGAGTGGTTCCTGCCGCGCCAGCTGGAGATCATCTACGAGGTCAACCGCCGCTTCCTCGACGACGTCCGCCGCCGCTACCCCGGCGACAACAACCGCGTCCAGCGCATGAGCCTCATCGAGGAATCCCCCGTGAAACAGGTGCGGATGGCGCACCTCGCCGCGGTCGGCACGCACTCGATCAACGGCGTCGCCGAGATCCACTCGGACCTGCTGCGCAGCCGCACGCTGAAGGACTTCGCCGAGATGTTCCCCGAGCGGTTCGGCAACCAGACCAACGGCGTGACGCCGCGCCGCTGGCTGCTGATGGCCAACCCCTGGCAGTCGGGCCTCCTTAACGAGGCCATCGGCCCCGGCTGGGTGTCGGACCTGGACCAGCTGTCGAGGCTGAAGCCGCTCGCCGGCGACGCCGGCTTCCGCGAGAAGTTCCGCGCCGCCAAGCGCGAGGCGAAGCTGCGATTCGTCGATTGGCTGCGCGGCCAGGGCGGCCCGGAGGTTGATCCCGACACCGTCTTCGACTGCCAGATCAAGCGCATCCACGAGTACAAGCGGCAGCTGTTGAACGTGCTGCACGTCGTCGTCCTCTACAACCGGCTGCGACACAACCCGTCGCTGGAGATGACGCCTCGCACCGTCTTCTTCTCCGGCAAGGCGGCCCCGGCGTACACGCTTGCCAAGCTGATCATCAAGCTCATCAACAACGTCGCCGCCATCATCGACCACGACTCGGTGGTGCGCGGCCGGCTCAAGGTGGTGTTCCTGCCGAACTACTCCGTCACGGTGGCCGAGCGGCTCATCCCCGCCGCCGACCTGTCGGAGCAGATCTCGACGGCCGGCTACGAGGCGTCGGGCACCGGCAACATGAAGTTCATGATGAACGGCGCTCTGACGATCGGCACCCGGGACGGGGCGACGATCGAGATGGCCCGCGAGGCCGGCGAGGAGAACTTCTTCCTGTTCGGCCTGACCGCCCAGCAGGTGCAGGACGGCCGCGGCTTCTACAGCCCGTGGTGGCACTACCACAACGAGCCGGAGACGCACGCCGCGCTGGACCTGATCTTCCACGACCACTTCAGCCCGCAGGAGCGCGGCGTCTTCGGGCCGATCCGCGACGTGCTGTTGACCAAGGGCGATTACTACATGCACCTGGCCGACCTGACGGCTTACGCCAAGGCGCAGGCGGCGGCGGCGGGGCTGTACCGGCAGCCCGACGAGTGGGTCCGGAAGGCGATCCTCAACGTCGCCAGCTCCGGAAAGTTTTCCTCCGACCGGAGCATCGCCGGCTACGCCGACGCCATCTGGAAGGTGCGCCCCTGCCCGGTCGGGTGAGTTGTTCTCCCCCGGGCCGCCTCGGCGATGATCGAGGCGCACTCGTCCAGGCCGAAGCGCGCCGAGTTCAGGATCAGGTCGTAGCCCGCCGGGTCGGCGACGTCGCCCAGGAAGTGCCGCCAGACGAACTGTGCCCGCTCGTGGTCGGTCTTATCGACCCAGCGGGCCGCCTGCTCCTGGGTCAACCCCATCTTCTTCGCCACCGCGGCGACGCACGCCTGCCGGGGCGCGACGATGCGGACACGAAGGGTCGTCTCCACCGGGAGGGCCTTGGCCGCCCCCCGGCCGACGATGACACAGTTGCCCGACCGGCCGAGGCGGTTCATCACCTCGACCAGGGCGCGGACGTAGCCGGCCTCGGTCGCGGTCGGCACGTCGGAGAAGCTGTCCATCAGCTCCTCGATCCAGCCGACGGGGCGCTCATCCAGGCGTTCCAGCAGGGCCTGGTTCAGCCCCTTCTCCTGGGCGACGCGCGTCAACAGTTCGTGGTCGTAGACCGGCCAGCCCAGCCGGGCGCCGACCGCGCGGGCGACCTCGGACCCGCCGGAGCCGGCCGACCGGCTGACGGCGATCGCGAGCGGGGGCGGGGCGTCCGTGGGGCGGGGTTCCTCCTGACAGGTCAGGCGGGCGAGGGCCTCGACGACTCGGTCGGTTTTGCTGAACATTCTGCCTCTCCCGGTGGACAGGGCGATCGGTAACAAGTCGGGAGAACGCAAATCGGATGCCGCCGGGTTCGGGCCGACCGGGCCGGTCCGGTGCGCCTCCCTTTGCCGCCATTCAGCATTCTACATTCCGCATCCGGAAATCGCATCAGGACGCGCGTGCCGGGCGTGACGCGGCGGGAGCCATCGCCGGGACGAGGCGGGGTTGCCCCGAGGTTGAATGTGGTTTTGCCGGCGCGGACAATCGGTCCCGGCGGAGATGGGTTTGCGGACAACACCACGTCGGGAAGGACTCCCGGTGACACGGACTGGGAGAACCTCGATGCGCGGTTACATGGCGGAAATCCTCGCCGGCTCCTTGCTTCTGGCCGGCTCGTTGACGGCCGGTGCGCCGGCTCACGGCCCCTGGTACGGGGGCTCCTCCGGGGAGAGGTACAACGTGCTGATCCCGGGCATCGGCACCGGCTGTTTCGGCGAGACGCTCCCGGTGCTGATGATGGTACCCGGCGGCGAGCCCGCCTGGGGCGGCGCGGGCGGCTTCGCTGGGGGCTGGTCGGGCCCGGCCGACAACCTGCCGGGCTCCATGGCGCCGGCCAACGGGCCGAGCCTGCCGCCGACGACGATGCCGCCCGCCGACGAGAAGGCGACCGAGGGGGACGGGCTGACCCAACTGACGTCGCGGTCCGGCCGGGCGGCGGGGCCGGCGCGCGAGGCGGAAGTCGGGGCGAAGGTGCGCCGCGGCTCCGGGGCGATCGACCTGCGCGGGCTGGCCGCGAAGGACGCGGAGCCGATGTTCTGGAAGGGCTACCGGCTGTACTGGGACGGCCAGCACGCCGAGGCGCTGCCACTGTTCGAGGCGGCGACGCAGCTGCAAGACCAGGACGCCCGCTTCTGGTACTTCCGCTCGCTGACCGAGGCGGCGTTGGGCCAGGCGAAGAAAGCCGAGGAGTCGGCCCGGCAGGGGGCCGACCTGCAACTGCGCGGCCTGCCGTCGCAGGGCGCGATCAGCCAGGCCCTGGAGCGCGTCCAGGGCGAGCCGCGGGCGACCCTGCGGCGGGCACTCGACGCCCGGCGGGCGGCGCGCTAACGTCCGCGATCACCTCTGACTCGTGACCGCCGGCCGGGGCTCTCCGCTTTCGGCCGGCGGCGCTTTTTCTCACGCCGCCGTCAGCACGATCGGAAGGCCGTCGGTGATGACGATTGTCTCCTCGTGGTGCGCCGTCAGGCTGCCATTGGCCGTGCCGATCGTCCAGCCGTCGCGGGCCTCGTACACCCTGGAGCGGCGGGCGGCGATGATCGGCTCGATCGTAAGCACCATGCCGCGCACCAGCACGTCGCGGGCGCGCGGCTCGTCGTAGTTGGGCACGCACGGCGGCTCATGCACCGACCGGCCGACGCCGTGCCCGGCCAGGTCCGGCAGCACCGCGAAGCCGTGCCGGTGCACCTCGCGCTCGACGGCCCGGCCGATGTCGCGCGTCCGGTTGCCGGCCCGCGCCGACAACAGCGCCTGCTCGAACGCGGCCCGGGCGCACGCCGCCAGCCGCGCCCCGATCTCGTTCAGGCCAACGACCACCGTACGGGCGGCGTCGGCGACAAAGCCTGCGAGGTCGGCGGTGACGTCGAGCTTGACCACGTCGCCGTCGCGCAACATCCGCTTGCCGGGGATGCCGTGGACCGCCTCGCTGTTGACGCTGACGCATGACCAGCCGGGGAAGCCGTAGACCCGCTGCGGCGTCGCCCCCGCCCCGTGGCGGCGCAACACCGCCTCGGCGGCGGCGTCGAGTTCCAACGTCGTCACGCCGGGGGCGACACGGCGGCGCATAGCCTCCAGCGCCTCGGCGACGACGGCACCGACGGCGCGCAGGCCGAGCAGGTCGGCTTCGGATTCGATCGACATGACGGGGGCTCCATGGTCTTCTCTGATTGTAGCGTCGCCTGCGCAGGATGCATCCTGGTAGAATGGCGCGGCCTTCGGAGGGGTTCCGCATGACGTCACCGTTCCCCGGCATGGACCCTTACATCGAGGAGTGTGGCCTGTGGGGGGATTTCCACAGCTCCTTGATCCATGAAATCAAAATGGCCCTGGCCCGCGCCGCCCCGACACGCTACCTCGTCCGCGCCGCCGAGCGCGCCTACCTAGTCCTCGTCGAAACCGACGAGAAGGCGAGTCATCCTTTTGAGCCCGACGTCAGCGTCAGCACGAAGCGAGGCGGCAAGAAGTCCCCGAAAGGGGGCGGTGTCGCCGTCGCCGAGCCCGCCGCCTCCGTCGAGCCGGTCACGCTGCGCGCGTTCATCGAGGAGGAGCACCGCGAAAACTTTATCGAGATCTACGAGGCCGACCCGGGGCGGCGGTTGGTGACCAGCATCGAGGTGCTGTCGCCGTCGAACAAGCGGCCCGGGACCACCGGCTGGGAGCAGTACCTGCGCAAGCGTCAGAGCCACATGCTGGGTGACGTCCACCTGGTAGAGCTTGACCTGCTCCGCGGCGGGACGCGCATGCCGATGCTCGACCCCTGGCCGGTCAGCCCATACGTCCTCATGGTCGCCCGGGCGCGCAGCCCGCAGTCGTGCAAGGTCTGGAAGGGGTATTTCCGGGAGCCGCTGCCCCCGATCCTCGTACCGCTGGCTAAGCCGGACGCGCCAGTCCCCCTCGACCTTCAGCCGCTGATCGACCGGATTTACGAGGTGTCGCGCTATGACCAGAGCATCGATTACACCAAGCCGCTGATGACGCCGCTGGCTGCCGAGGACGCGGCCTGGCTCCAGCAGAGGCTCAAGGATCGGAAGAAATCCGCGAAGCGTTGACCGGGCTGAACATTCTGCTTTGACCGGCCCCTTGTCGTCGCTACAATCGTCGAAACTTCGCCAGTCTAACTGAGTCGCGACGACCCATGCCCTATCCCGCGCCGCGCGTCCAGGCCGTGCCGCTGCCGGACGACCAGCTGTCGTTCCAGGCCGCCGGCCCCAAACGCCTGCGCTGGCACTTCGCGTCGCGCTACCCCGGCCGTTCTCTGCGCTACGGCCTGCACCCGCACGCGAAGGACGTCGATCCCAAGGCCGCCGACGAGCGCTTCGGGGCGTTCGCCGCCTCCAAACCCTGGGAGGTGGTGGCGGCGAAGCGGCCCCTGCGCGTGAGCCTGCGGCGGAAGACGTGAACCACCCCAGTTGAAGGGCGACCGAAGATGTCCACCCCCACCGCCTCCGGCCGGCAACAGGAAGCCCACCAGCCCCCTGTCGCGCCGGCCGCCCCGCCGGCAGACGGCTACCGCACCGCGCCGGACCACGAGAACACCGGCTGGCCTCCTGGGGTGCCCTACATCGTCGCCAACGAGGTGTGCGAGCGGTTCAGCTTCTACGGCATGCGGGCGATCTTGCAGGTCCACCTGACCGCCCTGTTCGCGCTCCAGGCCTACGTTCAGTCGCAGCAGGAGGCGCGGCAGTTCGCCACGCAGACGTTCCACCTGTTCATGGCCGGCACCTACGCCCTGCCGATGATCGGCGCGCTCGTCGCCGACCGCTGGGCCGGCAAGTACAGGACTATCTTCTACCTGTCTCTGTTCTACTGCGCCGGCCACGCGGTCCTGTCGATGTACGAGAACCAGGTCTGGGGCATGTACCTCGGCCTGGCCCTCATCGCCGTCGGCGCCGGCGGCATCAAGCCGTGCATCTCGGCCAACGTCGGCGACCAGTTCGGCCGGAAGAACCTCGACCGCATCGGCGTCATCTACCAGGTCTTCTACTTCAGCGTGAACTTCGGCTCGTTCTTCGCCACGCTGCTGATCCCGGTCCTCAAGGCCTACTCCGGGGCGTGGGTGAAGCGCCTGTTCCCCGGCACGTTTGACGGGATCGACGACCAGCGGCTGGGCACGAGCATCGCGTTCGGCCTGCCGGGCGTGCTGATGTTCCTGGCCACGCTGTTCTTCTGGATGGGCCGCAAGAAGTTCGTCCACGTCCCGCCGAGGCCGGGCGGCAAGATCGGCCTGCTGGACGCCTGCTGCTCGACGATGCTGTTCCTGACCGCCGGCCACCTGTTCTTCACCCGCGAGTTGGTCGCCAAGCCGCTGACGGAGGCCGGCCACGCCGAGTACGCCTGGCCGGCCCTGGGCGCCATTTCGCTGGCGTTCTTCGCGGCCGGGCTGGCCCTGTTCGTGATCCGCCAGCGGCTGGCCCCCGACGACGGCTTCCTGGCGATCACGCTGTACACCCTGAGGCGCCACCTCGGCCTCGGCGCCCCGGAGGCGACGCCCCGGGCCGACTCGGCGGGTCCGCTGTCGAAGAGCTGGTTCTGGCGGCCCGGCGTCGAGCGGTTCGGCGAGGAGGCCACCGAGGGGCCGGTCGCCGTGTTCAAGATCATCAGCGTCTTCCTGCTGGTCAGCGTCTTCTGGGCACTGTTCGACCAGCACTCCTCGACGTGGATCACCCAGGCGGGGCAGATGGACCTCCGCCTGTGGGCCGACCTCGACTCGTTCCTGGGCATCGGCAACTTCACCCTCCAGGCCAGCCAGACCTCGGCGATGAACCCGTTCATGGTCATGCTGTTCATCCCGATGATGAACGTGGTGTACGGCCTGTTCGAGCGGGCCGGCATGAAGACGACGCCGCTGCGACGCCTCACCGTCGGCATGTTCATCACCGCGTCGTCGTTCGTGGCGACGGCGATGCTTCAGCAGGCCATCGACGCCGGGGAGAGGAACAGCGTGTGGATCGGCTGGCAGGCGATCCAGTACGTGCTCCTGACGATCGGCGAGGTGATGGTGTCGATCACCGGGCTGGAGTTCGCCTACACGCAGGCGCCCAGGCGGATGAAGTCCACCGTGATGGGCTTCTGGCTTTTGACCGTGGCGCTGGGCAACGTCCTGGTGGCGTTCCTCGCCGGCGTCGAGAAGCCGATGACCGCCTGGTTCGGCGAGAACGTCGCCTCCGGCCTGAGCCCGCAGGCGACGTTCTTCTGGGTGTTCGCGATCCTCAGCGGGCTCGCGGCGGTGCTGTTCGGCGTGCGGGCGGCGTTCTACAACCCCAAGAGCTACGCGCAGGGTTGACCCTTATTCCCGACCGGGAGTCCGATAGCGATGAGCACCCTGGAATCCGCCCCGCCGGCCACCCCTACGCCCCCCGCGACCCCCACGCCGACCGGTCACCCGCCGGCACTGTGGTTCATCTTCTGGGGCGAACTGGCCGAGCGTAGCTCCTACTACGGCATGCGGGCCATCCTGTTCCTGTACATGACCAAGGCCCTGTTGATGTCCACCAGCGTCGCCGGCCCCGCCTACTCGGGGTTCAAGTCGGCCTGCTACCTGCTGCCGCTCTTGGGCGGCTACATCGCCGACCGCTGGCTCGGCCGCTACTGGACGATCGTCGGCTTCGCCGTCCCCTACGTCGCCGGCCACTTCATCCTCGGCATCCCCAACGAGTTCGCCATGTTCGTCGCCCTGGCCCTGCTGGCCGGTGGCAGCGGCGTCATCAAGCCAAACATCTCCACCATGATGGGCGAGACGTACGACGAGAAGCGGCCCGGCCAGGAGACGCTGCGGAGTAGCGCGTTTTTGTGGTTCTACTTCTCGATCAACGTCGGGGCGCTCATCTCGATGTTCGCGTTGCCGATGGTTCGCAACAACTACATCCTGAGCCACCTCTCCCCGGACCTGCGCCTCCAGGCCGAGTCGATGCTCAAAGAGGGCAAGGACATCCTGCCGATCGTGCCGAACGACCTGCTGAAAGAAGCGTTCGGCGTGGCCTTCGCCGTGCCGGCTTGGCTGATGGTCGCGTCGCTGGTCATCTTCGCCCTGGGCAAGCCGTATTACGCCCACAAGAGGCCGGAGCGAAAAGCCCTCACCCCCGAGGAGAAACACTTGCGGTGGAAGACGCTCGTCAACCTCTTCGGCATCTTCGGCCTGGTGGTCCTGTTCTGGTTCGGCTACGAGCACATCGACACGCTCTGGGTCGGGTTCATCTCCGACTACGTGGACCTGAAGGTCCCCTTCACCGACTTCACGGTCGCCCCCGACCAGCTGCAGTTCCTCAACGCCCTGTTCGTGATCCTCTCGGTGCCGACGTTTGCCTACGTTTTCACCCGGCTTGACCCGCAGATCAAGGTCTTCACGCCGATGCGCAAGGTGCTGGCCGGCTTCCTGCTCACGGCGTTGAGCATCGGCATCATGGCGCTGGCTGGCTTCCTGGTGCAGGGACAGACGGAGCAGGTGATGCAAGGAAACAAGCTCATCGAGGTCTCAACGGCCAAGGTGTCGGTCCTCTGGCCGAGCCTCGCCTACATCATCCTGACCCTGGGGGAGGTGTTGCTGTACGGGACCATGCTGGAGCTGGCCTACACGGCCGCGCCCAAGAGCATGAAGGGGTTCGTCACCGCCTGCTTCCTGCTGACGAACACCCTGGGCAACTGGCTTAACATGGCCTGGACGCCGCAGTACGGCGGCTCGCTCTCCGACGAGGCGGCGAAGCGCGGCCCGCTGCTGCCGGGCCAGTTCTTCGGCATCACGGCCCTGGTCGTAGTGGTGGCGGCGGTGCTGTTCGTCTTCATCAGCAAGCGGTTCGAGCGGAGCCGGGCCGAGGCGGCCGAGGCGGGGGTGGTCTGAGCCATGACCCGACACAAGACCTGGATCCTGACCGACGCCCACGGCGACGTCTGGCTGGACAGCTTCTCCGCCAGCAACGACTCGCTGCCATCGCCCACCAAGCCCCGCACGACTGGTCACTCCGCAAGCGCACCCTCCGCGGCGGGCTGCGCGGCGGCATCGACCTGATCGAGGTCCACAACGGCGCTGTCCTTCTCGATGCTGCAAGCCCGCGGCATGGGGCGCAACGACGACTACCGCGGGCTGCCCTAGGCTGGCCTTCCCCGATCGAGGGGCGGTCACCCCAAGTACGTCAACGGCCGACCGCGGCGGGCTGGGCTGGCTGGCGGGCTTCGACGAGTGGATGTGCCGCTGCAGCCTGTCGTCCAACGGCCGCCCGGCGACGACGTCGGCACCCCGCTGACGCTGCACGGCCGCATCGCCAACCTGCCGGCCGGCGCCCGTGGAAGGTGTCTGTCAGCCTCGACCCACCCTACGAGGGGCATCGGTCAAGGGCGAGGTCGATGAGGCCGCGCTGTTCTTCCCTCAACTCAAGCTGACGACGACCTACACCACCATCCCCGGCTCGAACCGCGTGGTGGTCCACGACCGCGTCACCAACCGCGGCGCCCGCCCCGCCGAGTTGCAGATGCTGTACCACACCCAGTTCGGCCCGCCGTTCCTCGAAGCCGGCAGCCGGGTGCTGGCCCCGATCCGCGAGGCGGCCCCGCTGACGCCGCGGCTCCCGCCGGATCGACACGCACGAAACCTACGGCCCGCCGACGCCGGGCTTCGCCGAGCAGGTCTACGTCTATGACCTGATCGCCGACGCCCGCGGTATGACGCTGGCGCTGCTGACGAGCGCGGCGGCCGACAAGGCGGTCTGCCTGCGCTTCCCGGCGCGCGAGCACGCCCTGCTCACGGTCTGGAAGTGCACGCAGGCACGAGGAGGGCTACGTCACCGGCCTGGAGCCGGCGACGAACTACCTTCCGCGGCTTCGAGCGCAGCAGCGGCGCGTTCCCAGAGCTGCCGCCGGGCAGGGCGTGGGACTGCCGCTGGAGCCTCGAAGTGGCCGACACGCCGGCGGCGGTGGTGGCGTTGCAGAAGGAGGTCGCCACGCTCCAGGCGCAGGCCCGGGCGACGATCCACCGCACGCCGACGCCGCGGTTCTCCGCGCAAGGGTAGAAGGGGTTGCCCGACGGGGCCGCACCCCCGTCGGGTCACCCGAGGATGCCCTTGACGACGTCGCCGTACACGTCCGTCAGCCGGAAGTCGCGGCCGCCGTAGTTGAACGTCAAGCGGCTGTGGTCAAGCCCGAGCAGGTGAAGGACGGTGCCGTGCCAGTCGTGGATGTGCACCGGGCTCTCGACGGCCTGGTAGCCGAACTCGTCGGTCTTCCCGTAGGCCAGCCCGCCCTTGTCCCCGCCGCCGGCCATCCAGATGGTGTAGCCCTTGTTGTTGTGGTCGCGGCCGTGGATGCTCTGTGCGTACGGGGTGCGGCCGAACTCGCCACTTGGACGACCGACGTATGTCAGCAGCCCCGCGGCTGCTTCAGGTCGGTCAGCAGCCCCGCCCGCAGGCTGGTCGGTGCGCCCGGTCACTTGCTCTTTCTCAGGTTCGATCCTTGAGGAAGAAGTGGTGGTCCCACCCGGTCGGTGCGGTCACCTCGACGAACCGCACCCCGGCCTCGATCAGCCGGCGGGCCATGACGCACTGCCGGCCAAACCGGTCAGTCGGAAGGCCCGCGCCCGACGCCGTACAGCTTGAGGACCGACTCCGGCTCGGACTTCATGTCGACACCCTGGGGACCTCGCCCTGCATGCGGAAGCCCAGAGCTCGAACGACGCGATCGCGCCCTCGATCTCGGGGTGGTGGCCGTCCCGGCTGAGCTTGTGCCGGTTGGGGTCGCGCACCAGGTCGAGCTGGGCCCGCTGGAGGTCGCGAGGGACGTCGTGGTTCTCGACGTTCTTCAGCGGCGGCCCCGGCTCCTCGTCCTTGCCCAAGAGCTTGGCGTAGAACCCAGGGATCTGGTTGCCGCCGATCCGGGTGCCCTGGCGAGATGGCCGGGAGGAAGGCGCTTGCCGTAGTTCCGCGCTGCCGTTGTCCGACGGGGGGTTCAGCGTGACGAAGCCGGAGCGGAGTTGGCGTTCTCGCTGCCCAGGCCGTAGAGCGTCCAGGCGCCGACGGACGGGCGCACGAACTGGAAGCTGCCCGTGTGCATCTGCAAGAACGCCTGCGAGTGGTTCGGCAGGTCGGTGCGCATGCTGTGGACGACGCACAGGTCGTCCGCGTGCTTGGCCAACTCGGGGAAGACCTCCGAGACCCAGAGGCCCGCCTTGCCGTGCTGGGCGAACTTGAAGGGGGAGCCGAGCAGCTTGCCCCCGCCGACGGGCGACGACTCGCCCGACCGCCTGTTCAACTCGGGCTTGTAGTCGAACAGATCGACGTGCGACGGCCCGCCGTTCATGCACAGGAAGACGACCCGCTTCGCCCGCGCCGGGAAGTGCGTCGGCTTCGGCCTTGGCTGCCCCTCCCGCCCCGCGCGCCTGCCTCGTGGGCCAGGCCCGCGAAGGCCAGGTAGCCGAACCCGACGCGACCGACTTCGACGCCCTGCCGCCGCCGAGACGAAGGTGCCCCGAGTGCTCATGAGTAGGCCCCACTAATCGAGGTTGCGGAATTCGGCGGCCGACAGCAGCGCTTGGCAGCAGTTGGCCAGGAGGCGTCGGCGGAGCTTGTCGTCGTCCCCGGCGAGCTTCTTGCCGCGGCTCCAGGAACGCGGCGACCAGGCCGAACTCGCCGGCGTCCGGTCCGCGGCCGAAGCACAGCTGGAAGGCGCGGGCGAAGCAGGCCTCGTCGCCGTCGGCTTCTCGCGCTTACCCAGTCGGCCAGGCCCCTTGCCCCGGGCAGCACGAACTGCTGTTCATCAGGTACAGGGCCTGGACGGGGACGTTCGTCGTCTCGCGGTCGCCGGTAACCAGGCTCGGCTCGGCGAAGTCGAACAGGTCGAGGACGTCGGGCAGCCGGTCGCGCAGCACGGGCAGGTACACCGAGCGATGCCGCGACCCGTCGAGGTCGGTCGGGATCCTGGAGTCCAGGCCGATCAGCGAGATCGGCCGGTCGCCGATCTGCCGCGCCACCAGCGAGCCGGCCGGCCGGCCGGGGTCGAGTTCGCCGGAGGCGACGAGCATGGCGTCGCGGATGGACTCGGCGTCGAGCCGCCGCTTGGCGGCCAGCCAAATGAGCCTTTTGTAGGGGTCGGCGCGAAAGGCATCCCTGTCAAAGGTGGACGCCTGGCGATAGGCCCGGGACAGGACGACCTCCCGGACGAGCTTCTTCACCGACCAGCCGCCGGCGGTGAGGCGCAGCGCCAGGTGGTCGAGCAGCTCGGGGTGGCTGGGCCGGTCGCCGCTGAAGCCGAAGTTGTCCGTCGTGCGGACGATCCCCGCGCCGAACAGGTGGCGCCAGACCCGGTTGGCCATCACCCGGGCCGTCAGCGGGTGGTCGGGGTGCGTCAGCCAGCGGGCCAGCTCGAGCCGGCCGCTCTGGCCGGGCGGGGGCTTCGCCGCGCCCTCGAGGGCGATGACCCGCGGGAAGGCGCGGGGGACGGCCGGGCCGGGCTTGCCGACCTCGCCGCGCTCCAGCAGCGGGGCGTCGAGCGGCTTCCCGCGCTCCTGCACGCCCATCGCCAGCGGCAGCGCCTGGCCCGACTCGTCCACCTTGTCCAGCTGCCCCTTGATGCCGCCCGACCGCCAGAAGATCCGCAGCGCGTCGGTCAGCGTCTTCGGCTTCTCGGCCTTGAGCGCCGCCAGGTCGGCCTTCAGCTTGGCGACCTGCTCGGGCTTGATCGAGGGGTGGAGGACCGCCGCGCCGGCGCCGCGCGGCAGCACCAGCGGGTCGCCGCCGACCCGGTTGGCCGGCGAGACGAACGTGCCGAAGTAGGTCTTCGTGCTGGCGAGGACGCCGGCCAGGGCGTAGTAGTCCTGCATCGCGAACGGGTCGAACTTGTGGTCGTGGCAGCGGGCGCAGGCCACCGAGTTGGCCATCACGGCGCGGGTCAGCGCGTCGATCTGCTCGTCGATGAGGTCGGCGGCGAACTGCCTGGCGTTGCCCTCGTCGAGGTTCTTCGGCCCCACCGCCAGGAAGCCGGTCGCGATCAGCAGCCGGGCGCGCTCGGCGTCGTCGCCGGCGGGCAGCAGGTCGCCGGCGATCTGCTCCTGGAGGAAGCGGTCGAAGGGGACGTCGGCGTTGACCGCGTCGAGGACGTAATCCCGGTACCGCCAGGCGTACGGGAACGAGATGTTCGCCTCCTTGCCGCTGGACTCCGCGAACCGCGCCACGTCGAGCCAGTGCCGCCCCCAGCGCTCGCCGAAGTGCTTCGAGGCGAGCAAGGAATCGACCTCCGCCTCCAGCGCCCGATCCAGCCCCTTCGCCGCGACCCGACCGAGGAAATCCTGAATCACTTCAGGCGAGGGAGGCAGGCCGACGAGGTCGAAGTGCAGCCGCCGTAGCAGGGTGGCGGGCTCGGCGTCCCGCGACGGGGCGAGCCCGGCCGCTTCGAGCCTGGCGAGGATGAAGGCGTCGAGGTCACGCCTGGCCCAGCCGGGGTTCCTGGTCGCCGGGGGGGCCGGCGCGACCGGCTTGCGGAAGGCCCAGAACTTGCGGCCCGCCTCGAGGTCCACCGGCGGGCCGGCCGCGACCGTCGCCTTGTCCCCGCGGGGGTCGGCGGCGCCGCTCTGGATCCACGTCCGGATGTCCTTGAGGACGGCGTCCGGCAGCCGCCCTTTCTTGGGCGGCATCTTGAGGTCGGCGTCGGTGTGGGAGACGGCGGTCAGCAGCAAGCTCGCCATGGGGTCGCCGGGCACGACGGCCGGGCCGCGGTCGCCGCCGGCACGAATCCCCTTCCGGGTGTCGAGCAACAACCCCCCGGCCGACTTGCCCGCCTTGGCCGAGTGACACCGGTAGCAGTTCTCGACCAGGACCGGCCGGATCCTGGACTCGAAGAACGCGATGGCCTTGGCGTCGCCCCCGGCGGGCGGCTCGGCGGCGGGCGGAGCGGCGGCCGGCGCGACGCCGGGCCCGGCAAGAAGCCAGGCGATGAGACCGGCCAGGACCTGGCGAGACGAGTAGGCCCGAGTGGCATTTGGGGACATGCGAATTCGGCCCTCCCCCGTCGGGTGAACGGTTCATCGTGCCAAGGCGCGAGCCATCAACGCCGGTGACTGTATCATAGGGGCCAGGCATTTCGCTAGTCTACAGCCGCCCATTGTCGGACCCGGACAGGGTGGAACCGCCTGGCCCCACGCCATAAAATCAACCCGCGATCGCGCGGCCGCCAGGGCGCACCCAACCCGATCCCGATGTCACCCGATGAGGTCTCCGATGAGCATGCCGCCTCTCCTTCTCACCGCGGCTCTTTTCGCCGGCCCGGGCGCGGCCGCCGAGGCCAAGGACTTCGCCCTCCAGGACGGCGACACGGTCGTGTTCCTGGGCGACAGCATCACCGCCGCCCGGACCTACGGGAAGCTCATCGAGAACTACACGCTCCTGCGGTTCCCCGACCGCAAGGTCCGGTTCGTGAACGCCGGCCGCGGCGGCGACACGGCCGCCGGCGGGCTCAAGCGCCTGGAGGCGGACGTCTTCGCCCACAAGCCGACCGTGCTGACGGTGGCCTACGGGGTCAACGACATCGGCTGGGGGACGCGGGCGGACGAGGCCCACAAGAAGGCCTACCTCGACGGGGTCCGCGGCATCGCGGAGGCGTGCCGGAAGCGCGGCGTCCGGGTGTTCATCTGCTCGGCGGCGGCCACGGGGGAGGACCCCACGAAGGCGGAGGGCGGGTTCTTACAGAAGATGTGCGACGAGGGGATGGCCCTGTCGCGCTCCCTCGGCGGGAAGTCGATCGACGTGCAGCGGTCGATGCGGGAGGCCCAGAGGAAGATCCAGGCGGCGAACAAGGGGCAGCCGGACAGGTCGAAGCACGACTCCCTTCACGTCGCGGACGGCGTGCACCTGAACGACCTGGGCCAGCTGGCGATGGCCTTCGCCATCCTGAAGGGGCTGGGGGCGCCGGCCGACGTCTCCTCCGTCGAGATCGACGCCGCAGGCGCGAAGTTAACCCGGGCGGACGGCTGCAAGGTGACCGGCCTGGGGGTGACGAAAGAGGGGCTGGAGTTCACCCGGCTGGACGGGGGGCTGCCGTTTAACTACGGGCTGTTCTACCCTCTGCACTACCGCTACGTCCCGGTGCACGACGGGCTTAACCGCTACCTGCTCAAGGTGACCGGCCTGGCGGACGGCAAGTACGACGTGTCCGCAGGGGGCAAGGGCCTGGGCGTGTACACCGCCGCCCAGCTGGCGGCGGGGGTCAACCTCGCCTTCGCCACCGCCGACCCGTGGCAGCCGGGCGGGCCGTGGGCCGCCCAGGCCAACGTCCTCAAGTCGCTGACCGACGCCCGGCACGAGGTCGGTCAGGCGGACGTTCACGCGCGGCTGGACCTCCCGGGCAGCCCGGGTGCCGCCCAGCTGGGCAAGCAGGCCGCCGACCTCGACGGGCGCATCGTCGAGATGCAGCGAACCGTCGCCCGGCCTCAGCGGTACGTCTTCTCCATCCGCAGGCAGGCGCCGGCGGAAGGGAAGGGGGAAGGTCGGCCCGACGAGATGCTGCCGGTGCGCGCCGTCCTCACACCCCGGCCCGACAAGGGCGACGGCGAACCACCGCTGCGGGAGGGCTACGCGGAGATCCGGGTGGTCGATGCCGCGACCGGGCGCGGCGTGCCGCTGGTCGAGCTGGAGACGGTCAACAACGTCCGGTTCGTCACCGACAACGCCGGCCGGGTCGCCTTCCGCGAGCCGGGCCTGGTCGGTCGGCAGTTGTACTTCGGCGTCCGCAGCCACGGCTACGAGGTCAAGAAGGACGGGTTCGGCTTCGCCGGCGTCCGGGTCACCCCCCAGGTCGGGCGGGTGGCGGAGATCAAGGTCTCCCGCCGCAACGTCGCCGACCGGCTGTGCCGGCTCACCGGCGAGGGGCGCTACCGCGACACGCTGCTGCTCGGCCACAAGCCGCCGCTGCCCGCCCCCCCACACCCCGGCCTAGTCTCCGGCCAGGACTCGGTCCAGGCGGTCCCGTACCGGGGGGAGCTGTACTGGTTCTGGGGCGACACCAACCGCATGAGCTACCCGCTGGGGCTGTTCCGCACGGCCGGGGCGAGGACGCCACTGCCCGGGGCCGGGTTCGACCCGGCGGACGGCTTCGCGTTCGACTACTTCGTCGGCAAGGACGGGTTCGCCCGGGCGATGATCCCGGTGGCGGAGCGGCCCGCCGGGGTCATCTGGATCGACGGCGTCTGCGTCCTGCCCGACGAGAAGGGGGCGGACCGGCTGGTCGCCCACTACTCCCGCCGCAAGGGGCTGGCCGACGAGCTGGAACACGGCATCGCGGTGTTCGACGACGGCCAGGGCGCGTTCGTGCCGGCCAAGGAGCTGCCGCTGGGGGAGAAGTGGCGGTTCCCGCACGGCCACCCCGTCGTCCACGAGGAGGGGGGGAAGAGGTGGCTGCTGTCGGCCAACCCGACCCCGAACGTCCGCGTGCCCGCGACCCTCGCCGACGTCCTCGACCCGAGCCGGTACGAGGCGTTCACCTGCGCCGAGGGCAAGGAGAAGGGCTCCCCGCCCAAACTGGACGCGGAGGGGAAGCCCGTTTGGCGGTGGCAGTCAGCCCTGCCTCCGACAGGCTCGCGGGCGGAGTCCGAGTGGGTGCAGGCGGGCAAGCTCAAGCCGGCGCACGCCCGGTTCCACCCCGCGAACGCGGCCGACCCCGCCGAGCGGGTCCTCCTCCACAACGGGACGGCGCGCTGGAACGAGCACCGCAAGCGCTGGGTGCTGCTCGCCGGGCAGCTCGGCGGCAAGGCGTCGTTCCTCGGCGAGGTGTGGTACAGTGAGTCGCGGCAGCCGACCGGGCCGTTCGAGAGGGCGGTGAAGGTCGTGACGCACGACAAGCAGACGTTCTACAACGTCTGCCACCACCCGTTCCTCGACCGCAAGGGGGGCCGCGAGGTCCACTTCGAGGGGACGTACACCAGCGACTTCTCGGGGAACCCATACAAGACGCCTCGCTACGACTACAACCAGGTGCTCTACCGGCTCGACCTGGACGCGGCGGCTCTGCAACCCGCCCAGGCTAAGTAGGGCCGCCTCGTGACGGAGGCCTCCACGGTGTCCACAACCGACCCGGTCCTGTTTGCCGGCTCGATGGCCGAGGTCTTGCAGGCGCGGGCCGAGCAGTCCCCCGACGCGCGGGCCTTCAGCTTCCTCATCGACGGCGAGGAGGGGCCGCGCCTCAGCTACGCCGAGCTGGACCGGCAGGCCCGGGCGGTGGCGGCGGCCCTGGCGGACGTCGCCGGGCCGGGCGACCGGAGTCTGCTTCTGTACGCCCCGGGGCTGGAGTTCCTCGGCGCCTTCTTCGGCTGCCTGTACGCCGGGGTCGTGCCCGTCCCGGTGTACCCGCCGCGGTTCGACCCGCTCGGCCAGGGGTGGCAGCCGGTGGCCAACGTCGCCGCCGACTGCCGGCCCCGGGCGTTGCTCACCGGCGGGGTACTCGCCCCGTTCCTCACCGGGGGCCTACGCCACGTCCCCGCCCTCGCCGGGTGCGCCTGCCTCGTCACCGACGACCTCGACGCCGGCCGGGCGCGGAGCTGGCGCCCGCGGGCGAACGCCCCGGGCGACCTGGCGCTGCTCCAGTACACCTCGGGGGCCACCGGCGACCCGAAAGGCGTCATGGTGACCCACCAGAACCTGATGCACAACGGCCGGCTCATCAACGCCGCCTGCGAGCACAGCGGGCCGGGCGCCGGCGTCAGCTGGCTGCCGACCTACCACGACCTGGGGCTGATCGGCGGCGTCCTCCAGAACGTCCTGCACGGCGCCGCCTGCGTGCTGCTGTCGCCGATCGACTTCCTGCGCCGGCCGGCCCACTGGCTCCAGGCGGTCTCTCGCTTCCAGGCTGACACCAGCGGCGGGCCGGGCTTCGCCTACGATCACTGCGTCCAGCGGGTCGCCCCGGAGGAGACGGCGGGCCTCGACCTGAGCCGCTGGAGTGTGGCGGCGGTCGGCTCGGAGCCGATCCGCCCCCGCACGCTGGAGGAGTTCGCCCGGGCGTTCGCGCCGCACGGCTTCCGCCCGGAGCAGTTCTTCCCCTGCTATGGACTCGCCGAGGCGACGCTGTTCGTCACCGGAGGCCCGAAGGGGCAAGCGCCGAGGCTCCGCGCGTTCGAGGGCCGGACGCTGGTCGGCTGCGGCCGCCTCTGGCCGGAGCAGGACGTCCGCATCGTCGATCCGGACGCCCGGACGCCCTGCCCGGACGGCGCCGTCGGTGAGGTCTGGATCGCCGGCCCGTCCGTGGGGGCCGGCTACTGGGGGCGGCCCGACGAGACGGCCCAGACGTTCCGGGCGTCGCTGGCGGACACCGGCGAGGGGCCGTTCCTGCGCACCGGCGACCTGGGCTTCGTGTCCGACGGCGAGCTGTTCCTCACCGGCCGCATCAAGGACGTCATCATCCTCCGCGGCCGCAACCACCACCCGCAGGACATCGAGGAGACCGTCCAGGCCGTCCACCCGAAGCTCCGGCGCGGCTGTGGCGCCGCCTTCGAGGTCGTCCGGGACGGGCGGCCGCAGCTCGTCGCCGTGCAGGAGGTCGAGCGCCGCTGCCGCGACCTGGACGTCGAGCGACTGGTCGGCGACGCCCGCCAGGCGGTGGCCGAGCGGCACGAGGTCCAGCTGCACGACCTCCAGCTGCTGGAGTACGGCAGCATCCCGAAGACCTCCAGCGGGAAGGTCCGCCGGCACGCCTGCCGGCAAGGGTACGAGGCCGGGTCGCTGCGCCGGTGGAAGGGCGGGGGAACATGACCCCAAGCGCGGAAGAGATCGGGGACTGGATCGTGGCCCGCGTCAGCGCGCTGACCGAGGCGCCGCCCGAGGAGATCGACGTGCGGGCGCCGCTAACCCGCCACGGCCTGGACTCGGTGGCGGTGATCGCGCTGGCGGCGGACCTCGAGAAGTGGCTCGGCTACCGCTTCCGCTCGAACCCGCTCGACGCCCACCCGACGATCGAGGCGCTGGCGCGGTACCTGGCGGCGGAGGTCGCCAAGGGTAGGCCGGCGTAAGTCGCCCCCTCGCCTTCGTCAGTCGGCCCGCAGGGCGTACCCGTATCGCCGAATGACCTCCCCCCAGCGGCGGGTGACCGTGCGGCGTTCGTCCGGCGTCAACAGGTAGCGGTTGACCTCGTACCCCTTCATCCCCGCCACGTACTCCTCGACGTGGGGCCGGGCCGGCGCGAAGTCCCCCAGGCCCACCCCGTGGTAGACCACCTCCACCTGGGCGACGGGGTCGCGCACCAGGTCCTCATAGCGAACCTCGATGAACCGCCCAGGTGGGATCAGTCGTTTCCCCTCTTCCAGACGGTCGTAGACTTGCGTGAACGTGTCGAGGACCAGCTCCGGCAGCCCCTCCCAGGTCGGCCTCTGGAGGCCCCACAGGCCGTACAGGACGCGCCACAGGTGCAGCGTGGAGGGGTAAACGTCGTACGGGTCGCGGACGACGTGGACGAGCCGCGCGTCCGGGAACAACTCCAGCAGCGTGCCGACGCGGCAGGTGTGCGGCGGCGACTTGAGGACCAGTCGCCGGCCGCCGTGCGCCAGGGTCCAGGCCTGGACGAGGTGGTGGTAGGCCTCCTTCCAGCGGCGCAGCGCCCGCGGCGACAGGCCGCATAGGTCCAGCGAC
Organism: Gemmataceae bacterium; assembly: GCA_046350195.1. Taxonomy (GTDB): domain Bacteria; phylum Planctomycetota; class Planctomycetia; order Gemmatales; family Gemmataceae; genus CALDUY01. The sequence continues at coordinate 69,444 of JAXMAW010000020.1, forward strand.
CCGTCCCCGGCAGGCGCCCGGTTGGGGAAGGCGATGCGCCGGTACGGCGACGGCTGGCCGAGCAGGCACAGGGCGAACTCGTCCTCCTGCGGCCGGTCGTAGCCGGCCGCCATGCGGTCCATCGGGCGGGTCGGCCCCAACCGCGCGAGCAGCCGCGGCAGCCAGGGGCGGGTGAGCAGGAAGTGGTGGGGGGCGAAGCACTCGTAGGTGGTCGGGAAGGCGTGGCGCGGGTCGCGGCCGAGCAGTTCGTGGAGCAGGGTGGTGCCCGTCCGCCAGTGGCCGAGGATGAACACCGGCCCCCGCGCGACCGGCGTGGCGGCGATCCGCCGGCCGTGGACGGCCCGCTGGCCCAGGCCGAGGGCGCTGTTGACCAGGCTCGCCGCCGTGGCCAGGGCCGCGACGCGCCACCTCGAGCGGTGGACGGCGAAGCGGTTCGCGGCCAGCAGGCGCACCCAGGCGGACGCGGAGCACCCGGCCCACAGCGGGGGCGACCAATCCTTCGTTCGCGGGGGGGCGGAATTCATCCCGATCCAGGCCGTAGACCTCGGGCCGGCGGAAGGTTACAACTGCAATGCGCCCAGCGATTCCAGTCTAGGCCGACGCCGCGGCGGAGAACAGCATGACGTCCCCGATCGCTCCGACCTTCTCCCCGCCGGCCGCCGGCCTCCCGCTGGCGGACCGGCTTCGGGCGACCTTCATCGTCGGCGCCCAGCTGGGACTGATCCTCGTCATCGTTTACTCGTTCGAGGTGGCGGCCCAGAACCAGTTGTTCCCCGTCCTGTGCCTCGCCGTCGGCGGGTTCCTGATCCACGCCTGGGTGCCGGTGAGGTGGCGGCCGGCGCTGTTCCCCCTCGTCTCCGTCGGCGGGGTCCTGTTCATCCTGGGCTGGCCCACCGGCGGCTGGGTGCTCGGCCTCGGCGGGGGGCTCATCGCCGTTTGTTACCTGCCGATCCCCCTCGCCATGAGGGTGCTGGTCGTCGTGGTCCTCGCCTTCGCCCTCTCCCTGGCCCGCATGGACCTCGACCGGCCGTTCTGGCCGGTGCTCGGCTCGATGTTCCTGTTCCGCATGATCGTGTACCTGTACGACCTCCGCCGGGTCAAGGGGAGGCCTCCCCTTCTCCTGACGGTCGCGTACTTCTTCCCGCTGCCCAACGTCGGCTTCCTGTTCTTCCCGATCCTCGACTTCCAGACGTTCCGCGACACCTACCGGCCGGCCGCGTCGTGGGCCGACGCCCAGGGGGGGGTTCGCTGGATCGCCGTGGGGCTGTCCCACCTGTTGGCGTACCGCCTGATCAAGTACTACGTGCTGCCGGCCCCGCACGAGCTGGGCGACCTGCCGCACCTGGCGCTGTTCCTCGCCGCCAACTACGCCCTGTACCTGCACGTCTCGGCTCACTTCCACATCATCACGGGGGTCTTCCACCTGTTCGGCTACGAGCTGCCGCGCACCCACAACCATTACTTCCTGGCGTCCAGCTTCACCGACGTCTGGCGGCGGATCAACATCTACTGGAAGGACTTCATGACCAAGGTGTTCTTCCTCCCGGCCTTCTTCACCCTGCGCCGCTTGGGAACCCCCGTCGCGGTGGCGGGGGCCGCGCTGGGGGTGTTCGCCGCGACGTGGCTGCTGCACTCGGTGCAGGTGTTCTGGCTCACCGGCGGGCTGCCCCTGAGCCTGAACGTCGCCGCCCTGTGGCTCGCCGCCGGCGCCCTCGTCGGGTGCAACCTCTACCTCGACCTCCGGCGGGCCGGCCGGCCCGCCCGCCGGGAACTGACGCTCCGTGGCGCGACCGTCCTCTCGTTGCAGGTCGTTGGCATGTTCGTGCTGGTCAGCCTGTTCTGGGCGTGCTGGAACGCGCCGGCGGCCTTCGTGTTCTTCCGGGCCCAGCTGGCGGACGGCCCCCGGTTGCTGGGGGGGGGCGCCGTCGTGATGGGCGCCCTCCTCGCCGCCGTGTTCGCCGGGGTGGTCGCCCAGTTCCTCCGCGACAGGCTGACGCGCTGGCGCCTTCTGCCGTTGAGCCTCTCCCCCACGGCCTCCGCGCTGGGGTTAACGGCGGCGCTGGTGGCCGCCGCCCTCCTGGGGACTCCACAGGCGGCAGGGCTCCTCGGCCCCACGGGGGGGCGCGCCCTCGCCTCACTGCGGCGCGAGTCCGAGACGCCGGTCGAGGCGGCGCTGGCGGTCCAGGGCTACTACGAGGAGGCGATGAACACCCGCACGCCGGTCGGCTCGTGGCTCGCGGCGCTACAGGGTCGGCCGAAGCCTCCCGACGGCTTCGCCTACACGACGATGACGCGGCCCACCGACGACCTGCTGGAGCGCGAGCTGATCCCCGGCTGGAGCGGTGACGTGGACGGCGCCCCGACCACGGTCAACCGCCTTGGCATGCGCGACCGGCCCGACCGGTCTCAGGAGAAGGCGCCCGGCACCTGCCGGGTCGCCGTCGTCGGGTCCAGCATCGTGATGGGCTACGGGGTCGCCGACGGCGAGGCGTTCCCCGCGCTGCTGGAGGGCCTGCTGAACGCCCGGCGGCGGGACGGCGAGCCGCGCTTCGAGGTGCTGAACTTCGGCACCGGGCGGAGCTTCGCGATCCACCGGCACGTCCTGTTCGACCGGAAGGTGCAGGGGTTCCGGCCCGACGTCCTCCTCTACGTCGCCCACCAGGACGAGTTCCTCGGCACGGTCCAGCACCTCGCGAAGCTGCTGGAGCGGCGCCGCCCCCTCCCCTACCCCTGCCTGGAGGAGACGGTGCGCAAGGCCGGGATCACGGCCGAGACGTCCGCCGGCCTGGCGCACGCGCTGTTGCAGAACCACGCCCCGGACCTGGTGAGCGGTCTCTACCGCGACCTGGCTAGGGAGTGCCGGCAACGGGGCATCGTCCCCGTCTGGGTCTCCCTCCCGATGCCCGGGGTTACCGACGCCCCCGCTCGACAGGACGGCCTCGCCCGCCTCGCCGGGAAGGCGGGGTTCGAGGTCGTGGACCTGACCGGATGGGAGGGCGACCACCGGCCCGCCGACGTGAAGCGGGAGGGCGACCAGTACCACCCCAACGCGCTGGGCCACCGCCTCATCGCCGAGCGGATCGACCGCGCGCTCCGCGACCGGCCTGAGTTGTTGCCCTGCGCCGGTCCGGGCCGCGGAAAGGCGCCCTAGTTCACCTGCACCGTGGGGTTGCGGAACATGGGCAGGATGCGGGCGTCGGTTTGCCGCTTCTTCTTGAAGTTGTCCACGGCCGCGCGGCTGACCTTGGTCCCGGTCAGGTTCAGCTGGCCGAGGAACCGGAGGTTGTCCAGCTTCTCGAACCCGGCGTCGGTGATCGCCGTGTCGCTCAGGTCGAGCTTCATGGCGAGGGTGCCGAGCCCCAGCTCGTTGAACAGCGCCATGTGCTCGTCCTTGAGGGTGGACTTGCTCAGGTTCAGCTCGGTGATGTTGCCCAGGCTCTTGACCTGCCGGAGCAGCTGGTCATCGACCTGCATCCCGGTCAGGTTGACGGCCTTGGCCTGCCCTTGCGGGAAGTTGCGATCCTCGATCTTGGCCCCCCGGCTTTTGAGGTCCTCCGCCGCGTTCTGGATGCCTTGCATCTTGCGGTCGTAGTCGCTGACGCCGTCGCCCTTGCCGCAGCCGAAAAGGCCCAGGAGGGCGGCCAGCGCGACCGCCCTCCCGGTCCAGCGGATCAAAACCGAATTCGTTGTCGTCACGGCCATCTCCTCCGCCATGCGCCGGACCTTAGTAGTCGTTGCCGAGCGGCTGACCGTCGCTCCGGTCGCCGAGCTTGTTGAAGGTGCCGTACTTCGTCTTGTCGGAGTTGTTGGCGTCGCTCCAGCTGATGCTGTTGTTGATGAAGCGCACCGACCCGTCGCACATGGCGAAGTTGGCCCCTTGCGTGTGCTGGCTGCTGAACGCCAGGTCCGGCCAGATCACGCCCGTGTTCGTCTGGCCGTCCGGCATCCGGTAGTAGGTGTAGCCGCGGACGGCGCCCTGGCCCCCGGAGGTCTCCCCGCTGACCTCGCTCTTCCCGGCCCACACGGCGGCGTAGGCGCCGTCCCGGCTCTTGCGCTCGCCGACGGCGATCGTGTTGCTGGTCCCGTCCAGGATGTCCCCGAACGTGAGCTGGAGGTTCTCCTGGAACAGGCCGGTGTCGCCGTTGTTGCCGCCGTTGCCCGGGTAGTTGGAGATGGCGATGGAGACGGCGGTGCCGTAGCCCACCTTCGAGAACTTGCGGTTGTCGTTCAGGGAGCCGCCGCTGCTGTTGTCGGAGGGGCAAATGAAGGTCGGGACCGCGGTCTGGAGCGCCGCCAGGTCGGCGGTGAACACCTGCTGCAGGGTGCGCCCGTCCGGGTTCATCCGCGTGTACAGGTTCCCCTGCTCGATGTAGGGCAACACGTAGGTGGACCATCCCCACCAGGGCTGCTCGGCCGGCGAGGCCCCCGCGATCTTTTTCCAACCGGGCGGGAACTTGTTCAGTGCGCCATGGTAGTTGTGAAGGGCCAGGCCGAGCTGCTTGAGGTTGTTCTGGCACTTCATGCGGGCGGCCGCCTCCCGCACCTTCTGGACGGCGGGCAGGAGCAGGCCGATGAGGATGGCAATGATGGCGATCACCACCAACAGCTCGATCAGCGTGAAGGCGGACCGGCGACGCTTGGGAGAGCACATAGCGGCGGCTCCAGGGGTGAGAAAACCGTGGATGAAGGGAGGACAACGGAAAAGAAGGTCTCCAGACCTGTGTGTGATTCTTCTCCTACCCTCTTATTGGAAACTTCCTTCCAGGCATGTCAAGAAAAATCGGCCGATCGTCGGGGAGTTTGTGGGGAGGGGAGATGCGCCAGAAATTGTTGGCCGGCGATGCGGGGGCCAGGAAGAAATGGCACCCCCGGCGCTAGACGGCTGTTACAGCCGGGGGGGCGTAGCCGAACTGGAAAGGTGTGGGGAGGTGGCTGAGTAAACCCGCCGATTCCCCCTATTTGGCCACAGCCGTAATTGACTGGTTGGCTTACGCTTAGAAATGGGCGCTACTGGATTCGAACCAGTGACTTCCACCGTGTGAGGATGGCACTCTAGCCGCTGAGTTAAGCGCCCGCCTTCGCCGGGGGTCGGCTCGCCCCCGGCTTGTTGTGAAAGTTCAAAGTTAGCCGCGTCCCTCGACCTTGTCAAGGCTTGGGGGCGTTGGTCACGTTCGCCGGGGCGTCCTCAAACTTCGGGGCGGTCGTGACCATCCGCTGCGGCGGGCGCGGCTGCTCCAGTTGCGCCGGCGGCGCGGGGGCCGTCACCGAGCTGGTGTCCAGCTCGTCTTCCAGCCCGCGGATGCCGCGCTTGAACTCCACGATGCCCTTGCCGAGGTAGCGGCCGACCTCCGGCAGCTTCCGGCCGAACAGCAGCACGCCGATGATCAACAGGAGGATCATCTCCGGGCCACCCAGGTTGAAGAACGCGAACGGTGTATTCATGGTCAGCTACCTGTGCTCAGTGTCTCGCGGCGCCTCTGGCTTCGGTCCCACGCCGGCTGAGGTCGGCCCGCTCCAACTATATCAGTGCTCGTTCCGCCCGGACAAGGAAAAAGCCCCGTCCCAGGCCCGATCAGCCGGCCCGCCCACTCGGGCACGTGGCCTCCTCCGTCAGGGCCATCGCCTCGTGGCGGAACTCGCTGACGGCCCGGCCCAGGGAGCGGGCCACCCCCGGCAGTTTGTTGCCGAACAGCAGCAGGCTCAGGCCAACCAGGACCAACAACTCCGGCGCGCCAAGTCCGAACATGCTCGTGACTCCTATGCTTTCCACGCGAACGTGACACCCGCCGCCCCGGCGGTCAACCAAGGGGTAGGTGTAGAGGTGGGAACGTGCTAGGAGGGGTCGGAGCAACGACGCCCTGCGGAGGTGCCCGGGTCACCGGGCCAGTTTGATTCTATCTCGCGGCGGGGGGCACTGACAACGGAAAATCGCCGATCACGCCCCCGCCCGCAACACCTTCTCCGCCGCCTCCGCGCCGACGACCGGGGCCCGGCAGGCGAAGTCCTCGCAGACGTACAGCGTCGCCTGGCCGTCAACCGCCTCCTTGCCCTCCAGCAGCGTCACGCCGCCGGCACCCGTCGCGGCCCGCTTCGCCGCCACCACCTTGTTCGGCCGGAACGCCTCGTGGATGGCGCGCAGGATGCGCTTCCCCTCGCCGCCGTCGCCGACGACCGCGAACGCCTCCACCGGGCCGAGCCGGAAGTCCAGCGCCAGCAGCATCTGGGCCGTCGCGAACGGCCGCTCAGCCATCAGGTCGCGGTAGAGCCGCAACGTCGCCTCCGCCCGGTCGCGCAGGTCGGCCCGGCCGGTCAGCTCGAACAGCCGCAGCAGTGCCAGCGTGGCGACGCTGTTCGCTGCCGGCGTGGCGTTGTCGTGCGGGTCCTTGCCGCGGGCGATCATCGGCTCGTGGTCGCGCCCGGTGTAGAAGAACCCGCCGCCGTCGCCGTCCCAGAACTGCTCGATCATCTTCTCTGCAATGCCTACCGCCTCGCGCAGATACCTCGGCTCGAACGTCGTCTCGTACACCGCCACCAGCGCCTCGACGAGGTAGGCGTAATCCTCCAGGTAGCCGTTCAACTTCGCCCTCGCCCCGCGCGACCACGTCCGCAGCAGCCGGCCGTCGCCGGCCCGCAGCGTGCCCAGGACGAAGTCGGCGGCCTTCGCGGCCGACGCGGCGTACTCGGCGCTTGTCGGCGCCCTGCGCGCCGTGGCGTAGGCGGTGATCATCAGCGCGTTCGACGTCAGCACGCTTGTCGTCCAGCCCCGGCCGGACGCGCGCGGCTTCTCCCGGGCGGCCAGCAGCTTCGCCCGGCACTCGGCCAGGAAGTCGCGGCAGGCCCTCGGGCTGGTTGTGCATCGCCGCCAACTGCTCGAACGTCGTGTCGCGGTGGAGGATGTTCTTCGGCACCCCCGGTGCGTGCGGGTCGGACCAGTTGCCGCGCCTCACCCCGAGCAGTCGGCGAACAGCGGCGCGTCGGTCTGGCCGAGCACCTGCTCGATCCCCTCCAGCGTCCAGACGTAGAACTTGCCCTCCTCGCCGTCGCTGTCGGCGTCCAGGGCCGAGTAGAACGCCCCCTCCGGCGAGGTCATCTCGCGCCTCACCCAGCCGAGCGTCTCCTCGACGACGTCGCGGCACGCCGGGTCCTTCGTCGCCTGGTACAGCTCGGAGTAGGCGGTGACCATCAGGGCGTTGTCGTAGAGCATCTTCTCGAAGTGCGGCACCAGCCAGCGGCTCGTCGGTGCTGTAGCGGGCGAAGCCGCCGCCGAGGTGGTCGTACAGCCCGCCGCCATCCGGTCAGGCGTGTGGCGGGCCATCTGCAAGGCGTAGCCGTCGCCGAACCGCCGCCAGTTGCGGCAACAGCCGCAGGTCCATCGTGTGCAGAAACTTCGGCGCTGCCCAGAACCCGCCGTTGGTCGGGTCGTACGCCTGCTCCAGGTGCCGCTGGCTGCCTTGCCGCAACAGCTCCGGCGTCAGCTCGCCCTCCGACGAGGCCAGCTGCCCCATCTGTTGCAGGTGCTGGGTGATCTCGCCGGCGGCTCGGTCGATGTCGCCGCGCCTTGCCGCCTCGGCGATCATGTGCAGCGCGCCGAAGCCAGGCCGGCCGTAGCGGTCGTCGGGCGGGAAGTAGGTGCCGCCGGTGAACGGGCGCAGGTCCGGCGTGAGGAAGACCAGCATCGGCCAGCCGCCGTGGCCGGCCATCATCTGCACGCTGGCCATGGAATCTGATCGACGTCGGGCCGCTCCTCGCGGTCCACCTTGACGCTGACGAAGTGCTCGTTGAGGAACCGGGCGATCTCCGCGTTCTCGAAGCTCTCGTGCTCCATGACATGGCACCAGTGGCAGGCGGAGTAGCCGACCGAGAGGAAGATCGGCCGGTCGAGCTGCGCTGAGGCGATCGCCTCCTCGCCCCAGGGGTACCAGTCCACCGGGTTGTGGGCGTGCTGGCGCAGGTAAGGGCTGGTCTCATGAGCGAGGCGGTTGGTGAATCGCTGCGAGGTCATGGGGGATAATCTAAGGGGCGCGGTCTGTTCTTGAGATCGTCACCGGCGCGTCGGTGTCGGCGGCGGCGAAGTGGCCGACAACGAGGTCAGTCCGGTGCCGTACAGGTCGCCCAGCGTGCAGGTGACGTGATCGCAGGGTCGTCTTCTTCAGTGCGTGCCAACTCCAGAACATCCCGCCCGCACCCTCCGGGAGGACGATCGCGTCGGGGCTTCGCGCCGCCCGCGCGTGGAAGCTGTCCAGAGGCAGGAAGCTGACGGCGATGACGTCCTTCTTGCCGTCGCCGTCGGAGTCACCGGCGACGGCACGGTGGGCAACACTGGCGGGGCGATGGGGCGGTGGACCGTCGCAGGCCTTGCCCTGGTTCTCCAGCCACTGGACGCCGTGGTGTGGCTTGAAGAGGTAGGGCCGGTCCAGCACGTCGCCGTTGGTGTAGAGGACGTCGAGGATACTTGTCGCCGTCGAGGTCGATCAGCTGGATGCCGCTGGAGCCGTAGCCGGGGTGCGGCGCTCGTCCCCAGCGCTTCTTGTCGAACCTCCGTCGCCGCGGTTGAGGAAGGCGACGACGCCTCGTGCTCCTGGCCGATCAAGGCCACGAAGTCGACGCCGCCGTCCCCGTCGAGATCGGTCACCGGCACGTGAATCGCCCCGTGCCTGCCGTCCAGCACGCCGGCTCGAACCGCGGCCTAGACCAGGTCATCGTTTCGTTTTCAAGCAGGGAGGATCTCCCCACCTCCTGGTGCCCAGTACCGCGACGACGAGGTCAGCCGGTCACTTCGACCGGAAGTGGGCCGCCTGCGCGTCGGCAACGCGGCCAGGCCTTGTCGAGCAGCGTGGCGGGGGTGAACGAGCCGTCCTTGCGGCCGCGCAGCCAGACGACGCTGCCGCAGCGGCGGTCGGTCGGTTGGCCGGCTACCCAGGTCGGCGACCAGGACGTCCTTCACCCCGTCGCCGTCGAGATCGACCACCTCGGCGTGGGCAGGGTTGTAGCTTCGCCAGCACGCGGCAGGCCGGCGCCCGGCTCGTAGGCCGCAGGAGCATGACGAAGCCGTTGGCCATGTCGCAGGCGAGGACGTCGAGCCTTCGAGCGTCGGTGAGGTGGACGAGGTTGACGTGCGAGACGGAAAAGCGGGCCGAGCCTGGTGGGCCGGGGTAGACGACCGGGTCAAAGGCGACGCGCGGCGGGCGGGGACAGCACCCCAGCTCCGGCGGGCGGTAATCCCCGGGGCGCGCCGCTCATAGTACCCGACGACGTCGGCGAGCTGCGGCGGCTTCAGGGCGAGGCCGGACCTCTCGAAGAAGCGGTAGCCGCGCTCTACCTCCGCCTTCCAGTGCTGGCGCGGGAACGTTTCCGGCCCGGGGTAGGCGTGGCAGTGGCCGCAGAACGTCCGCACCTGCCCGGCGAGTTCGGCCGGCTCTTGCGGCGCCTCCTCGACCGCCGGCGCCGGCGTGCGGCCGCACCCGGCGAGGAGGACGGCATTAACAGCAGCCGCGGCGCGCCGAGGTCATGGGCCTGGGAACCTCGCGGGTAGGGCGACCGGCTCGGCAGGCTTCCCTCGGCGCGTGCGTGACGCGGAGGCCCGCCACCGGCACCTCCACGCCGCGCCCAGGCGGCGCCGGCTTCGCTCCAGCGCTGGCTCGAACTCCAGCCACGCCCCGCCACAGTTCATCATAGACAACACGCCCGGCCCGCTCGCCGACCGCACCAGAAGGACTCGCCCGCCAGCCGGTCCGCGAACTCGCCGAAGTTGAACAGCCGAGCAGCCCGCGCACGCCGGCCGGCAGCGTGCGGCAGGCCGAAGTCGCCGGCACAGCGGGCCGCGTCGGCCAGGCGGTGCCCTGCCGCACCGGCCGCCGACCCGATCCAGCGGCACGCCAGGTAGGTCCAGCGGCGCGTCGAGGCGTTAACCCCGAGGTCGGCTTCGAGCAGTCGCAGTCGCTGTGTCGCCACCGACCGGCTGAAGGCGAGGCTGGCGAGCGTCGGCGTCGGGTCGGCGACGGCGCTGCCGCCGCGAACGGCCGGTCGAGGTAGACCGCCGCCCCGAGTTCGGCCGCTCGCTTCGCCGACCAGGTCGGCAACACTCCAGGCCAGAACGTCTCGGGCGGTCGGCGTCAGGCGGTCTCGCAGCGGGTCGTCGGTGAACAGCCGCTTGAGCCGCCGGTTGGTCTGCAAGATCTGCTCCTCCGGCACTTGCCGGAGTAGCCGTCGAGGTAGACGCGGACGTGTTCCCCTGGAGACGTCGGCACGTCGGGAATGGGGTGCCCTTCATACCGGCGGCGAAGGACGTAGGCTTGCCGCAAGGCGCTCCGACGCCCCACCGCCGGGCCGCCGTCGAACAGGGTCGGGTGCCGGTCCAGCCGGGCGAGGAAAGTCGGCGAGGAACGCATCGAGCAGGCAGGATCGGGGTAATTCGCGCGCGGTAGTGAAACGTCACGAGGTCGTAGGCCGTCAGGTGCCGCGCCCTGCACCAGCCGAAGCAGCCACGCCTCCAAGTCGAGCACGGCGACCGGCTCCCGCCGCGCCAGAAACGCCAGAACGCGATCCACGAAGTCGGTGTACGGCGACAGGGACACGTCAAGGAACACCCGCCGCAGCACCATGAACAGGTCGGGCCGGCCGGCCCACAGCCCGGCCACCTCCTCCGGGGGGCGCGAGCGCAGGTCGAACTCCAGCTCACGGGACGGCGCCGGCACGTCGGGGCGGTAGTACAACCGGCCAAAGCTGAACGCCGGCAGTGGCGCCTCGGCCGGCGTCAGCGGCAGCCGCGTGCCAGTTACCGCCCGGGCCAGGGCGGCCGTGACCTCGCCGCCCAGGTCAGGGGTGCCGGCCAGGTCGAACGTGGCGATCAGGTCCCGCACGGGCTTGCGGCGCTCGCGGGTGGCGAAGACGCCGCCGCCGGAGTCGTAACCCTCGTGGACGTAGCTCTCGACGAGGCGGACGACGTGCAGTTCGCCGCGCTCGGCGTCGAGCTTGAGCGAGAGGACCGGGCCCTGATCGTCCCGGAGGTCCCAGCTGGTGAACGCCCTCTCCTCGCGGGTATGACCCTCGTCGAGCAGCCGGCCTTGAAAGACCTCCCACCGCGTCCGCTCCGAGGCGGCTACCAGGGCCAGAGGCAGGGCGCTGACGAACCGGCCCGGCGCGAGCCAGCGGGCGGCGGCGTCATCGAGCGGGGGCATGGCCGACCTCGGAAACCTCGGCCGCCATGTAGCCCAGCAGCATCTTCTTGATCTCGCCGATCATCGACTGACGGAACCGCTCGTCGCCGGACTCCGACAGCGGCAACAGGGCTCGGATCACCTCGACGTTGATCGTCGCCAGCAGCCGGCGGCGCCCGGGGTCGAGCTTCGGGACGCGCAGGGCCATCATCTGCTCGACCCGGCCGATGCACTCCTCGCGCAACGCTTGCCCGGCGGCGGACAGCTCGCCCGACGTCGCCGAGCCGTAGAACAGCGGCCGGAAGCCCCGGTTTCGGGCGTGGAAGTCGGCCAGGGCGCGGAGGATGCGGTCGTAGATCTCCGCCAGCGGCAGGTGGGCATTATCGGGCGTCAGGACGGCGCCGTGGACCGCGTGCAGCTGGTCCCGGTACCGCTGCGCCAGCGCCTCGAGGATGGCCCGCTTGTCGCCGAAGAACTGGTACAGCGAGCCGATCGACGTCCCGGCCCGGGCGGCGATCGCGTTCGTCGTCGCCTGCTCGTAGCCGACCTCGGCGAACAGCGCGTCCGCGGCGTTCAGCAGCCCCTCGATGCGCTGCTGCCCGCGCTGCTGGACCGGCTGTCGGCGGAGCGTCGTCTTGCGCGGCATCTCGGACCTCGACTGTAACGGCAATCGCAGGGACGGTCGTCCTCCCGCTCGCCATTGTATCAGACGCCCCACAGGCACACGACGCGGTCGATGCCGCCCGAGGCGAGGCGGTCGCCGTCGGCCGACCAGGCGACGCAGGTCACCCAGCGCGAGTGCTCGCGCAGCACCTCACGCGGGGTGCGCGTGCCGACGTCCCACAGCCGCACCGTCTGGTCGCGGCTGGCGGAGGCGGCGCGGGCGCCGTCGGGCGAGAAGGTGACGGCGGTGACGCGCCCCTCGTGCCCGTCCAGCGTACCCAGCTCGCGCGGGCCGGCCAGCTCCCAGACGTGGACCGCCCCGTCGATGCCGCCGGTCAGCGCCAGCCGGCCGTCCGGGGACAGCGCCAGGCAGGTGACGAGCATCGGCTGCTCCGGCAACAGCGCCAGCGACTCGCCGCGCGTCGCGTCCCACAGGCGCAGGCCGCGGTCCTGCCCGCCGGACATGGCGACCCGGCCGTCGGGGGTCAGCCCGACGCCCCAGACCGGCCCGCCGTGAGCCATCCACGATCGAGCCAGCTGACCGGTGCCCACGTCCCACAGCCGCAGCGATCCGTCGTGGCCGCCCGTCAGCGCCACGTCACCGGCCCGGCTCACTGCCAGGGCGTTAACGCTGTCGGTGTGGCCGGGGGCTCGCCAGCGGGCCGACCGGCGGGTGACGTCCCAGCACGACAGCGACCCGTCCTCGGCCCCGCACAAGAGCGCCGCGCCGTCCGCCGTGAACGCCAGGCAGGTCACCCCGGAGGCCTGCACGTCGATCCGCACCGGCTCCCCGTCGCCGGCCAACGGCCACAGGCAGGCGGTGCCGTCCAGGCCGGCCGACGCCAGCCACCGCCCGTTGGGGGCGAACGTGACGCCACGCACCCGGTCGGAGTGCCCGGCCAGCCGCCGCTCCAGGCCGGCGCGGCGAACCGGCCTCGCGGCCCCGGGCTGGGGCGCCGGTGCCGCCGCCAGGGCTTGGAGCAACTCGCCGGCCGACTGGAAGCGGTCCTCCGGGCGCTTGGCCATCAGCCGGCGGACGATTGCCACGACGCCGGCCGGTACGCCGGGCCGCAGCTCCTCGACCGGGGCGGCGTCTTGCAGGTGGTGCTGGACCAGCTTCGCCAGCGTCGTCGCCCCGCCGAACGGCGCCTGCCCGGTGAGCATGTAGTAGAGCGTACAGCCGAGGCTGTACAGGTCGCTGCGGGCGTCGGCCGCACGGGGGTCCGCCGCCTGCTCCGGCGCGACGAAGTCCGGCGTGCCCATGAACGCGCCGACCTGGGTGATCGGGGCGTGCTCCGTCGCGGCCGTCGCCATCGGCGTCAGCCGGGCCAACCCCAGGTCGAGGACCTTCAGCACGCCGGCCCCGTCGCCGGCCCCCGCGACGATCAGGTTGGACGGCTTGATGTCGCGGTGGACCAGCCCCTTCTCGTGGGCGTGCTGCAGCCCCAGTGCCGCCTGCCGGGCGTACTCGCACGCCGTCGCGACCGGCAGCGGCCCCTGCTGCTCGACCAGTCGGTGCAGGTCCGTCCCCTCGACGTACTCCATCGCCAGGTAGAACGACGAGCCGGCCAGGCCGGCGTCGTGGACCGTGACGATGTTCGGGTGCGACAGCCGGGCGGTGACCTGCGCCTCGCGGCGCATCCGGTCCAGCAGGCTGGGGTCGGCGCCCGGCGGCGGGTCGAACACCTTCAGCGCGACGACGCGGTGCAGGCTCACCTGCCGCGCCCGGTACACCACCCCCATGCCGCCCTTGCCGATCGGCTCGAGCACCTCGTAGCCGGGCACGACCGGCGCGGCGGGGCCGATCCGGGTGGCGAGCAGGTGGCCGTGCCGGGTCGGCACCGGCGGGTCGGGCCCCGCCCGCACCGCCGCGTCGTCCGCCAGGGCGCTGTGAAGGGCGAACTGGCGCGACAACGGCCCGTTCAGCGAGGGGAATTGGGCCAAATAGGCCTGGACGTCCGGCCGCTCGCCCAACTGCTCGCGGAGGAGGAACTCACCGTAGACGACGTCGCAAGCGGCCTGGTCTCGCGACGGGTCGTCGGGCAGCAGCGTCAAGTACCAGTCGGCGGGGGCGCGGTCGCCGGCCATCCACCGCTCGTACTGGTCGATGGCGACGACGGCGGCGACGGCGGTCGAGTCCAGGCCGGCCCGGGCCGCCAGGAACGCGACCAGGTCGGGCCTCTTCCCCTGCCGCCAGAGCTGCCAGAACTGCTGGTCAGCCGTCAGGTCGCGGGGCTCAGGCTTCGGCGAGTTCGTCAAGGCCCAGCTCCCGCGAGGCGCGTTCGATGGCCCGGGACAGCTGCTTCCGCCGGGCGTCGGCGGTCCCGCCGACCTCGGCGGCGATGTCGGCCCACTCGCGGCCCAACGCTCGCAGGTCGGCCAACTGCCGCTCCTCGTCGTTGAGCTTGCCGCGCAAGGCCGCCAGCAGCTCGCGGTGCTCGACGACCTGGCTGGGGCTGGGCGTGACCGCCTCGACGTCCACCGACTCCAGGCTGGTCGCCCGCCGGTGGTCGCGCCGCTGCGCCCGCTGCCGCCGGGTGGCATCTACTACCTTGTTGCGCGTCATGCTGATGAGCAGGCGGATGAGGTCCTCGGGCCGGTCGATGTCGTACTCGCCCAGGGCGGCGCGGAGGAAGAAGCTGCCCATGACCGACTGGCAGATGTCCATCGAGTCGAACGACCGCCGCAGGAACGGGTCGCGGAGCAGGAAGCGGACCTCGCGGCGAATCTCCGGCTCGTAGCGCTTGACGAGGTCGGTCGCCGCCGCGTCGTCCCCGGCGCGGACGCGGCTGATCAGGTCAGGGAACGTCGGGTCGGACATGGCGCCTCTCCTCCGGTGTGCCGCTACCTCCACTTGTAGCATACCGCCCTTGAAGACAGTAGTCAGTAGACAGTAGTCAGTAGTCAGTAGAAAGAAAGGATCGGGGCTCTCTTCTACTGACTACTGGAGCGAAGAGTGACAGGGAGGGCCGAGCGATGAGGTCGCCGTTCCCGGGGATGGACCCGTACATCGAGGGCTACGGGCCTTGGCGGGATTTCCACGCCAAGCTGATCTCCGAGATCGAACGCAGCCTGGCCGATCAGCTGCCCCAGCGGTACTTCGTGCAGATCGAAGAGCGGTCCTATGTCACGCTGGTGGAGGAAGAAGGCAAGAAGACGCAGCCCTTCTCCCCGGACGTGAAGGTGACCGGGCCACGGGTCGGGGCGGAAGGTGGGCAAGCTGTCGCGACCATGGCCGACCCGGCCACGGCCCTGCACGAAGTGGTGATGGAAGCCACGGTCTCCGACGAGTTCCGCGAGGCGTTCGTCGAGATCCACGACCTCGAAGCCGATCGGATGCTGGTTACCAGCATCGAGGTGCTGTCGCCGTCGAACAAGCGGGTCGGCTCGGAGGGCTGGCGGCAGTTCCTCCGCAAGAGGTACTCGCTGCTGGAGGCGAAGGTGAACGTCGTCGAGATCGACCTGCTCCGGGGCGGCGCCCGGCTGCCGGTTCGGCCCCCGTGGCCGGACAGCCCCTATGCGCTGCTCATCTGCCGGGGCGAGCGGTCGCCGCGTGCCCGGGTAGTGCCGGCCCATTACCGGGAACGGCTGCCCGCGATCCCGGTGCCGCTTCGCCCCGGCGACGCTGACCTGACGCTCGACCTCCAGCCGATGATCGACGCCGTCTACAAGCGCTCGCGCTACCGCCAGCAGCTCGACTACGCCAAGCCGCTCGACCCACCGCTGCCGGCCGCCGACACCGCCTGGCTCGCCGAGGCGCTGAAGGCATCCGAGGCCAAGCCATGACCACCGTCCGCGTCGCGCTGGGCGTGCGCTCTTACGACATCCAGCTCGCCGACGACCTCTCCGGCGTCGGCGCGCTTCGCCCGGCCGCGCGCGGCGGCGGCTTGCCTTCGTCGTCGGCGACGCGAGCGTGGCCCCTCACCTCGACGCGGTCGGCGAGTCCTTGCGCGAGGCCGGCTACCGCGTCGAGGCCGCCGCCCTCCCCGCCGGCGAGGGGCAGAAGTCGCTGGCGTCGGCCTCGCACCTCTACGACCGGCTCGTCGAGGCCCGCGCCGACCGCAAGACGCTGGTCGTCGCCGTCGGCGGCGGCGTCGTCGGCGACCTGGCCGGGTTCGTCGCCGCCACGTTCAACCGCGGCCTCGCCTTCTTGCAGGTGCCCACCACGCTACTCGCCATGGTGGACAGCTCGGTCGGCGGCAAGGTCGGCGTCAACCACCCGCGCGGCAAGAACCTCATCGGCGCCTTCCACCAGCCCGTCGGCGTCTGGATCGCCACCTCAACACTCGACACCTTGCCGGATCGCGAATACCGCAGCGGCCTGGCCGAGGTGGTGAAGTACGGCGTCATCCTCGACCCGGAGCTGTTCGCCTACCTCGAGGCGCATGCGTCGGCGACCCTGGCGCGCGACCCCGCCGCGGTGAGGCACATCGTCGCGCGGAGCTGCCGGCTGAAGGCCGACGTCGTCGAGAAGGACGAGCGTGAGCTGACCGGCCTGCGGGCGGTGCTGAACTACGGCCACACCTTTGCCCACGCCTTCGAGGCGGTCGGCGGCTACGGCGCCTGGCTGCACGGCGAGGCGGTCGCCGCCGGCATGGTCTGCGCCAGCCGACTGGCCGAGCGCCGCGGGCTGATTTCTAGAGATATTACTGACCGCCAAATCCATCTTCTCGAAGCGTTCGGCCTGCCGGTCGCGCCCAGACCGTGGCCGGCGGAGCCTCTTCTGGACGTGATGCGCTCGGACAAGAAGGCCGAGGCGGGGCGGCTGCGCTTCATCCTGCCGGTGCGGCTAGGTGAGGTGGCGCTGTTCGGCGATGTGCCAGAGGAAGAAGTCCGCGCCGTCCTGCGCGAGCTGGGCTGCCCCTGAGCCTCGGTTGAGAGGGAAAACGTCCATGCCCGAGCCGTTTCCTCCCGAGCTGTGCGACCTGCTGGCCCTGCGCCTTGTCGATGGCCTCGGCCCGGCCCGCATCGCCGCCCTGATCGAGCGCTTCGGCTCCGCGGCGGGCGCCCGCACGGCGACGGCGGCGCAGCTCCGCGACACCCCAGGCTTCGGTGGCCCGCTCGCGGAGAAGGTCGCGGCGCAACTCGCGTCGGTCGATCCCGCCGCCGAGGCGGAACGGCTCACTCGCGCCGGCGTCGAGGCGCTCGCGCTGGGGCACGGCGGCTACCCCGACGCCCTAGTCCACATCCCCGCCGCGCCGCGGCTACTGTTCCTGAAAGGCACCCTCCTCGCCGAGGATGCCCGCGCCGTGGCCCTGGTCGGCACGCGCCACCCCGACCCCTACGGCAAGCGCGTCGCCAGGTCGCTCGGCGAGGGGCTGGCCCGGGCTGGCGTCACCGTCGTCTCCGGGCTGGCCCGCGGCATCGACGGCATCTCGCACCAGGCCGCGCTCGACGCCGGCGGCCGCACCCTCGCCGTCCTCGCCGGTGGGCTGTCGCGCATCTACCCGCCGGAGCACGCCGGGCTCGCCGACCGCGTCGCCGACGCGGGGGCCCTGGTAACCGAGGCGACGATGCTGGAGGGGCCGACGAAGGGACACTTCCCGGCACGCAACCGGATCATCAGCGGGCTGTCTCGGGTGGTCGTCATCGTCCAGGCCCCGACCGACTCCGGCGCGCTCATCACCGCCGAGCACGCCGCCGAGCAGGGCCGAACCGTGCTGGCCGTCCCGGGCCTCGTCGGCGAGGCGCACAACGCCGGCTGTCATCGGCTACTCCGCGAGGGCGCGGTCCTCTGCCGGGGCGTGGACGACGTCCTCGAGGAACTCGACGGGGCCTCGGCCGTGGCGGTCCGCCAGAAGAAGAACGCCGCACCCCCTCCGCAATCCGGTCCGCCGCCCGGCCTCGACGACACCCAGCGCCGGGTGTGGGACTTCCTCGGCGACGGCCCGCGCGGCGGCGACGAGATCGCCCGGCACGCGGGCCTGGCCGTCGCCCAGCTGTCCAACGTCCTGATGATGCTGGAGATAAAGAAGGCCGTCCGCCGGCTGCCCGGCAACCGCTACGAGCGCGGCGGCTGATCCTCGACGGCGAGGCCAACCTCTCCGACCGCCGGCAGCAGCCCCTTGCCGCACTCCGGGCAAGGCACCGCACCCCACGCCCGCAACAGGGCCGCTCGGTCCGGGGAGGGCCAGCCCAGCACGCCGTCCACCAGCGGCAAGAACTCGTGGAACGCCCAGCGGAACCAGCGCTCCAGCCGGCGTGAGAACGGGTCGAGGTCCACGTTGGAGCGGAAGACGTGCGGCCCCAGGATCAGCTGGCTGCCGAACGACTTCAACCGCACCTCGAACACGCGCGGCGGGATGCTGAAGATCACCTCTTGCAGCCACACCCCCGCCAGGGTGAACAGGAGGCGCGCCGGCGCCAGCCCGGCCCGGCCGGCCTCGGACTCAACCTGCACCTCGCGGTCATGCCCCAGCAGCAGCACGTCGGGGCGCTCGCGGAACAGGTCGGCCTGGCCCGGGTCGGGGGCCAGCTCGAACGCGGTGCGCACCTCGCCGAGCCGGTCCCACGGCCGGGTCGGCCGCATCGACCACACCAGCCGCAACGCCGCCAGCGACCGCGGCGCCTCGACGCCGAGCACCGTACCCAGCGCCGGGGCGGTGCGGCCGGCGTCCAGCAGCGTCTGCACCTCGAAGCCGGCCTCGAAGGCCCGGTCGCAGACGAGGACGCGCAGCCGGGCCAGGTTGGCCTTGGTCCACCAGTCACAGGCCCAGTCCTGTAGCAGCTGCTGGGCGAACGCCAAGGGCAGCGGGCCGCGAAAGCAGCGCGACAGCCAGCGGGCAACCAGTGAGGCCGGGTCCTCGCCCTCGCCGGCCGCCTGCTCGACGCGCAGCCGCACCAGCGCGGCGAGGTGGCCGGCCGGCGCCTCGCCGCGCCCCGCCGCCTCCTCGGTCCGGGCGATCAGCCCAGCCAGCGCCTCCGCCGGCACGTCCGTCCGCCCCTGCCGCGAGTACCACCACGCCAGGCCGGCCGCGAAGGCCGAGTCGGCCGGCTGGAAGCCGCCGGAGTGCAGCTCGGGCACCAGCAGCCGCCAGGTGAAGTCGAGGACGCGCTGCCTCAGTGGCGGGCCGCCGAGGTAGCTGAGCCGGACGCCGTAGTGGACCACCGAGGCGGCGAACAGCAGCAACAACACCGGCCGGTAGGACGCGCCAAACGGCCAGGTCATGCAGCGCTACCAGCGCCGCCAGCACGACAATCAGCGACCAGACGAAGGCGGCCCCGTCGGCGGTCAGTCCGGCCCGGCTCGGCGCCCCGGTAGGCGACGCCGTGCGGCGTGACGGCCTCCAGGTAGGCCGCAGGCCGTCCTCGTCGAGCTGGAGAAGCTGGCCCGCAGTTCCCGGCAGGCGAGGCAGCACGGCCTGCACGTCCACGTCGGCCACGGGCTGAACTACCACAACGTCCAGGCCGTCGCCGCCATCGCCGAGGTCGAGGAGATGAACATCGGCCACAGCATCGTCAGCCGGGCCGTGCTCGTCGGCATGGAGCGCGCGGTCCGCGACATGAAGGCGGCGATGGCGGAGGGGCGCCTCAATCGACCTTGAGGTCCTCCGGCCTCACGCCCTTTTTGAACCCGCCGAACTTGAACGGCAACGGCTTGAACTCGCCGACGAGGTCCACCTTCGACTTCTCGGGGATCTGGCCCTCCATCCCCAACGCCCAGTAGCAGCCGTTGACCAGCAGACGCCGCAGCCCCTCGCTCTCCAGGTCCTGCGAGCAGCACATCGTCGAGGTGAACGCCCGGCCGGGCTTGCCGTCGGGCAGCTGGTACGTCTTCGTCCAGGCGATCGGCATCATCGGGTCGTTCTTCTTGCCCTTCACCGGCGGGTCGGTCGGCTTCATGCCGGCGACGACCTGGCCCAGGACGATCGGCCTGGAGTCGCCCGGCAGCGGCAGGCGCACCCCGTAGACGTCGCTGGGACCGAAGATGTCGCCGTCAGCGATGCCGCGGACGATCGGGCTGTCCTTGGCGCCCGGGGCAATGAGGCCGCGTGTCGCCTCCTTGGCGTGCTGGCCGTGGTGGCTCAGCCACGTCTCGCCGAGCACCTGCCGGCCGAAGCCGCCGTCCCAGTCGCGGCTGTTGTACGACCACCGGGCGTACTTGCTCGCCTTGTCCAGGTTGAAGGCGTGCGTCGCGGTCCGCAGCGCCACCATCGGCTTGCCGGCCTGGAGGTAATCGACGATGTGTTTCATCTGCCCGTCTGGCAGGTCACGGAAGCGGAGGAAGTTGACCATCAGGTCGGCCTTCGCCAGCGCCTCCAGGCCGGGGATGTTGCCGCGCTCGTTGGGGTTGATCTCGCCGGTCTTCTTGTCGATGGCGAACAGCACGGTGCAGGTGAAGCCGTGGTGCCTGGCCAGGATGCGGCCCAGCTGCGGCAGCGCCTCCTCGGAGCGGTACTCCTCGTCGCCGGAGACCAGGACGATGTGCTTGCCCTTTCCGGGGCCGTCGCCGCCCTTGTAGACCACCCACGGGTCGGCGGCGGAGAGTGGGGCGGCGAGCGCGAGAAGGAGGGGGAGTGCGCGAGACATGGGAAGCAGGCCTCAGGGTGGTCTGTCGCAGGACGGGCTGCCAGCCTGTCCTGGTGCTGAGGGACAGGCTGGCAGCCCGTCCAACGGCCGGAGCCGGTACAGCGGCGCGCGCGGGTCGTCGTCCACGCGCCAGACGGCGCCGCCGCGCAGGTACAGCTTTTGCTGCTCCGCCAGGTTGAGCGGGCGAGCGCCGAGTCGGCCGAAGACGGCGATCTGGTTGCCGGCCTCGTCCACCGCCCGGTCGCGGTCCACCCCGCGCGACACCGCCAGCGCCTTGCCCCCCTCGCGCAGCTTGTACGTCGCGATCAGGCACGGCTGGGGCCGCGGCGAGAAGCCCGGGTTGGTCGGCATCTCCGGCGACGTCAGCTGCACCACGCGCAGGCCGTTCTTGCCGTCGGCGAGGTAGGCGAACAGGCTCGAATAGGTGATGCCCAGCTTCACGTCGTTGAGGTCGTTGATGTGCCCGCCGGCGGTGAAGACCTGATCGACGCGCGGCCGCTCGGGGTTCTCGACGTCGAGGATGACCAGCCCGTGCTTGCCCGCGGCGACGTAGGCGTAGGTCCGCGCCACGTAAATGCCCCGCACGTCGGTCAGAGGGGCGCGGCCGACGACCCTCGGGCACGCCGGGTTGGTGATGTCCAGCACCTTCACCCCGTCCTCGTCGCAGACGAAGGCGTAGCGGAACTGCGCCTCCACCGCGCCGGGCTTCATCAGGAGCGGCTCGCCCACGACCGACTTTATCTCCGGCTTGTTCGGGTCGCTGATCGAGACGACCACCAGGCCCGCGTCGCAGCAGATGTAGGCGTAGGTGCCGACGATCGAGATGTTGCGCGCCCCGTTGAGCACGCCGCCGGGGTTGAACGTCCCGCTGCGGTGGAGGAAGTTGTTCAGCGGGTTGCCGTCCAGCAGAGTCGCGGCGCCGATGACGACCAGCCCCTCGTACTTGTCGGCCACGTAGATGCTGCCGTACATCGGGTGGACCGCCTGCTCGCGGTTCTCCGGGAACTGCTTCCGCGTCGGGTCCGGCGCGATCGTCGTGGGGGCGGCCACCGCCATCGCGTACTTGGTCCTCACGTAGAAGCGCTGGCCCAAGGGCGACACAGGCGCGGTGGCGACGCGCTCGGAGAAGCCCTTGTGGTCGATGAACGCGATGTCGAAGACGCGCACGCCGGCCTCGCCGCACGCCGCGTACAGGTACTCGCCGCGCGCCAGCAGGCCGCGCACCTCCGGCTTGAGCCAGGGCTTCAGGAGCTGCTCGCTGACGTCCTTGGCGGGGTGCTCGTGGGCGACGAGCAGCTTCTTGTCACTTTTGAGATGCTTTTCGTGGTTTTCCGGAAAGGCAAGCTTGTGCAGCGTGCTGCCGATGACCGCCTGCGGCTCGTCGCGCTCGGTGACGACGACCGCCTCCAGGCCGTGGTCGCCGGCCGCCACCCAGGCGTAGCGGCCGATGAAGTTTAAATAGCCGGTGCCGTGCATCAACAGCTGCGCCATGAGGGCGTTGTTGTCGTTGCGCGAGGAGACGTGGCAGTCGGTACACTGCTTGGTCCCGTCTCGGCCGCGGACGGTATGGGGTACGTTCGTGCTGAACGCGATCCCTGAGAGGCCGCAGCCGGAGATGGTCTGCTGCTGGACGTAGATCGACTCGCGGTTCTGGTTGTACGAGCCGACGTGAACGGCGCACGACGACCGGGCCGGGCCGATGCGGTTGCCGGTCACGTCGCCGTCCCGGGCCAGCATGTAGACGTCCTCGCGCAGGGTCTGGAAGTTGTAGCTGGTGTAGTTCCGCGTCACGTCGCCCTCGTTGTGCAACTGCGGCGTCTTGACGTTGGCCCTCTGCGGCAGGTGGCAGCCGTAGCAGCTGGGGTTCCACGAGCTGTGGCAGGCGATGCAGCTCATGTTGTCGTTCTGGTGGGCGTAGCGCTTGCAGTCGTCGAGCCGGCCGTACTCCATCTTCCCGTCAGCGCCGAACCGCACCGTCTTGGCCAGCGCCGCCTTGGCATTAAAGCGCGGGTGGCCCGGCGTGACGACGTCGGCCGTCTGCGGCACCTCCCAGGACAGCCCCTTCTCCACCATCGACCACTGAACGACCTTGTCGCCGCGCACCTCGAAGCGCCGACGCCCCCACGGCGTGCGCAGCGCCTCCAGGTCGCGGCCGCCTTCCTTGCTGGAGGTGTACGCCGCGGGCCCGGTGGTCTTCAGCGTCGCCTTCTTGTCCACGGTGCCGTGGCAGTCGATGCACTGGATCTCGACGGCGGCGCGGACCTCCTGCTGGAGCTTCGTGTTGCCGTGCATGTCCTGGACGAAGTGGCAATCGACGCAGTGCATGCCCTTCTCCATGTGGACGTCCATCAGGTGCAGCGGCACGCCGTCCTTCGCCACCCGGTCGCGCGGCGGCTGGTGCTGGAAGCGCATCGCCTCCTGCAACTGGCCGTTGTCCACGTTCGGCAGGACGCGGCCCTGGCGGTCGAGGTAGTCCCCCTTGCGGTCGCGGCGGAAGACGGCCCGGAACGCCCAGCCGTGGCCGTGGAAGTCGGCGAACTGCGTGTGCTTCGTCACCTTGTTCAGCTCGACGAGGTTGTCGAGGAAGGCCGACTCGCTCAGCCGATTTCGCACCGCCGACTCGTTGGGGTTGGACATCTGCGCGCGGACGTACTCCTCCGCGGTCGGGTGCTTCTGCTTCTCGGGGTAGATCAGGTCGCCGTCGGTCTCCTCGTCCCACCACATGAAGCCGACGTAGCTGTTCATCACGGTCGTGCCGGGGTGGATGTGGCAGACCATGCACTGGCTGGTCGGGATGCCGTTGCCCGGCGCGAAGCGGTGGGCGATCGGGTGGCCGGGCTCGTTCTTGGGGATGGTCGGGTCGGTGCCGTGGTAGGTACCCTTGTGCCCGTAGGCCGAGTAAGGCCCCGAGTGGACGCGCGAGCGGTCGTTGGCGTAGAGGACGTGGCAGGCGGTGCATCCGGAGGAGCGGTAGTCGCCGGGGTGGTCGTTGGTGCCCAGGAAGTTCAACGTCGGGTCGAGTAGACGAGTCTTCTGCAACCCCGTGAACGTCGGATCGACCCGGTTTTGCGTGCCCAGGCCGCGGATGCTGAGGCGCGAAAGGATCGGCCGGCCCGGCTCTTCAAACACCTCCGGGATGCCCGTCTCCGCCCGGAACTTGCCGCCGCGCTCGAAGATGCGGAGGATGTTGCCCGGCTGAGTGATCTCGAACCGCGGCAGCGGGTCGAGGCGTTTCAGCACGCCCTTCTTCGCCTGCTCCCACTCGCTCGGCGGCGGCACGGTCTGCAACGCCAGCGGCGCGCCGTGCATCGAGTACGCCTCGCCGTACAGCGCCCGCTTGAGCGGCACGGCGCCGTTGTTGTAGAGGGCGGCGCCCCAGAGCATGCAGCCGTGGGTCATCATACTTTTGCGGACTTGCAAGACCTCTTTCGGGTGACAATTCGCGGTGCCGCAGCTGATGTGGGCGATGCGGAGGTCGCCGGGGTTGACGAAGCGGATGAAGTCCGGCCGTTCGTGGTTGAGCAGCGTGTAGGAGCGCACCGGGTTGGCAGAACTGCGCCAGGCGTCGGGGAAGCGCGGCTGGACGTGGGCCTGGTGCTTGTCCGCGGCGGTCGGGTCACCGCCGTGGCAGTCGCAGCAGCCCAGGCGAAGCGTGTCCTTGAAGTGCGGGTCGCGGACTCCCTGGTGGCAATGAACGCAGCCGGCGCTCTTGGAGTACGCCACGGCATCGGTCTGCCGCAGCAGATCGACGCCGGCCAGCTCCGGTGGCATCGGGTACGGCCCGGCGGCGGCCGGCCCCGGCAGCGAGGCGGCCGGCGGGCGCGAGGCCGTGCCGAGCCACAGCCCCGCCAGCGCCAGCAGGACGAAGCCGGTTAGGATCAGCCGCGAAGCCGGTTCGCGCGCCATGAGAGCAAGCTCCGCCGGGCCGACGGGGACCGCGCCGCGAAACGCGGGGTTATACCCGGTCGGGTGAGCGGGTCAAGCCGACGATGAGAGCAAGCGAGAAAAGGGAGGGGGGATGGGACGGTCTGGCCGCGCCGACGAGGAGGGGCCGCCGCGCGGCGAGGGCGCCTGGGGGAGGGACGGACGCCTGGCAGGGCTGGAGGTGTGAGAGGGCCAGGCGGTGCTCCCCCGGGCCGACTCGCCGGGGCCCCGCCGCACCGGGCGCGGCCGGGGGTGGGTTACTTCTTGGCCTTGGCCCTGGCCTTGGCGCGCTTGACGGCGGCCTCGCAGTCGGCGTAGAGCTGGTCGAACTCGGGCGCCTTCTTCTTCGCCTTCTTGTGCAGGTCCTGCATCAGCCGCCACTCGCGGGCGTCGATGCGCTTGTCGGCGAAGAAGGTCTTGCGCAGCCAGTCCGCCTCGTAGGCGGTGATGTCGCCGTCCTTCATGATGTGGTCCTCGACGGACTTCATGAAGTACGTCTCGAACGCCGGCCGCAGCCGCTCCTTGCGGGCCTTGGCCTTCCTCGTGGCGGCGGCGCGGAGTTCGACCAGGAACGTCATGCCCTCGGGGTGGATGCCGCCGCCCTCCTTCTTCTTCAGCGCCTTCTTGAGGACGGCGACTTCCTTGGCGTCGATCACGCCGTCGGTCAGCAGCGCGTCCATGCAGACGCTGCGCCATTCAATCGACATGGTGGATCTCCTTTTGATGTTATTGGCCCTTCCCGGCGTCGCTCCCCGCGAGCGAGGCCGAAACCTCCTTACCAAAGATAGATAGGCGCCGGGGGGAAGACAGGGGGAAAGGGTGAAAAAGGAGGGATTTCGCGCGGATTCGCTCCCGCCCGATCGGCCGTCACGCCACCGCGACCACCTCGCCGCGCTCCGGTGCCCCGACGTCGGCGAAGCCGACCTCACGCAGCGTCGCCGCCAGCGCCTCAGATTGCGCCGGCTCGCCGTGGACCAGACGCACCTTTCCCGTCGAACCCACCGCGCTGCCCAGGAGCGCCCGGAAGTCGTTCTGGTCGGCGTGGCCGGAGAAGCCGTTGACCTGGGCCACCTCGATCCACTTGTTCCACGTCCGGCCGTGGAAGCGCACCGTCGGTCTCTGCTCCAGCAGCTGCGCCCCCAAAGACCCCGGCGCCTGGTAGCTCACCAGCACCAGGCTCGACCGCGGGTCGTCGATGTGGTGCCTCAGGTGCTGCACGACCTTGCCGCCCTCACACATGCCGCCCGAGGCGACGATCACGCACGGGTCCGGGTGCGTCGTGCGGTACCACGCCTCGTCGGCATCGAGCAGGAACTCCACGCCGACCTCCTCCGCGTCCGGGTCGAGGTACTCCGCGTAGCCCTGGAACACCTGGTCGATCTCCGCCGCCAGCGGGCTGTCCACGTACAGCGGCAGCCGCGGGAGCACCCCGTCGGCCATCCACCGCCGTAGGTAGTGCACGACGATCTGCGTCCGGCCGAGGCTGAACGCCGGCACCAGCACCTTGCCGCCGCGCGCCACCGTCCGCCGCACCACGTCGGCCACCTTCGCCGCCATCCCCTCGACCGTGTCGTGCGTCTTGCCGCCGTAGGTGCTCTCGCAGATGACCAGGTCGCCCGCCGGCACCGCCGACGGCTCGCGCAGGTACGGCAGCCCGCGCCGGCCGAGGTCGCCGGTGAACGTGACGCGGCGCTCCTTCCCGCCGTGCAACAGCGTCAGCGAGACGATCGCCGAGCCGAGCAGGTGGCCGGAGTCGGTGAAGCGCAGCTGGACGTCGGCGTTGATGGCGTGCGGCTGGCCGTAATCGACCGCGACGCAGCGATCGACCGTCTCGCCGGCGTCCTGGCGGGTGAATAGCGGCCGCCGCTCCGCGGCGCGCGGCCCGCCGACGACGGCCCCGACGTGGGCGTCGTCCTCCTGGACGCGGGCCGCGTCGGCCAGCATGACCTCGATCAAGTCGCGGGTGGCCGGCGTGCAGTAGATCGGGCCGGAAAAGCCCTGCCGCACCAGGTTGGGCAGGTTGCCGCAGTGGTCGATGTGGGCGTGCGACAGGACGACGGCGTCGATCGTGGTCGGGTCGAAGGGGAAGTTCCGGTTACGCAGCCGCGCCTCCTCCCGCGGGCCGCGGTGCAGGCCGCAGTCGAGGAGGATCCGGTGCGGGCCGGCCTCCAAGAGGTGCATCGACCCGGTCACCGACCGGGCCGCGCCGAGGAACGTTACACGAGGGGAGGCCGTGGAGTTGTTGCGAGAATAGGCGTTCATACGTCTATTCTATCGGCAGAAGGCAAGCGTCCTCAATCCGCATAGCGCCGGGGGAATCGGGATGTCGCGTCGCGACCGTTGCGTCCTGCTCGTCTTGACACTTGGGCCGGCCGTGGCGTTCGGGCAGGGAAAGCTCGACGCCGCCGCCGTCGCGGCCGCCGCCAAGGAGGCGATGTCGCCCTTCGCCGCGCCGGGGCTGGCCGTCGCCGTCGTCCAGGGCGACAAGGCGTCCGTCTACGGCTTTGGCGTCCGTGAGCTGGGTCACGAGGCGCCCGTCACGCCGGACACGATCTTCGCCCTGGCGTCGATGACCAAGGCGTTCACGGCGACGGCGGTCGGCCTCCTGGTGGACGACGGCAAGGCCGGCTGGGACGACCCCGTCCGCAGGCACCTCGACTGGTTCCGCCTGAAGGACCCGCTGGCCGACCGGGACGTGACGCTGCGCGACCTGCTCTGCCACCGCACCGGCCTGGCCCGGCACGACCTCCTCTGGTACCGCGCCTCCTGGCCGATCGAGGAGGCGGTGCGGCGGATGGCGCAGCTGGAGCCGGCCCACCCGGTCCGCTCGCGCTACGACTACAACAACCTCACCTTCGCCGCCGCCGGCCTCGCCGTCGGCAAGGCGGCCGGCAAGCCGTGGGACGAGTTCGTCCGCGAGCGAATCTTCACGCCTTTGGGGATGAAGAACGCCGTCTTCACCGCCGCCGAGGCGAAGGCGCGGCCCGACCATGCCACGCCGCACCGCCGCGCCGGCAACCGGCAGGCCGTCATCTCGTGGTATCCCGACGAGAAGCAGGTCCGCGCCTCCGGCTCGATCAAGGCCAGCGGCCGCGACCTGGTCCCGTGGTTGCGGATGCAGTTGGACGGCGGCGTGCTCGACGGCAAGCGGATCATCTCCGCCGCCAGCCTGGCCGAGACGCACCGGCCGCAGATTGTCGTCCGTCTCAGCCCGGCGGCGGCCCGGCTGACGGAAACGACGCAGGCGAGCTACGGCCTGGGCTGGTCGCTGCGCGACTACCGCGGCTGGGGCCTGGTCGAGCACGGCGGGGCCAACGACGGCTTCCGCGGCCGGATCGTGCTCGTCCCGAAGGCGAAGCTCGGCCTGGCGATCCTGACCAACTGCGAGGAGGGCGAGATGGTCGAGGCGCTGGGCCACCGCCTGCTCGACGAGGCGCTGGGGCTGAAGCCGAAGGAATGGGTCGCGCTGGCGCGGAAGCGCCAATCGCCGCCGCGCACGCCGCCGACGCCGAAGCCCGGCACGAAGCCGTCGCGCGAGCTGGCCGCCTACGCCGGCAAGTACCGCGACGAGGCGTACGGAGAGCTGGTGATCGAGGAGAAGGGCCGGGGGCTTCACCTGGCCTGGAGCAGCTTCCGCGTGCCGCTGGCGCACTTCCACTTCGACACGTTCCAGGCGAAGGCGAAGGACGAGGAGAACCAGCGGGTGGACCAGGAGCTGGCGACGTTCGCGCTGGATGAGGCCGGCGACGTGGCCCGGGTGACGTTTCTGGGGCGGACGTTCCGCCGGGGCGGCTGAGACGTTGGTCGGCCGGGTTTTGGGTTGGTGCCCGCCGGCCGGTCGGGTAACCTCGGGGGCATGTCCGACGTCACCCGACTGCTCGAGTCCGCCGCCGCCGGCGACCGCCGCGCCGCCGCCGACCTGCTGCCGCTGGTCTACGACGAGCTGCGCCGGCTGGCCGCCGCGCGGATGGCCGCCGAGGCGCCCGGCCACACGCTCCAGCCGACCGCCCTGGTCCACGAGGCGTACCTCCGCCTGGTCGGCGGCGGCCAGGCGCAGGACTGGGACGGCCGCGGCCACTTCTTCGCCGCCGCGGCGGAGGCGATGCGGCGCATCCTCGTCGAGAACGCCCGCCGCCGAGGCACGCTCAAGCGCGGCGGCGACCGCGGCCGCGCCGAAGCCGACCTCGGCGGTTTGGCGGCCCCGGAGCGACCCGGCGAGTTGCTCGCGGTGGACGAGGCGCTGGCCGGCCTGGCGGCGGCCGACGCCCAGGCGGCCGAGCTGGTCAAGCTCCGCTACTTCGCCGGACTGACCGTGGACGAGGCCGCCCGGGCGCTCAACCTCTCCACCCGCTCGGCCGAGCGGCTCTGGACGTTCGCCCGGGCCTGGCTGCGCCGGTCGATCGAAGGGCCGTGAGGCCGGGACGCCCGCGCCAGAAACGGGAGAATCCGTGGCGGACCCGCCCGGCGGTTGACGCATTGCAGGCGTCGCCCGGGCCCCTCGCCTTGACTCGCCCGCCCCGCGGCGGCTGATCGAGGTCATTCACGCCCCTAAGCTCGTGCAGGCCCAAGCGACGGCCCTCACGCCGAGGGCCGGCCCGCGCGAACTGTTTGCCCAAAAGGAGCAGTCCCATGCGTCCACGTATCCTTCAAAGCAACCGCAAAGGCCACGTCGCCTCGCTCCCGCTTGAACCTTGAGGCCTTCGAGCCCCGCGCGGTCCCCGCCGTGTTGAACGTTTCCCTGGCCAGCGGCGGCGTGCCTAACGACGTCCTCGTACGCCCCATGGGGGCCAACGTGGACGTGGTGGTCAACGGCGCCCTCCGCCACCGCGTGCCGGACAGCGCGGCCCTCACCGTGCGCATCACCGGCTCCGGCATCCGGGACGTCCTCACCGTCCGCAGCGGCGTCCGCGCCCTGACGACGTTCGACGGCAAGGCCGGCGCCGACGAGTTGACCCTGGCCGGCACCGCCGCGGGCGACGGCGTGGCCGTGGCCGCCAACGCCGCCGCGATCAACGGCACACGGGTCCAGTTCGCCGACGTCAGCAGCGTGACCGTCAACACCGCCGCCGGCGATGACCGGGTTTCGGTGGCCAGCACGGCGGCCGGCGTGACGACCACGATCAACGGCGGGGGGGGCAATGACGCCGTCACGCTGGGGATGAACCTCGCCGTGACCGGCAGGACGTTTTCGGCCACCCTCGACCACTTCGCGGGCACCCTGTCGATCAACGGCGGCACCGGGACCGACAGGGTCACCGCCAACGACAACGCCTCAGCGGCCGGCCACGCCTACACCCTCGGCGGCGGCAGCGGTGGGGCGATCGACCGGTGGGGCCTGTCGCGGGGCCCCCGACTGGTGTTCGAGTACCTCAACCTGGACGCCCTGTCGGTGTCCTCCACCCGGTTCGCCGACAGCATGGACGTCACGGGTACGCAGCCCGGCCTGGACCTCCGCATCGCCGGGTGGGGTGGGTTCGACACGCTGACCGGGTCGAATCAGGCCAACGGCTTCTTCGTCACCGGCCTCAATAGCGGGTTCCACTCGGGCACGGGTAGCCCCGCCTGGTTCACCTCGTACGAGCATTTACTCGGCGGCGGCGGGCAAGACCTGTTCTACATTGGGGCCGGGGGAAGGGTGACCGGCCGGATCGACGGCCGGGGAGGGCTAAATATGCTGTCGTACACCCGGACGGCGATCCCGTCGATCATGCCCGCGATAACCGATTACGTCGGGAACGTCGTGGTCAACTTGCAGGCCGGCCTCGCCACGGCGGTTCAGGGCGGCGTCCGCGGCATCCAGGACGTGTACGGCTCCTCCGGCGACGACTTGCTCATCGGCGACTCCCAGGCGAACCGCCTGGAGGGCCGCGGCGGCAACGACCGGCTGTACGGCCGGGACGGCAACGACCGGCTGTTCGGCGGGGGTGGCAACGACCAGCTGTTCGGCGAGGGTGGGGTCGATACCCTCGACGGCGGCCCCGGCGTGAACCGCTTATCCCCCGGATGACCCTGCTACAGTTGCGTCCTCGGACGTGTCTCCGGGGCCGCTCCCGGCCCCGGGGACCTGGCACCGGCAAGCCCCCGGCGCGGCCGCGAAAAAATTCGAGAAACCCTGGCGGACTCGATCGACGGTTGACGCATTGGGGACGTCGCCCCAACTTGACTCCACAGCAATTCCGGTCCTGGTGTGGCCAAGTGAACGAGCGATCGATCTTCCTCGCGCGCTGGACATCCCCGACCCGGCCCGGCGGGCCGCGTACCTGGACGAGGCGTGCGCCGCCGACCCGGCCGCCTGCCGCGGTGGGAGGGAGCCTGCTCGCCGCGCACGCCCGCTCGGGCAGCTTCATGCCCGAGCCGGCCGGCGGGCCGACGATCGACGACGACCCGCCGGGCGAGGGACCCGCAGCTCGGCCGGGCCGTACAAGCTGCTCCAACGCATCGGCGCGGGCGGCATGGGCGTCGTCTTCATGGCCGAGCAGGAGCAACCCGTCCGCCGCACGGTCGCGATCAAGATCATCCGCGCGGGGATGGACTCGAAGGCGGTGCTGGCCCGATTCGAGGCGGAGCGGCAGGCGCTGGCGCTGATGGACCACCCCAACATCGCCAGGGTCCTCGACGCCGGGGCGACCGAGCAGGGCCGGCCGTACTTCGTCATGGAGCTGGTCAAGGGCACGCCCATCACGAAGTTCTGCGACGAGCGCCACCTCACCGTGCGCGAGCGGCTTACGCTGTTCGTGCCGGTCTGCCAGGCGATCCAGCACGCCCACCAGAAGGGGGTCATTCACCGCGACATCAAGCCGTCCAACGTCCTGGTCGCCGAGTACGACGACCGGGCCGTGCCGAAGGTGATCGACTTCGGCGTCGCCAAGGCGACCAGCCAGAAGCTGACGGAGAAGACCCTGTTCACCGCCTTCGGCACGGTGGTCGGCACGCTGGAGTACATGTCGCCGGAGCAGGCGAAGATGAACCAGCTCGACGTGGACACGCGGAGCGACGTCTACACCCTCGGCGTGCTGCTTTACGAGCTGCTCACCGGCACCACGTCAAGCTGGACTGGCCCGCTGCGCTCGGCCGCACTGGACGTGCGTGCTGCGCTGATCTGCGAGGAGGAGCCGGCGAGGTGCCCGAGCACCTGGCTGAGCACCGCCCAGACGCGGCCGCCCTCGCCGCCGCCCGGCGGGCGCCGGGCCAGCTGGGCCAGGTGGCGCGCGGCGGGGAGCCTGGACTGGATCGTGATGAAGGTTGGAGAAGGACCGCACGAGGGTGTACGAGACGGCCAACGGCCTGGGCGCGGGACGTCGATCGCTACCTGAAGAACGAGGCGGTCGAGGTGCGCCCTCCCACCCTGGGCTACCGGCTGCGGAAGCTGTACCAGGAAGAACCGGGCGCGGTGGTGGTACGCGCGTCGCGCTGCGCCTGCCGGGGCGGCGGTGGCCGGCACCGCTGGCGGTGCAGGCCCGGCGGGCCGAGCGGGTCGCCCAGGCCGAGCGGGCCCGGCGGAGGACAGGCGCGAGGTCGAGGCGAACGACCAGCGCGAGCGAGCCGACCGAGCGGCATGGCGCCGAGCGCGAGCAGCACCGGCTGAGGAGGAGAAGAAGAGCGCAGGCCGTCCGCGACTTCCTCACGGTCGACCTGCTCCGCCAGGCGTCGGTTGAGCAGGCGGAGGGTGTTCTCGCCGCGCCGGCGAGACCGACACCGCCGAAGCGAACTCGACCATCAACGAGCCTGCTCGACCGGGCCGTGACGCAACTGACGCCCGACAGGCTGAGCGGTGGTTCCTCGGCATGCCGTTCGTCCAGGCCGAGGTGCTGGAGGACCGTCGGCGTGGTCTACCTTTCCCTCGGCGAGCGGACCCCGGGGCGCTGGGCCGCCGACTCCTGCCTACTTGGCCTGTACCTGAAGTCGCGCGGGCCCGACGACCGGGCGACATTGAACGTGCGGCACAGCGTGGCGTTGGCCCACCTTCACCTTGACCGCTTCGCGGAGGGGAAGCGACTCCTCGAATCGGTCCGCGACGACAAGGTCCGGGCGCTCGGGCCGCACGACCGCGACACGATCGCCACGCAGCTGAGCCTGGGGCTGGTCCTGGCGCGGACCAGCCGACCGGCGGACGCCATCGCCCACCTCCGGACGCTCCGCGACGCCGCCCGGGAGCACCTGGGGCCGGACGACATTGACACCCTGTACGTGACCGGCGCCCTCGCGATGTCCTGCCGGCTGGCGGGCCGGCACGACGAGGCCATCCGGGAGTTGGAGGGCCTGTGGGCCACGATCCGCCGGCTGAAGATCCGCTTCGACCACCCCGGGGTGCAGCAGGTCGTCCAGGGGATGGACACGACCTACAAGGAAGCCGGCCAGTACGACGACGCCATCGCCGTCTTGCGGGAAGCCCTCGCGGGGCTGGAGAAGGCCAACGGGGCGACGAACCCGGAGACCTGGTACCTCCGCCACCAGCTGGCCTGGAGGTACTTCGAGACGAACCGCCCCGAGCTGGCCGTGCCGCTGTTCCAGAAGAACGTCGCCGCCGCCGACAACGTGGCGAAGGTGGCGGCCACCCACGAGTCGCTCTACAAGGTGTTCAAGAAGATGGGCCGAACCGACGACGCGCTCGCTCACCTCAAGAAGTCGGTGGACGCGCTGCCGAAGGCCAACGGCCCGGAGCAGCGCAGCTGGGCGAACGGCATGGCCCGCTACCGGCTCGGAAGCGCCTTGTTGGAGGACGAGCGGTTCGCCGAGGCCGAGGCGGCCCTCGCCGCTGCCTACGAGGAGCTGTCGGCGACGATCAGCCAGCGGCCGTCCGACAGGTTCCATCCCGGCTCCATGACAGGTTTAATCGCCGACATCAACAAGTGCTCGGCCGGGCGCGACGCGGTGAAGAAGTGGGTGGCCATGCGAATCCCAGGCGGCGAAATCGCCAGCGCAGCCCTGCAAAGAGCGCCTGGTCGGCGCGAGGCGTTCGGCACGCCGAGGGCCTTGGTGTTGGCGCCGATGGCGCGGCCAGCCGCCGAGGCGGCGAAGATCTTCGAGGAGCGTTGGCGGTCTTCAGGCGTCTTGCGGCTGTTCTCGATTGCCCAGGCGATCGCGCGGCTGGTTGACCGCCGATGCCAGGCCCAGGCGGCTGGCCGACGCGCATCGAGATGTCCAGGCCGACCTTGAGGCATGCGGTCCAGGCCGAACGCTCGAGATCAGACCGCGCCGAAGCGAGCCAGGCGAAGGTCACCGCCACGGCCCGCGGACGCCGAGGCGGAGACGACCTTCATGGCGAGTCGTTGGCGATTCAGAACCGCCTCGCGCCGGGCCAATGGAACCGGGTGATGGTCAAGTTCTGGCTGGCGACCACGCTGCTTCGGCAGAAGAAGTACGCCGAGGCCGAGCCGATGCTGCTCGAAAGCTACAAGGAGGGCGTCGAGCGGATCCGCCAGGCGCGGCTGTGGCACAAACGATACCCCGCCGACGTCGCCGACCGGCTGATCGAGCTGTACACCGCCCTCGGCAAGCCGGACGAGGTCAAGAGGTGGCGGGCCGAGCGGGCCAAGTACGACCCGCCCGCCCCAGCTCCCCAGGCGGAGCAGTAGCTTGCTCGTCCGCCCCGGCGTCACTTCGTGGGCGAGCCGTCCGGCTCGCCGGGCAGCCGGAAGCAGGCCACCTCCTCACCGTTGCGGACGAACAGCTTGCCGTGCGCCACCACCGGGTGGTTCCACGTCTTGCCCTCGATCGCCTTGATCCGGCCGAGGACCGTGTGCTTCTCCGGGTCGGCCCTAAGCAGCGCCACGTCGCCCCGCTCGGCGAGGATCAGCAGCAGCCCCTGGTCTGCCAGCAGCAACACCTGCCCGTTGCCGTAGCCGCGCGCCCGCCAGCGCTTCTCGCCGTCCTTGGCGTTGACGCAGGTGAAGAAGGCGTCGTCGAAGCCGTAGATGTGGCCCTGGTAGACAACCATGTCGTTGAAGTACTGGCTGATCGCCTTGCTGCTCCAGACTTCCTCGTCGGACCAGCCGTCGGCCTTCGGCCGCACGTGCAGTCGGCGCGTACCGTGCTTGAAGCCGGTGCCCAGCAGCACGTCGGCGGGGCCGACGACGGCCGGCTGCGTACAGCGAGCCATGTCGGGCATGCTGCCCACCCACTCGTGCGTCCACAGCACCTTGCCCGTGGCGGGGTCGAAGGAAGTCAGGCCGTTGTCCGCCGGCACCATCACCTGCTCGACGCCGCCGAGCGTCGCCAGGTGTGGCGAACTGTAGCTGTGCTTTCCGCTGCCGGAGGACCACAGCAGATCGCCGGTGTCCGCCTTGTAGCCGAGCAGGAGCTTGCCCTCGGTGAAGCTGGCGACGACGGTCACGACGCCCCGGGCCACCAGCGGCGACGAGGAGAAGCCCCACCAGCCGCCGCCCGGTGGCGGCGTCGCGCCGGAGTCGTCGGCGATGTCCTTCGACCACACCGTCTTGCCGGTGGCGGCGTCGAGGCAGTTGAGGTGCCCCTTGGCCCCCAGAGTGTAAAGCTTGCCGTCGTGGAACGTCGGCGTGGCCCGCGGGCCGGCCCCGGCGACGGCCTCGGTGAAGCGCGCCTCGTCCTTGTGCTCCCAGATCTGCTTGCCGGTCTCGGCGTCGAGGCAGACGACGACCTCGTTCGCCTTGCGCTGCTCCTGGGTGTAAACGCGGTTGCCGACGACGGCGAACGACGACCAGCCCGGCCCGATCGGTTGCTTCCACAGCAGCTTCGGCGGGTTCGCCTCCCAGTCGGTCGCGACGCGCTCGCCGACCACGTGCCCGTCGCGGTTGGGCCCGCGGAAGCCGGGCCAGTCGCCGGGGGAGAGGCGGATCGGCTCGGCTGCCGGCGCCGCGTCGCCGTCGGAGTCCGCCCGGCTCTTGACGTAGCGGTCCTCGGCGGTCTCGGCGAATCGGAAGCTAACTTGCAGGAGGAAATTGCCCCAGGCGCCGTCCATGCGAAACAGCGTGCAGGCCGTCCCGGCGAGCAGCAGCGTCAGCACCATCCCGACCCGCCTCGGCGGCCAACTCAGCCAACTCGTCAGCACCAGGTAGCCGGTCCACAACGCCGTCAGCGCCGTCAGGCCGTAGAACTGCAAGGCGAGCCGAAACGTCTCATGGGCGAGCCCGACCGCCACCCCGCAGGCCACGGCGGCGACCAGCAGCCCCAGCAGCCGGTCTCGCCAGGCGATCCCGCTGAGCAACAGCCACCACAGGGCGAACCCGGCCGCCCCAACCATCGGACCGAGCATCATCACGCCGAACATCAGCTCCATGCTCTCGAACTCGACCCAGTACGGCAGCATGAGGCAGGCCAGTTGAATCGCGACGAGGACGACGGGCAGCCACAGCCGGCGCGGCCCCGCGGGCAGCGTGATCGAATCGCTCATGCGGACCTCCGATTCCTTCCCTAGTCAGGTGAACGCCTGGGAGTCATCAAGCCGGCATAGAAGGTAGCCAACTCCTCGGAGCGATGGTAGCTAAGTTGCCGGCGGGGACCGGGAGCGGAAGCGTGGGAAAAGCCCCCCGTCGGGACACACGGCCTTCGTGTCCTCTTGTCGTAGGACAAGCTGCCAGCTTGTCCTGTTGGGCGGCGCCAGGGACAAGCAAGGCTGCTTGTCCTACGACGGGCGGACACGCCGCCCGCCCCTACGCCGGATCGGCTCCTCCGCCACGGCCCGCTAGGTTGTTCGGCGGAGCCCCACGCGGATTTCCGACGCGCTCCGCACGGGCGGGGTCATTGGCCTTGCTGCTGGAGGGCCTGGCGGATCTGCTCCGGCATCATCCGCTGCACGCCGCTGCCGTTGACGACCAGGTGCTCGCCGGTGACCGACTGCGCCTCCTTCGTGTACGCCCAGATCCCTTCGCGCTGGCGCGTGCCGGTCAGCACGATGTCGCCGTCCTGCACCAGCTTTGCCGTCGCCCGCGCCGACTGTTGCAACGCCTGCATCACCTGCTGCGGGGTCGGCATCTGCCCGCCGGTGAGGGAGGCGTCCTCGATGAAGAGACGGATGTTGTTCATCTCGTTCTGGCTGATGGGCGCGGGCGGCGGCCTTGCGGACGGCCTGCACCGCCCCGCCGGAGCCGCCGCTGCCGAGGCCGGGGTTGACCACCACCCCGGTCGGGGCGTGAACGGCCGGGGTCTGGCCCGAGGCGGTCGTCGAGGGGGCGCTTGGGGGAAGGTGCGGGCAGCGCGGCCGCCTTCGGGGCCGCCTTCTCGTAGCCGGCGGCAACGACCAACGCCAAGCGCGGTGGACAGGATCAGGGTCCGCATGGCACGCCCTCGCAATCGGCAGGGATGAGGAACGATACCCTGCCATCATACCGGGCACGGTGCGGATCGTCAGCGGGAGGTGGCCCTGCTGTTCCCACGGCAGGCTGTCGTCGAAGCGGTGTTCCTGCCGCTCGTATTTCTCCTGCTGGATCGCCTGCCAGCTGCCCACCGCCAGCATCCCGAACAGGATCACCGACCACATCCCGGTCGGGGCATACCGGGGGAGGAAGGCGTTGCCGTTGTGACTCCATCAGGCGTCTACCGCCACGACGGCCGAGAAAGCCGCCAGCGAGATGTAGAGAGATGCCGATCACGCCGTTGCGGGGGGAGATGCCGCTGCAGACCTCTCGGGGTGATCTGCCCGCCGTCCAGGGGCCAGATCGGCAACAGGTTCAACAGGGCACCATAGTAGAGATTGATGGTGAGCAGGATCCAGACAAGCAGCGACAGCGGGGTCCCCGGCTCGGGACGATACCCGGCGTAGAGCAGGCCGAACAGCGCTGCCCACAGCAGCAGTTCGATGCCCGGGCCGGCGGCGGAGACGAGGACGCGCTGCCACCCGCGGCTCAGCCTGTTGGACCCGACGGCCAACCTCAAGCCCATGCTGTGCAGCACGATGCCGTGCGAGCCGAACACCTGCCCCATCCAGATGTGGCCAAACTCGTGCAGCAGGATCGACACGAAACACGCCAGCACCCAAACCGCCAGGTCGAGCATCCCGTTGTCGCTCAACACCGGGTTGGTCGTGAGGTTCCACCCCAGGATGACGGACATCACCCAGAAGAACGGGGTGTTCCAGCACATCGACCCCGAACAGGCGGAAGCGCAGGTCGAACGGGGTCGGCGGCGGGTCGGTGAGCAGCACGGGGAAGGGTCCTCTACGGGGGGCTGTTGAATTGTCCGGCGGCACAGCGGGGCCGGCAAGGGCAAATCGGCTTCGCCCCTCGGCCCGGTTGCCCTTACAATCCCCCGCATGGACCTCTCCGAACTCCGACGCCTCATGCCGGTCACGGCCAACTGGGCGTTCCTCGACCACGCCGCCGTCGCACCACTGACTGCCCCGGCGCGCGACGCCTACTTCCGCGTGGGTCGAGTGGACGCCGCCGGGCACGGCGTCGTCCACGAGGGCGCGCTGGCTGAGCGCGTCGAGGAGGCCCGCCGCCGCTTCGGCGAACTGCTGTCGGCCGACCCACTCGACGTCGCCTTCGTCAAGAACACCAGCGAGGGCATCGGCATCGTCGCCGAGGCTACCTCTGGCGGCCCGCGACAATGCTCGGGTCGTTTCGTGCCGCCGACGAGTACCCGGCCAACGTCTACCCCTGGCTCAACCTCGGCTTCGCGCGGCGTCGAGGTGCGCGCGTGCCGCCTGGCGAGCACGGCCGCGTCCCCGCTCGACGACTCCGAGAGCCGGCCATCGACGGCCGCACGCGGGTCGTCACGCTCAGCTTCGTCGAGTTCGCCACCGGGTTCCGCAACGACCTCGACGCCGTCGGTCAGCTGTGCCGCGAGCGCGGCTCGCTGTTCTTCGTGGACGCCATCCAGGGGCTGGGGCCCTGCCGCTCGACGTCGCGGGCGTGCCGATCGACTTCCTCGCCGCCGACGGGCGTCATGCCGCTCGGCCTCGAAGCGCCGGCGTGCTCTGGGTGCGGGCGCGAGCCTGGTCGAGCCGCCTCCGCCCCGTCGGCGTCGGCTGGCACTCTCGTCGTCGGGGCGGACTTCTCGACCATCGACTTCCGCCTCAAGCCGACCGCCGGCCGCTGGGAGAGCCGGCACCCTCAACGTCGGCGGCATCGTCTCGCTCGGCGCCAGCCTGGAACTGCTGCTGGCCGTCGGCATCCCGGCGGTGGCGGCCCGCATCCGCGAGTTGACGGACCGCCTTTATTGTGGCCGAGACCGCCGGCTGGGCGCGCTTCGTTGCCTGGGCGACGGCGAGTGGTCCGGCATCGTCTCCCTGGTGCCACCTCCCGGAACCGAGGCCGAGTCGGCGGCGAAGTCGCTGCTGCCGGCCGGCGTCGTGGTCCGGCCGCGCGCCGGCCGGCTGCGCGTCAGCCCGCACGCCTACAACACGGTCGAGGAGATCGACCGGCTCGTGTCCCTGCTCGGAGACCTCCGATGACCCGGCCCCTCGACCGCCGCGTCGCCGTCTACACCGGCACGTTCGACCCGATCCACAACGGCCACCTCGACGTCATCCGCCGCGGCAGCCGGCTGTTCGACAAGGTGATCGTCGGCGTCGGCACCAACCCGGAGAAATCGACGTTCTTCACCGACGAGGAGCGCGTCGAGTTGGCCCGCCAGGTGGTGGCGCCGTTCGGCAACGTGACCGTGGAAGGGTTCAGCGGCCTGGCGGTGGCGTTCGTGGCGAGCGCCGGGGCGAAGGTGATCCTGCGCGGGCTGCGGACGACGTCGGACATGGAGAACGAGTTCACCATGTCGCTGATGAACCTCAACCTCGCCCCGGAAATCGAGACGGTGTTCCTGATGGCGATGGAGCCGTATCGCACTCGTCGAGCACGCTGCTCCGGCAGATCGCCCAGTTCGGCGTGCTGGACAAGTTCCTGCTCAAAGAGGTCAAGGCCGCGCTGAGGAGCCGCGTCAAGGAACTCCAGGCCAGGGAGTGACGGCGTTGGGCGACGCTTCGCGGAAGCGTTCCGCCGGAACGCTTCCAGGAAGCGTCGCTAACCGGGTCAATCACCCCTTCGCCAGCGCCGCCTCGC
The DNA here is from genome assembly GCA_046350195.1 of Gemmataceae bacterium. Taxonomy (GTDB): domain Bacteria; phylum Planctomycetota; class Planctomycetia; order Gemmatales; family Gemmataceae; genus CALDUY01. The sequence goes on from JAXMAW010000020.1 coordinate 108,685, forward strand.
TGCGGCGGATTAGGGAATTGTCCTTGTCGCCGGAGCCCCAGGTTGAACATGCTCGCCGCCAGGAACGCCGGCCGCATCGGCGCGCCAGCTGGTAGACGTCCTCCAGCACGGCGCTGGAGAACTTGTAGTCGTGCGAGCTCGCCCCCTTGGCGAAGATCAGCCGACGCGCCTGCCTCATCAGCGGCTCGGTCTGCCTCGGGTCGCGCTGCAACAGGTCCAGCGTCTTCCGCGCCGCCGTCGTCCGGTCGCGGGACACGTCGGCGAAGACCTCGTCGATGCCCCCGTTCGACTCCAGCTTCTCCAGCGCGTCGAGCTTGCCCGAGCTGACCTTGCCGCGCCCGCTCATCGCGTCGCGGAACAGCGGCAGGAACGCCGCCGCCTGCAAGATCAGGAACGCCCTGGTCCGCTCGACGGCGGACGTCTCGTAGGCGAAGTGCAAGGCGTTCAGCGACGTCAGCGTGTGCAGCCCGACGATGCCCGGCTGGCGCATCAACAGCTCGCCGGCTTGCAGGAACAGCCCGTCCCACACCGCCGCCGGATGCACCCCCGCGTCGAGCCTCTCGGCGATCAGCTTCGAGGCGTCCGCGGCGTTGACGGTGCGCAGAGCGGCCAGCACCTCCTTGCCGACGCTGGCGTCGCGCTTGCCGTCGAAGCGCAGCGGCTTCAGCGTCTCCAGCCGGACGAGGTTGTCGCGGCCGGGCCGGTCTCGCCAGTCGTCGCGCGTCGCCGGGTTGCCGTCCTCGTGGTCGAGCATGCCGTAGGCCAGCGACCGCACCACCGGCTCGGCGTGCCGCCAGCCGATCGTTTGCAGCGTCCGCCAGGCGTTGGCGGCGTAGATCGCCTTGTGGCCGATGTCTCGGAAGTCGCGGGCGCCGAGGCGCCAGAACGCCTCGAACACCTCCGCCGCCCCCGCCGCCCGCCCCCAGGCGGTGATGCCGCGGTCGGCCTTCTCGACGTCCCAGTTGTTCATGCCGTCCAGGAACGTCTTCTTCGCCTCGTCCTGGCCGGGCAGCTTCGTCGCGTCGGCCGGCGACATCCGCCAGTCGCCCTGGGTCTTGTTGGCGGCCTGCGACGACTTGAAGTAGTCGATCGACCACAAAAGCGGCAGCCAGCGGTCCTTGTCGGTGGCGGCGAGGCTGGCGAGGTGGGCCGAGTTGATGACGAGGACGGCGTGGAACTTGAAGCCGACCGGCCGCGGCTGGATGCCTCGGACGCCAGCCAGGAACACCGCGGCGAGCAGCTCCTGGTAACTGGTGCCGCCGCGGATCTTGCCGACGACCTTGTCGAGCAGGTCGCCGCGGTCGGTGTCTTCGAGGAGCTTGACGAGCGGCTCGATGTCGGAGGCGACCTCCGCCAAGCGGACGTGCTTCGTCGGGGCGGCGTCGAGTTCGGGCAGGCGGTCGAGGAAGGCGAAGCCGCCGGCGGCGGCCGTGGCGGCTACGAAGCCCCGCCGGGTGATCGGGTCGGACATGGCGTGTCTCCTGGGTGCTGCGAGAGAGGTTGGCCAGGAGAGAGCGGCCGCGCGGTCGTCGCCTCGTTCGCCGCACGCAGGCGCACCTGCCGGTAGATCAGCAGGCCGACGCCGCCCACCAGCAGGTAGGGGACGCCGACCATGAGCAGGATGCTGTTGTTGTAGGCGCGGGCGAGGCGGGCCTGGTCCTCGTCCTCGGAGTTCGACGAGTTGGGCACCGCCTCCTGACACATCGGGCAGGCGGTCAGGCGCGGCCCGGCGGCGAGGAGGGCCAGGAGGACCAGGGTCACGAGGCTCGACCTGTGCATGGACGCACTCCTTGAACTGCCCGCCATTGTACCCCGCCGTCACCCCGCGGGGTAGAGCCGGTACAGCATCCAGTAAACGACGACCCCCGTGACCGACACGTACAGCCAGATCGGCAGCGTCCACCGCGCCAGCCGCGTGTGCTGCCGGATGCGGCCGCGCAGCCCCTGGTAGGCCGCGATCAGGGCCATCGGGGCGGTCGGGACCGCCAGGACCGTGTGCGAGATCAGGACGGCATGGTAGGCGTAGCCGACCCACGCCGGCGCGTCGGGCCACTGCTCGGCGAACCGCGTCGGCTGGCCCGCCTTCACGTACAGGTGGTAGAAGAGATACGAGGTCAAAAATAGGGCCGACACGAGGATCGCGGTCAGCATGCAGAGCATGTGCAGGCGGACGTTCCGCAGCCGGATGGCGCTGTAGCCGGTCAAGAGCAACACGCCGGCCAGCGCGTTCAGCGTGGCGTTGAACAGCGGGAAGTCGGTCGGCATCCAGGCCGGCAGCTTCGGCTGCAAAAGCCGATCGACGTGGCGGGTCAGCGACCGAAGCGACCGGTCAAACTCGCCCGGCGGCATCTCTGGGCTGTCCATCCCGTCGTAGACGCCGACGAGATGGCCGTCGCGGTCAATGAGCAGGAGCTTCTGGGCGTGGTCGATCTGTCCCTTGGAGAAGGTCGTGCCGGGGTTGCGCAACATCATCGACTTCAGCAGCGCGTCGATCTCCTCCTCTCCGCCGGTCAGGAACAGCCAGCGGTCGGGGTCGGCGCCGAACCGGTCGGCATAGGCGTTCAGCTCGTCGAGCTTGTCGCGCTCCGGGTCGGTGGTGAACGTGACCAGCAGGACGTCGCGCCGGCCGGCGAGCCGGTCCTGGAGCTTTCGCACAGTCTGGGTGACCTGCGGGCACTTGCCGTCGGGGCAGCGGGTGACGATGAACGACGCCACCCACACCTTGCCCTTGAGGTCGTCGCGGGCGACCTTCCGGCCGGAGCGCTCGGTGAGCGAGAAGCCGCTCACCGGGACCGACAGGTCGCTGACCTCGGCGCGCGCGGCTCCCGCGAGCAGCAGGGCGGCCAGCGCGATCCGGCGTGCGTTCACCGCTGCAATTCCTGCGCGATCTGGAGCTGCTCGGCGGCGTCGCGGCTGGGGCCGAGCAGCGCATCGGGCATCAGCACGACCATCATCATCACGCCGAGGATGAACGCCGGGATCAGTAGGAAGTACAGCAGCCTCCAGTCCCACTTCAGGTGCATGAAGATCAGCCCGACCAGCGTCGCCTTGAGGATGGCGACGCTGAGGATCAGTACGAAGCTGGTGAAGTGCGTGATGTTCTCGTTCTGCGCCATCGTGTTGAAGAAGAACGACGAGATGGTGGCGACGGACAGCACCGCCGCGACCGCCATGTAGGCGCCGAAGCTCGGTCCGTGGGGCTCGCCGGCGTGGGTGGTGTCGGCCATGGGTTGATGACTCCGGGATTTCGTTCGTAGGACAAGCAGCCTTGCTTGTCCCTCCGCACCAGGACAAGCAAGGCTGCTTGTCCTACGGATCAGACCAGGTACAAGAGCGGGAACAGGAAGATCCACACGATATCGACGAAGTGCCAGTACAGGCCGGTGATCTCCAGCATGCCCTCGTGCTGCGGCCCGAGCTTGTTCATCAGCCCCATCCCCAGGATGATCACGAAGATCACGATGCCGCCCAGCACGTGCAGGGCGTGGAACCCGGTCATGGCGAAGTAGCACGACGACCACATGTTCCCATACGGGATCGCCGGCGACAGGTGCACCTCGTCCTTCTTGATCCGCCCGTCGTCGAGCATCTCGTGCTGCTTGTGGAGGATCTCGTTGACCTCGCCACCGACCTCGGCCGGCGACAGCGGCGACGTGTACGTCTTCGTCCCGCCGGCGGCGTCCCGCAGCACCCCGTTCATGCGGTTGAACAGGGAGTAGCAGTCCTGCACCAACTCGGACGTCTGCTGCACGTCGGCGTCCTTGACGTCGGCCATCGCCTTGCCCGTGGCGTGCTCGATCGTGTGCTTCAGCTGCTCGCGGACGCGCTCGACGTACTGCATGCCGACGTTGTGGAACTGCTTCTGCCGGGCCGTGCTCATGCCGGGCAGCAGTTCGCCCATGTGGCCGGGCAGGATGTCGTGCTCGATCTTCGCCTGGTACTCCAGCCCCTTGACGCCGAGGAAGACCAACCCGAGAAACGTCGTGATGCCGATGTACATCGTCGCGTGCTTCATGTTCCCCTTACCCGCGGCGTAGTGCGCCAGCACCACGGTCAGCGACGAGGCGATCAGCACGAACGTGTTGAACGCGCCGATCGGCTCGGACAGGTGGACCTGCTTCGGCGTCGGCCACTTGATCAGCCCGGCCGGGTCGTTCGGGATGGAGTTGCGCAGGATCAGGTAGGTGCCGATCAGCGCGGTGAAGAACATGATCTCGGTGACGAGGAAGAACCACATGGCCAGCTTGCCGTTGGGCAGCGGGATGCCCATGATGTTCGGTTCTTGCGCGTGAGCGTCACTCATGTCAGCCTTCCTCACCTGGTCATCAACACGTGGATCGATCGGTCGAGCAGCAACGCCAGCAGCAGCCCCGGCAGGTACACCAGCGACGCCCGCAGCACCCGGCGTGCCTGCAACACCGACGGCCCGGCGCCGAAGCGGAACGTCGAGCCGGCGAAGTACGCGCCCAGCAGCAACGCCCCGGCGACGTAGAGCCACCCCGCCGAGCCGAGCAGCACCGGGCCGAGGCTCGTCGCCACCAGCGCCAGGCCGTACAGAACCATCTGCCGCGCCGTCGCCGCCCCGGCGGGGTCGGCGCCGGGCAGCATGGCGAGCCCGGCGCGACTGTACTCCTCGCGGTAGATCCAGGCGATGGCGAGGAAGTGCGGCACCTGCCACAGGAACACGATCACGAACAGCGTCATCGCCTCGGGGGTAACCTCGCCAGTGACGGCGCACCAGCCGATGACCGGCGGCATCGCCCCGGGGACGGCGCCAACGAGCGTGTTCAGCGTGGTAAAGCGCTTCAGCGGCGTGTAAACGCAAACGTAGGCGAAAAAGGTAAACGCCGCCAATAGCCCGGCACACGGCGACGGCAGCGCGAGAAGGAGGTACGCGGTCCCACCCGCGCCGCAGAGGAACCCGAACGTCAGGACCTCCGTGGGGGACATCCGCCCCGCCGGCAGCGGACGCGACCGGGTCCGCCGCATTAGCGCGTCGGTGTCCCGCTCCAGCCACTGGTTGAGGGCGCTGGCCCCCGTGGCGACGAGCGCCGTACCGAGGACGGCGTGGAGCAGCGTCCCCAGCGGGACGGCCGGGCTGCTCGCCAGCAGCACCCCGGCGCCCACGGTGAACAACACCAGCACGGCGACGCGCGGCTTGGCCAGCGCCACGTAGTCGGCCAGCCGGGCCGGGGCGACGGGTGTTTCGAGGGCGGCAGCTTTCATGCGGCGCCCTCCAGCGGACGTGGCAGCGTGACCACGGGCGCCGGCCCCGGCCGGCACAGCAGCACGGCCAGGGCGACGGAAGTCGAGAAGATCACCGTGCCGAGCAGGTGGTGGGCCGAACGGGTGAGGTCGAGTCCCCAGGTGGGCGTGACTAGCTCCGGCAGCACGCCGGCGCCGAAGCGGCGCATCCACGCCTCGACGCCGAAGACCGCCTGGACCAGGACGAGCATGTGGAGCCACCGGCCGACCTTCACCATCGGGTCGTTACCAAGCCGCAACCTCGTGTACAGTGAGAACGCCAGCCCGACGACGGCGAACGCCAGGACGACGTGCAGCCGCTGCGCCACCGGGTCGAGTTTGTGGCGGACGAACGCGCCGAAGACGATCTGCACGTAGATCAGCACGGCCAGGAGGGCCGCCAGCTTGCGGGGCGAGCCGGCCGGGGCCGCCGCCTCCCACGACTTCGAGAAGAGCACGGCGACGGCGACGAGCGTGGCGAAAGCCAGCTGCGCGAAGCAGCCGTGGACCGCCGCCAGTTCCGGCCCCGCCAGCGCGTTCCACCTCACCCGCAGGATGCCGAGCACGCCCTGGGCGCTGACCAGGACAAGGGCCAGCCAGCCCAGCCGGCGTCGCCAGTCCCGGACGCAAAGCTGCGCGCCGACGGCCAGCACGATGGCGCACAGCCCGACCGCCCAGCCGAACAGCCGGTGCCCGTGCTCGATGAGCAGGCCCAGCGGCGTCTCCTGGAGGTTGAGCGTGAAGAAGTACCACGGCGCACGCACACTGACCTGGTCCGCCATCCCCACGCCCCGCGTCGTCGTCTCCGCGCCCAATAGCGCCAGTGGGAGCGCGGCGACGACCGTCCGCCCGGCCCAGGCGCGCAGCCAGCGGGGGACAGGGGGGGATGCGGTGTCGGTCATGCGTCCTCGTAGGACAAGCAGCCTTGCTTGTCCGTGCTGCGTGACAGGACAAGCAAGGCTGCGTGTCCTACGGGGGTCAGTG
>JAXMAW010000021.1:0-103306 GCA_046350195.1 Gemmataceae bacterium
CTGCTTGTCCTACGGGGGTCAGTGTGCCGCCACCACCGCCGGCCCCTTTGGGTCGGTCTGTGGCATGTAGTCCTGCTCCGCCTCGGGGTGGCCGAACTCGTACGGCCCGCGGTAGACGATCGGCGTTCCCTCGAAGTTGCCGTGCGGCGGCGGCGACGGCGCCGACCACTCCAGGGAGTTGGCGTGCCACGGGTTGCGGTCCGCCTTCGGCCCCCAGACCAGGCTGTAGAAGAAGTTCGCCACGAAGATGAACTGCGTCACCCCCAGCAGGATGGCGCTGACCGACATGAACACGTTCAGCGGCTGGAGGTGGTGGAACACGTCGTAGATCGTGACGTCGTAGTACCGCCGGGGGTGCCCGCCGACGCCGATGATGTGCATCGGGTAGAACGTGCAGTTGGAGAAGACGAACGTCAGAGCGAAGTGGACCTTGCCCCACGGCTCGTTCATCATTTTGCCGAACATCTTGGGGAACCAGAAGTAGATCGCCCCGAAGATGCCGAAGATGGTGGACATGAACAGCACGTAGTGGATGTGGCCGACGATGTAGTAGGTGTCATGGATGTACACGTCCACCGGCGTCGCCGCCATGAAGATGCCCGACAGCCCGCCGATGACGAACATCGCCACGAACGCCAGGGCGTTGAGCATCGCCGTGGTGTAGTGGATGTTCCCCTCCCAGATCGTGCCCAGCCAGTTGAACACCTTCACGGCGCTGGGCAGCGCGATCATGATCGTGGCGATCATGAAGCCGGTCCCCAGCCGCGGGTCCATGCCCGACTGGAACATGTGGTGGCCCCAGACGATGAACCCCAACCCGGCGATGCCGGCGATGGCGTAGACCATCGGCTTGTAGCCGAACAAGGGCTTGCGGGCGAACGTGGCGATGATGTCCGACACCATGCCCATGGCGGGAAGGATCATGATGTACACCGCCGGGTGGCTGTAGAACCAGAACAGGTGCTGCCACAACAAAGGCTGGCCGCCGCCCGGCCCGGTCTGCCAGTTGCCGAACGTCAGCCCCGCCGGCGGCAAAAAGAACGTCGTGCCCAGCGTCTTGTCCAGCAGCTGAAGGATCAGCGCCACGGTGAGCACCGGCAGGGCCATCGCCTGCAGGATGGCGGTGATGAACATGGCCCAGATGCTCATCGGCATGCGGAAAAACGTCATGCCGGGGGCCCGCATGTTGACGATGGTCGTGATGTAGTTGACCGACCCGGCCATGGACGAGATGCCGACGAACAACAGTGAGATCAGCCAGAGGATCTGCCCGTGCCCCGACGGCGGACTGGCCGGCGACTGGAATCCCTGGCCGGCCGGCATGGCGGCGCTGGATAGCGAGGGGTATGACGTCCAACCGGACCCGGCGGCCCCGCCCTCGACGAAGAAGCTCCAGATGATGGTGACCAGGGCCGGCCACATGAACCAGTAGGACAGCATGTTCAACTTCGGGAACGCCATGTCCGCCGCGCCGATCTGCAGCGGGATGAGGAAGTTGCCGAACGCGCCGGTCAGCCAGGGGATGATGACGAAGAAGATCATCACGCTGGCGTGCATGCTGAACACCATCGTGTAGAACTCCGGCGACATCCGCTCGCCCCAGCTGGCGGGGAACCACCGGCCGATGAGCGGGATGGTGCCGGTCGGCCAGCCGACCTGCAGCCGCACCAGCAGCGCCAGGGCGCCGCCGACGAACAGCATGATCATCCCGGTGAACAGGAACTGGATGCCGATGACCTTGTGGTCCTCGGAGAAGATGTACTTGCGCAGGATGCCCGGCTCGGGGTGGGCGTGCGTCCCGGCGCCTGGAGAGTGGCTCACGCTCATGGTCGTCCTCTATCGTTCACGCTTCAGCGAAGCGTGGCAAACCGAGTTGGCCTGGGAAACCGCCGCCTCGATCGACCGCGCCTTCTGGGCGCCGCGGCTGAACTGCAGCCAGGCGTAGTACGACCGGGCGTCCTCGTGGATGTACAGCCGGCCGCGCATCGCGTAGTGCCGGCCGCCGCACAGCTCCTGGCAGGCGATCTCCCAGGCGTCCTGCTTGTGGCCGCTGGTCTCCAGGTCGCCCTTCAGCGTGGCGACCTTCGCCTCCAGCGGCTCGCCGTCGGCCTTGACCTGCTTCGTCTCGCGGTCGAACGTCAGTGCCACCGGCTTGCCGGAGGCCCGGTCGCGGACGACGAAGCGGCAGTTGGCCTTCTCGGCGTTGAACCACATCGGGATCGTCTTGCCCGGCAGGGTGTCCTGCTTCAGCCGCAGGTTCGGCATCGTCAGGCTGTGCAGCACGTCGAGGGTGCGGAGCCAGACCTTGGTGTTGGCGTTCTTGTACGAGTGCAGCTCGTTCGTCGCGTGCACGTCGTCGATGTTGGCGTTCTCGGCCCACATCCGCCCCTTCAGGTGGGCGGCGGCCTTCGCCTTCTCGTCGGCGGGGTCGTACTCGAACGTCGAGTTGTCCAGCGGGTAGCGCATCCGCCACTCCCACTGCCGGGCCAGCACGCCGACCGTCACGTCCGGCGACGGCATCCGGGACTGGTACTTGATCTTCTCCCAGACGCCGATCTGCACGACGGCGATGCCCAGCAGCAGCGCCGCGGGGATGGCGGTCCAGACCACCTCCAGGACGTGGTTGCCGTGCGTGTAGGTCACCTTCTCGCCGGTGCGACCGGTGAACTTCCACATGCCGTAGACCAAAACCACCTCGGTCAAGACAAAGAAGAACGTCGTCAGCCCGAGGATGGCGTAGAACAGGTTGTCCACGCCGCCGCCGAACGTCGAGACGTTCTCCGGCAGCCACCAGCCGAAGAACGGCGCCGCGAACCAGATCAGGAACGTCGCCATCAGGACGACGCCGAAGAAGATGCTCCAGCCCTTCTGCACGGGATTGCGCTCCTGTGGGAGAGATCAGCGGGTCGCCGAGGCGTGTTCCTTCGCCCCCGGAGTCGGGTAGACCTTCTCGCGGACGTCCTTGGGCAACATGGCCGGGTACGGCAGGGCCTGGACGAAGTTGACCAGGTCCCACGTCTCCTGCTCGGTGGTGCCGTCGGGAAGCTTCGACATGCCCGACGGCGGGATGCCGCCGGAGATACGCCAGTAGATGTCGATCGGTCGCCGCCCACCCCGGTAGCTGGGGTCGGTGAGGTTGCGCGGCCGCACCACCGTGCCCCAGGTGTCATAGCGGTAGGCCGACTGCCGGCCGTAGTCGTAGTGGCAGGTGATGCAGATGCCCTTGTTGAGGAACAGTTGGTGGCCGCGGCGGATCGACTCGGCCGTCTTCTCCTTGTCCGAGTCGTCGCCGTAGGGGTAGGCCGGCGGCTTGTTCACCTCCAACTTGGTCATCAACGCCCACTGCGAAGTCAACAGCGCCGCCTGCTGGTAGACGAACCGCTTGACGCCGTCGTCCCCCTCCGGGATCGACGCCCGGTTCTTCACCAGCGTGTAGAGCGTCTCGTACTCGACCTGGCCGCGGAGACTGAGGTGGATGACGTAGCTGGCCAGTTGCTCCAACTCGCGCCTGGGCAGCAGGCCGAACGCCGGCATCGAGGTGCCGTCGATGCCCTTGTCCAGGGTGCGGAGCAGGTCGTCCTTGCGCGGCTTGCCGGTGCCGACCTGCGCCTTGTTCGTCGAGAGGAACTTGAACATCCCCTGCCGGTAGTCGCGCGGGTGCGGATCGACCCAGGCGCCGGTCGGACCGCGGCCGTCGCCGGCCACGCCGTGGCAGTGCAGGCAGTGCCGCCGGTACAGCTCGCTCCCCTTGGCCAAGGTCCGCCGCCGCACGTCGCCGGCGCCCTTGCTGAGCGTCTCGGCGTCCACGAAGAGGACGTCGATGTCCTCCTCCTTGACGTCGAAGGTCTGCATGTTGGCGGCCAGCGCCTCGGCGTAGACCTTGGCGTTCTCCTTGGCCTCGTCGGCCTTCTTGGTCGGGGCGCGGTCAGGGTCGATCGGCTCGACCGACGGGGCGGCGGGGGTGCCGAAGATCTCTTCCAGGGCGGCACGGAGCTGAGCGCGCTCCTCCCGGGTGATGAGGGGCTTGCCCTGGTCGTCCTTGCCCAGGGGATCGACGGAGGGGAAGACCTTCTCCTCGGCGGCCTTCTTGATGCGCTCCTCGAACCGGCCCGGCGGGGCCGGCGGGGTGCGGAAGTCCGTCGTCGGCGGGTCCTTGACCAGGACGTCGGTCCGCTCCGGGTAGCGCAGGTCCGCGGGGTAGCGCCCGTTCTCGTCGCAGCCCGCCAGCAGGGCCAGGCCCAGGCCGACGGCGAGGGTCACCGTTCGCACCTTCGTGTACGACAGCCGATGCATCACGTAGAGAGCCTCCCGGTGCTTCCCCGTTGAATATCCCGTCCTGGCCGGTGTCTGGGAAGGGGCTGAGGTCGTGGGGACAAGCGTGTTTTAGGTGCCGGTGATGGGTCGTCAAGGATGAGCAACCGCCGTGCCGCGGCCGGGCTGCTAGGAGCAAGCTCGTAGGACAAGCTGCCAGCTTGTCCGTTGGGCGAGCCGGGGACAAGCTGGCAGCTTGTCCTCGGCGAGTGTTAGGACAAGCATCCGCTGGTCCGTTGGGGTTGACACCTGCCGACAAGCTCAAGGCCGTTGTCCTGAGTGTCGCAATTCCGAGAACGAACGCGACGGCGATTCCGCTTCCGAGAACAGGAGCCGACCTTGGCCCCCTTCCTCTACCGCCTCGGCCGCGTGTTACAGCTGATCGGCATGATCCTCCTGCCGCTGGCGATCGTCGCCAACATCAGCCCGACCGACCCGGTAGACCTGAAGACGTCGCTGACGATGTCCGGCGTCGGCGTGCTGGTCTTCGGGCTGGGCTGAGCTGATCCAGCAGGCGGGCAACCCCAAGGGCTGACATGATCCCCGCCTTCCTCGCCCTTGTCGCGCTGGCCCCGCTCGCCGCCGAACCCGGCCACCTCGTCGTCCCCGGTGACTCGCGGGCCAGCGCCGACCGGCTCGGCGAGGCCCGCCGGCGGGCCGCGGCCGGCAAGGGCCTTGACGCCGTCGAGCTGCTCCAGTCGCTGATCGAGGCGACCGGCAACGACCAGGCCGGCGTCGGCGACGGCCGCAGCGTCTCGGCCCGCCTGCTGGCGCACGCGGTCGTCGCCAAGCTGCCGCCGGACGCCCTGGCGGCGTACCGCAAGCGAGTCGATGTGCAGGCGCGGCGGTGGCTCGACCAGGCCGACGCCACCGGAGCTGCCGAGCCGCTGCACCGGCTCGTCGAGGAGGCGTTCTGCACCCCCAGCGTGCTGGTGGGGCTCGACCGGCTAGGCGACCGCGCGTTCGAGCGCGGCCGGTTCGACGAGGCGGAGGCGTGGTGGCGGCGGATCGCCCCGCTGGAGGCGATCGAGGCGCGACAAGGACGTGGTGGCCTTGGAGTACCCCGACCCGCCCGCCGCCGTCGCCGCCGCGCCCGGGCGAAGCAACTGCTGGCCCGCATCCACCGCGGCCACCCCGGCTGGCGGGCCGACCTCGACGCCTACCGCAAGCGCCACCCCAAGGCCGCCGGCCGGCTCGCCGGGCGGACGGCCTGTACGCCGACACACTCGCCGCCGTCAGGGCGGATACCTCAGCCGGCCGGGGCCTCGGCGGACTGGCCGGCCTTCGGGGGGGGCCCTCGCGCGGCCGGGTGGCCGATGCCCCGCCGCGGCTGCTCGACCACCTGTCGCGACTGGGCCGGGCCGGGCCGGCCTGGGTGTTCGACCTGGAGCACCGGGCTCGTCAGGACGGGCCCCGCCCGCGGGGAAGCAGGGGCGAGCTGGACGCCGCCCGCCGCCTGGCGTTTTACCCGGTCCTGGTCGGCCATCACGCCGTCGTCGCCGACGCCCGCTACGTCACCGGCTACGACCTGCGTACCGGTCAGGTCGAGACGTGGTACGACGCGGTCAAGGCCGGCCTCGGCGGCCTGTTCCCGTCGCTGGGCTTGCCCGCACCGACCGACCTGCGCTACGCGGTCACCGCCGCCGAGGGCTCCGTCTTCGTCCGCCTGGGCACCCAGTCGGTCCGCGACGTTCGGCCGCGGCCTCGGATGAAGGGCGAGCCGCGACAACCCCCAGGCGACGTCGGCGAGAGCCAGCTCGTCTGCCTGTCGTTGACGCCCGGTCCCGGCGGCCAGCGGCTGCGGTGGAGCGTGCGCGGCTTCGACGTGGGGCGCAAGGAGTACGCCATCTTCGAGGGGGCGCCGCTGGTCCACGACGGCCGGGTCTGGATCGCCGCCACCCGCTTCGAGGGCGACCGGGTGGTGACGGCCGTCCACTGCTACCCCGCTCACCCCGAGGACACGACGGCCCCCCTGCTCTGGCGTACCGAAGTGTGCGAGACGCGCGAACTGCTTCCCGACTCCAGCGGCGCGGACGTCGATCGCAAGCAACGGCGGCGGCACCACCTGCTGACACTGGCAGGCTCGAAGGTCGTCTACTGCTCGCACTCCGGCGCGGTCGTCGCGCTGGACGCCCGGACGGGGCGGCGGGCCTGGGCGGTGCGCTACCCGCGCCGGGACGTCCGCGAGCCGGACGACAACCCCAGCCTCCGCGACCTTCTGCCGCCGCTGTACGCCGAGGGCCGCCTGTACGTCGCGCCGTCCGACTCCGACCGGCTGATGTGCCTCGACCCGAACACCGGCGCCACGATTTGGGACCGCGACCGGCTGGACGTGGTTCACCTGGTCGGCGTCGGCCACGGCCGGCTGATCTTCACCACCTGGCGCAACCCGGCCATGGGCCGGCTCGACGCCGGCGGGCTGCGGGCCGTGATGGCCGACACCGGCGACGACGCGGGCGGCTGGGCGCTGCCCGACGACGGGGGCGGGCTGGTGCCGTTCGGCCGGCCGGTCCTCGTCGGCGACCTGGTGCTGTGGCCGACGGCGCGGCGGCCCTACGGCGTGTTCGCGGTGCGCCAGGAGGACGGGCAGCAGCCGGACAACCCCGCGCTCTTGCACCGCATCCCGTCGGGCAACCTCGTCTGGTCGAACGGCTGCCTGCTCGTCGCCAACGGGTACGCGCTAACCGCGTTTGTCCCCCCGGACTGGCTTGCCGAGGGGGAGGAGCCGCGGATGGGACGGCGGGTCGAGCCGCCCCCGCGCCCGCGTTGGCTGACGAGCCGCCGGGTTCACCCCGGCGGGGCGGGTGGCGAGGTGGACGGCGGGGACAAGCCCCACCGCTCTGGGGAGCGCCTCGACGTCCGGCTCGACCCCTATGAGCGTTTCCTGCATGCCGACGGCGCGATCGTCTGCTCCAAGCCCGACGAGTTGCGGTCGCGCTCGCGGGCCTCCGGGGAGGTGACCTGGCGCGCCGCGCTACCCTTCACCCCCACCTGGTCCAGGCCGGTGAACGGCTTGGTCCTCGCCGGCGGCGAGCACGGCCTGGCCGGCCTCGACGCGGAGAAGGGCGACGTCCGCTGGACGTTCCCCGCCCCGCGGCCGCTCTCCGACTTCCACGTTGCCGGGCCGCGGGTGGTCTGTATCCAGGATGGCCGGCACCTCCTTTGCCTGGACGCGCCCGACGGCGCCGTCCGGTGGCGGCGCTCCGCCCCGGGGGCCGCGTTCGAGATGCCGGCGCCGCGCGGCCGCATCTCCTGCCTGTGCCCACTTGGCGACAGCCGCCTGTTGGTGCAGGCGTCGGCCTACCGCTGGCTGCTTGACGCGAAGACCGGGGGCGTCGTCTCCTCGTCCGCCTCGCCGCTGTCCCCTTGGCCGCGCCCGCCGGTCGTGGGCGACACCGGCGTCTGCGTCGTCCCCGACCGGCGGAACGTACTGATGCTCGACGCCGCCACCGGCAAGCCGCTCTGGTCACACAAACTCCCCGGCGAGACGACGCGCAGCGGCGAACCGCCACTGGTCGTGCCGGCCGACGACGCCGTGGTCGTGATCGAGCCGCGTAACATCGGCTACCGCGCCAGGAAGCTCGACCGGGCCACCGGCAAGCCGCGATGGCGAGACGTCGTCACGCTCGACATCGGGGCCCTTCACCCGGCCGGCTGGCACGCGGCAAACGGGAAGCTCTACCACGCCGGCGGCGACCACCTGTCCGCCTGGTCGCTGGCCGAAGGCCGGCCGCTTTGGAAGCGATCATTACCCGCGGACGGGTCCTGGCGCATCGAAAAGGACGGCCCGCGCCTGCTGGTCTGGCGCGCCCGCGCCGCGGCGGCCCGATTCCGGTTCCGCTGGCTGGGGGTGGCGTTACAATGGCACGTAGGCCCGCTGCCGGCCGGCGACGCCTGGTCCGTCCTCGTCCTCGACGCCGAGAAGGGCGAACTGCTGCGGCGCGTCTCCCTCGACCCGGAATCGTTGCCGCGCGGGCGGCCGTCCGGTTGGGAATCCCGCCCCTCGGTCTGGCCGGCCCTTTCCGCCGACCGCGACGAGGAGGGCGCCCCAGGCCCGGTCGTGGCTCATGACCGCCGCGGGCTGATCGCCGCCGTCGGCAACCGCGTCGTCGCGTTCGCCGTTCCTCCCTTGAAATGACCCCACCATGCCAAACATCCGTTGCAAGAATTGCGGGCTGACGATGCAGGTGCCCGCCGGGGGCCGTCGGCTGTGCGGCTGCGGCTCCTGGCTGTCCGGCGACGACGCCGCCGTCCCGGTCGTCGCGCCGGCCAACGAGCCCGTCCTGGAGGCCGCCCCCGCCGAGGAGAAGTGGCCCAAGATCGAGGGCGACCTGTCGGCGATCGAGCGGCTCAACGACGGCTACCGCCGCATCCGCAAGGAGCTGGCCAAGCAGGTCGTCGGTCAGGAGCGCGTCTTGGAGGAGTTGCTCATCTCGGTCTTCGCCCGGGGCCACTGCCTGCTCGTCGGCGTGCCGGGCCTGGCCAAGACGCTGATGATCCGCGCCCTGGCCGACTCGCTGAGCCTGAGCTTCTCCCGCGTCCAGTTCACCCCCGACCTGATGCCGAGCGACATCACCGGCACCGAGGTGTTGCAGGAGGACAAGACGACCGGCCAGCGGATGTTCAAGTTCCTGCACGGCCCGCTGTTCGCCAACGTCGTGCTGGCCGACGAGATCAACCGGACGCCGCCGAAGACGCAGGCCGCCCTGCTCGAAGCCATGCAGGAGCGCCAGGTCACCGTCGGCGGCCAGCGGCACAAGCTGCCCGACCCGTTCTTCGTGCTGGCGACGCAGAACCCGATCGAGCAGGAAGGCACCTACCCCCTCCCGGAAGCGCAACAAGACCGCTTCATGTTCAACATCAACGTGGACTACCCCGAGGAGGAGGAGGAGTTCCGCATCGTCGAGATGACCACCTCGACGCACACGGCGAAGATCGACCGCGTCCTTTCTTCCACCGACATCCTGGAGATGCAGGACATCGTCCGCAAGGTGCCGGTCGCGCCCTACGTGATCCGCTACGCCATGAAGTTCACGCGGCTGACGCGCAAGGCGAGCCGCGTCCCGGTCGGCGTGAACACCCAGCGCAAGGTCGAGACCGAGGTGCCGGACTTCGTGCGCGACTACGTCACCTGGGGCGCCGGGCCGCGGGCGTCGCAGTTCCTCATCCTCGCCGCCAAGGCCCGCGCCGTGCTGCACGGGCGCTACTACGTCAGCTGCGAGGACGTTCGCGCCGTCGCGGCGCCGGTCCTGCGGCACCGGATCATCACGAACTTCAACGCCGAGGCGGAGGGGATCAAGCCCGACGACATCGTCCGCCGACTGGCCGACCTGATCCCGCGCGACCCGGCGGAGAAGGCGTAAACAAGGCGAGCGGGGACGTCAGTCCCCCGGTAAGTCGCCCCCACCGGGGGACTGGCGTCCCCGCTCGCCCATACCAGACGGACTCAGCGATGCCGGACAGCGCTGACCGCGACGACCCGCACAAGTACCTCGACCCGCTCACCCTCGCCAAGGCGTGCGCAGCCTGGAGCTTCAGGCCCGGCTCATCGTCGAGGGCTACCTCTCCGGCATGCACAAGAGCCCCTACCACGGCTTCTCCGTCGAGTTCGCCCAGCACCGGGAGTACGTCCCCGGCGACGACCTCAAGCACCTCGACTGGAAGGTCTACAGCCGCACCGGCCGGTTCTACCTCAAGCAGTACGAAGAGGAGACCAACCTCACCCTCTGGCTGCTCATCGACGCCTCCGAGTCGATGCGGCACGGCAGCCGGCCAGAGGTCCGCAAGTACGACTACGCCTGCATGGCCGCCGCGGCGCTGGCCTACCTGACGCTGCACCAGCAGGACGCCGTCGGCCTGGCCACCTACGACCACGCCGTCCGCGCCCTGCTGCGGCCGACGAGCCAGGCGTCACACCTGAAGCAGATCGTGACGATCCTCAACAAGGGGCCCGGCAAGGAGCGCACCGCCCTGGCCCCGATCTTTCACGACCTCGCCGAGCGCATTACCCGGCGCGGCATCATCGTCATCCTGTCCGACTGCTTCGACGGCCTGGACGACATCCTCGCCGGCCTGAAGCACCTGCGGCACAAGCGGCACGAGGTGCTGTTGTTGCAAGTCCTCGACCCCGCCGAGCTGGAGTTCCCCTTCCAGGAGGCGACGTTATTTCGTGGAATGGAGCAGGAGCCGGAACTGCTCACCGACCCGCGGTCGCTGCGCGACGGCTACCTGGACAACCTCACCGGCTTCCTCGAACAGTTGCGGACGGGCTGCCTGATGCAGAACATCGACTACGTTCAGCTGCGCACGTCATGGCCTCCGGGGCGGTTTGTTTCCGGACGACGCCGATCGCGCCCCCCGCGTATTCCAACTAGCTGACGTGGAGATCGTCACCGTGTCCTCGCTGTTCGCGATCTTCGACGCCCCTCTGTCCGCCGCCGCCGTCGCCGGCGCCGCGGTGTCGATCCCCGTCATCATCCACCTGCTCAACCGCCGCCGCTTCAAGGTCGTCGAGTGGGCCGCCATGCGCTTCCTGCTCACCGCCCAGCGCAAGAACGCCCGCCGCATGCGCATCGAGCAGCTGTTGCTCCTGCTCGTCCGCTGCCTCGTCGTGCTCGGCCTGGTCCTGGCCATGGCCAGCGTCTCCCCCTGGGCGGAATCCTTGTGGCGCTGGCTCAACCCCGCCGGCGGCAAGGGCTTCCTCGCCGGAGGCACCCGCACCCACCGCATCCTGGTCGTCGATGGCTCGCTGAGCATGTCGGTCCGGCACGGCGAGCAAACCTGCTTCGACCGCGCCCGCGCCTTCGCCGAGAAGGTCGTCGAGGAGGGCGCCGGCAGCGACGGGTTCAGCGTCGTGTTGATGGCCGCCCCGCCGCGGCGGGTCGTCCCGGAGCCGTCGGAGGACGCCCGGAAGGTGATCGCCGAGGTCCGCAACCTCCGCATGACGCACGGCAACGGCGACCTGGCCGGCACCCTCGCCACGGTCGCCAGCCTGCTCAAGGCGTCGCCGGGGAAGTTCCCCGCCAAGGAGGTCTACTTCATCACTGACCTCCAGCGGTCGAACTGGATCAGCGACCGCCCCGGCGACCTGGCGGCGGCGCTGCAGACCTTTCAAGAGCTAAAGGCCAAGGCCGTCTTCGTGGACGTCGGCCGCGACGGGGTGTCCAACCTGGCGGTGACCACCCTGGAGGTCGGCGAGCCGGTCGTCACGACCCAGGGCAAGGTGCCGATCCTCGCCAACCTCTACAACTGGGGCGACACCCGCGAGGACGTGGCCGTCCGGCTGTTCGTCGGCAAGGCGAAGGCGGCCGGCGACGAGAAGACTCTGGTCCGCGAGGTCGCCGCCACCACCGTCCGCGCCCGCCGCGGCCAGCAGACGCCGGTCGCCTTCACCCACCGCTTCCCCGCGCCGGGGGAGTACGTCGTCCAGGTCCAGACCACCCGCGACGACGTCGAGTTGGACGACGTCCGCAGCGCCGTCGTCCGCGTCCGCAACACTGTGCCGGTGCTGCTGGTCAACGGCAAGCCCGCCAGCGAACTGTTCGACCGCGCCGCCGGGTGGCTGCGCGTTGCGCTGAACCCGTTCGACGAGGGCCGCGAGGTGCCGCCCGGCGTCGTCTTCCGGCCCAAGGTGCTGACCCCGTTCCAGTTCGCCGACGCCAAGCTCGGCGACCTGACCAACTACGACGTCGTCTGCCTGTGCGACGTGCCGACCTTCAGCCCCGACGAGGTGCGCCGGCTGGAAGCGCACGTCCGCATGGGCGGGGCGGCGGTCTTCTCCCTGGGCGACCAGGTCGACCTCGGCCGGTACAACGACGCGCTGTACAAGGACGGGCAGGGCTTACTGCCGGCCAGGCTGCTGCACGTCCAGAGGGCGACGCCGGGCTACGCCTACCAGCTGTCGATCGACCCCGACGCCGACCGCCACGACCCGCTCCGCGCCTTCCAGGACGACTCGGCCCGGGAGCGGCTGCTGGCCCCGTTCTTCAACGCCTTCGTCCAGGCCGAGCCGGCCCGCGCGGTGCGCGGCGTGGTGCCCCGGCGCATCCTCGGCTTTTCCCCGACCCCGCTGCCCGGCAAGGCCGGTGGCGGCCGGTCGGCGCCGCCGCCCGGCGGGGCCGCGGTACTGGAGTGGCGGCCGCCCCTGCCCGGCGCCCGGCCCACCGACCGCGACCTGGAGGCCGCGAAGAACGCCCCGGTCGTCCACCCCGGCCGCGGCCGGGTCGCGCTCGTCACCACCACCGTCAACTCTGACTGGAGCCGGTGGCCGGCGTCGCCGGCGTTCCCGGCGTTCGTCCAGGAACTGCTGTTCTACACCGCCCAGCAGCGGCTGCGCGAGCGGCTGTTGTCGGTCGGCGAGCCGGTCGAACTGTACCTCGCCTCGCCGGCCGTCGTCGAGGCAACCGTCGAGATGCCGCGCGACCCGTTCGAGGCCCAGAGCCGCGAGGAGGACGGCACCCGCAAGGTCAACACCCAGACACTTCCCGACGGCAGCGTCCTCCGCTTCGGCGAGACGGACGTCAGCGGCGTCTACAAGGTGCGGCTCGGCTCGCACCCGCAGGAGCACCTGTTCGCCGTCAACGTCCCCGCCGCGACCGACGACCAGCGCCAGTCGGAAAGCAACCCGACCCGCACCGACAAGGACGAGCTGGTGAAGACCTACCCCGAGTGGGACGCCCAGGTCGTCACCGACCTGAAGCAGGTCACGCACGCCCAGGCGGTCGCCTCGGCGGCCGGCGAGACGGTCTACGCCCCGCAGGGCGACGGCGTCGCCCGGGTGCTGCTGCTGGTCGTGCTGGGGCTGGTGTTCCTGGAGGTCGTGTTCGCCTGGCAGTTCGGCCACTACTCCGCCTCCCCGTCGGCGCTGCCCGAGCAGGAAGCAGCCCGCCGGCCGGGCTGGGCACGCTGGGCGCTGTGGGCGGCGCCGTGGGCGCTGTTCGCCCTGCTGGGGGGCGTCGCCTTCATCCTGGTCCACAACGCCGCGACCGGCGACTTCCTGGCCTTTTTGCCGGAGCGCCTCCGCGCCGTCGTGGAGCGGGCCTTCGACATCCCGCCGCCCGCCCCGGGTGAGGGCAGCCGGTGGCGGTTGGAGTTCGCCAGCTACTTCTGGGACGCCAAGTCCGACCCCTGGCTGGTCGGCGCCCTCGCCGTACTCGCCTCGGCCGCGGTCGGCCTGATTTACTGGCAGGAAGGGACCGCCGTCCGCTCCGGCTTCCGCGCCATGTTACTGGCGCTGCGGACGGGCCTGCTGTTGCTGTTGCTCGTGGTGTTCCTGCCGCAGCTCAAGCTGCACTTCGAGCGGCAGGGCTGGCCGGACGTCGTCCTCCTGGTGGATGATTCCGGAAGCATGAGCACCTTCGACGTCTACCGCGACGACAAGGAGAAGGCCGCCGCCGACGCGCTGGCGAAGAAGGCGGAGCTGACGGAACTGGAGAAGGCGGAGCTGGCCAGGTCCCTGGCCACCCGGCCCGACCTGACGCGCGCCTCGCGCGTCCGGCTGGCGCAGACGTTCCTCGCCGGACAGGGCGACGAGTGGCTGCGCGACCTGCTGCTGCGCCGCAAGGTGCGCCTGCACGTCTACCACTGCTCGACGCGGGCCCACCGGGTCGCCAGCGTCTCCTCGGAGGAGGAACTGGAGTCCGCCGTCAAGGCGGTCAAGGAGATGGCCGCCGACCCGTCGCACGACTCCAGCCAGCTGGGCACCGCGGTGCGGCAGGTGCTCAACGACTTCCGCGGCTCGTCGCTGGCGGCGGTCATCATGCTGACCGACGGCGTGACGACCGAGGGCGAGGACCTCGCCGGCGTGTCGAAGTACGCCGCCCAGATGGGAGTGCCGCTGTTCTTCGTCGGCGTCGGCGACGCGCAGGAGTTGCGCGACGTCTACCTGCACGACCTCCAGTGCGAGGACGTCGTCCACGTCGGCGACACGATCATCTTCGAGCTGAAGCTGACCGCCCAGGGCTACAAGCAGATGGCGCTGCCGGTCTCGCTGTACGAGAAGGGCAGCGACCGCCCGCTGGGGCCGCCCAAGGTCGTCAACGTGGACCCGGACACGAAGACGGTGAAGGTGCGCCTGGAGCACAAGCCGGCCACGGCCGGCGACAAGACCTACGTCATCCGCGTGCCGGTGCAGGAAGGCGAGGTGGACAAGGAGAACAACGTCCTCGAAAAGCAGGTCTACGTCCGCGAGGCCAAGCAGGTGAAGGTGCTCTACGTCGAGGGCTACCGGCGGTACGAGTACCAGTACCTGAAGACCCTGCTGGAGCGCGAGAGCAACAAGGTCCGCGGCAACAAGTCGGTCAACCTGAAGGTGCTGCTGCTCGACGCCGACCCCGACTTCCCGCTCCAGGACCGGACGGCGCTGGGAAGCTTCCCGACGCCGTTCCGCAACGTGGACACGCATACTCGTGATGATGATTTGTGGTCGTACGACGTGGTCATCCTCGGCGACATCGACCCGGAGCCGCGCGGCGACAACCGGATGAACGAGCACCTGAAGAACGTCGCCGACTTCGTCCGCGAGCGCGGCGGCGGGCTTTTGGTGCTGGCCGGCGAGCGGTTCTCGCCGCAGGCGCTCAAGAACTCGCCGTTGAAGGACGTGTTGCCGATCGACCTGGTGCCGGAGCGGGCCAGCGACATCGACGCCGAGGACGGGCTGATCGACACCTACCGGATGGAGCTGACGCCGATCGGCCGGTCGCACCCGATGTTCCGGTTCAGTCCCGACGAGAAGGAGAGCGAGGACGTCTGGGCGAAGCTGAAGGAGTTCTACTGGTTCTCCGACGGCTACGTGCCGAAGCGGGCGGCCGAGGTGCTGGCGACGCACCCGACCTTGAAGGGGGTCAACAAGAAGACGCCGGAGAAGCACCCGCTGATCGTGCAGCAGTTCGCCGGGTCGGGCCGGTGCATGTTCTTCGGCGCCAACGAGCTGTGGCGGTGGAACTGGCGCGAGGACCAGAGGCACTACAACCAGTTCTGGATCCAGACGATCCGCTACCTGGCCCGGACGCGGGTGGGCAAGATCGAGCTGCGGCTGGACCGGCAGACGCCGTACCGCCGCGGCGAGCCGATCAAGGTGATGGTGCGGTTCCCCGACGACGAGCGGCCGCCGCCGGAGAAGACCGAGGTGAAGGTGGTGGTCGAGCGCAAGGTGCCGGGCAAGCCGGGCGAGGGCCACAAGGAGACGGTGCAGCTGGCCAAGCTGGAGGGCAGCCGGGCGACGTACGAGACGATCCTAACGCGGACGCCGGAGGGCGAGTACGACTTCAAGCTGACCGAGCCGGCCGCGAAGCCGCGCCCGGAGGCGCGGTGCAAGGTGCTGGCACCGCCGGGCGAGATGGAGCGGCTGCGGATGAACCAGCCGGAGATGGAGGCGGCGGCGACGGCGACGCAGGGGAGGTTCTACACGCTGGCGACGGCCGACCGCCTGGCGGACGAACTGCCGCCGGGGACGCGGGTGACGGTCAACGCGGCGGGGCCGCCGTTCCTGCTGTGGAACCTGTCGGCGCTGTTCCTGCTGGCACTGGGGCTGCTGACGACGGAGTGGCTGCTCAGGAAGCAGAAGAACCTGCTGTAGCGATGAGAGCTAGGCGGAACGCGGATACGATGTATCCCGCTTCCTCACGGCGACCAATTCCGCGACCGCCTGGAGGGATGTCGATGGTGCCGACTCTTCAAGAGCTAGGGATTGACAAGCTGAGCCTCGAAGATCGCATGGCGATCGCCCAGCAGTTGTGGGACAGCATTGCCGCCGACCTGGAGCGACAACCACTATCCCCTGAGGAATGTGCCGAACTGGAAAGGCGTGTGGCCATCGCCGACGCTAACCCGGGCCAAGGCGTTCCCTGGGAGGTGATCCGGGCCGAGGCTCGGGCCAGGTGGCAGCGGTGAGCCTGGCCATTATCTTCCTCGACGAGGCCCGCGCGGAGTTCGACGAAGCGTACGATTGGTACGAAGGTCAACGCACAGGGTTGGGAGAGGCGTTCGCTGATGCCGTCCAGCCCGTCCTCGATCGGATCTCCGCGATGCCGAAGATGCTTGCGGCGGTGTTCGGTGACGTTCGTAAGGCGGTGGTTCAGCGCTTCCCCTACTGCGTCTACTACCGCGAGGAAGCAACCTGCATCCGAGTCCTTTCGGTGTTCCACACCAGCCGCGACCCGAGCATCTGGCAAAGCCGGGCGTGAGGTCAAGCCTTCATCAGCACCCGCTGGGCGAACAGCGACACCGGCAGCTCGATCGCCGCCTCGCGCAGCCGCTCCGCGAACGCCGGCCGCACGCCGGTGGCGACGAACCGGCCCCTTGCCCGGCCCTCCGCGTCTACGCCCTGCTGCTGGTACAGGAAGATGTCCTGCGTGACGATCACGTCGCCCTCCATGCCCACCAGCTCGGTGACCGCCGTCACCCGCCGCACGCCGCCGGACAGCCGGTCGGCCTGGACGATCAGGTTCACCGCCGAGGCGATCTGGCGCCTGAGCGCCTTCAGCGGCATGTCCAGCCCTGCCATCATCAGCATCGTCTCCAGCCGGGTCAGGGCGTCGCGCGGCGTGTTGGCGTGCAGCGTCGTCATCGACCCCTCGTGCCCGGTGTTCATCGCCTGGAGCATGTCCAGCGCCTCCGGGCCGCGGCACTCGCCGACGAGGATGCGGTCGGGCCGCATGCGCAGGGCGTTGCGGACCAGGTCGCGCATCGTCACCTCGTTCCTGCCGTCGAGGTTCGGCGGCCGCGTCTCCAGCGGCAGCACGTGCCGCTGTTGCAGGCGCAGCTCGGCGGCGTCCTCGATGGTGATGAGCCGTTCGGTGTCCAGCACGAACGACGACAGCGCGTTCAGGAGCGTCGTCTTGCCCGAGCCGGTGCCGCCGGAGACGACGATGCTCAGCTTGCCCTGCACCGCCGCCTGCAAGACGTAGGCCACCTCGCGCGGCAGCGCGCCCAGCTCGACGAGCCGGTCGAACGTCAGCGGCGCCTTGCTGAACCGGCGGATGCTCAGCGCCGGCCCCTTCAGCGACAGCGGCGGGATGATCGCGTTCAGCCGCGAGCCGTCCGGCAGGCGGGCATCGACCATCGGCGACGACTCGTCGAGCCGCCGGCCGACGCGGGCCACCATCCGGTCGAGCACCTGGGTCAGGTGGTCGTCGTCGCGGAACGACACGCCGGCCGGTTCCAGCCGGCCATTCTTCTCGATCCAGACGTCGTGCGGCCCGTTGACCAGGATGTCGCCGCCGTCGGGCACGCGCAGCAGCTTGTCGAGCGGCCCCATGCCGACCAGTTCGTCGAGCACCTCGTCGAGGACCTGCTCACGGCCTTCGGGGGCCAGCGCCGCCGCCTCGGCGGCGAGGACGTGGGCGGCGACCTGGCGCAGCTCGCGGCGGCGTGTCTCTTCCGGCAGTTTCCGCACCTCGGCGAGGTCGAGCTGCTGGGCAAGCCTGTCGTAGAGGTGGTACTTGATCGCCTCCAGTGTGGCGCCGGAAGGCGGCGGATCGTCGTCCAGCGACAGGAGCATGTTTGCGGCCATGCGCGATTCCTCGGTGGGCAGCACAACCATAGGTCACCGAGGGACCACGGGCAAAAGGCGGGCGAGGCTACTTCCCCGCCCCGATCTTCATCAGGTAGGTGATCAGGTCCGCCATTTCCTGCTTGGTGATCTGTGCCTCCAGCCCCTCCGGCATCAGCGACTTGCCGGTGGACTCGACCGCCTCGATCTGCGTCCGCAGCACGGTGTCCTCCGCCCCCTCGCCGCGCTTCAGCGTCAGGCTGGCCGCGGTCTCGGCGGCGATGACGCCGCTCAGCACCTGGCCGCGCTTCGTCGTCACCTGGTAGGCCAGGAAGCGCGGATCGACCTCGCGGCTGGGGTCGAGGACGTCGATCAAGAGCGCCTCGGCCGACTTGTTCCGTAGCGCCGCCAGCAGGTCGGCGCCGACCTGCACGCCGACGTCCTCCAGCCTGTGGCACGTCGCGCACTGCTTCTTGAACACCGCCTTGCCGTTGGCGACGTCCGGCTTCAGCCCCAGCGCGGCGCGGTAGGCCTCGATCACCTTGCCGCGCTCCGGCGCCACCTGGCCGGCCAGCACCTTCACCGCCCGCGCCCGCAGCGCCTGGTCGGCGTGGTTGCGCAGCCGCGCCAGCCGCTGCGGGTCAATCTGCAGTGCCAGGATCTGCTTCTTCTCCAGCGCCGTCACCAGCGCGACCAGCCGCTCCTTGCGGGCGAACAGCGCCTCGGTCATCTCGCGCCGCAGCGTCGGCCCGGCGGCGGGCCAGGCTTCGAGCAGCAAGGCCGACACCTCGGGCCGCGGATGGGCGGACAGCGCCCGCACCGCCGCGAGTTGCACCTCCGGCGGCGAGCGCGGGCTGAGCAGATTCGGCGCCGCGGCGGCCAACGGAGCGAACGGCCCGCGGCCGAGCAGCGCCACCGAGGCGGCCCGCTGCTCGGGGCCGCGCTTCTCATCGAGGGCGGCCTCGCCGGCCTTCTCGAACAGCACCTTCGCCTTCCTCACAGACTCGGCCAACCCGGCTGGCGGCTTCTCCCACAGCGCCGCCAGCGAGCGCGAGCCGGCCGCCAGCCCCTGGCCGATGCCGTCCAGCAAGGCCAGCTGCAACGGGGTCGGCTCCTTCCCGACGTCGCCGAGCAGGGCCAGCGCCCGGCCCAACTCGGCGTCACCGCCCGAGGTGCCGACTAACGCCGCCAGCTGCCGGAGCATCGGCAGGCTTACCTCTTTTTCGCGCGCCAGCGTTTCGAGCAGCCGGCCGGCGCACATCGACGCCGAGCTGAGGATCGCGGTCTGAGTCCAGGAATCGTTGTCGGCCCGCCGGGCCAGCTTCGCCAGCGCGGCGACGGCCTCCGGCGTGTCCATCACGCCGAGCGTGAACGCCGCCTGGAACCGCACGCGCGGCGACGGGTCGTCGGCCAGGGCGACCACGGCGCTCCTAAGCGACGGTGAGTCCTTCAGCCGCGCCTCGGCGAGCTTCAATCCCTGCTCCCGTAGGCCGGCGGATTGTTCCTACAGCGCCCGTTCGACCTCCACGACCTTCAGGTCGTGGAACGAGTCGAGCATCCAGAGCGCGTGCGCCCGTCCGACCGGCGAGGCGGCCGCGGCGACCTTGTGCAGCACCGGAATCGCGGCGCGGGCCTTCCGCTCGTACAGCAGCCGCTGCGCCGCCAGACGCCACCAGGGGTTGTCGTCGGCCAGGTGCGCCGCCAGCGCCTCCGGCGAGGCCTTGTCGAGGTCCACCTTTGGCGGGCGAGTGCCTTCCGGCGCCGCGGTGATCCGCCAGATGCGGCCGCGGCCGCGCGTCTCGACCATGACGCGCCGCAGGATGTCCTCGGGCAGCGACAGCGGCGTCTCGATCACCTCGCGGTAGAAGTCCAGCACGTAGATCGCGCCGTCCGGCCCCAGCGTCAGATGCACCGGGCGGAACCAGTTGTCGGTCGAGGTCAGGAACTCCGTGTCGGCGTGGCCGCGCTTCGCCACGAACGTCGCCCCGTGCGGCGTGAGGGTGTCGCGGAGGATGAGGTTGTTCGCCGGGTCGCAGACGAACACCGAATTGCGATACCCAGGAGGGAACTTGTCGGCGTTGTACATCAGCGGGCTGCACCCCGAGGTCACATAGCCACCCGGCACCAGCTCCGTCGAGGCGAACCGCTTGGCGTCGGCGCCGCCGGCCCGCTGCGCCGTCCGCACAACCCTCCACGCCTCGAACGGACTGCGACGGAAGACCCGGCAGGCGGCCCCGTGCTCGGGGATGTCGAGCGTGACCTCCCGCACCGCCAGCGACGGGTTGCGCCGGAGGTAGTGGTCCGGCAGGACGATGTGCCGCAGGTGCTGGCTGTTCGTCGCGGTGAACCACCGGCCCCAGTCGTCGGCGGTCAGGCCGTACTGCCCGCCGCCGGACGTCGGCTCCAGACTGCCCGGCACGTCCGGCTTGAAGCGCACCCCGCGCCCGCGCAGCGCCACCGGCGGGGTGCCCGGCTTCTCCGGGCAGGTGATGGTGCCGCCGGCCAGCCCGGCGACGCCGTGGACCCAGTTGTCCATCCCGAACTGGAGCGAGTTGAGTAGCTGCTGGATGTTCGCCACGTCGAACCCGGTGTAGAGCACGCGGCGCAGGTCGGCCTTGCCCGTCTCCTTCGTGTCCTGGAGATACAACAGGTCCGGAGCGTTGGCGACCAGCAGGCCGCCCTGCCACGGCATGATCCCCGTCGGGAAGCGGAGGTTCTCGGCCCACACTGAACTCGTCTCGTAGACGCCGTCGCCGTCCCTGTCCTCCAGCAGCTTGATGCGGCCGGACGTGATGAACCCCGTGCCGCGGCCCCCGTTGGGGTAGCCGCGCATCTCGCACACCCAGATGCGGCCGCGCTCGTCGATGGCCATCGCGACGGGATCGACGACGTTTGGCTCGGCGGCGACCAGCTCGACGCGAAAGCCCGGCGGCACCTGGAACGTGGCGCGCTCCTGCTCCGGCGTCCGCGGCAGGCCGTTACTCAGCGGCAACACGCCGGCGGGCGGGCCGGCGGCGTGCAGCGCGAACAGGGCCAGGCCGAAGACCAGGAGCAGACACCATCGTCGCATGGGGAGGTCTCGTGGGAGGGATCTTCAGCGCGGGCATGGCGGGTTATGAGCCAGTGTAGCCGAGGTGCGGGCGGCGTTCAATCAGCTGACCTCGCACCGGGACGGCGGTTCGGCGATAATCGCCGCGTCCCGGCACACCACTCCAGTAGGGGGTTCCATGACCGCCGACGAAGTCGTCGCCGAACTCGCCACGCTCGGCACCGAATCGACCAAGAAGACCCTGATGAGGCACGGGGCGAGGGAGCCGTTCTACGGCGTCAAGGTCGAGGACCTGAAGAAGATCCAGAAGCGCGTCAAGAAGGACCACGAACTCGCGCTGGCGCTTTACGACACCGGCGTCTCCGACGCGATGTACCTCGCCGCCCTGATCGCCGAGCCGGACAAGATGAAAAAGGGCGACCTGGAGAGGT
The DNA here is from genome assembly GCA_046350195.1 of Gemmataceae bacterium. Classification (GTDB taxonomy): domain Bacteria; phylum Planctomycetota; class Planctomycetia; order Gemmatales; family Gemmataceae; genus CALDUY01. The sequence goes on from JAXMAW010000021.1 coordinate 21,281, forward strand.
GGCTGAAGGGCGCCTACTGGTACATGCTCAGCGACTACGCCGTCGCCTGGGTCGCGGCGGAGTCGCCGCACGCGCTCGCCGTCGCCCACAAGTGGATCGACTCCAGGAAGGAGTTGACCGCCTCCTCCGGCTGGGCGACGCTGTCGAGCTACGTATCGATCACCCCCGACGAGAACCTCGACCTCGACCTGATCGAGCGGCTGCTGACGCGGGTGGAGGGGACGATCCACGCCGCCCCGAACCGGGCGCGCTACAGCATGAACGGCTTCGTCATCGCCGTCGGCTGCTTCGTCGAGTCGCTCGCCGAGCGCGCCAAGGCGGCGGCGCGGGCAATCGGCCAGGTCGAGGTGGACATGGGCGGCACCTCGTGCAAGGTGCCGTCGGCCGTGGAGTACATCGAAAAGGTGGAAAGCCGCGGCCGGCGCGGCAAGCGGAAGTCGGCCCGCTGCTGAGCGGCTTTAGCCGATCATCTTGACGCAGCACCTCGCCGCGTGGAGCAGCGACGGGACAAGGGCCGGCAGCCGCCGCTTCGGGGCAGGACACACGCCGGACGCCGCCGCCTGCAGCGCGTCGATCGAGTAGAACACGGCCGGGTCGAACCGCTTCAGCAGGCCGATGACCACGGCCAGCTCGCGGCGCGGCACCACGGTCAAGACGACCTGCACCGGCCCGGTGGCGCCGCGGGCCTCCAGGGCCGTCACGCCGAAGCTCGCCGCCCGCAGATCGGCCACCAACGGGCCGGCGTCCTTGTGGGTGATCGTCCGCACCACCACGCTGCCCAGGGCCAGCGCCTGCTCGATCAGGATGCCGAGATAGTTGCCCAGCGTGAAGCCGCCGGCGAACGCCAGCGAGCAGCGGAAGTCGCTCAGGTTCTTCATCACCTCGCCGATGGCGAACAGCCACATCGTCACCTCGAAGAACCCCAGGATCGGGGCCAGCACCCTCATCCCGCGGGAGACGAAGATCGTCCGCAGGGTGCTCAGCGTCACCACGGTCATCTCGGCGACGAAGATGAACCAGGGCAGGTAGGGCATCTCCAGAAACGAGGTAGCGAACAGGCCGTCCACGACAAACCTCCGCGAGGGGATCGAAACCCGGGCGGCCGCTGATAGGACATTTGCGTCGCCATCGCAAGGCCAGATCGGGTACAATGGACAAAGGCCCAGCAGAGCGGCGCGGAAGGGACCCTGGGATGCAGCGCATCGGCGACAGTTACATCGCACCCGGCGCGGTGGTGACCGGCGACGTCGTCTTCGGGCCGGGCGTCAACATCTGGTTCGGCTGCGTGCTGCGCGGCGACCTGTCTCGGATCACGCTCGGCCCGCGCGTCAACCTGCAAGACGGTACGATCGTCCACACCGACCACGACGCGCCGCTGACGATCGAGGAGGGTGTCGTCGTCGGCCACCGGGCCACGCTCCACGGCAAGTACATCGGCAAGGACACCCTCGTCGGCATGGGGGCCATCCTGCTGTCCGGCTGCGAGGTCGGCGCGGAGTGCCTCATCGCGGCCGGCACGCTCATCACCGAGAAGCGCCGCATCCCGCCGCGCTCCGTCGTCATGGGCGTGCCCGGCAAGGTCGTCCGCGAGGTGACCGACGACGACGTCCGAAGGACAATGGCGATCTCCGCGCATTACCTCGATTTGGCCCAGCGCTACGCCGCCGGCGCCTTCCCGCCCCCCTGGCAGCGCGAGGGCCGGCCGTGAGCACCGACCTGACCCTGGCCCCGCCGCCGACCGACGGGGCGGGCTTTCGCATCGACATCAGCTCCGACCGCCGCGCCGACATCGAGGCCAAGCAGGGCCGGGTCGCCTCGCTGCTGCGCGAGACCGGCCGCGACGGCCTGCTGCTGTTGGCCCCGGAGAACGTCGCCTGGCTCACCGCCGGCGCGACGCCGCGCGGCCACATCGACCCGGCCACCGAGCCGGCGGTGTTCTGCACCCTGGAGGGCCGCTGGGTCATCTGTGGCAACGTGGACAGTCAACGGCTCTTCGAGGAGGAGCTGGACGGCCAGGGGTTCCAGCTCAAGGAGTGGCCCTGGCACTGGGGTCGCGAGCAGTTCCTCGCCGACCTGTGCGCCAACCGGAAGGTCGCCTGCGACCGGCCGGCGGCCGGCGTCGAGGGCGATGTCCACGACGTCGGCGACCGCCTGGCGAGGATGCGCCGCAACCTGTCGCCTTACGAGCAGGCCTGCCTGGTGGCCCTGGGCGCGAACGTCGCCCACGCCCTGGAGGCGACCTGCCGCACCCTGCGCCAGGGGGAGAGTGAGCGCGAGGTCGCCGGCCAGGTGGGCCACCGGTTGATGCACCGCGGCCTGTACCCGGTCCACGTCGGCGTCGCCGCCGACGGGCGGTCGAGGCAGTACCGGCGGTTCGGCTTCACCGCCACGCCGATCGATCGCTACGCCGTGCTGGTCGCGACCGCGCGCAAGTACGGCCTGCACGTCACCGCCAGCCGTACGGTCTGCTTCGGTGAGGCGCCCGAGGAACTGACGAGCGAGCACGCCGCCGTCGTCCGCGTCAGCGCCTGCTACCTCGCCTCGACCTACCCCGACGCGCTGCCGCGCGAGGTGATTTCCGCCGGCCGGCGGATCTACCTGCTGTCCGGCTACGAGCACGACTGGCTGTTGGCCCCGCAGGGCCACGTCACCGGCCGACAGGCGGTCGAGGTCAACTTCACGCCGCACACCGAGGAGTTGCTGGAGCCGGGCTGGGCGGTGACGTGGGGCGCCTCGGTCGGGGCGGCGGTCAGCTGCGACACCTACCTGGTGACGGAGGGCGGCCCGAGGCCGGTCACGCCGCCGGAGGCCTGGCCGGTGAAGCGCATCCGCATCCAGGGCGCGGACTGCATCCGCCCCGACATCCTGGTCCGCTGAAGCCATGGACCGACCCGCGATCCTCGGCGGCGAGTCGCTCTTCCCCGACGGCCCGCCCGACTGGCCCACCCACGACGAGGCCGTGGCGGCGGCACTGGAACGCGCCATTCGCGATGGAACATGGGGCAAATACGACGGCGGGCACGTCGAGCACCTCCACGGCCGCCTGCGGGATTGGTCGGGCCACTCGTTCGCGCTGACCTGCGCCAGCGGGACGCTGGCCGTCGAGGTGGCCTTGCGGGCGCTGCGGGTCGAGGGCGGCGAGGTGGTGCTGGCGGCCTACGACTACCCGGGCAACTTCCTGTCGGCCCACGCCGCCGGGGCTCAGCCGGTCCTGGCGGACGTGAACCCCCGGGACTGGAACCTGTCGCCGGCCTCGCTGGAGGCGGCGCTGGGGCCGCGGACGCGGGCCGTCGTGGCGTCCCACCTGCACGGCGGCGTCGTGGCGATGCGCGAGCTGATGGCGGTGTGCTCGGCGCGCGGCGTCCCGGTGGTCGAGGACGCGGCCCAGGCGCCTGGGGCGACCGTGCAGGGCCGGCCGGCCGGGGCCTGGGGCGACGTCGGCGTCTTCAGCTTCGGCGGGTCGAAACTGCTGACCGCCGGCCGGGGCGGGGCCTTGGTGACCTCCCGCCCGGAGGCCTATCAGCGCGCCCGCCTGGCGCTAGGGCGCGGCAACAACCTCGTCGCGCCGCTGTCGGAACTTCAGGCGGCGGCGCTGCTACCGCAGTTCGACGCCTTGGCCGCGCGCCACGAGCGACGGGCGACGAACGTCGAATTGCTGACGCGATTGTTGCAGGGCGTTCCGGGCATCACGCCGTTCGCGAGTGGAGTGGAGGGGTCGCCGGCGTATTACAAGTTGGGACTGCGTTACGACGAGTCGGCGTTCGGGCTGCCTCGTGACAGGCTCGTCCGCGCGATGCGCGCCGAGGGGGTCGCCCTCGACGAGGGGTTCCGCGCCCTGCACGTCGGCCGCGCCCCGAGCCGCTGGCGAGCCAACGGCCCGCTCGCGGAGGCGGAGCACGCCCACCGGGGTTGCGTGGTGCTGCACCATCCCGTACTACTGGGCGGTGAGGAGGAGATGCGTCGCATCGCCCGGGCGCTGGGCCGGCTTCGGGAATTCGCGGATCGCGTTCCGGCCGGCCCCGGTTAGAGACGCCTCGGCGAATCGTTCTTCCCGCCGGACCGACGACTGGCAGTGAAAGGAGGCCCGCCATGTTCGCGCTGCTGCTGGCGCTCGCCGTTACCGACCAGGGAACGGAACAGGCCCAGGTGATCCAGGGCACCACCGGGGCCCGGTCCGACCGCCTGGAGTTGCACGCCGGAGGCCTGGTGGCCCGCGAGGGCGAGGTCGGGGCGGCGTTCGGCACCTACCGGGTCGGCAAGGGCAAGCCGCAGTTGGCCTACCTCGTCCTGTTCAAGCACCGCCTCGGGCCGGAGACGCCGCTGGAGCGGTCCGAGGAGACCACCGCCGACGGCGACGCCGCGTCGAGCAGACAGGCGCTGGTCCTCGACGGGGTCCGGCTGGTCATCGAGTACCAGTTGCACCTGGACGCCAAGGGCACGCCGCGCCGGGCGATCACCCTGAACCGGAAGGCCGTCGAGCCGGCCAAGGGCCGCGTGCTGCTCGTGGACCTGACGGTCAACCCGCCGCGCTGGGAGCAGCGCCGCGGGAACCTTCCCTTGGACGTCGGCGAGACGATGAGCAAGAAGTCGGCGGAGGAGTTGGTGAGGAAGGTGCTGTCGAGCCTGGTGGCGAAGGACAGCAAGGTCAAGGAGTTTGTGGGCGAGGCAAGTCGCTAATTCGCCCAGCCGGGTTGAGGGCGGACATGGGTCCCCCTTGCCGCAGGAGGGCCGTGGCCCGGGGCGGCCCAGCCGCCCCGCGTCGGCCTGTTCATTCGCGCGAAGAGGCGACAACCTACCCGCGTAGGAAGAGGGGCCCGGCCCGGCTACCGCTCGTCGGCGTTCCAGAGGCGGAAGCCGCGCGTCAGCCGCTGCCCCTCTGGCCGGGGCGCGACGGCGTGGGCCTGGGCGAGGACGGCCTCGCGCTTGCGGCCGGCCTCGATGCGCCGCTCGGTGCCGGGCGCGCAGTGGTGGCCGCCGCGGTGGCGGGTGACATCGACGAGGAACACTTCGCCGCAGACGACGCAGGCCGCCTTCTGCCAGACCGCGTCGCAGGCGGGGCAGTACGGGGCCTCGGACTTGACGCCGTCGTAGCCGGGGTCGCGGGAGGTCGGCCCGGCACAGTGCAAGCAGCTGATCTTCCTGGCGCGCATGGTCCATGCTCCATGGAGTGACAAGGCCGTAGCGAGGCAGCCCTAGGGAGTCGCGGCCGGGGAGAAGGAGCCGAGGGGCGTCGGGACGTGCGTCGTTGCCGCCAGGCGAGCGGCCCAACCCCACCGCGCCGTCAGCATACCAGCCTCCCGGCGGAGGTCAAGCAAATCCCTCCAACCGCGCCGAGTCGCCGAGTCGTCGTCTCTTGGCGACTCTAATCTCGTGCGATCCCTTACGCGCTTCTGCGCAGCCGCCGCGCCTCCCCCTCCCGGATCGCCTGCCGCCGCACCCCAGCGGTCTGCTCCCACACCCGGCGGTACAGCCGCTCGTGCGCCTCGCCCAGGGTCACGCCTCGCCGCCTCATCACCTTGGACGCCGTCGTCAGTAGCGAGTCCAGGTCGGCATTTTCCCTCAGCGCGCCGTTCCACACGTCCGTGAACGACGGCACGTACTTCGGCAACAGGCCGCCCGTCGGCAGGAGGTTGCAGAACGCGCCTGCGCTCGTCCCGGTGTTCAGCAGCGTCCCCAGTCCCGTCTTCGTGTGGTCGCCCAGGAAGCAGCCGACCTTTGACCGCCGCGTGTCGGTCATCCGACCGCCGACCGCCACCCGGACGTCGCCGTAGTCGTTCCTCAAGTCGCTGTTGCTGGTGCCGGCCCCCAGGTTCACCCACGCCCCGACGTAGGCGTGGCCCAGGAAGCCGTCGTGGTACTTGTTCGAGCAGCCCCACACCACCGAGCACTCCACCTCGCCGCCGACGCGGCACTGCGGCCCCAGCGACGTGCCGGCCCGCACCTTCGCGCCCAGCACCTGGGTGCCGGGGCCGACGTAGCACGGCCCCTCCAGCCGGGTGAACGCCCCCACGTAGGCGTCACGGTCGATCACCACCGGCCCGGCCGTCGTGTCGGCCACCACCATCGGGTCGATCCGCACCGTCGGGTCGATCAGCAGACGCTCCACCCGCCCCACCAGGGCCGGCAGGCCCTCCGTCCGCCGAGGCCGCTCCGGGTCGCTTAGCCAGGCGTCCAACTCGACCTCCTCGCCGTTCTGATCGACCAGCTCCCACAGGTGGCGCAGCAACCTCCCGGCCACCGGCCGAGACGGGATCGCCTCGCGCCACCGCTCCAGGCAGGCGTCGAGGGTCAGCGGCGAGCAGTCGGCCAGCCGGTCCGGCGTCAGCACCGCGAACGCCACCTCGCCGTCGCAGGTCGCCACGCAGGGGGGGGCGAGTTCCTCCAGCAGCGTCGGGTCCGGGGCCGGCGGCAGCCAGCGGGCGTTGACCAGCACCACCGGGCCGGCCCGCAGCCAGTCGAGGTCGTTGACCGGCATCCCAGACAGGGCGACGACCTCGGCCAGGTACGGCCGTACCAACGCGCCATACCTCCGGGCGGCGAAGTAGCGGCACTGCTTGTCGGCCAGCGAGGTACAGCCGCAGAGCAGGTCAAACGCAGGCCGCGTCAGCGTCAGCGGCTCAAGGTCGGCGACGAGGGCGTCCTCGAAGAGGCAGACGCGCATGGTCGAGTCCTTTCGCGGCGGTCCTGGGGTAATCTGCCCGTGGCCCGGCATTATCCGCTGGCGGCGCGATACGATTCAAGCCCGACCGGCGGGTGTTTCGCCCGGTCGCCTTGACGGCGCCCGGCGAACTTCTATGATGAGAGTTTCGCGGAAGCTCAACTGTCCGAGATGGAAGACTCATGACCACGTTCATGGCCAAGCCGGAGACGATCACCCGGCGCTGGTTCGTCATCGACGCGGCCGACCAGGTGGTCGGCCGGCTCGCCGTGCAGATCGCCAACATCCTCCGCGGCAAGCACCGCCCCGAGTACACGCCGCACCTCGACACCGGCGAGTTTGTCATCGTGATCAACGTCGAGAAGATCCGCTTCACCGGGCGGAAGCTCGACACGAAGACCTACCACTGGTACACCCGCTACCCCGGCGGCTACAAGACGGCCACCGCCAAGGAGTGGATGCAGAAGCACCCCGACCGCATCCTCTACCAGGCCGTCCAGCGCATGGTGCCGCGCAACCGCCTGGGCCGGCAGGTGATGACCAAGCTGAAAATCTACACGGGCAACTCGCACCCGCACCAGGCGCAGCAGCCGGTCGAGTTCAAGCTGCCCGCCAGCCTGTGAGCCAGGAGAACGGACACGTGGACAACCCGACCATCGCGACGCCGGACCAGCAGCCCCGCAAGGAGAAGCCGCCGGTCTACCTCGGTAAGAAGCGGGCCTACCTGGGCACAGGCCGCCGCAAGACCGCCGTCGCCCGCGTCTACCTCACCGAGGGCGCCGGCAAGATCACCGTCAACGACCGCCCGGTGGACCAGTACTTCACCGAGGACAAGGACCAGAACGCCGTCCTCGGCCCGCTGCGCGTCACCGAGATGCTGGCCCGGATGGACGCCCGCATCACCGTCGTCGGCGGCGGGTACACCGGCCAGGCCGGCGCCTGCTCGCAGGGCGTCGCCCGGGCGCTGAAGAGCTACTTCGGCATCGACACGTCCAAGCCGACCGAGGGGGCCGACGAGGCCGTGGTCAACATGGCCAAGAAGCTGCGCGACTCCGGCTACCTCACCCGCGACGGCCGCATGAAGGAGCGCAAGAAGTACGGCCGCAAGGGCGCCCGCAAGGCGTTCCAGTTCTCGAAGCGCTAAGCGGCGTTCGGGACGCGGCAACGACTCAACGGCCCGCCGGGGGACGACTCCCGGCGGGCTGCTTCCATTTCCCCAGGTCAAATCCGTTGGAGCGAGCGTTAGCCGAATCAACTCGGCGTATAAGCCCTTCCGCCCGCCGCTGGCCGGCCTGTTCGTGGATCGCCCCTCCTTCCTCTGCCAGTCACGTAGCCAGCTCGTTGCGCCGCCACGATCACGCCGGTGCGGTCGAGCCGCCGCGCCAAACGCTCCTCGTCGATCGACAGCGCCGCCACCCTCGCGGGTACGCCGCGAGGCCGACCCATACCCCTCGTCGTCGTCGGCGACCAGGCTGCCGAGCATCCGCGCCAGGTCCGGCCGCCACGCCGTCCATCCTGGCGGCGGCGTAGTCCACCAGGCCGGTGAGCCGGTCGCCCTCGAACAACAAATGGTCGTGCTGCTGTCGCGCAGGCACGGTTGCAGCCGGACGGAAGCCCACGTCGCGCAGCAACTCCGGCACGAGCGGCATCCAGCGATCGACCGCACCCGCCAGTTGCGTGGTTAGCGACGCCTGCAGGAGCGGCCCAGGCGTCCACGCCGCCGCGTCGAGGGCAGCCGGACCACTGGTGGGGGCATGCGGGACATCCTCCCCGCCACGCCACGTGCAGCTGGGCCAGCCCCTGTGCTGCCGCGTAAGCGGGCCTCCGACGGGTGATCGCGGTAGTCGGCGACGCCGGGCATCCACTCCATCAGCTCCCACCACCGGCCGGCATGCTCGACTGGCTGAAGTCCCCGTGAACCGTCGCCAGGACGGCCGGCACGAACGTCAGCCCTGCCCCGCGCGCCAGCCGCATCAACTGGTGGCGCTCGCAGGTGCCCGGGTTGCCGCCTCCGCCAAGCGTTGCCGCGCAACATAGAGGCCCGGCGGCGGTGCGGACCTCCATGCCAGCCGCGCCCCGCTGAACTCCGCCATGGTGCCTGGCCTGGCCGGCTCGCGCAGCACGGCGGGGTAGTTGTTGAGCACCGCGGTGGGACCGCCCTCGCCCTGAGTCATCGGCCGGGTGGACTTCACGCCAACGGCGCCAGGCCTGTGCCGGACGGTCGTGTCGTCGCCGCTGGCGATCCAGTGACCGTCGGGGCCGAACGCCACGCTCAACACGCCGCCGGCGTGCTCGGCGCAACGCCAGGGACTTCCGGCCGGTAGACAGTTCTGCCACCCGTACCGTCTGGTCGTAATCCTGGCCGTCGCGAGTCGCTTGCCGTCCGCCGCGAAGGCGAGGCCGGTGACGTCACCGTGGGTGCGGCCCATCAGCGGGGGCAAGGCCTCCAGCCGGCCGTGCCCCAGACGGACGGCGGGCTCGCCGAGGCCGCCGCCGAGCAGCCGCGTCCCGTCCGGCTGAAGGCCAGTTCACGGCCAGACTGCCGCCAGGGACAGGGTCGGCCCCCTCGGCCCTGCCGGCGTCCCAGACCTGGATCGCGGTGCCGGCAACAGGGCCCCGGCGAGCCAGCGGCCGTCGGGGCTGAAGGCGGACGGGTCACCCCTTCGGCCGCCGGACTTCCCGCAGCTCCCTCCCCGTACCGGCCCTCCAGACTACCCCGCCGGGGGTCTGGGCCCCGCAGGAGACGACACGCGCCCCGGCCCCGGCCGAACGACACGCCCTAGACGATCCTGGGTGGCGTCCAGCTCGCGCAGAATCCCGCCAGTGGCCGGGTCGCAAAAGACGAGCTGGCCTGCTGCCCCTCCTTGTCCCACTCGCCACAGCCGGCGACGAGCAGTGCGCCAACGGGGGAAATGGCGATGCTGTTAACCGGCTGGTCGAGGGGGCCGATGGTCCGCAGTAGGGCGGCGCTGGCAGGGTCCCACAGTCGAATGGTCCTGTCCTCGCCGGCTGACGCCAGGCGGCCGTCCGGGCCGAAGGCCACCGACGAGACGGCCCTGGAATGCCCGCGGAGGACGCGGGCCTCCTGGGGGGCAGTCGGGTCCCAGAGCCGCACTAGCCGGTCCACCCCGGCCGAGGCCAGCCGGCGGCCTTCGGGGTCGTAGGCCAGGCAGTCCACATCGGACGCATGGCCGCGCAGGGTCAGGACTTCCTCCCCGGTGGCCGCGTCCCAGACCTTCACACTGCCGTCCTCGCTCGCGGTCGCCAGTTGCTCCCCGCCCCGCCGGAACGCCACGCGCATGACGGCCGCCGCGTGGCCCTTCAGGGTGCGAACCTCCCGGTAGGTACGCGCGTCCCAAACCTTCGCCCTCTTGTCGTAGCCGGCCGAGGCCAGCTGAGCCCCGTCGGGGCTGAAGGCCACGCTAACGACGCCCTGGGCGTGCCCGCGGATGGTGTGGAGGTTCTTGCCGGTTTGGGCATCAAGGACGTGGATGGAGCCCGGCTTGGGCAGGTAGCCGGTGACGGGAGGGGAGCCGCTGCTGACGGCCAGGCGCATCCCGTCAGGCGCGAACGCCACCCCCAGCAGGGGCTGGTCCTCAAGGGGCGGGAACCGATCCACCTCCGTCCAGCCTTCCACGGCGAAGAGCACCACCTTGGGGGAAGCCTTTTTCATCGCCCCCGGAACGACGGCCAGGAAGGCCCCGTCGGGGCTGAAGGCCACCTGCGACCGCTCCCCCGCTCGGCCGGCGGCGGAGAACACCTTCTTTACCTCCAGGTGACCGGGCCCTCCGGCCCGGGTCAGGCGCCAAACAATCACCCCGCCCGGCTCCGAGAGGGTGCCGCTGACGGAGGCTAACAACCGCCCGTCCGGGCTGAACGCGACCCCGTTGACGAATCCGTGGTGACCCGTGAGGCAGGAGAGTTGCCTGCCGGTTGCCGGGTCCCACACCCTCACCGTCTGGTCGCGGCTGCCCGTCGCCACCAGCGCCCCGTCCGGGCTCCAGGCGACGCCGCAGATCGCGCCCTCGTGCCCGGCGAAGGGCGGGACCAGCTCGGGCCGGCAGAGGCGGCTGAGGTAATGCCACTCCCAAAGCCGCCGTTCCGGGGGAATCCCGGCCAGGATCTCGCGCGTCCGGCCGGCGTTGTTCGCCCACCAGTTCCGGTCCGCCTGGCCGATCCGGAGGAAGTACCGCGACTGTTCGGCCTTCTCCAGATTCAGCTCGGCCTCCCCCAGGGCTTCGGTCACCCGGCGGTTCGCCTCGCGAAGGCGGCCGTTGAACATCGCCCCCACCCCCGCCCCCACCATCGCCAGCGCCGCGACGGCGCTCGCCACGAGCAACCCCGCGGCGGCCGGCCTCCTCCTCACCCACACCCAGGCGCGCTCCAGCGCCCCCACCGGCCGGGCCTTGATCGGCTCCCGCGCGAGGTATCGTCGCAGGTCGTCGGCCAGCTCCTTTGCCGTCGGGTAGCGCCGGGTGGGCTCCTTGGCCATCGCCTTCAGGCAGACCGTCTCCAGGTCGCGCGGCACATGGTCGTTCAGCGAGCGCGGCGGCCGCGGCTCGTCGTGCAGGACGTGGTGCAGCAGCATCCGGGTGTTGCCGCGGAACGGCAGCTCGCCGGTGAGTAACTGGTAGAGGATGACGCCCAGGCTATAAACGTCGCTGCGGCCATCGACCCGGTGGGCCTCGCCGCGGGCCTGCTCGGGGCTCATGTACGCCGGCGTGCCCAGCACCTGCCCCTCCACCGTCATGGTGACCTCGCCGGCGTCGCGCTTGGCGAGCCCGAAATCCATGACGAAGGGCGTGCCGCCCTCGCCGAGCATGATGTTGGACGGCTTGACGTCGCGGTGGATCACCCCCTGCCCGTGGGCGTAGTGCAGGGCGTCGGCCACCGCCGCCACCAGCCGGGCCGCCTCGTCCGCCCCCGGCCGGCGGTCGGTGAGCAGGTCGGCCAGGGTGAACCCCTCGACGAACTGGCTCACCAGGTACGGCGTCCCCCCGGCCTGGCCCACCTCGTAAACGGGGACGATACTGGAGTGGCGGAGCTGGGCCACGCTACGGGCTTCGCGGACGAAGCGGTCCAGCTCCTGGCTACCGGGCACCAGGGCCGCACGCGGCACCTTGATGGCCACGACCCGATCCAGCTCGCGGTCGCGCGCCTTGTACACCGTCCCGAAGGCCCCCTGGCCGACCGTCTCGAGCAGCTCGAACTTGCCAAACGACTGACCCGTCCGCGGGTCGAACGGCCCCGTTGATTCCCCCTCCAGGTGGAACGTCGAGCCACACGAGGGGCAGGAGATCTGCCCCCCTCGGGTGAGTGTCGTCAGCTCGATGGGGCTGCGGCAGTGGGGACAGAGAAGGTGCATGGCGACAGCTCCTGGCCCTTCGTCGGATCGCCGCCACCTTCGCCATCGCTTCAGGGGCGGTCAAGTCATCCGCCTCACTCCCGGGCGACGGCGCGGTCGGCCTGCGCGGCCTGGACCACGCCGACGCGCTGCGGCACCGCCCGGCGGATCAGCCGCAGGAGCGCCTCGGGGTAGACGCCCAGGCCCAGCGTCAGCGCCGCGCACAGCGCGACCGTACCGACCACCGGCGCCGCCTTCGGCCGCGGCAGAGGGTCGATCGCCTCGCGCAGGTACATCACGCCGACCATCCGCAGGTAGTACCAGGCGCCGACCGCCGCGTTCAGCGCCGCAATCAGGGCCAGGATGCGGTACAACCGCGCCTGGTCGCCGGCCTGGTGAGGTAGGCCAAGCGCGTCGAAGAACAGCAGGAACTTGCCGGCGAACCCGGCCGTCAGCGGCATGCCGATCAGGCTGAACAGGAACAGCGTCAGCAACAGCGCCGAGCCGGGGTGCGACTTGCCCAGGCCGGCGAGGTCGTCCACCGTCTCGATCGGCCGCTCCGCCGAGTCGAGGTAGTGCAAGGCGGCGAAGAACCCGACCGTCATCGCCCCGTAGGCGACGAGGTAGAACAGGAGCGCCTCGACGCCGCCGACGGCGTCGCCGGGGCCGTTACTCAGGTAGCGCACGACGGCCAGGCCGATGAGCATGTAGCCGGCATGGGCCACGCTGGAGTAGGCAATCATCCGGCGGATGTTGTCCTGCAACAGCGCCAGGACGTTCCCCAGCGACATCGTCACCGCCGCCATGATCCACAAGAGCATCGGCACCTGCTCGCCCATCGCGGACGCCGCCGGGCGGTCGAAGGCGCTCAGGCCGGGGGCGTAGCCCAGCACGCGCAACAGGGCCGCGAAGCCGACGATCTTCGGCACGAACGCCAGCAGCGCCGCGGCCGGCGTCGTCGTGCCCTGGTAGACGTCGGGGGCGTAGAAGTGGAACGGCACCGCGGTGATGCGGAAGCCGAGCCCCGCCACGACCAGCACCACGGCCAAGAGCGACACGCCCAGCCACGGCAGCCGCGACGCCGCCGCGTCCTGGCCGGTCGCCAACGCATCGAGCATCGCCGGGATGTTGGTGGTGCCGGCCAGGCCGTAGAGGTAGCTGAAGCCGAAGAGCAAGAGGCCCGAGGAGAAGATGCTCAGGAGGAAATACTTCATCGTCGCCTCCTGCGACCGCTCGTCGGCGCGGGGCAGGTACAGCAGCACGTAGGTCGGCAGGCTGATGAGTTCGAGTGCCAAAAACAGCGTCATCAGGTCGTTGGCGGCGCCGACCAGGCCGACGCCGGCGACGAGCAGCAGCAGGCAGGCGTGGTACTCGCCGGCGTGCTCGTCGCCGCCCTCGTCCCAACCGAGCAGGACCAGGAGGACGCCGGTCAGCAGGCCGAGCCCCTTGAAGAATAGTGCCAGGCGGGTGAACACGACCGGGGCGTTGTAGAGCTGGGCGTCGATCGCCTGGATCTGCTCGGGGGTGAGGCTGGCCGAGGCGGCCCGCAGGTCGTCGAGCGTCGGGATGGTGTTCGAGGTGTGCCACAGGAGCACGCCGGCGCAGGCCAGCGCCGCCAGGGCGACGAAGCCCCAGGTGTGCCGGTTGACCTGGAACGTGGCCCCGAGGAACAGCACGCAGGCGGCCAGGCTGAGGAGGATCTCCGGCAGCAGCTGCGGGACGAAGCCGGTCAGGGCGTTGAGGATGCTCGGACTCACGTTGCGGGTACTCCCCCTGACGAGCGGCGGGGTTTATCCCCGCTGCCTCTCCGGGCCGCCGGGATAAACCCGGGGGCTCAATCCCTCTCGCTCACAGCTTGTAAATCAGCGACAGCAAGAACACCGTCAGCCCCAGCACCATCGCCAGCGCGTAGAACTGCACCAGCCCGTTCTGGATCGGCCGGAACAGCTCGCCCAGCTTGGCCGGCATCATCCCGACCATGTCCACCGCCGCGTCCACGCCGCCGCTGTCCACGCCCTTGGACACGTTCGCCAGCGCCTCGGCCGGCTTCACGATGGCGCCGGCGTACAGCTCGTCGATGAAGAACTTGTTCAGCGACAGTTGGTACAGGCCCTGGGCCGACGCCGCCAGCTTGCCCGGCAGCGACGGCTGCTTGATGTACATCAGCCACGCCAGCCCCAATCCGACGAACACCACCGCGGTGCTGACGCCCATTAGGAGGAAGTTCGGCTTCGCCTCCGCCGCCGCGTGCGGCCAGCCCGGCGTGTGGTGCAGGAAGCGGGCGAACAGGTGCGTCGGCCCCAGCGCCAGGCCGACGCCGACGGCGAACACCGCCAGCACCATCAGCGGCACCGTCATCACCAGCGGTGACTCGTGGCTGGCCCTTGGCTCGTGGTGACCGCCGTGCGAGGCGTGCCCGTGGCCGTGATCGTCGTGGCCGTGGTGGAACGCCTCCTCCGGCACCTTCAGCTCGCCCCAGAACGTCTTGAAGTACGCCCGGAACGTGTAGAACGCCGTCAGCCCCGCCGTGAACACGCCGCTGGCCAGCAGCACGAAATAGACCGAGGCGTGCGGCCCCTCCTCGCTCGCCTGGAAGCAGGCGTCGAGGATCTCGTCCTTGCTCCAGAAGCCCGACAGCAATGGGAACCCGGCCAGCGCCAGCGCGCCGCACAGGAACGTCCAGTGGGTGACCGGCATCACCTTGCGCAGGCCGCTGAATCGCCGCATGTCGATGACGTGGCCCATGGCGGTCATCACCGAGCCGGCGCTGAGGAACAAGAGCGCCTTGAAGAAGGCGTGCGTGAACAGGTGGAACATGGCGGCGGTGACGGCGAACGTCACCAGCGACCTGTCGCCGCCGATCTTCACCGCGCAGCCCAGGGCCAGGAACATGTAGCCCAGCTGCGACAAGGTCGAGTAGGCCAGCACCCGCTTCAGGTCGTTCTGCGTCAGCGCGATCAGCGCGGCGAGCAACATCGTGGTGCCGCCGAGGCAGGCGACAACGAGCTGGGCATCCGGCGCGGCCAGGAAGATCGGGGTGCAGCGGGCCAGCAGGTACACGCCGGCGGTGACCATGGTGGCGGCGTGGATGAGGGCGGAGACCGGCGTCGGGCCTTCCATCGCGTCGGGCAGCCAGACGTGCAGCGGGAACTGCGCCGACTTGCCGGCCGCGCCGCAGAACAGCAGGAGCGCCGCCGCCAGCAGCAGCGTCGCGTTGGGGTTGCCGTGGGCCACCTCGTTCTCGACGGTGCCCAGCACCGTGGCGTAGTCCACGCTGCCGTACAGCATCCACAACAGCAGGATGCCCAGGAGCAGCCCCACGTCGCCGATGCGGGTGACCAGGAACGCCTTGCGGGCGGCGGCCGCGGCGGACGGCTTCTGGAACCAGAAGCCGATCAACAGGTAGCTGCACAACCCGACGCCTTCCCAGCCGGCGAACATCACCAGGAAGTTGTCGCCCAGCACCAGCGTCGTCATCGCCGTGACGAACAGCGACACCGCGGCGAAGAACCGCGGGTAGCCGGGGTCGCCGTCCATGTAGCCGATCGAGTAGATGGCGATGAAGCTGCCGATGAAGGTGATCATCACCAGCATCATGCTCGACAGGGCGTCGGCCCGCAGGTTCAGCCCGACGTTGACGGCGTAGTCGCCGTGTCCGGCGACGATCCACGGGTAGTAGGCGGCGATGCCGACCGGGTGCTCGCCCTCGGCCCCTTTCACGGTGAGAAAGACGATCAACGACAGCACGCACGACGCCGCGATGGCCAGGACGCAGGGCCAGTGGCTGTGGCGGCTTCAGCAGGCGCGGGCCGAGGAAGGCGATGACGGCGGAGGCCAGCAGCGGCAGGCCGGGGATCAGCCAGAGGATTCCATGGACGGCTTCAGACATGGCTCTTCTCTTCGGCGCGGCGGGCGGGCTCCTGGCCGGCAGGGGCTCAGATGCGGGTACTGCTCCGCCGGCGGCGGCGGCGGCAGCGGCTCCTCGTCCTCGGTGCGGTCCAGGTCGGCCTCGCGCAGGTCCTGCCACAGGCTGACGTCGAGCGAGCCCTGCCGCTTGTACAGCATCAGGATCAGCGCGCCGCGAACGCCGCCTCGCAGGCGGCGACGGTGATGACGAACAGCACGAACGCCTGCCCTTGCAGGTTGCCGCGGTACCGCGGGAGAAGGCGACGAAGTTGATCGCCACCCCTGGAGCATCATCTCGGCGCAGAGGAACATCACGATCAGGTTGCGGCGCGACAAGAACCCGACCAGCCCCAGCGCGAACAGCGCGGCCCCGACGACCAGGAAGTGGTGCAGCGTGACGGCCATCAGGCGGGCCTCCCCGGCTCGCGGCGCTGGGCGATGGCGATCGCGCCGACGGTGGCGATCAACAGCAAGGTGCCGCCGATCTCGACCGGCAGCAGGTACTCGGTGAACAGGGCCCGACCCAGCGAAGCCGAGTTCTCGGCGGGCAGCTCGGGCCGGCCGGCGGCGTCGCGGCGGACCTCGCGGAACGGCGTGGTCGGCGGCGGCCCGCTCAACGACGACATCGCCGGCAGCCGGCGGCCCTCGGCGTCGTCCACGCCGGGCAGCCGGGCCTCGGTCAGCCGCTCGGAGATCCGCTCGCGGTGGTCGGCGAGCAGCCTCTGGAGCTTCTCCAGCGCCTGCCGCGACTGCTTCGCCTTCTCGTCGGCCGGCGCCTCGGCGTTCAGCTCGACGACGACCCACTCCTCGCCGGCCTCGCGGGCCGACCGGGCCAGGTCGCGCAGCCCCGCGGCGTTGAGCACGCTCTCCGCCTGCTTGAACAGCCGGCGGTCGTTGCGGGCCCGCTCCTCGTCGGTCTGCCTCGGCTCGACGACCGGCAGCATCTCGTCGCGCGACCCCAGGGCCAGCGCCGCCTCGGTTCGGCCGAGCAGCTCCTCGACGGTACCGGGCCGCTGGTAGCCCTTCAGGACGTACAGCATGGTCGCCAGCAGCAGAAAGCCAGTGAAGGTCGCCAGCGCCGGCTCGCGGCTGCGGGCGTCGGCGTCGGACAGGCCGGCCTGCTGGGCCAGCATCAGCACGAACAGGAAGGTGACGATGATCGCCCCGGCGTAGACGATGATCGTCGCCGCCATCAGGAACGGCGCGCCCAGCAGCAAGAACAGCCCGCAAGTGCTGAGCACGACCAGCGTGAACGACAGCGCCGCCCGGGCGGGGTTGTGCTGCGTCACCAGCATGCCGGCCCCGACGAGGGCCAGGCCGCTGAAGGCGTAGAACAGCACCACCTCCGGCGAGACGCCGCTGGTGCGCAGGATCAACGTCGCGGCGAGGAATAGCGACAGCCCGCCGGCCAGGGCCCCGAGGTACCACGGGTACGGCCGGGGCCGCGGTAGCAAGAGCCATACCGCCAGGCCGCCGACGAGCAGCGGCAGCAGCAGCGGCCACTCGCCGGCCAGGCCTTGCATCAGTTGCGCGAGGTTTCGCATGGGTCAACTCTGGGCCGTCGAGGAGAAGGTCAGCCCCTGGTCCGGCGGCAGTTCGCTGGCGGGGCCGAGCTTGCCGCTGTGGGTGCGGATCGGGTCGGTGCCCATCTTCACCGTCTGGTCGAAGACGCTCAGCAGCTTCTCCTTGTCGAACATCATGTCCTCGCGGCTCATGCCGGTCAGGTCGAACAGCGTGGTCAACTCGATCGCGTCCACCGGGCAGGCCTGCTCGCACATGCCGCAATAGATGCAGCGCAGCTCGTCGATGACGAACGTCTCGGGGTACTTCTCGCGCGGGTAGCCGTGGACCGGGTCGGACTGCCAGTCCTTCGGCGCCGGGGCGGCGACGATGTCGATGCAGTGGGCCGGGCACGCCGTCGAGCACATGTAGCAGGCGACGCACTTGACTCTTCCCTTCTCGTCCCGATTAAGGCGATGCACGCCGCGGTAGTTGGCCGGCATCTTCGGCAGCACCTCCGGGAACTCCTGGGTGCGCGACCCGCCGCCGAACAGCGTGGCGACGGAGTGGCGGACCGTCGTCTTCAGCCCCTCGACGATGGCGGGGATGTACAGCTGCTCGTACAGCCCGATCTTGGGCGGGCCGGACCCACTTCACGTCGCTGTCGTTGATCGGCATGGCTTCTCTCCCCCGTAGGACAAGCTGCCGAGCTTGTCCTCCCGCCTAACGGACAAGTCTGGCAGCCGCCGTTGATCCTCCGCCGACACCCGCTGCACGCCGTGGATCGGGTGCCCGACGTAGCTGATCGGCGCCTTCGCCCGCGGCTTGGGCATCCGCAGCGAGACCAGCGCCGCGACGATCAGCGCCACGAGTGACAGCGGCAGCATCAGTACCCACTTGCCCTACTCGTTCACCAGCGGCTGGTAGTGCCCGCACGAACAGCACGATCAGCAGGCTGACCAGGGCCAGCGGCATCATCACCTTCCACGCCAGGCCCATCAACTGGTCGAAGCGGAACCGCGGGATCGTCCAGCGGATGAACATGTAGAAGATGATGAACAGCCCCATCTTGCCCGCGAAGATGATCAGCTTCACGACCATTCCCGGCACCCCCTCCAGGCCGCTGATCCCGAACGGCAGGTGCCAGCCGCCGAAGAACAGGGCGATCACCAGGAAGCTGGTCGTGATCATGTGGGTGTACTCGCCGAGGAAGAACAGCGCGAACTTCATGCCGCTGTACTCGGTGTGGTAGCCGCCCACCAGCTCCTGCTCCGCCTCGGGCAGGTCGAACGGCACGCGGTTGGTCTCGGCGAAGACGCTGGTGATGAACAGCAGGCAGGCGACCGGCTGGAAGAGCAGGTTCCAGCCCTGGTGGGCCTGGTGGTCGATGATCCGCTCGGCGTTGAGCGAGCCGGTCACGAGGAACACGCCGAGGATCGACATGCCCATCGGGATCTCGTAGCTGATCAGCTGGGCCGACGACCGCAAGGCACCGAGGAAGCTGTACTTGTTGTTGCTCGACCAGCCGCCCAGCACGATGCCGTAGGCGGCCAGGCTGCCGACGGCCAGCACGAACACGACGCCGATGTCCACGTGCGGGGCGATGACGAACTGGACCGTCTGGTTGTACTCGTTCAGCCGCTCCGCGAACGTCTTCTCGTGGTTGGCCTTGGCCCAGGCGGCGTCGGCGGCGAGGACGTAGGCCTTCTCCGTCTCCGTGGCCGGCCAGACGGGGCCGCGCGGCCGTGCCTCGAACGCCCGGATGCTCTCGATGAGGGCAGCGCGGCCCTGGGGCCGAGCGGCTTGGAGGAAAGCTCGACCATGTCCGGCGTGCGGCGGTCGAGCAGCTCTGGGGCAGGCGTCGTGGCGCCGAACGGCACGACGGCGATGGCCAGCAGCGCCGTCGAGACGGCGATCATCGGGCCGAGGAAGTAGAAGGCCTTATCGACGTGGTTGGGGATGACCTGCTCTTTGAGCAGGAACTTCAGCCCGTCGGCGATCGGCTGGAGCAGGCCGAACGGCAGGCCGAACTCGCGGCCGACCCGGTTGGGGCCGACGCGGTCCTGGGCCAGGCGGAGATCTTGCGGCTCGGCGAGGATCAGGCAGCGGCACGTCCCCTGCACCGCCCCCATCAGCGCGGCGATGAGGACCAGCGTGACCCAGAAGTGGAACTCGGTGAACTCGAAATACATCGCCCGGCGATCCTCACTTCGCGGAGTTCAGAAGGATGCCATACTCGCCGAGTTCGCCCCCGGCCAGAGCGGAAAACGCCTTCACCTCCGCCGCCAGTTCCTTCCGCAACGTCGCCGCGTGCAACAGCCCCGATCGCCCCGTCAGGTCCAGGAACACCTGCCCGTCGGTGCGGCACTCGCCGGTCGGCGTCACGGCCCACTTGATCGCCTGGGCCAGCCCCGCGTGGTTGACGAAGGTGCCGTCCTTCTCCGCGAACGCCCCGCCGGGCAGGACGATCGTCGCGACCTCACTCGCCGCCGATGGGCGGAGGTCTTGCAGGATGACCGTGTCCACCTTCTTCAGTGTCACCGCCTGCGCGGCGGTGATCCAGCCGTCGCCCCGTGGTGGGTAGCTGGCGGCGAGGTAGACCAGCTGCAACTTGCCGTCGCCGGCCTGCTTGACGACCTCGTCGAAGCCGATGACCTTGCCTTGGAAGTGCTCGAGCACCTTCTCGACGCCCCTGCGGTTGGGGCACTTCTCGGCGCGGATGGTGAACTTGACCGGCTGCACCGGCTTGCCGCGCCGGTCCTTCGGGTAGGTGTCGTCCTCGCCGACGACCGGCACCGGCCCCAGCGCCAGCTGCGTCGCCTTGGACAGGCCCTTGACGTACTTGGCCAGCAGGTACGCCTCCTCACAGGTCAGGAACGGCGACAGCACCGCGACCACGCCGAAGGCGTCCTTCGCCACCGCCTCCTTGATCGCCGACTGCACAGAGCGGATAGCCTCGGCGTAAGCGATCGGCTTGAGCGTGCCGCCCTCGCGCTTGAGCGGCCGGAGGTAACGCTCCTTCGAGTTGACGTAGTGGTAGCCCAGCCGGCCGTCGTCGCACATGAAGTAGCCCTGCGACTTGGGGTTCTCGCGCGGCCGGAGGCGGTAGACGATGTTCTTGTTGCCATCGACGTGGATGCTGCACCCCGTCGAGCAGTCGGGGCAGACGCTGTCCTGGGTCTTCAGGTTCCAGACGCGGTGCTTGTAGAGGAAGTCGTTGCTGCACAGCGCGCCGACCGGGCAGAGGTCCACCACGTTCGTCGCCAGCTTGTTATCCAGCGGCTCGCCGGGGAAGACGTCGATCTCGGAGTGGTTACCGCGGTGCGTGACGTGCAACTCGGCGGTGCCGGAGACCTCGCGGGTGAACCGCACGCACCGCGAGCACATGATGCAGCGGTCGGTGAACAGCGACACGTTCGGGCCGATGCTCGGCTTGTTCGGCGGCGTGTTCTTCTGGTCGATCATCCGGGTGTCGGCCCGGCCGTAGCCGTAGGTGTAGTCCTGCAACAGGCACTCGCCGGCCTTGTCGCAGACGGGGCAGTCGAGCGGGTGGTTGAGCAGCAGGCCTTCCAGCGTCTGCTCCTGGCCGCCCTTGACCCGGGCGGAGTTGGTGATGACGACGGTGCCGTCCTTGACCGGCGTCTGGCAGCCGGGCACGAGCTTGGGGGTGACGACAACGGAGCCGTCGGGCTTGCGCTCGCCGACCTCGACCAGGCACATGCGGCAGCTGGCGACGACGGACAACGCCGGGTGCCAGCAGTAGTGCGGGATGAACACGCCGGCCTTGCCCGCGGCCTGGATGCAGTTGAGCCGTTCCGAGCCGATCTCGACCGGCACCAGCGGCACGGCGTCCTTGCCGACCTGCGCGGTGATCAGGTTGGCGGGCTGCTTGCCGTTGGGGTTCGGGGTGTGGGAGACGTAGACGGTCGGCATGATCAGTGAGCCCCTGCCAGCTGCAACGAGTGCGTCTTCTTCCCGCTCTTGATGTACGACTCGAACTCCGCGCGGAACTTGCGGATCGCGTTCTTCACCGGCCAGCCGGCGCCGTCGGCCAGGCCGCAGATCGTCGTCCCCGGCATGATGCCGATCTGGTCGCCGACCTCTTCCAGGATCTTCAGGTCCTCGAACCGCCCCTGCCCCTTGCGGATGCGATCGACGATCTTCAGCATCCAGCCGGTGCCCTCGCGGCACGGGGTACACTGGCCGCACGACTCGTGCTCGAAGAACCGGCAGATGTTGTAGAGCACGTCCACGATGGAGGTGTCCTCGTCGAACACCGTCACCGCCGCGGTGCCCAGGCCGAGGCAGCCGATCTTGCCCAGCGACGAGAAGTCGAGCTTGGTGTCGAACTCGGCCTCGGTGGTGACGCCCATGCTGACGCCGCCGGGGATGCAGCCCTTGGCCTTCTTCCCCTTCCACACGCCGCCGCCGTGCTTATCGACCAGCTCTCGAATGGTCACGCCGCACGGCAGCTCGACGCAACCGGGCTTGTTGACGTGGCCGGAAATGCAGTACAGCTTCGGGCCGTAGCTGCCGGCGTCGCGCGGGTTGGCCGGGTCGGCCGGGATGCCCATCGACTTGAACCAGTCGGCCCCGCGGTCGAGGATGTGCGTCACGCAGGCCAGCGTCTCGATGTTGTTGACGATGGTCGGCTTGCGGAACGCCCCCTCGACGGCCGGGAACGGCGGCTTGATGCGCGGCCAGGCCCGCTTGCCCTCCAGGCTCTCGATCAGCCCCGTCTCCTCGCCGCAGATGTACGCCCCGGCGCCGCGGTGGATGAACACGTCGAGGTCGAACCCCTGCTTGCCGGCGGCGTTGTGGCCCAGCAGGCCGGCGGCGTAGGCCTCGTCGATGGCCTTCTGCATCGCCCGGGTCGCCTCGCCGTACTCGTAGCGGATGTAGAGGTAGGCCACCCGCGCCTTGACGGCGTGGCAGGCGATAATCATGCCTTCCAGCACCTGGTGCGGGTCCTGGTGCATCAGGATGCGGTTGTTGAACGTGCAAGGCTCGCTCTCGTCGGCGTTGACGCAGAGGTAGATCGGCCCGGGGTGGTCCTTCGGCAGGAACGTCCACTTCACGCCGCAGGGGAAGCCCGCGCCGCCGCGGCCGCGCAGCTTGCTATCGACGACGACCTTCGTCACGTCGGCCGGCGGCATCGCCAACGCCTTCTCCAGCGCCTTGTAGCCGCCGTCGGCCTTGTAGGCGTCCAGCGACGGGCTGGCCTTCTTGAGGATGCGTCGCAGCAGGACCGGCTCGAATTCCGCCATGAGACATTTCCCCTTCCGTCGTAGGACAAGCTGCCAGCTTGTCCTCTCCGCAGCAGGACAAGCTGGCAGCTTGTCCTACGACCGGCTCCGCCAGCAGCCCGTCCAGCTTGTCGGGCGTGACGTCGCCCCGGCCGACGTCGTCGATCATCACCGCCGGCGCCCCCTCGCAGACGCCGATGCACTCCGCGAACTCGACCGTGACCTTGCCGTCGGCGCTAGTGCCGCCGGGCTTGACATGCAGCTTGTCGCAGACGGCGCCGAGCAACTCCTCACCGCCCCGCAACGCGCAGGCCAGGCCGCGGCAGACCCACAGGCGCGTCTTGCCGAGCTTGTGCTGCTCGTCGCGGAAGATGCCGTAGAAGCTCATCGTGTCGTGGACCTCGGCGGGGCTGAGGTCGAGCAGGTCGGCGATCTCGCGGATCGCCTCCAGCGGCACGCAGCGCAGCTCGTCCTGCACCAGGTGAAGCGCCGGCAGCGTGACCGCCTGCTTGCTGGGGTAGCGCGGCAGGTAAGCCTTGATCTTCTCTTTCAGAGATTCACTCAACATAAACAGCTCTCAGCTATCAGCTGTCAGCTCTCAGCTGGGCTGTCTGGCTGACAGCTGACAGCTGATAGCTGACGGCTGTTACCGATCCAGTTCCGCCGCGATGATGTTCAAACTCCCGAGAATCGCCACCACGTCCGACAGCTGGTGCCCCTGGATCAGGTAGGGGAACAGCTGGAAGTGGATGTACGACGGCGGCCGGGTCCGCGCCCGGTACGCCGTGCCGGTGCCGTCGGAGACGACGTAGAACCCCAGCTCGCCGTTGGGCGACTCGGTCGCGCCGTACACCTCATCGACCGGCGCCTTCCACTGGCGGTTGGTCATGATGAGTTCAAAGTGGTGGATCAGCCCCTCGATCGAGCGGTACACCGCCGTCTGGTTCGGCGTCACCACCTTGCTATTCGCATCGACGTTCACCGGCCCGCCCGGCAGGTTCTCGATGGCGGCGTCGATGATCTTCAGGCTCTCCAGCATCTCGTCCATGCGGACGAGGTACCGCGCCAGGCAGTCGCCCTCCTGGGCACAGATCACCTGGAAAGACGATGCCAACTCGCCGTAGGCCAGGTACGGCTCATCCTTGCGCAGGTCGCGCACCACGCCGGAGGCCCGGGCCAGCGGGCCGGTCACTGACAGGTTGATGGCGTCCTCGCGCGACAGCACGCCGATGCCCTGGCAGCGCTCGAGGAAGATGCGGTTGCGGTTCAAGAGCCGCACCACATCGGACCAGGCCCTGGGGAACTCCTTGACGAACGTCCGCAGCTTGGCGATCCACTCGTCGGAGACGTCGCTTTGCAGCCCGCCGACGCGCGTGAAGCTAGGGTGGAATCGCTGGCCGGAGGCGACCTCCTGAAGGTCGTAGATCTTCTCGCGCTGGTTGAAGGCGTACAGGAACGCCGTGAACCCTCCCAGGTCCAACGCCGCCGCCCCGCAGCACAACAGGTGGTCGTGGATCCGGCTCAATTCGCCGAAGATGGTGCGGATGTACTTGCAGCGCGGCGTCAGCTCGATGCCGAGCAGCTTCTCGACGGCGTGGTGCCAGGACAGCTCGTTGGCGACCGGCGAGATGTAGTTCATCCGGTCAACGATGGTGACGTACTGGTTGAAGTCGAGGTGCTCGCCGAGCTTCTCGAACCCCGAGTGCAGGTAGCCGATGTCCGGCACCGCCTTGACGACGGTCTCACCGTCGAGCGTGAGCACCAGGCGCAGCGTGGTGTGCGTGGCCGGGTGCTGCGGGCCGAAGTTGAGCGTCCAGAGGTAGTCCTTGTCCGGCCCCTCCGGCGGGGCGATGGCGTCGGCCAACTCAAGTGGCATACGGCCTCCTACGACTCAGCCCGGGTGACCGGCCGGAAGTTGTGGCGCTCGCAGCGGCCGCGCAGCGGGTAGTCCTTGCGGAGCGGGAACGACGTGTACTCGTCGGGCATCAGGATGCGGCGCAGGTCGGGGTGCCCCTCGAACTCCACGCCGTACATGTCGTAGACCTCGCGCTCCATCCAGTCGGCCCCCTTCCACAGGTCGAAGACCGACCGGAGCCTCGGCGACGGGTCGTTGGCGAACGTCTTGACGATCAGCCGCTGGCCGGTGGAGACGTTCAGCAGGCAGTACCACACGCCGTAGCGGTCCTTCGCGTCGGGGTAGTGGAGGTAGTCGGCCCCGCCCAACTCGACGAGCATGTCATAGCCGTGGTCGTTCTTCAACGAGGCCAGCACGTCGTGCGCCGATTCGGCGGGGACGTGGACGCGGAAGTTGTCGCGGAACTGCGACGAGGCGACCGCGTCGCCGAATCTGTGCCGGAGCTTCTGGAAGATCTCGTCGTTCGACATCGGCTCAATCCTGCAACCGGGTGGCGCTCTGGAAGTTGCCCGGCGCGACGACGGCCTCGGCCGGCGGCACCTCGGGCAGGGAGAAGCGCGGCCCGTCGAACTCGTCGCGCCTGGCAAACTCGCGGGCGTCGATGGTGCCGGTCCGTTTCACCTTGTCCTGGATGTCCATCACCGACTGGAGCAGCTGTTCCGGCCGGGGCGGGCAGCCCGGCAGGTACACGTCCACCGGGATGAAGCGGTCGATGCCCTGCACCACGGCGTAGGTGTCGAACACCCCGCCGGAGGAGGCGCAGGCGCCCATCGAGATGCACCACTTCGGCTCCGGCATCTGCAGCCAGATGCGCTGGAGCACGGGCACCATCTTCATCACCACCCGCCCGGCCACGATCATCAGGTCGCACTGCCGGGGCGAGAAGCGCATCGCCTCACTGCCGAACCGGGCGATGTCGTGCCGCGAGGCCCCCGTCGCCATCAGCTCGATGCCGCAACAGGCGGTGGCGAACGGCATCGGCCAGAGGCTGTTCTTGCGCACCCAGTTGGCGATGTGGTCGAGCTTGGTCAGGATGACGCTGTCGCCCAGTGTGTCTACCGCCATCGGAACACCCCCCTCCGCCAGGCGTACAGGTAGGCCACCACCACGCTGAGCAGGAACGCCTGCACCTCCCAGAAGACCAGCTCGCGGAACGGGGCGGTCGTGATCGCCGAGCCGTCCTGGTACGCCGCCGCCCAGGGGTAAAGGAACAGCAGCTCGACGTCGAAGACCAAAAACAGGATCGCGATCAGGTAGAACCGCACGTCGTACCTCTGCCGGGCGTCGCCAATCGGGTCCATGCCCGACTCGTAAGGCATCTGCTTGACCGCGGTCAGCTTCTTCGGGCCGACCAGGTGCGACGTCGCCACCGCCGCCACCGCGAAGCCGATCACCACGACGAGGTAGAGGAAGATCGGGTAGTACGTTGACAGGCTGAAGTCCATGGCCCGACCCCGCGACCGTGTCACTTCGTGACTTTTTTCACGAAGTGGTCCCGAAAAAAGAGGAGGGCGATCCCTCCCTGACTTCATTGTATAAGAACGCTCCCAGGGCCGGGCAAGGGTAACGGAGCGAGGCAGTCGCGCATGAAGATCACCCGCATCGAGACGGTCCCGGTGTGCGTGCCCCTGAAGAAGGGGCTGATGACGAAGACGGCCCACGGCGAGCACGTCGTCTCGGCCTACGTGATCGTGCGCGTCCACACCGACGAGGGCCTGGTCGGCCTGGGCGAGGCGACGCTGGCGGCGCGGTGGAGCGGCGAGACGAGCCGGTCGTGCGTCGCCCAGATCGAGGAGCTGCTGGCGCCGGCGCTGGTCGGCCGCGACCCGACGAACATCACAAGCGCTCGTGCCGTGATGGACCGCGAGCTGAAGCTAAACCCGTTCACCAAGGCCTCCGTCGAGATGGCCCTGTGGGACATCGCCGGCAAGGCGGCCGGCGTGCCGGTGTACCAGCTCCTCGGCGGCAAGGTCCGGGAAAAGGTGCCGATCAAGATGGTCGTCGGCGCGTTCGACGTGGACGGGGCGAAGGCTCTGGCGGAGCGCTTCCTGGCCTGGGGCGTGCGCTGCCTCAAGGTCAAGGTCGGCCTCGACCCCGACGGCGACGTGGCCCGGGTCAAGGCGGTGCGCCAGCTCGGCCCCCGACATCCCGATCGGCATCGACGCCAACTGCGGCTGGAGTGTGACGGCGGCACGGCGGACGCTTCGCCGCCTGCAAGAGTACGACCTGCTGTTCGACGAGCAGCCGATCGCCCCGGCGACCCGGCCGCGGCTGGCGTGGCTGCGGCGCGAGACGGCGATCCCCGTCATGGCCGACGAGAGCGTCTTCACGCTGACCGACGCCTGGCAGCTGGCGTCGCACGGGGCGGCCGACGTCCTCAGCGTCTACCCCGGCAAGCACGGCGGGATCGCCGCGACGATGGAGATCGGCCACGTCGCCAGGGCCTCGGATGGCGTGCGCTGGGCAGCAACCTGGAGCTGGGCGTCGGCACCGCGGCGATGCTGCACGTCGCCGTGGCGATGCCGAACCTGCTCAGCGAGGTCTACCCGCCGACGCCATCGGGCCGCTGTACCACGAGGCCGACCTGCTGAAGGAGCCGCTGACGCTCGGCCCGGAGTTCGCCCTGTGCCCCGACGGCCCGGGGCTGGGAGTTGAGCTGGACGAGGAGCAGCTGCGCCGCTGGCGGCAGAACTGAGGGTGCATCATGCGTTGGGCCTGGCTGGTGTTGATCCCTGCCCTCACGGCGAGCGGCCAGGAGAAGCCGTCATCGAAGCGAGCTTACCGCTGGGTCGAGGTGACAAAGAAGGCGGCGTTCGCCCCGCGCGACGGGGCGGGGGCGCTGGACTTCCAGGGCCAGATGTTTCTGATCGGCGGCTGGAACCCCGGCGACAAGAAGCACTTCCCCCGCATCTGCAACAACGAGGTGTGGCGCTCCCGTGACGGGGCCACCTGGACGCTGGTCAAGCCGAACACCTTCCTCGACCGCACCTTCGACCCGGCGCGCGACTGGGAGGGCCGGCACACGGCGGCCACGCCGTCCTCGGCGGCCGGATGCGGATCGTCGGCGGCGACGTCAACCAGGGCACTACCACAACGACGTCTGGAGCAGTGACGACGGCAAGGCGTGGAAGCTCGTCACCAACAAGGTGCCGTGGGTCTGCGCGCCCTGCACTCCGGTCGCCTTCGAGGCAAGCTCTGGGTGATGGGCGGGCAGACGGTTCCGCAGTTCGCGGCCGAAAAGGAGGTGTTCCACCGCGACGTGTGGTCCTCCCCCGACGGCGTGAACTGGGAGCGGGTCAAACCGAAAGAGCCGTCCTGGTCGGCGCGGGGCATGATCGGCGGGGCGGCGGTGTTCAAGGACCGGATCTGGGTGCTGGGCGGCGGCACCTACGACACACCAAAGCGGCCGTGGCGGGACGCCTACAACGACGTTTGGTCCAGCGCCGACGGCGTCAGCTGGACGAGGCACGTCGAGAAGGCGCCGTGGCACCCGCGCATGACCACGAGGTCGCCGTGTGGGACGGCCGGCTCTGGGTGCTGGAAGGCTACCACCCCACCGGCGGCAACCGCAACGACGTCTGGCACTCCGACAACGGCGTCCGCTGGCACGAGCTGCCGAAGACGCCCTGGAAGCCGCGGCACGCGGCCAGCGTCTTCGTCCACGAAGACGCGCTGTGGGTGGTCGCCGGCAACAACATGGAAAGCGACGTCTGGAAGCTGGTGCGCGAGCGGTGAGCCGAATCACAGCCGCGCGAAGACTTCGTCCCACCCCGACGCCGGGCTCATCAGCAAGCCCCGCCCCAGCCGCCGCGCTGCTCGCGGCTTCGGCTCCTCGGGGAGGTAATCGACCGGGCTGGTGCCATCAATGCGGGCCAGCAGGCACACGCCGAGGTGGCCGAAGCCGCGCCCGCATCGTTTCCGCGGCGGGGCGATACCGCACCTCCGCGGCATGCACCTCCCAGGCGGCGAGTACAGCCTGCCGGCGGTACGCCGCCCAGTCGCCGCCAGGCGCACGCCCTTGAGCAGCAGGTGGCTGAAGAAGAAGCCGAGGTCCATCGCCGGCTCGCCGACGTGGGCCGTCTCGTGATCCACCAGCATGACGCCGCCCGGCGAGACGAGCAGGTCTTCGGGCTGAAGTCGCTGGCATTGCCGCCTTCGGCTCGCGCCCATCAGGTCGATCACCAGCGATTCGACCGTGCCGGTGGAGATCGGCGCTCCTGGACCCGGCGGTAGAACGGATCGATCGCGGCTGCACGAACACGGTTCGGTCCCCCAGGCGCTCGCGTAACTCCGGTTTGCCCGCCGTTCGCTCGTGGATCAGGCCGAGGAGGGAGCCGGCGCGCCGGGCCGTCTCGATGTCCACCACGCCAGCCAGGAGCTGGTGCTTCCACACCTGCGCCCTCGATCGGGCGTGCTCCATGGCGAAGACGAAGTTCTCGCGGTCGGCGAACAGCACCGCGGGCACGGCGCCGCCGGCGCAGCGGGTGCAGCAGGCCATCACCTCCTGCTCGCGGTAGACGCGCTCGACGTCGGAGAACCACGCCTCGGCGTCCGCAACTGCGGGCACGACTGCTTCAGCACGAAGCGTCCTCGCCCTGTTCGACGCGCAGCACGACGTTCGACACGCCGCCGGACAGCGGCCTCACGCGGGGCCGGGCCCCATCGACCGCGGACGCGCGCAGGTAGGCCAGGGCGTTGTCCTCGGTCAGTTCCCACATCGTCTCACTTGGTCATGATGTAGCCGCCAGTCGCGTTGGGCTGGCGGGCCGGCAACTGGAACTTCCGCGGCTCTGACGTCCACTTGACGCGCTCCTTGCCCTTGCCGGCAAACCCTCGACCTTGACGCGGTAGATGCTGCCCGGCCAGCTTGCTCACGTCGAGCTGCACCACCAGCGAGTCGTCGCCGTCCCAGCCGGCCGCCCAGCCGGACAGGTTCTTCGGCTCGAGGGGAACCGCTTCGTCTCGGCGACAAACCCGAGCGTACCGAGCTTCTCGACGACCAGCGTTGGCGCCTCGAATACCGCCGGCCCGGGCGTTGCGCGACAGCCAGAACGTCACCGTGTCGGCCCGGCTCAGGTCGCGCAGGCAGGCGCAGTAGCCGGCCGGGTTGCCCGTCAGCTCCTTCCACTGCTCCGCCGGCGTCAGGTCGCGCACAGCGTCATCGCCAGCTCGTCGCGGCCGGGGCGGGCTGGCCTCGCGGTAGGCCGCATCAGGCCCGGCAGTGCCTTCTGGAGCTTGCCCTCCGCCGACCGGCTCAGGCCGACCACCGCCCGGGCCAGCCCGACGCGGAAAAGGTCGTCCTTCTCCGGCAGCAGTCTGGCCAGTTGGTCGAGCAGGCCCTCTTGCTCCTTCTTCTCCATCGGCCGGGCCCCGCGTTGCAGGTCGGCCTCCCCAGGCCACAGCGTCGCCTTCGCCCCCAGCAACCGCAGCGCCCGGCTGCGCTCGCCGAGCAGGCGCTTGCCGTCGGAGGCGATGCCGGCCAGCAACGCCCGGCCTTCCGGAGTCGAGAAGACCGGCGTGCTCAGCCGCGGCGTCTCGCCCTGGTTCAGCTCGGCGTAGAGGGTGACGGCCCGCCAGGCCGTCTCGGGCGGGGCGGCGGCGAAGATCCAGTCGAAGACCTCCAGCTGCAACCGGTCCCACCCCGCCGGCGACTCGTCGGTGCCGGGCGGCGTGGCGGTGAACTCGGCCTTGCGCACCTGCACCCAGCCCATGAGGGCCTCGGCCCGGCGCGACGGCCGGCCGATGCGGCGGTAGGCGCTCAGCTGCTCCAGCGCCGCCAGGTCGTCGCGCACCCGGGTCACCAGCACCGACCAGCGCGTGCCGGGCTGGGCCTCCATCGCGCCGCGCGGGCCGGCCGGCGCCACCGTCTTGCCGTCCTCGCCGCACATCCGCACGCCGCCGGGCGGCACCTTCCAGCCCTTGCCGTTGGGCTCCAGTACCAACAGCGCCTGGGTGACGCGGCGCGGGCGGGGCTTCTTCTGGGCTAGGTCGGGCTCCTCGAACGATCGCATCAGCTCGGGATCGATCCCGGCCGGGGCGAGCGCCTCGTCGGCCTTGAGCGGCCCGCGCAGGGAGCTGAGGACGCGAAAGCGGGTCGGCGTGACCGGGTCGAGCGGCTCGGCCAGCACGACGGCCGCCGCGTCGAGGCAGAGGCGGCGCAGCGGCACGGGCCCTTCCAAGGGGGCCTTGACCTCGCCGCGCGCGGCCCCGAGGGCGAGGGCCGCCAGCGTGGGCAGGACGATGAGGCGCCGCATGGGCGGTCTCCGGGGGAGGGGTGACCTAATCATCATACCCGCGCGGGTGGCGGTGGTGCCAGTTCCAGGCCGTCTCGACGATCGCCCTCAGCTCGGGGTAGGCCGGCTTCCAGCCGAGCAGCTGCCTCGCCCGGCCCGCCGCCGCGACCAACGCCGGCGGGTCGCCCTCGCGTCGGGCCGCCTCGGCCACGTTGACGCGCCGCCCGGAAACCTCCTCGACGGCCCGGATCACCTCGCGGACGCTGTGGCCCTTACCGGTCCCCAGGTTACAGACGATCGGCCGGCCCGGCGACAACTTCTCCAGCGCCAGGAGGTGCGCCTGCGCCAGGTCGTCCACGTGGATGTAGTCCCGGATGCAGGTGCCGTCCGGCGTCGGGTAATCTGTGCCGTAGACCTGCACGTTGGGCCGCTGGCCCAGCGCCGCCTGGATGACGATGGGGATGAGGTGCGACTCCGGGTCGTGGTCCTCGCCGATGTCGCCGGCCGGGCTGGCCCCGGAGGCGTTGAAGTAGCGCAGCATCGCCACGCCCCAGCCGTAGGCCTCGGCGTGGTCGAGGATGGCCCGCTCGACGGCCAGTTTACTGTTGCCGTAGGGGTTGATCGGCCGGTGCGGCGTGTCCTCGTCGATCGGCACCTTCTCCGGCACGCCGTAGGTGGCGCAGGTGCTGGAGAAGACTAGCTTCCCCACCCCATGACGCCGCATCATCTCCAGCAGCGTCAGCGAGGCGACGACATTGTTCTGATAGTACAACGCCGGCTTGCGCACCGACTCGGGCACCAACGCCGAGGCGGCGAAGTGGACGACGGCCTCGATCCGGTGCGCCACGAACGCGTGATCCAGCCGCGCCGAGTCCCCGAGATCGGCGGCGATGAGGCGGTCGGCCGGCACGCTAGCGCGGTGACCGGTCGAGAGGTTGTCGATCACCCAGGCGTCGTGGCCCTGGGCGAGGAGCAGGCGGACGGTGTGGCTGCCGATGTAGCCGGCGCCGCCGGTGACGAGGATGCGCATCGCGACCTCTACCCTGGATAGCGACGCTCCTGCAGAAGCGTGAGGCGATCCACGCTTCGCGAAGCGCTATCCAGGGGTCAATTGGTGATGCCCTTGGTGATGCCGAGGAACACGTCCTCCAGGTCGATCTCCTCCTCCTTGAACATCCTCAGCCGCAGGCCGTTCTTCAGGAGCAGATCGACGAGGAAGCCGCCGTCCTCGACCCCGTCGGTCAGGGTCACGCGCAGGCAGCGCTGCTCGGGCACGTCCTCGACCTTCATCACATCGACGTGCCCCTCGATGTGCTCGCGGGCGGCCCCGTTGAGGTCGTTGGCGACGGCGACGAGGTAGATCGTGTTCTTGCGGACCTGCCGGATCGCCGCCTCGACGGTCCCGTCGAAGATTAGCACGCCGCGCTCGATGATGCCGATCTTGTTGCAAATGTCGGCCAGCTCCGGCAGGATGTGGCTGGACACCAGGATCGTCTTGCCCATCTTGCGAAGCTCTTTCAACAGCGCCCGCATCTCGATGCGGGCGCGCGGGTCGAGGCCGCTGGCCGGCTCGTCGAGCAGCAACACCTGCGGGTCGTGCAGCAGGACGCGGGCCAGGCCGAGCCGCTGGGTCATGCCGCGCGACAGGCTGGTGACCAGGGCATCCCGCTTGTAGCCGAGATCGACCAGCTCCAGGACCTGCTCGCACTTGCGGCGGCGGGCCGGGCCGTCAATGCGGTAGGCGGCGGCGAAGAACTCCAGGTACTCGATCACCTTCATGTCGTCGTAGACGCCGAAGAAGTCCGGCATGTAGCCGGTCATGCGGCGGATCTCCTTGGCGTTGTTGTAGATCGAGTAGCCGCACACCGTCGCCTCGCCCCAGGTCGGGTTGAGCAGCGTGGCGAGGATGCGCATGGTCGTCGTCTTGCCGGCGCCGTTGGGGCCGATGAAGCCGTAGACGTCGCCCTTGTCCAGCTTCAGCGACAGCCGGTTCAGGGCGTACAGCTCGCCGTACATCTTCGTCAGGTCGCGGGTCTCGATCATACAGCTCTCAGCTTTCAGCTATCAGCTCTCAGCCAGAAATCGGGGACGGTCTTCTGTAGCTGACAGCTATCAGCTGACAGCTGACAGCTACTACCTCACCGGGATGAACACCCGCAGGTACGTTTCCTGCGTCAGAAAGCCCTTCAGCGGCGGCCGGTCGCGGCCGGCGGCGGGCAGTTCGCCCAGCCATAGCTGGCTCGGCGACGCGGGATGGCTCGTCACGTCCTCGGCGGCGTCGCTGAGCATCGGCGTGCGGGCCACCAGGACGACCTCGTCGCGGTAGCGCGGCCGCTCGGGAATCGGGTACTCCGGCAGGCTCCGCAGCCGCCACGTCTGGTCCAGCCGCCGCAGGCCGGCGTTCGTCGAGCCGGCCCGCTCGTTGGCCCGGTAGAACATCAGCGACTTGACCACCTGGAACGACTCGCGCTCGTTGAGGAAGTTGGCGTTGAGCGGCCGACCGGTCGGGGCCAGCGGCAGGCCGTGCGACAGCGAGGAGTCGGCCAGCCAGGCGGTCAGGTCGCGGCCCTGCCCCTGGGCGTCGGCGGCGAACAGCGGCTCGACGCGCCTCGACTCGCCCGGCTCCAGGGTGCCGAGGGAGTAGCACCTCTCGCGGTGGATCAGCGTCACCCCAAGCAGCCGGACGGGAAGGTGGTTGGTCAGCCGGCCGACCAGCGCCCGGCCGTCGCGGGCCAGCCGCACCGGGCCGACGTCGTCGGTGAACCCGACCGGGGGGGGAGACTTCGGCCTCACGGGCGCCCGCCAGGAGGCGGAGAACGACCGCGTCGCCCACACCGGGATCGGCACGCGGACCAGGCCGCTCTCGTCGTCGGCGTAAAGGTACGGCCGGCGGAACAGCTCCTGCGAGGCGACCCGGAAGGTTCGGTCGCCGGCCTCCAGCACGGTCACCACCGGCTTCGGCTCGCCCTCGGGCACCGGCCCCGCCCAGCCATCGGCCGGCTGCAGACCCAGGGTGTAACTCGCCACCCGAGGGCTGAACAGCGTGACCCAGCTGGTGCCGTACACCTGGCCCGGCCCGTGCTGATCGACGTCCACCAGGTCGATCTTGTTGAAGCGCAAGTCGTCGCCCTTGACCGCGTAGGCGGTGCAGTACGCCGCCACGCTGACGGCGAGCACCATCAGCGGGAAGGTGACCCAGGTCAACTCCAGACGCTTGAACAGCTTCTTCAGGATGAAGTAGTCCAGCGGGCCGACCAGCAGGATGTAGCCCAGCAGGAACAGCGCCACCCAGCCGAATGAGATCGTCGGCGCCTCCTCGAACGTCTCCAGGCCGCGCTGGAGTTCGGCGCGGTAGTCATACCTTTCCTGGCCTGGGGCCCCGCCACGCGGGGCGGGCCGGGCGGCGTCGGCCACGCCCGGCTTGCCGCGCGTCCGGCCGGGCAGGGTTGGGGCGACTTCCTTCTGTAGCCGCGCCCAGAACGCCTCCTGGCCGTCCCAGGTCGAGAACGGCGGGGCGTCGAGGTCGAAGGCGACCAGGACGACCCGGCCCAGGCCGCACGCCGACTGCACGATGACCGGCTTGCGCGCCTCGCGCACCAGCACGTTGACGGCGGGGCCGGGCTTCAAGGCCGCCACCTGGACCTGCTGGAGCGGGGCGAGGTTGACGCGGTCGCTCCACTGGTTGGAGATGACCGGCAGGTTCGCCAGCATTTCGCCGCCGGCCACCCGGACGTCGAGCAGGGGCATCTTGGCCAGCAGGCTCGAGACCTCCTGGGTGTTCGGGCCGACCGAGACCACCAGCTGCCCGCCGCGCCTCACCCATTCGACCAGGGCCTCGCGCCGGGCCGCCTCGCCCTCCTGGGCCAGCCGCAGCACGAAGTCGCGCTTGCCGGTGCCCAGCACGACGACGTCCACGGCGTCGTAGCCGACCCAGCGGTCGGGCAGCGCCGCGACGTCGTCGGTGAGAGCGAACTGGCGGCGGGCCTGGTCGGGCTCGGGCTCCTTGGCGTCCGGCTTGTCGAGCCTCTCGCCGGCGCGCTTCAGCCCGGACAGGCCGCCCCCGACGCCGAAGAACAGCACGTCGTCCTGGCCGACGACCAGGTCACGGCCGACGTCGCGCGGCTGCGGGGCGAGCGACTGAATCGCCTTCCCCTGGGCGTCCTCCAGCGTGACGCGGAACGCCGAGCCGTCCCCGACGGGTACGGTGTAGGCGGTGACGGCCCGTGGCGTGTCGGCGGAGAGGGCCGGCACCGGGGCCGAGGTCTGGTAGGCGACCTCCTCCAGGTCGGTCGTCTCGACGCGGACCCGGTAGGCCCCCTGCGGGTTGCCCCCCTTGCCGCCCCGCAGCGTGACCGCGACCGGGGCCCAGGCCCCGTTGCGCGAGCACCCGCCCTGTCCCGTCGGCAGGCCGACCCGCACGCTCTCGATCGTGGGCGGCGACTGGGCGGGCGCCAGGCCGGCGAGGAGGAGGAGGGCGACGGGGCAGGAACGCGGCATGGTGGCTCTCAAGGTCAAGGCTTGGCTTCGTCGCAGGCGCACGGCGTCCGCACGCACTTGGGGCACCCCTGGCCGTACTTGGCATCGACGGCCGCGTCGAGGTCGATGTCGGCGATGTTGGCCAGCGTCGCCAGCCAGGCGAGGACGTCGGCGAACTCGGCGGCGAGGTCGGGCTTGGGGCCGGACCGCAGGGCGGCGGACAGCTCGCCGACCTCTTCCATGAACCACATGAACGTGCCCTCCACGCCGCGGCGCGCGTCCTTGGCGCCGTACAGCTCGCGGATGCGCGACTGGAGCTGGCCCAGCGTCATGGGCATGGCACGTCCTTCCACCTCTCACACATCGAGAACGTGAGGCGAGCGGCGGGGTTTATCCCCGCTGTCCGGCCCCGAACCGCCGGGATAAACCCGGCGGCTCCTGGCCGCTCGCCCCTCACTCCCCCAGCAACCCCTGCACCCGCTTCAACTCGTCGTCCTTCTTCTGCCCTTGCAGGGCCTTGTAGAGGACTGCCTTCGCCTCCTGGCTGGTCACGTCAATCTCCAGCGCCTCCTTCGCGTACCTCTCCGCGTCGGCCGGCTGGCCCTGCTCCTGGCAAAGCTTCGCCAGCCGCAGCCGGCGGTCGAAATCCTCGGCGTCCAGCGGCACCACGTCCTTGAGCACGCGGGCCTGGTTGCGCGGCTCGTTGAGCTGGGCGTAGACCCGGGCCAACTCCAGGAGGGATTCCCGGTCATAGCGGTCCTGCTTGTGGGCCAGCTCGAACATCTCCGCGGCCTTCGCGAAGCTGCCCGCCTCGTAGTATAGCTTGCCCAACGCCTTCGCCACGCGGGCGTCCGGGTTGTCGCGGTCCAGCGCCTTTTCCAGGTAGCTCTGCTCCTGCTTGGGGTTCGCCGCCCGCTTCTCCAGCAGCGACAGCACGTAGAGGGCCTTCGGGTGCGTCCTCTTGCGCTCCAGCGCCTCCTCGGCGAACTTGCGCGCCTCGACCCGCTTTGTCGATACCAGCCGCAGCGCCAGCTCGGCGCAGACGTCCGGGTTGCGCGGGTCCTTCTTGTACTCCGCTTGCAGTTCCTCCAGGGTTCGCCGCTTCTCCAGCGGCCGGTTGCCGCGCAGCTCCTTCACCACCTCGTCGAGGTGCTCCCGGTAGCCCTTCTCGAACGCGGCCTTGTCAACCTTGCACACCTCCTGGATCGCCTCGACGGCCGTCTTGCCCTTGGCGAACAGGGCGAGCATCTGGCCGATCGCCTTGGGGCCGAACCTCTTCTCGATGTACTCGACGTACAGGTGGGCCTGGCAGTACGCCTGCTGCCACTCCAGCGGGTCGCGCGGCCGGATGAAGCCGAGGTCGATCGTGTCGAGGTTGAGCAGCTTGTCGGTGGCGACGCGCTCGATCAGCATCTGGTTCCACGACGGCGGCCGGGGGAACCCCTCGTTGGCCACCGCCAGCCCCTCGGTGAACCAGTGCGGCACCAGGAAGTTGGTCTGCGCCAGGTTGAAGATGTGCACCATCTCGTGGCGCACCACCCGCCCCCAGTTGAACGGCTTCCGCGCCGGGTCGCCCTTGGCCGTCTTCTCGTTCGGCGACACCATCGTGAACACCCGGCCGGTGCAGGCGCCGATCGTGTGCAGGTCCGGCAGCGCCACGGTCCGGCCGGAGAACATGTCGTGGTTGCGGAACACCTCGACCAGGATCGGCCCCTGCGGCCGGTAGTCGAACTTCTTCGCCAGCTCGTCGTAGACCCGTTCGAGGTAGTCGGCCATGTACCGGGCCAGGACCGGGTCGCGCTCGCCGTCGTACTTGAGGAGGAAGTGCTTGGTCTTGATCTCCTTGTACTTCTCCAGGTGCTGGAGCACCTTCCGCATGTTCGAGACGCGGACGTTGAAGCGGTCGGCCTGGAACCCCTTCTCCAGCAGCTCGGCCGCCTCCTTCTCCTTGCCCAGCCGCATGTAGAGCATGCCCAGGCCGTTCAGCGGCCCCGACAGCTCCGGCCGGAGCTTCCTCGCCTTCGTGAAGCCCTCCTCGGCGAGGTCGTAGCGGCGGCGGTCCTCCATGCGCTCGGCCAGCTCGAACCAGAACGTCGTCGGCACCTTGTCGAACTTGGCAACCTCGGCGACGACGGCGTCGTACTCCTTGGCCTTGCCCTGGATCTGGTAGCACGCCGCGATCCGGGCCAGGGTCCGCTCGTCGCGCGGCGAGACCTTCCGAGCAGTCTCCAGTTCCTGGATCGCCTTGGCGACGTCGTCGCCGGTGGCCAGGTGGACGTCGGCCCGCAACCGGAGACGCCTCCGGTAGGTTCGGGTTGAACTTCAGCCCGCTCGGCGAAGCGGCTCGGCGTCCTTGACCTCAAACCGGCTCAGGGCGACGACGCCGCGCGCCAGCGCCTCCGACGCGCTGGGGTTGATCTTCAGCGCCTTGTCGAAGGCGTCGAGCGCCTCGCCGCGGTTGTACTTTTCGAGCAGCAGCAGGCCCGCCTGTAACTCGGCGGGCCAGAACTCCTTGTCGAACTTGATCGCGTCGCCGTAGAGGTCTTCGAGGATCGCCTGGAACTCGTCGGCCAGGCCGTTCCACCGCGCGTTCTCGGCGCTGGCCAGGCCGACGATGACGAGCGACTCGGGGTCCTTGATCTCGTTGGCGGTGTTGACCACCTCGGAGTAGGTGCGGACGATGCGCTTGGCCTCGGCGTCGGCCTCCTTGACGTCGCCGCGGTCGCGCAACAGCTGCGTGCGGGCCCAGCGTGCGGGCAGGTGTTTCGGGCTGGCCTCCAGGGCGGCGTCGGCCGACCGCATCGCCTCGTCCCACCGGCCGCGCAAGTGGAGCAGCTCCGCCCGGCGGGCGAGCAGGTCGGCGTCCTTGGGGGCTCCCTGGAGGGCCTTGTCCACGACGTGGAGCGCCTTGTCGTACTCGCCGAGGCTCTGGTGGGTGCGCGACAGACCGAGGCTGGCGGGGGCGAGGAGTTTCTTGTCCTTGAGAAGCTCCTCGTACTGCTCCTGGGCCTCCTCGTAGTTACCCTTCAGCCAGCGGGTGCGGGCGTCCTGGAGCGAGGCGGCGGGCAGCGGGCCGGCGAGGAAAACGACGAAGGCGACCCCGGCGAGCGGTCTCATGGCGGCACTTCTCCCCAGGGCGAGGCTCCACGATGGTTACGTTAGTGCCCCCTTGGGGAAAACGCAAGGAAGGGGACCGCGCCGCGTCAGCGCACCGGGCCGCCGAGCGGGTCGGCCAGGTACAGCGTCAGGACCGGGACGGCGTCCTGTTGGCGCAGCGCCCGCAGCCGTTCGGGTTGCAGGCCGTCGTCGCCGAGCGCCTGGCGGAGGAAGTCGTCGCGCGAGACCAACTCCGCGTCGAGCCCGAGGACGCAGCCGCGGTCGAGGTACTCGCGGGCCCGCTGCTCGCGGCGGCGCATCTCGGCCAGCGCGGCGGGGTCGTCTCCCGCTGCCGGGCGAAGGTCGAGCGCCGCCCTGGCGTAGACCTGCGCGGCGAGGCGATACAGCTCGGCCGGCTCCGGGAGGCGCTGCCCCTGGCGCAGGGCCATCGCGGCCTCGAGGTCGTCCAGGAGGAAGCCGGGTACGGCGACCTCGGGGTTACGAATGCCTTCCCGGTGCGCGACCTGACAGGCGTTGAACAGGGCCTGGCAAAGCTGCGGCTCCAGGCACAAAGCCTGCGCCAGGTGGTTCCGGGACTGCGCCAGGTCGCCCCGCACCAGCTCGCAGTAGCCGAGGTTGTTCAGCACCCGCGCGTCCAGGCGGCCCAGGCCGAGCGCCCGCCGGCCGAAAAGGATCGCCTCGACGTGACGTCCCTGCAAGGCACTACAGAACGCCCGGCAGGCGAAGACCTGGCCGAGGCGTTCGGCGTCGTCGGCCAGCGCCGGCAACGAGGCGAGGGCGGGGGCCGGCGTCAACGACCAGGCGGCGGCGCGGAGCAGCCGGTCGCGCAGCGCCTCCTCGGCGTCGGCCAGGTGGGCCGCCGCGTCGGCCGGGGTGCCCAGCAGCAGCAGGGTGTAGGCCTGGTTGACCTGGTCCTTCCACCCCTCGGCCGCGGGGCCGGCGCGCTGCTGGTGCAGGTCGAGCAGCCGGCGGAACCGCGCCGTGGCGTCGCGGAGGGCCGGCCGGGCCTCCTCCCGGCGCCCGGCCGCGATCAGCCCGCCGGCGTGCTCCAGGGCGGCCAGCGCCGCCGAGCGCTCGGCCGGGACGGAGTCCACGACGGGCGGCTCGGGGTTGGGCGCCTCGCGCTGCCCCCCCCACGGGGCCCCCATCGCCGCAACCGCGACGACCAGGCCGCACGCCGCCGCCACGGCGGTCCAGGCGGGCCGGGAGCGGCGCGGCCGAAGGGCCCGCACCACCTCGTCGGTCGTCGGTCGCCGCTTCGGGTCGAGGTCGAGGCAGCGGCCGATCAGCTCGGTCAGGGGCGAAGGTACGTAAGGGTTCAGGCGGCTCAGCGGCACGGCGCCGGCCGGCATCCGCGCCAGCAGCCAGGCGGGCAGGTCCTTCGCCGCGACCTCGGCGGGAGCCCGGCCGAATGGCGCCCGGCCGGTCAGCAGTTCGTACAGGATGACGCCCAGTGAGAACAGGTCGGCCTGAGCGGTCTGCGGCACGGAGCCGCGTCGGTCGGCGTGGACCCGAAGCTGCTCGGGCGCCATGTACTGGAACGTGCCGCCGACCAGGCGGGGGGTCACGCCGTCGGCCCGGGACAGGTTGAAGTCGAGCAGCAGGGGCCGGCCGCGCGGCGTCAGCAGCAGGTTGGACGGCTTCAGGTCGCAGTGGTACAGCCCGCGGCCGTGCAGGAACTCCAGCGCCTCCGCCAAGGGCAAGGCCAGCCGGGCCACGCCCTCGGCAAAGGTCCGGCCGCGCAGGTCCGGTCCGGCCAGCAGCAGGTCCGGGTCGGGGTCGCCGGGGTGGCCGGCCGCCTCCAGCGCCGCGGCGATCGCGGCGGCGGGGCCGGGCGGCGGCGAGTGCGGGGAAGGGTAGAGCCGGGCGAGGAGGTCCGCGAGGGTGACGCTGCCCAGGAACGGCATGCAGACGACGTCGAGGGCCCAGGACTCGTCCCGGCCGGCCCACAGGATCGGCATGATGTGGGGGTGGTGCAGCCGGCCCAGGGTGCGCGCCTCGACGTCGGCGGCCCGGCACAGCTTCAGCGCCACCGGGCGGTCGCCGGCGCTACGCTCCCGCGCCAGGTAGACGCGGGAGAAGGCGCCGCGGCCTAACTCGCGCAGCAGCCGGCAGTGGCCGACGTCGTCGCCGGGCGAGGGCCAAACAGTCAGCTGCTGGGTGGGCTCGTCCCGGGTGATGCTGCGGCGCTCCGCCAGGGCCTGGTCGGTGCTGAGCATCAGCCGCAGCTCCGTCCGGACCTGGGGGAAGCGGGCGCAGAACTCCTCCGCGTCGAGGGCCTCGCCGGCCTCACGGCGCAGGCAGAATTCTTCGTAGGCCAGTTCGAGGACCGCCGAGCGGTCGCCCGCCAGGGCCGGGTGTTGCGCCAGCGCGGCCTGGGCGTCGGGCGGGGTGCCGTCCATCCAGGCGCTGCGGATCTCGCGCGCCAGCCCGGCCACGCCGCCGGGCCTGTCAATCGGGGGGTTCATTCCTTATCCACGAAATGCCGCAGCCGGTGCAGCAGCCTCTGGATCACCTTGGGATGTACGCCGAGGGTCTGGGAGATCTCCAACTGGGAGTGCCCGTCGCGGAGTAGCTCCAGGACACGCACGTGCCCGGGGGGCAGGCCGTGGACGATCTTCTCCCAGCGCTCCTCGGCAATCACGTACTGGCTGGGGGTGTGGCCGGCCCCTGGCAGCGTCGTCGCCAGGGTCGTCATGTGGCGCCCCGGCGTGTCCAGGGACGCCTCGCGACGGATGTCGTGCTTTTCGGTCCCGAGGCGCTGCCGCGTCGTCCGAGCCACCTTGTTATACGCGATTCGGGAGAGAAAGGCGACCAGGTCTTCGGGCGTGTTGAAGGTGTGCTCGGCGTGGGGGAGGTCGACGAACGACGCCCAGACCGACTGGGCAAAGTCTGCCGAGTCGTAGCGGCGGCGCAGGTTGGTGTGCAGCATGCGGCGGACGACGCGGCGGACGGCGTCGTTGTAAAGGTTGAACAGGGCGCCGACCGCGTCGCGGTCCCCTGCCTGGACGCGGGCCAACAGCTCCTCGAACGTAGGGACGGGTTCGGCCATGCTCACCTCTCCCTGAAGAAGATGAATTAGGAAGGAGCAAGGATGAATCCAGAGGCCTTTACCGTTTGCCTCCCTTTCGGTTTCATCCTTCCTCCTTTCCCCTTCATCCTTCACGGGGTCAGACCGCCACCGCCCGTGTGCGGCGGGTGGCGCTCTGCATCTCCGACTGCGCCCTCATCTCGTGCAGGATCGCCTGCTGGACGTGGAGGAAGGCGGCCGCGAATTTCGGGTCGAACTGCCGGCCGGCCTGCTTCTCAATCTCGGCGAAGGCGACCTCGGCCGGCATACCCTTGCGGTAGGGCCGGTCCTGGGTCATCGCGTCGAAGGCGTCGGCCAGGGCGACGATCCGGGCCAGCGGCGAGATCGCCTCGCCGGCCAGGGCGTCGGGGTAGCCCTTGCCGTCCCACCGCTCGTGGTGGGAGCGGACGATCGGCACGATCGTCTTCAGGTCGGGCACGGTCTGGACGATCTCGGCCCCCTTGACCGTGTGGGTCTTCATGACCTCGAACTCCTCCGGCGTGAGCCGGTCGGGCTTGCGGAGGATGGCGTCGTCGATGCCGATCTTGCCGATGTCGTGCAGCGGCGTGCCGATCCGCAGTAGGTCGAGCTGGTCGGCCGGCATCTCCAGGTGCTCGGCCAGCAGGATCGAGTACTGGGTGACGCGGGTGGTGTGGTTGCCGGTGCACTCGTCGCGCAGCTCGACCGCCTGGGCGAGAATGGTGATCGTGTCGAGGAACAGCTCCCGCTGCTTGCGCAGCAGCTGGGCGCACTCGATTCCGGCCGAGACGTTCGCCGCCAGGGCGTCGGCCAGGCGGAGGTCGTCGGCAGTGAACGGCTTCTGGAACGGCCCGCGGTCGAGGTGGAGCACGCCGACCGACTTCCGCGGGGTCCGCAGCAGCACGCAGAGCACCGAGGCCATGGTGCCCTCGGCGATGCTCTTGGCCATGGCCAACTCGGCGTCCTCCTCGATCTTCTGGCACAGGATCGACTCGCCGCGGCTGAAGCAGCGGTTGGCCAGGCTCTGGCTGAACTGGAACCGGCCGGGCTCGACCCGGCCGTTCATCGTCGCCCGCGGGCTGGCCTTGCCGGTGGCGATCGCCTTGATTTTCAGGCGGTTGTCCGGGGGGTCGGCCAGCACGATGGCCCCGCGCTGGGCGTCGAGCACCCGGACCGCGTCATCGAGGATCGACTGGAGCAGGTCGTCCTCCTTCTCAATGTGTACCAGGTGGTGGCCGGCCCGGACCAGGGCCATCAGCTGGTCGCCGGGCCGGATGCACTGGCGGGCGTCGTAGGCCAACCCCTCCATCGCCTCGTGCCAGCTGCGGGCGTTGACCTCGCTGACGCGCAGGTCGGCCAGCGGCGAGGACGGGTCGCTGTCCGGCTCGCCGTCGGAGACGGCCTCGATGACGACGGCGACCTCGCCGAACTGGAGCAGGTCCTTGGCGCGGAGGGGCCACTGGCCGTTGCCCAACCGCACGCCGTTGAGCCGGGTGCCGTTGGTGCTGCCGAGGTCCCGGACGCGCCAGCCGCGCTCGGTGGCGCGCACCTCGGCGTGGTAGCGGCTGACGGAGCTGTCGTCGAGGACGACCTCGAGGGCGTCGAGCCGGCCGACGCGGAGCAACTCGTCCGCCTCCCAGAGGCGGCCCTTGAGCGGGCCGTTCATCCCGCGCAGGCGGATGGACCTCTTCATCTCTCTTCCCTTGCCTGTGGCTCGGAGGCGAGCCGGCACCGCCCCCTTGACGAGGCCATGTCGTCCGTTGTCCAGTATAGCTCGTGGATCGGGGCCGGGGTGAGTTGGGCGGAAAAGTCGGCGGGCCGACGTCGGGCTCGCCGCCCGGATTCCCTTGTCAACGCGCCCGGCGGGAGTACGATGGATGACCGGCGATCGGCCCCCGCCAGCCCCCCTGCCGGCGGCCTCCGGAGTGGAGCCTCTCCCATGCTCGCCGCCGTCCACGCCCACCACGACCTGATCGACCAGATGATCGCCCGGGGCGCCCTG
Source organism: Gemmataceae bacterium (assembly GCA_046350195.1). Lineage (GTDB taxonomy): Bacteria > Planctomycetota > Planctomycetia > Gemmatales > Gemmataceae > CALDUY01. The sequence continues at coordinate 64,727 of JAXMAW010000021.1, forward strand.
TGGTCGGCGGCGCTGATCGCGGCGTTCCGCGCCACGCCGCGCCTGTACTTCCTCGACCGGCTGTGGGGGCCGCGCGAGGGCCGCTGGCGCGCCGTGGACGTGGACGCGCCCACCGAGGAGGACCTGGCGGCGGTCTACGCCGACCGGGCGGTGACGACCCGGCTGAGCGAGGACAGCGTCGCGGTCAGCTCGTCCAGCCAGCCGTCGCTGATGGCGGGAATGCTCGAAGACCTGCGGCTGGGGCGCGGCCAGCGGGTGCTGGAGGTCGGCGCCGGCACGGGGTACAACGCGGCGCTATTGGCCCACGTCGTCGGCCCGGTGCTGTCGATCGACGTCGATCAGCAGGTGCTGGCCGACGCCCGCCGGCACCTGGCCCGCTTCCCCGACCGCGAGGCGCGGCTGGTTCACGGCGACGGCCGCGAGGGCTGGCCCGAGGCCGCCCCGTTTGACCGGATCCAGGTGACGGCCGCCACCGACGACCTGGAGCCGGCGTGGCTGGCGCAGGTGCGGCCCGGCGGCGTGGTGCAGGCGCCGCTGGACGTCGGGCCGGGGCTCGCCTGGGTCGTCCAGGGGGAGGTCACCAAAGGGGCGTTCTCCGGCGGGCTGACCCGCGGGGCGTACTTCATGCCGTTGCGCGATGAGGCCGAGTCCGGCCGCGACCGCAACGTGCCGGCCGGGCCGTTGCCGGGGCCGGAGGGGCTGATTGCTGCCGCGCCCCCGTGGTCGAAGTGGAGCGACCTCCGGCCGGTTGGCGGGGGCGACTTCCTGACGTCGCTGGCGGTGCTGGCCTGGCTGGAAGGGGGGACGCTCGGCCACGCCAGCTGCCCCGACGGCCGGGCCGGCTACGGTGTCGCCGACCCGATCCGGGAAGAGGCCTGCTGGCTTGGCCCGCACGAGTGGCGAGTCACCGGCGAGGGCGGCAAGCGGCTGGGGATGGACCTCTGGCGGCGCTGGCTGGACCTGGGCGCCCCCCGGCCGAACGAGTGGCGCCTGCGGGCGGTGCCGCTGGGGACGCCGCTGGACCTCGATCCGGCGGCGCGGGCGGCCTACTGGCGGCGCGGCAGGCGCTGCGAGCAAGCGTGGGAGTTGGTCGAGCCGCGCTGCCGCGGCAGTTCGGATTGAGGGGAAACACCGGAGGTCGTTCCATGCCATTGCCGTCGCGCCGCCGGGCGCTCACATCGCTGCTGGCATGCGGTCTTACGTCGTGGGCCGACGAGAAGCCGGGGCGCCCCCTCCCGGTCACCGGCGACGCCGGCAAGGGGTTGGACCGGCTCGACGAAGTGATGCTCGGCACACTCCGCGAGCACCACATCCCCGGCGCGGCCCTGGCTATCGCCACGGAGGGCCGGCTGGTACTCGCCCGGGGCTACGGCTTTGCCGACCTGGAACGGCGCTTGCCTGTGCAGCCGACCTCGATATTCAACCTGGCCAGCTGCACCAAGGCGTTCACCGGCGCCGCCGTCCTCCGGCTGGTCGAGCAGGGCAAGCTCGGCCTCGACGACCGGTTCCTCGACGCCGCCGGCGGGGTCCGGCCGGCCGGCGGCGAACGGGTAGACCCGCGCCTGCGCGACGTCACCGTACGCCAGCTCCTGCACCACGCCGGCGGCCTGCCGCGCGGCGTGAACGAGGCGCAGGTGGCAAAGCGGCTCCGGGTGGCGCAACCGGTGAACCTGCATCAGGTCGCGGCGTTCGTCGCCGGCCGGCCGCTCGACTACGACCCCGGCACGAAGTCGGTCTACTCGAACCTCGGCTTCATCCTGCTGCGGCTGGTGGTCCCGCACGCGGCCGGGGTGAAGAGCTACGAGGCGTTCACGGCGCGCCAGGTGCTCGCCCCGATGGGCATCACGGCAATGCGGATCGACCTGGAGGGCGGCTACGCGCCCGGCGAGGTCGGCCGCTACGTCGCCGGCAAGCGCGTCCGGGCCGGCCACACCCTGCACGGCGGCGGCTGCTGGCTGGCGTCGGCCGTGGACGCAGTGAAGTTCCTGACGTCGCTGGACGGCACGCGCGGCAAGCCGGTGCTGTCCGGGAAGATGATTGAGGAGATGCTCGCCCCGCTGCCGACGCTGCCGAAGCGCCCCAACGGGTCGCACACCGGCCTGGGCTGGGACGTGGTGAGAGCCGCGCCGAAGGGGACGCTCTACCACAAGAACGGCGGCGTCGCGGGCATCTCGACGTACATGGAGCACCTGCCCAGCGGCGTCAACTGGGCGGTGCTGTTCAACGGCAGCACGGGCGGCCACCCGACGCTGAGCGAGGCCGGCGACCCGACCGAGGACGGCGGCCACAAGGACGCGCGCGGCGCGATCCGGGCCGCGATCCAGAAGGCGAGCGACTGGCCCGAGGTCGATCTGTTCACGAAGTACTGACGGCCCGTCAGGGTGCGATGTTGGTCCACAACTCGGCCGGCACGAAACGGGAAAGGTGGCCGGGGTTGCCGGTGGCGACCACAACGGGCGTGCCAAGGCTGAGCGCCTGCGCGGCGAGGATGACATCGCCGTCGAGGGAGTGGTCCGGGGCGGTCTGGTAGCCGCCCTGTCGGGCTTGCGCCCAAAGCGCGGCCGCCAGACGCATGGCGGCCGTGGTCAAGGGGAGGTATTCCAGGCGAGCACCATAGGCATTCAGGTTGGCCAAGGCGTGATGACTCTGGATTCGGATCAGCTCCCGGCGCACCTCGTAGTCCGTAATTTCCGGGACACCCACCCGGCGCCCCGCCGACACCAACGCGGCGAGCCAGGCGCGGCACGCTGTCGGCTGCGGGCTGTGGTTGGGGTTTGTGAGCAGCCCCAACGGCCCCGCATCGAGCACTACGGCGGCACTCACGACGCCGGCCTGCTCTCGTCTTCAGGGAAGAGAAGTCGTTCACCCGTCGCCTTTCGGTTCGCGTTGAGCGCCCGAGACAGGTCGTAGCCTTCTGGTAGCGGGGGGGCGGTCGCCATGACCGCGAACATCTCTTCGAGGGACCGCGCCTCCTTGACCCGACGGGCGTAATCCTCCTCCCCCGGCGTCGGCGGGCGGAGCACGGCCCCACTCGACTCCGGGCAGCTCACCGTCACCTGAACGGACTGCCCCTCGGCGAGCGGCAACGGCTGGGCGGGGCGCAGGACGCCGCCCTCGTACACGGCCTGCACGGTGATGCTCATGGCGACGTCCTCCCGGGGGTATGGCCCTCGCCCATTCTACCAGACTCCGTTTCCTCGGTAGCCGGCCGGCCCCGCGACAGTCCGACCAGCGCCAGCGCCATCAGCCCGTAGGCCGCCGCCCAGTGGTACGGCGTCTGGTACGTCACGGCGGCGCGGAACGGCACCTCCACCGACGCCAACACATCTGTCGGCAAGCCGAGGCGCTCGTCGGCCAGGGGCGAGTGGATCACGCCGACCAGGGCGCAAAGCCCGGCCACGGCGAAGTATCCCGCCGCCGACCGCAGCCGGCCGTCGAGGATCCGCGCCAGTCCCGCGGCCCACAACAGCCCCGAGATGATAAACCCGTTCGCCAGGCAGCGCAGCGTCTGGAGCGTCAGGACCGCTTCGGGCCGAGCCGGCACGGCGGGGCCGTAGACGTTCTTGAGCACGATCAGGATCAGGTAGGCCAACGCCGGCAGGATGGCGAAGGCGATGGCCGGGTAGTGCCGCTGGTCGGTGGCGTGGAACGCCTGCGCGGTGATCTCCAGGCCGACGAACACCAGGATGGGGAACATCGCCCCCTTCGGCAGCCACTCGAACAGGTAATGAAACACGCCGAGGTAGCCCGCCAGGCCGATGAACAGCGCCGTTGCCAGCGTATACGCCGCCCGGCCGCCCATCTTCTTGTACGCCGGGTGGCCGATGTACGGCGTCGTCTGGATCACGCCGCCGAGGAGGCCGGCCGCCAGCGACGCGGCCCCCTCGGTCAGCAGGACCGCCCGCGTGTCGTACTCGTCGCCGGCCGCCGCGGCGCTCTCGGTGCAGTCGATGCCGCCGATGACCGTCGCCAAGGCGAACGGCAGGGCCACGGGCAGCTTGTTGACGGCAGCCCAGAACACCTCGCGCCACCACGACTCGCCCTGCGAGCCGAACGCGATCATCGCGAACGGGCTCCAGCCCTCCGCCGTGCCGACCTTCTCCGTCGCCGGCGTGACCGGCACCTTGAAATACACCTCCAGCCCGCGGCCGACCAGGTAGATCACCACGCCGACCAGCACCGCCGCCAGCGCCCCGGGGAACCGGCCGGGCAGTTCCAGGTGCGCCACCAGCGTGATGAGGATGACCAGCAGGGCCAGCATGCCCACGAGTGGAACGCCGGCGATGCCGTCGAGCAGCATCGGCAGGAAGGCGATCAGCGCCAGGGCGATGGCCGCCAGCGAGCCGAACAGGCCCGCCTTCGGCACCGCCGCCCGGATGGCGTTGCCGAACGGCGCGCAGGCCAGCTTGAACACCCCCGCCATCACCAGGGTGATCAGCCCGACGTGCCAGGCGAACTCCATCGCCTTGGCGTGGTCCTGGTGCAACGTCCAGCCCTGCTGGAGCGCCGGCAACAGGACCAGGAACGCCGACCCGAACGTGCTCGGCGTGTCGAGCCCGAGCGGCATCGCCGTCACGTCGGCGCGGCCGGTCCTGCGGGCGAGGCGGAACGCCATCCAGGTGTAGACGAGGTCGCCGATCAGAACCCCCAGCGCGGTGCCGGGGATCATCCGCGTCAGGACGAAGCCGGGGGTGAAGCGGAGGAACTTCTCCTCCAGTTGCTTCTCGACCGGGTCGAGGGTGGTGATGGCGGTGAACAGGATGATCATCACCGCCACGTTGTCGAGCATCAGGCCGAAGAAGGCGTTGATGTCGCCTCGGCTTGCCCACGGGTAGCGCGCCATGAAGGACTCCTCGGGCCGGGTACCACGGCAAGGGTACGGCTCGGGGGCGCCAGCGGGAAGCCTCACGGGAGGCTTCAGTCCCGGTGCAGCTCAGGCCGCACGCCGTGGACCTTCCCGTCCCTCACCTCGACCACGAGGTCCGGGTCGATCATGAACAGCCGGCTCGGCGACTCGACGACGCCCTTCTCGTTCCGCACCGTCAGCGGCGGCGTGCTGCCTTGCACCCTGGTCACCAGGGTATAGACGGAGCGGGGCGGGTCGCCCTTGCTCCGCCTCTTGCCCGGCTCGCCCCGCCGGATGGCGAGGACGCGCAACCCCGGCTGGTGCAGGTAGAAGCTCGCCTGGCGAGCGTCGGCCTCCTGCTCGCTGATCGGCTCGCCGTCGAACGCCGGCTCCGGGCCGAGCAGCTCAAGCGCCGACCGGTCCCGCTCGTTGACCTTTCGGACGAAGGTGTCGAGGGCGCGGTCGGGCGCATCGACGGGTGCCCAGTCGGGGACCGCGCCGCCGCCCCCGTGCGGCCCCATCATCATCAGCCAGGCGCCGCCGCAGGCCAGGAAGGCGGCCACGCCCAACAGCCACCACCAGCCGAGCGTCGCGCGGGAAGGAGTGGCCGGCGCTTGCGGGGTTTTCCTGCTCATGGGTCGCCTCTCATGAGTACAGCGGCCGGTGCCGGCGGAGCACTTCCAGGGTGCGCGTGAACTCGGCCGGCAGCGGCGCCTCGGCCTCCAGCAATGTCCCCTTGCGGGGGTGGCGCAGCCGCAGCCGGTGCGCGTGCAGAGCCTGCCTCGACAGCAGCACCTCGTCCGCCTCTGGGTCGGCGCCCGGCACCAGTTCGGAGAGCTTCAGCTTGTCGCGGCCGGAGTAGACCTTGTCCGCCAGGATCGGGCAGCCGACGCTGGCCAGGTGGACGCGGATCTGGTGCGTGCGGCCGGTGCGCGGCTGGCAGCGGGCGAGGGTGAAGCCGCGGAACCGCTCGATCACCTCGTAGTAGGTGCAGGCGTCCTTGGCGTCCTCGTCCTCCTCCTCCGCGATGGCCATCTTCACCCGGTCGAGCTTGTGGTGGGCGATCCGGCCCTCGATGTAGTCGCTGTCGCGGTCGAGGATGCCGGCGGTGATGGCGACGTACTCCTTGAACACCTTGCGGTGCTCGAACAAGAGCGACAGGTCGCGGTGCGTCTGCTCCTCCTTGGCGACCAGGATCACGCCCGAAGTGTCCCGGTCCAGGCGGTGGACGATGCCGGCCCGGTAGTCGCCGTTTAGCCCGGACAGTCTGGGGAAGTGGTGCCGCAGCGCGTTGACCAGCGTGCCCGACCAGTTACCCTTCGCCGGGTGGACGACCATGTTGGCCGGCTTGTTAATCACCGCCAGGTGGTCGTCCTCGTAGAGGACCTCCAGCGGGATGTCCTCCGCCGTCGGCCCGGGCCGCGTCGGCTCCGGCGGCCGGATCAGGATGGCGTCGCCATGGCGGACCTTGTAACTCGCCTTGGCCGGCTTGCCGTTGACGCTGACGCCACCGGCGTCGATGACCCGGCGGACGCTCGACCGGCTGTACTCGCCGAACAGGTTGCACAGGTACTGGTCCAGCCGCACGCCATCGACCTTGAGGCGGGCGCGGTGCTCGATCAGCTTCGGCTGGGGGACGTCGATCAGGTCCATGGAAGTCTGCTTCTCGTAGGACAAGCTGCCAGCTTGTCCGTCACGACGCCAGGGGCAAGCAAGGCTGCTTGCCCTACGACAGAGCGAGCCGGGGTATGTCCCCGGCTCGCCCCATTGTATCAGGCCGTCCTCGTGCCGCGCTACCGCGGCGGGGCGAACTCCTTCAACAGCGCGTTGATGTCGCGCTTGCCGGCGTCGCTGTCGAGGCGCTCGAGCTGCTTCTCGGCGTCCTTGCCCATGGAGCTGGAGGGGTACTCCTTCTTCAGCCGGGCGTAATACTCCCGCGCCTTGTCGAGGTCGCCCAGCGCCTCGTGGCCCTTGGCCGAGCCCCACAGCGCCTCCTGGTGCAAGAGCGGCACACGGCTGACCGCATCGACGAGCTGGCCGTAGAGCTTGGTGCCGTCCTCGATGTGCTTCTGGGCCAGCGACGGGTTAGCGCCGAGGTCGCGGATGCCCTGGGTCAGCTTGAGGCGGGCCTCCTTGAACTTGGCCAGGCGGCCCTGCTGGGTGTCCTGTAGCTCCGGGTCGGAGAGCAGGGTGCTGAGTTGTTCGGGGAAGACGACCTCGTCCAGCTTCAGCCAGCGGCGGGAGGCGGCCTCCTCGGAGGAGCGCCAGAACCAGCGGAACAAAAGCACGCCCAGGACGACCGCCAGCCCGATTATGAGGTAGACCATGGTAGAGCGGGAAGGGCCTTGCTTGATCGTGTCCAGCGCCTTGCCCAGTTCCTGCGCCAGGGCGTTGGTCTCCAGGGCCTTGCGTTCTTCCGCCTTCATGGAGGTCTCCTGCCAGCGCCCTCGCCGCCTCACCGACTGCCCGAGGGAGGCTGGCCTTCCGCGTGTTCTCTGAGATCTGGTGATGATAGGACGCCCGGGACGGGCGGTCAATGCGAACCAGCCAGGCGTGTATCAGTCCCGACGGCGCGGAAGTTGCTTCCTCTGGTCTATGACAGGTGTCCGTGGTCGGGCCGCCCCCCTACCTGCCCCCGCGAGACGCCGGATCGCCCTCCCGCCTGGCAGCGGAAGTTACCCGGTCCGACCGGGTTCGAGTCCCAGAAGACGACGACTTGAGAGCTGCGTTTGAGGAGCACCATGCGTCCCTCATGCTTGAGGATGTTGTTCTCCGGGTGTCTGATTTTACTCCAGGGTGTGGACTTCTTGTTCACCTGGGCGCTGCTAGACGGCGGGATGCACCTGGACGTGTACGAGGCGAATCCCGTGGCGAATGCCATCCTGGCCCGCCAGGGTTGGCTCGGACTGGCCGGTTACAAGGGCTTGTGTACCGCCGTGGCCCTGGTGGCAGGGCTGGTCGTCAGCGCCCGCCGGCCGGCGGTAGGACTGCGCCTGTTGGCCGTTGAGTGCCTGGTCATGTCCGGGGTGGTCGGCTGGAGTGCGGTACTGGTCCAGCGGCCGGCGGAGACCCAGCACAACGAGATGACCCTGCTGGAACAGCGCGGCCACCAGCTGCACGACCGCATAAAGTGTACCCACCAGTTCCACGTGGCTCGGGAGGAAATCTGCCGCCTGGTCATTCGGGGGGAGGCGGGCCTTTACGTCGGCCTGGAGCGGATGCGGACGTGCATCGAGTCGAACCGGCCCAAGTTGACGCGCGCCCAACAGCGGGGGCTCCCCGACACCAGGTACACTGCCCAGGTTGCCGCCTATCTGTATCATCACTGTAGTCGCCTCCTGGAGCTGGAGCCGGGTGGGGCGGCGAGGTTGGAGTCGCTGGGGCGGGCGATCGGCCGTCGGTTCCCGACGGCGCCGCGCATCAAGGCGAGTATGCCGCTGGACTTCCCCGCGCCGAGGTGGACGTGCCAGGCCACCCAGGAGGGCTGACGGAGGCGCATGGCCAGGCGAGTGCTGATCCTTGGGGCGGGCCTCGCCGGCCTGGCGGCGGCCGGCCCCCTGGCGTCGGCTGGCTTCCGCGTGCGAATCCTGGAGTCGCGCAACCGCACCGGTGGTCGGGCCGGCTCGTTCCCCGACACGGGCACCGGCCAGCTGATCGACGCCTGCCAGCACGTCAGCATGGGCTGCTGCACCAACCTGGCCCACTTCTGCCGCGCGGCCGGCATCGACCACCTGCTGGCACCCCAGAGGCGGCTTTACTTCATGACGCCGGACGGTCGCGTCAGCCCGTTTGGTGCCGACCCGCTGCCGGCCCCGTTCCACCTGACACGGAGCTTCCTGGCCGCGCACTACCTTTCGCTCTCCGAAAAGGTGAGTATCGCCCGGGGCCTCGCCGCCCTGCGGTTCACGCCGGCGGACGAGGACCGGCCGTTCCGCGACTGGCTCCGGGAGCAGCGGCAACCCCCACGCGCCGTCGAGCGGTTCTGGGGCGTCGTCCTGGTCAGCGCCCTCAACGAGGAGCCGGACCGGGTCGGCCTGAAGTACGCCCGCAAGGTGTTCGTGGACGGCTTCCTGGGCCACCCGCGCGGCTTCCAGGTCGAGGTGCCGACGGTGCCCCTGGGTCGGCTCTACGGGCGCGAGCTGGACGCCTGGCTGACCCGGCTGGGGGTCGAGGTGTCGCTCAACCACGCCGCGCGCCGGATCGAGGTCGCCGGGGGTCGTGTCGCCGCCGTCGAGCTGCGGTCCGGCGAGAGGCTGACGGCCGACTGGGTCGTCAGCGCGGTGCCGTTCGACCGACTGCTCGACCTGCTGCCCGCCGACGTCATCGAGGGCGTCCCGGGGTTCGCCAACCTGCGGCGGCTGGAGACGTCGCCGATCACCAGCGTCCACCTGTGGTACGACCGCCCGGTGTGCCCCTACCCGCACGTGGTCCTGGTCGGCGGCACGGGCCAGTGGCTGTTCAACCGCGGCGAGACGGCACCCGGAGAGTACTACCTCCAGGTCGTCGTCAGCGCCTCTAGGGCGTTCCGCGGCCTCGGACACGACGAGGTGCAGCGGCGGATCGTCGAGGAGGTGAGGACGCTGTTCCCGCGAGCGGCCCCTGCCGAGTTGCGGCGGGCGCGCGTCGTGACGGAGCACCACGCGACGTTTAGCGCGGCCCCGGGTGTGGACCGCTGGCGGCCGCCGCAGGCGACGCCGATCCCCAACCTGTTCGTCGCCGGCGACTGGACCGCGACCGGCTGGCCGGCGACGATGGAGGGGGCGGTGCGCTCCGGCTACCTGGCGGCGGAGGCGCTGCTGGCCCGGGAGGGGCGGCGGGTGCGGCTGCTTCAGCCGGACCTGTGAGCTTGCCGCAGCTCGGTCGAGGAGACGTCGGCGCGGAACGCGCCCTCGGGGATGGCCTCGAATAGGTCGGCGAACTCCGAGGGGATTCCCAGCCGATCGAGCGTGACGAACTCCCCCGCGGCCAGGCGGCCGGCGACGAGGAACCGGCAGCCGCGCCGACGTAGCTCGGCGAGGGCCTCGGCCATTGGCCCCTCACCCCCGTAGAAGCGCGGCTGGACGACGCGCGCGGCGGTGTCGGTGCCGACGACGAACGTTACGCCTCTGAAAAGGCGGGCTTTCTCGACGAACGTCGGCGCCCGGGTCAGCCAGACGGTCGCCAGGCCGGCGAACTGGGCGACGCGGCGGCGCAACTCGGCCTCGTCGAGCGGGGCCTTGTCGGCGTTGACGGCGCTCAGCTCGAACGCCGCGGCAGACCCGACGCGGCGCTCGGCGGCGCGGGCCAAGCCGAGGTGCCCCTCGTGCAGGGGGTTGAACGAGCCGGGCACAAGCAGTGCCGGCGGGGGGGCATCGAGGCGCGCCGTGCCGTCGGGGTCGATGTGGACGGCTCCGGCCGCGGTCGAGAGCAGGTCGGAGACTGAGGAGCGGTGCGGCATGGAAGGTTGGGTCCTAGGATAAGGCCCTGGACAACAATGGGGGCGGGGCCATGTCTGTGATACAATACCGCAGCGGATGCGAACGATGAGTAGTGATCCAGCGCCGACCATCCATGAAGCAACCCGAGTCCCCGGGGGCGTTGAACGCGGTGCGATTCTTGCGGAGGCTGAAGCGATCACACGCCGTCGGTCAGGTTTAGACATCGTCGTGTGTGGTGACGACACGCCAACCAACCGGGACACGGCAAGATTGATCGAGCGGATGGTTGACAGTCCGAACTACTTTCACGATGGCCCACATCGCCAGACGGTTGGACCAAGGGCCTTGCCGCATTGGTGTCAACCACGCGACTCCGACAACAGAGGGCACTCGTTCTACGAAACTCATGTCACGAAGAGTTATCCCCGAGCATGAAATATTTCACTCCTGACCGTTGGGTGCGAATGCAACGAGGGGCCTCGAAAGAGGGCTTCGAAAAGGCGTACGATGAATGGGAAAGAGCGGTCCGAGAGTACGAAGGCGAGCTGAAGAGGATCTTCCCAGGCGGTCGCCGGTTCAGTGACCTACGCCGCTTTGCCTTGCACTACAGCCTTCACGACGCCGACCTTCAGGCGTGTTGGTTCGGGCCAAAGGGCGACAAGCTCAACCTCCTGGTGAGGCCCGAGTTGCCCCAGGAGCGCCTCTTTTTGCTGGTGTACTCGCTGGCCGGCGAGCCCGTGGTCCGACGCGGCGTATTGCCGGAGGAGTTCACCTCGAAGCGAGCCGTCTGGATGTACGACGAACTCGGGCTTCTCCATGGGGTGGAGGATCATGAGGAGCTAGCCTTCACACACAACATCCTGTTGAGTACCGGTTGTGAATATGTCATACGCTTCAGCAACCTTACCCTGACCCGGCCCCAACCATGGCCTGACCTCAGCTCGGCGTCCGACCGTCGGTCGCCTTCCCTACAGCAAACCGCGTGACGTGCCCTCGGGCTCCCCGGCCGTCGAAGCTCGCCAAGTTGGCGTTGGTGGAAACATGCCCTTGCTCGTGCTGCCCCGCGCCGCCCTGCTCGTCGTGGACGCCCAACGCGGCTTCACCGACCTCTGCCCCGCCGAACTGCCCGTCCCCGGCGGCACGGCAGTCGTCGGCCCCACCAACGCCCTGCTGGCGCTCCCCTGGAAGCGCATCGACGCCAGCCAGGACTGGCACCCGCCGGACCACCGCAGCTTCCTGGGCCGCCAGGACAACCTCTATCCGCCCCACTGCGTCATGAACACGCCCGGGGCCGACTTCCTTCCCGGCCTCGACACCCACCGCTTCCACGCCGTCTGGCGCAAGGGCTACGACCCGGACTTCGAGGCCTACGCCCTGACCGCGCAGCACCCCGGCTACATCGACCTGCTGCGCGCCTCCGGCATCGACGCTGTCGCCGTTTGCGGAATCGCCACGAACATCTGCTGCTTCTTTGTCGCGCGTGACCTGAGGCAAGCGGGCTTCCGCGTTCTCATGGTCGAAGACGCCTCGGCCGGCATCGACGTGCCGGCCGCCGGGCTGTTCCAGGCCGCCGCCAGGGAGGAGGGTTGTGCCCTGGGAATCGAATACGTCGGCCATGCCCGCGTGCGCGACCTCGCCGGGCGGGACTGATCGTGCCTCCGGTGTCGCCCCTCATCGCCCCCCTGTCCCGCCCCAGCCCGGCATTCTTTCCACTTCCCGCGCCGCCCCGCCGATGCTCGATGTACGCACGGATGTGACCTCCTCACCACCCCACCCCCCGAGCGCTGATGATTCCCACCCTGACGCTGCTCCTCGCCTCGTGCCTGCCGTCCGCCACCCCCGAGACGGAGCACTACGACCCTCAGCCCGGCGACATCCTGCTGTTCCGGACGCCCGGCCTCGCCCGCGCCGTCGTCTACGCGCTGGGCTGCTCGCCCGGGGTGACGCACTGCGGCGTCGTCGTGGCCCGGCCCGACGGCAGCCTCGGCCTGCTGGAGGCGCCGGGCAACGACTACCCGACGATGATCAGCGACATCCCGTCGCGGCACGACTACCACAAGGGCACCTGCTGGGTCCGCCGGCGCTGCACGCCGTTGACGCCGGAGCAGTGCAAGTGCCTGACCGAGTTCGCCTGCCGCCAGGAGGGCAAGCCGTTCTTCTTCGCCGGCGTGTTCATCCCGCCGTTCGGCAAGCCGATCCCCAAGTGCTTCCGGCGGTGCGTCAAGCCGGAGCAGCTGGAGCCGGGCCGTTGGTTCTGCTCGCCGCTGGTCGTCGCCGCCTTGATGTCGGCCGGCGTGCTCGACCTGTGCGACGCCAAGCCGTGGTTCGTTGACCCGCAGGACCTGAAGGCCGACACCTGGCTCGACCTGAGCTGCGGCTGGGAGAAGCCGACCAAGTGGCTCCGCTGCGGCGAGAAGAAGGAGTGCTGGCTCAGCATCTCGTGCTGTGGCCAGCACCAGTGGTGGAAGTGACTGGTGCCCGAGCAATACACTATCCGGAATTCCCCACGGGGGGGAATCGCCTGGTTAGTTGATTGCACGGGGCGCCGTCCAATGAACACCTCACTCCGAGTTGCCCTGGTCACCGGCGCCGCCACCGGCATCGGCCGCGCCGTCGCCGTCCGGCTGGCGGCGCGCGGCCTGGCCGTCGCGGTCAACTACTCGCGCTCCGAGGCCGAGGCCAACGAGACGCTGGCCGCCGTCCGTGCCCACGGGGTGCCGGCCCTGCTCTGCAAGGCCAACGTCTCCGACGATGCCGCCGTCCGCGAGATGGTCGCCAGGTGCGGTGACGAGTTGGGCGGCCTCGACGTGCTGGTCAACAACGCCGGCACCACGCGCTTCATCGACCACGCCGACCTCGACGCCGTCACCCAGGAGGTGTGGGACGAGATCCTGGGCGTGAACGTGCGGGGCACGTTCCAGTGTGTCCGGGCCGCCGCGCCGCTGTTGCGCCGGTCCGGCGGCAGCGTCGTCAACGTCACGTCCGTCGCCGGTCTCCAGGGCCAAGGCAGCAGCATCCCCTACGCGGCGAGCAAGGGGGCGCTGAACACGATGACCCGGTCGCTGGCCCGCGCCTTCGCCCCCGAGGTGCGCGTCAACGCCGTCGCCCCGGGGCCGGTGAAGACGCGCTGGCTGGCCGGCCGCGAGGCCATGGTCGAGCAGGCGCTGACGCAGACGCCGCTGCGCCGCGCCGCCGAGCCGGACGACGTCGCCGACGCCGTCGTGTTCCTGGCGCTGGACCAGAAGTTGATGACCGGGCAGGTGCTCGTGGTAGACGGCGGCCGGACGATGTGAGTGAGAAATGCGCGGCGGGGCGGTGGGCCCAGGGTTCGGGCCGGCCGCCCCGCCGCGTGGTGATCGCCTGCTACTTGCGGTGGCGGATGCGGGCGCGCATCCGGCGCTTCTTCCGACCGACCTTCCGCCGACCCGTTCCGCGACGCCGACTGCCCATTCGTTCACCTCCTCGGCATGGTTCTGCAAGCCCGTGGGGACGCTCCAGCGAAGTGGCCATTTTAGGCGTTCGGGCTGGCCTGACAAGTCCGGTCGAGCGGCCAACGCCACCGCCGGTCCGGAGGGTGTCGGCGGGGGGCAATGGGCCGGAAACGTAACTTTCAACCTCCCCCCGATCCCCTGAACAAGTGCCTCCGGGTGGCCGCGGGCGACTCACGCCCCCGCAGGACCGGCACGGGACAGGCGAGCGGGGCGCGAGTCCTGGTTGACCGCGGCGGTGGAAAAAGAAAAACCGCGCGCAAGTTCGTCCGGCCGGCGCGTCCGCGGGGGGAACAGACAGAGGCCCAACCCGGAATGAGCCGGCGCCGCGCGGACGGACAACGGTCCCGGCGCCTCAGCTTCCCGGCCGGTTGGACGGCAACCCGGCGGGAAGACACTGCCTCGGCCCCGTCTCGTGGACGGAGGGAGACCATTCCCCCCGCGCGGACCGGCTCGTTCCGTATCCACCAGGCACCAACTCTTCCCCAACAGCAGACGCCCGGCGGCGGTCGCCGGGCGTTCTGCTTTTGCGCGTGGCGACCCGCTCCGCGCCGCGAACATTTGTGGCATACAGTAGGACGGCGAATCTTCGACCCGCGGGCCGGCCGACGCGCCCTTCCCCATCATCCCTGGCCGGCCCCGCAAGTCATCCCGCACGTCTCGGAGGCCCCTGTCATGTCTCTCGACACCGCCGTCCAGCTCGCGCCCACGCCGCCTCGCGCCGCCGCCCCGCGCCACCTCTTCCGCTGGGTCTGCACCAGCAACCCGTTCTACGCCCTCAGCGCCGCCCTGTTCCTGGTCGGCCTGTGGGCCTCGTTCGGCGGGCAGGACCAGACCGTCCAGGCCTGGGGGTTGATGTCCGGCCTGGGCGGCTACACGCTGCTGCTGGCCACCACCGCCTGCCTGCTCGTCCGCTTCGGCAACGTCTGGGACGACGTCCGCACCGTGCTGCTGCTGGTCGTCTTGATGTTCCTGGCCACGTCGGTCACGTTCGACGAGATCCTCGTCCGGGACGCCTGGCTGGGGGCGGCGTGCAACCTCGCCGGGCTGGCGTTCGCCGTCGCCGTCAGCGAGGGGCTGTTGCGCGGCATCCGCCTGACGCTGCCGGGGTCGTTCCGCGTGCCGTACTACCTGGCATTGGGCCTGTTCTTCCTCTACCCGCTGGCGCTTCGGCCGTTCGTCGCGGACCCGCACGGCGAGCCGCTGTTGTGGGGGCTGTTCGCCTTCCCCGCCGTGTCCGGCCTCGTCGCCCTGACCCTGCTGCCGGCCGCGCGGCGCGGCCCGGCTTGCGTCCGCGACAACGGCAGCCCCTGGCGCTGGCCGCTGTACCCGTGGGTGCTGTTCGGGCTGCTCGGCCTGGCGGTGCCGGCCCGCGCGTTCCTGCTGTGCTTTTCGATGCACCTGCTGATCGGCGAGGACCAGGGTCGCCTCATCTTCGGCGGCTACTTCCTGGTGCCGTTCGGCTTCGCCGTCGCCGTGCTGCTGTTGGAGGTCGGCCTCGAAGGCCGGCGCCCCGCCGCGCTGGGCCTGGCCCTCGCCGCCCCGCTGGCGCTGGCAGCCCTGGTGGGCCTGGGGCACCGCGACGACCGGGTTTATCAGGGGTTCCTCGACACGTTCACGGCGCGGCTTGGCGAGCCGCTGGCGCTGACCGTCCTCGTCTCCGTTGCCTTTTACGGCTACACCGTCCTCCGACGGGTGCCGCTGGCGACGGAGGCGCTGACGGCCGCCCTCGTGGCGCTGGCGCTGGTCGCGCCGGAGCAATGGCGTTGGCTGGCCCTGTTGGCCGCCGCGGCGCTCCAGGTCGGGCTTGGCCTGTGGCACGGCAGTTCGTGGCGCTGCCTGGTCGGGGCCGCCGGCCTGTTGGGCGTGGCCGTCCTGGCGTTGCCGGACGCGGCCGGCCGGCCGCCGCTGCGCGAGTTGATCGCCTTCCACCTCGCGCTGCTGGCCGTCGCCGGGCTGGGGGCGGCGTTCCGCGACGGGCTGGGGGCACTGCTCCAATCGGTGACGGCGGTGCTGGTGGTACTCGGCTGCGCCGGCGCGTTTGTCGTCGCCCCGCCGGACGTGCCGGTCTGGGCGGTCGCCGCCTACCCGCTGGTGCTCGGCCTGGCGCTGGCCGGCTACGGGCTGGCGCTTCGGCACTGGTTCTCGGTGGGGGTGGCCGGTGTTATCCTTTCCGGGTGGCTGGTGGGCGCCGGCTCGGTCGGCTACGCCGCGCTGCGCGAGTTCGTGCCAGGGCTGGACCCGATGTGCCTGAGCCTGGCGCTGTTCGGCGTCGCCGTCCTGGTTAGCCTAACGAAGTCGGGTCAGCTGTCGCGCTGGCTGGGCCGGCCCGCCTTCCTCGACGCCCTGGCCCGGCCCACCCCGGCGGCCGAAGGTCTGGCCCAGGCGGCGAGCCTGCACGTTTGCGAGGAACCTCCGGCGAACCCCTGACGAGGACTCGTGGACGCGATGGCGGCGGCGCTGCTGTTCTGGGGCGCGTCGAGGCTGTTGATGTGGTGGCAGGTCAAGACGACGCGGCCGCTCGGCGCGCTGACACTACTGGCCAGCGCCGCCGTCGCGGTCGTACTGGCCGTGGGCATGTACCGGGTGCTGACCGGCTGAGCCGCGCACGAAGTAAGCGGTCTGGGAGAAGACCGCTTACTTCGTGCGCGGCTCGCCGGCGCCGCCGCCGATCGCCGGCAGGAAGTGCACCTCGCTCCCCTCGCCGACCGGCTGGCTCAGGCCCAGCCGCGCCGCCTCCGTATCGACGACCACGACGATCCCCGACCGCAGGGCCTCGCCGTCGCACAGCCGCGCCTTCACGCCGGGGTACAGCTGATCCAGCGCGTCGATCACCTCCCGCACGCGCGCCCCGGGCACGCTGACGCACTCCTGACCGCCGGTCAGTTCGCGCATCAACGCCGGCACCCACACGCGGGCCATGGCGTCACTTCCCGCCGCTCAGCAGCGCCTTCGTCACCCGCCCAGGGCTCATCGGCAGCACGGTCATCCGCACGCCGGTGGCCCGGTAGATCGCGTTGGCGATCGCGGCGGGCGGCGGCACGATCGGCACCTCGCCGACGCCGCGGACGCCGTAGGGGTGGCCCGGGTTCGGCACCTCCACCATCACCGTGTCGATCATCGGCAGGTCAAGGCAGGTCGGCATGCGGTAGTCGAGGAAGCTGGCGTTGGCCATCTCGCCGCGGTCGTTGTAGACGTACTCCTCGTTCAGCGCCCAGCCGATCCCCTGCACCGCGCCGCCCTGCATCTGGCCTTCCACGTAGGAAGGGTGGATCGCCCGGCCGACGTCCTGCACGGCGGTGAAGCGGGCGATGGCGACCTTGCCGGTGTCCGGATCGACCTCGACGTCCACGATATGGGTGGCGAACCCGCCGCCGACGCCGTGCGGATCGACGCTGGCCCGGCCGACGACGGTGCCGCCGGTCGCGTGCAGCTTCGCGGCCAGTTGGGAGAACGTGAAGCGCTTCGCGGCGTCGCCCTTGCACGTCAACACGCCGCCCTCGTAAACGACCTCTTCCGGCGGCACCTCCCAGATGGTCGCAGCCCGCGCGATCATCTGCCGCTTGATGTCCTGCGCCGCCTCGTAGGCCGCCCAGCCGGTGGCGAACGTGACCCGGCTGCCGCCGGTGACGTCGGTGTAGCCGACCATGTCGGTGTCCGCCACGACCGGCTTGACATCCTCGGCGCGGATGCCCAGCGTCTCGGCCAGCTGCATCGCGATCGACGTGCGCGTGCCGCCGATGTCGGTGCTGCCCTCGACCAGGGTGACGGTGCCGTCGGCGTTGACGCTGGCGGTGGCGGTGGACTTCAGGCCGATGTTGAACCAGAACCCCGACGCCACGCCCCGGCCGCGCAGCAGCCCCGGCGACGACGGCGTCAGCGGGGCGCTGTAGTGCGGGTGCGCCTTCGCCGCCTGGCAGGTCTCGACGTGGCCGACGCGCGGGTAGACCGGGCCGTCGGCCCGGCGGGTGCCCTCCTTCGCGCCGTTCCTGATGCGGAAGTCGAGCGGGTCGATCTTCAGCCTCTCACACAACTCATCGACCACCGTTTCCGACGCGAACGCCGCGTTGGTCGCCCCGGGCGCCCGGTACGCCGACGTCGCCGGCTTGTTCAGCACCACGTCGTAGCCGTCGATGTGGACATTGGGGATGTCATAACAGGCGAAGATGCACATGCAGCCCGGCCCGACCGGCGAGCCGGGATAGGCCCCGGCCTCGTAGGCCAGGTACGCCTCGGCGGCGGTGAGCCGGCCGGAGGCGTCGGCGCCCATCTTGACGCGGATGTACGAGCCGGGCGTCGGGCCGGTGGCCTCGAACACCTCGGCGCGGTTCATGGTCACCTTCACCGGCCGGCCGGCCTTGCGCGACAATACCGCGGCGACCGGCTCGAGGTAGACGCGGATCTTGCCGCCGAAGCCGCCGCCGATCTCCATCGGCACGACCTTGACCTTCGCCAGCGGCACCTGGAGCAACTCGGCGACCTGGGCGCGGACGGTGAACGCCCCCTGTGTGCTGCACCAGATGGTCAGCCCGCCGTCGGCGCTCCACAGCGCCGTGGCGTTGTGCGGCTCGATGTACCCCTGATGGACCGTCGCCGTGTGGAACTCCCGCTCGACGACGACGGCCGCCTCGGCGAACCCCTTCGCCACGTCGCCGAGCTTGAATTGCAGGTGCTTGGCGACGTTCGACGGCTTGTCGGCCTTCTGGCCGAGCGACTCGGTCTTGAGGTCGTCGTGCAACAGCGGTGCGCCGTCCTTCATCGCGGCGCGGACGTCGGTGACGTGCGGCAGCTTCTCGTAGCGGACCTCGATAAGTTTGAGCGCCTCTTCCGCGACCAGCGGCGACTCGGCGGCGACGGCGGCGACGGCGTGGCCCTTGTACAGCGCCTTGCCGCGGGCCAGGCAGTTGCCGCTGAGGTGGCGGACGTTGATGGCACCCTCGCCCAGCTCGGCGATGCGGCTGCCGGGGTCGGGCAGGTCATCGCCGGTGACGACGGCAACGACGCCGGGCAGCGCCAGCGCCTTCGAGGCGTCGATGCCGAGGACGTGAGCGTGGGCGTGCGGGCTGCGGAGCACGCGGCCGTGCAGCAGCCCGGCCAACTGGAGGTCGGCGCCATATAGGGCGCGGCCCGTGACCTTATCGACGCCGTCGTGGCGGATCGGTCGGGTGCCGATGACCTTGTACGTCGGAGCGCTCATGGGTGGGCCTCTTTTGTCGTAGGACAAGCTGCCAGCTTGTCCGTCTTCCCACAGGACAAGCTGGCAGCTTGTCCTACGACCGAACGCAATCCAGTACCGCCCGGACGATCTTGTCATAGCCGGTGCAGCGGCACAGGTTGCCGGCCAGCCACGCCCGCACCTCGTGCTCCGTCGGGTTGGGGTTCTTCGCCAACAGCGCCTTCGCCGCGACGATGAAACCCGGCGTGCAGACGCCGCACTGCAGCGCCGCGTGCTCCAGGAACTTCTGCTGCAACGGGTGCAACCCCGAAGGCGTGGCGACCCCCTCGATCGTCTCGACTGACCGCCCCTCCGCCTCGACGCCGAGGACGATGCACGAGTTGACCAGCCGGCCGTCCAGCACGACGTTGCACGCCCCGCAGTTGCCGTTGTTGCAACCCTCCTTGCTGCCGGTCAGGTGCAGGGTATCTCGCAGCACCTCGAGCAGGCTCTGGCGCGGCTCGCAAAGGTACTCGGCCGGCCGGCCGTTGATCGTCGCCTGGACGTGGGTCTTGCGGGCCACGGCTGTCACCTCTCCTTCGCGCGGGCCAGCGCGATCCGTAGGGCGCGTTTGACCAGCACCCCGACCAGGTGCCGGCGGTACTCGGCGTCGCCGCGCATGTCGCTGATCGGCTTGGCGGCGGCCTGGGCGATCGACGCCGCCCTGTCGAGGTCGGCCATGTCGAGGCTCGTGCCGACCAGGGCCGCCCCGGCCGCCTCGACCAGCAGGGGCGTCGGGGCGACGGCGGCCAGGGCGACGCGGGCGGCCGCGCAGCTGGTTGCCGTCGAGCGTGACCGACACGCCGGCGCCCGACGACGGCGATGTCCATCTCGTTGCGCGGGATGAAGCGCAGGTACGCCGACGACGAGTGCGGCCTCGGGGCGGGGAAGGAGAGGGAAACGAGCAACTCACCCCGCTGCAGGACGGTCTTGCCGGGCCCGACGCAGAATTGCTCGACCGGCACCGAGTGCGGGCCGCGTGGCCCGACGATGGCACAGGCGCCCCCGCAGGCGATCATCGCCGGGACGGTGTCGGCGGCGGGCGAGGCGTTGCACAGGTTGCCGGCCAGCGTGGCCCGGCTCTGGATCTGCGCCGCCTACCAGCGACGCCGCGTCGGTCAGCCCGGGGTAGAGCCGCCTCACCTCGGGGTGCTCCGCGACGCGGAAGCACGGCACCGCGGCGCCCGATCACCAGCCCCCGCTTCGGCTCGAAGTGGACGCCGCCCAGTTCCGGCACGCCTGACGTCCACGACCCAGTCGGCGTCACGGCGTCCCTCGCGCAGCTGCACCAACAGGTCGGTGCCGCCGGCGGGCACGCGGGCCTTGTTGCCCTTCTCGGCGAGCAGGGCGACGGCCTCGGCCAGCGACTTCGGGGCGGCGTACTCGAACGGCTTCATGGCGGGCCCGGGTGAGGACGGCGGGGCTCCCGTGAGCCTATGGGAGCCCGCGCCCCGCCAGGCAAGGACCGCCAGGCCCGAAACGACGGCGGCCGCGGGGAGGTTCCCCCGCGGCCGCCGGGATTACACCGAGGTTACTTGGTGATCTTCGAGGTGCCCTCGAGGACCTTCTCGATGCCCTTCTCCGTCAACTCACCCTTCTTGAAGGTGTAGTTGGCCTTCACGTTGCGGTCCTTGTACAGGACGACGGTGATGTCAGCGTCCTTGTTGACGTTGTAGCCCTTCGGGCCGGCCGGGTTGTCGATCGACAGCACGACGTTCTTGAGGTCGTTGTCCTTGGCCAGCTTCTTCGCCTTGGCCTCCAGGCCGTCGTCGTCGGAGCAGAAGACGACGAAGCTGCCCATCTTGCAGTCGGCGTTCTTCTCGACGCAGCCGTCGATCTTCTTGAGCAGCTTGCCCAGCTCCGGGGTGGCCTCCTTGGCGAAGATCATCGCCACCGGGTTGGAGCCGTTGGAGCAGTACAGGCAGGCCTTCTCGCCGGCCTTCGACCCGGTCACGTTGAGCGGGTGGAACGGGCCGGCCAGGTCCTCGCCGACCTGCGGGCCGGACTTGATGGCCGACTCTTCGGCCAGCGCCAGCGTGGCGGCGAAGACCACGGCGAGGCCCACGGCCAGGATGCGATTCAGCTTCATGGTGTCCATCTCCTTGTAAAAGGGACTCCACGACGAAACAACCACTCAGGGCGGGCCGACGCGGCCAACCCCGTCTCACCGGAAGCGGGGAACGACCCTGCCAACGGCTTGATCCCGTGATGAAAAGAGCAGACGCAATTGGTCAGGATGAAGTTGCGGCGAAAAGACCGTCCACGCGGTCAGACGGAGAAGTGCATTCAGGTGAAGCCGGGTCGGAGAGACATGAGACGACGCCTCCCTACGAGATGTGAGTATCGTAGGGGGCGTTCGGCGATCGTCAAGGGAAAAAGCCTACCCCAGGATCCGGTCCCAGCGCGCCTTGTGGTAGGCGACCTTCTGGGCCGGGGTCATCCGCGCGAAGTCGGGGGCGGAGCCCTCGCTGGCACCTTGAGCTGGTTGTTCGCAGCAGGCGCCGCCGCAGCCGCAGGCCCCCTTCTTCGCGGAGCCGTTACTCGCCGGGGGGGCGGGGAGGCTGATCGCCTTGCCGTTGCCGCCGTAGCTCATGACGTTCGTCTGCAACACCATGTCGTCGGCGAGCGACCGCTGCGGCTTGATGTTGAGGCGCTGCAGCACGCCGTGGTACGCCTTCACCGCCTCCTCGGGGCCGACCTCGCCGTCGGCGATCAGCCGCAGCAGGTGGATGAACGCCAACTGGTTCTCGGCGTTGTTGATCTTCCGGCCGAACAGGGCCACGCGGGCGCCGTACTTCTTCGCCTCGGCGAGCAGCTTGAACGCGTCGTAGGTCGTGCCGGCGCCGCCGCCGAGGATGCCGACGACCAGGTGCGGGTCATAGGCGACCAGCTCCTCCATCGCCTTGGGGCCGTGGTAGACCATCTTGAGGAAAACCGGCCGCCCCTTCGCCGTCACCCCGCCGAGCGTGCGGACGATGGCGTCGTTGATGAAGTCGGGAATCTTCTCCGGATCGACGGCCGGCGTGTTCGGGTCGAAGACCTCGAGGAAGTGTCGGAACCCCTTGCGCTCGGCCTCGTGGCGAAAGAGCTTGTACTCCTCCAGCGCCTGGCGGTCGAGTACCGTGTCGTTGTTGAACGTGATCGAGTACAGCCCGAGGTTCGCTTGCCGCCCGCTCCTCCGGCTTGCAGTCGAGGTGCCCGCACTGAATGTGGTCGAGCGTAGCGGTGCAAACGGCATCGACGGCGACGTCGGATATTTGCTCCCGCGAATGATGTGAATGTCCGTCGTGTCGTTGGGCGCGGGCGGCCGGCGTGACGGGGCTGTGGTCGAAGATCCGCTTGTGGATCGTCAGCACCTCGCTGGTGCTGGCCGACATGAGCATGATGTCCACGAGCCTCTGCTCGACGACCTGCTCGATGACGTCGCGGAACTCGGCCAGGGTCCGGTAGCGCACCTCGCCGGGGTACGACTCCGGCGACCGGCCCGGCGCGCCGATCGACAGGGCCATGTCGGCGTCCTTGGCGTCGGCGAGGATGAAGTCCTTGCAGCCGCGCGGGTCGGCGTGGATGCGGGCCAGCCTCGCGTCGAGCGATTTGGTGACCATGGGTAGCCTCATTCAAAGGCCCGACCGTGAGGGAGGGCGTCTTTCATCACGCCCTCCCTCACGGTCGGGCCTGGGACGTCACGCCTTCTGCCACGCCGACCGCGGGATGGGCCGGCCGGCGACGCGCGGCACCGCGTTGCCGTTGGGGGCCGACACCTCACTCGCCTTCGCCCGCACCTTGCCGACACGCCCCTCGACCTGATCGATGATCTCGCGCAGCACCTGGGCCGAGCGCTGCACACCCTGCCGCTCCTTCTGCGTCAGCGGCAGCTCGACCTGCTGCCGGCAACCGCCGCAGCCCACCACGGTCGGCACCGACAGGCAGACGTCGCGCACGCCGTACAGCCCGTGCTGGAGCGTGCTGACCGGCAGAATGCGCCGGCTGTCGCGGGCCAGCGCCTCGACCACCTCGCGGATCGAGTGGCCGACCGCCATGCTCGAACCGCCCTTGAGCTTGATGATCGTCGCCCCGGCGGTCTTCGTCTCCTCGAACGCCTGCTGCCCGACCGCCGTCGTAAAGCCCGGCCACTGCTCCAGCGGCAGCCCGTTGACCGTGGCGCTGGACCAGACCGGCACCATGCTGTCGCCGTGCTCGCCGAGGATGATGGCGTTGACCTGCGACGCCGGCACTGAAAGCGCCTTGCCGAGGTAGCCGCGGAACCGCGCCGTGTCCAGCTGCGTGCCCAGGCCGAGCACACGCTGCCAGGGGAGGCCCGATCGCTGCACGGCGAGGTAGGTCAGCACATCGACGGGGTTGCTGACCACCACGAGGTAGGCGTTGTCCTTCAGGCCGGCCGCCTTCACCTGGTCGAGCAGGCCGAGGAAGAGATCGACGTTGCGGTTAATCAGGTCGAGCCGACTCTCGTCGGGCTTGCGGCGCAGGCCGGCGGTGATGACGACCACGTTGCTGTTCGCGACTTCCTCCATCCCACCGGCCGAAACGCGGACGTCGCTGGTCAAGCAGGAGGCGTTGAGCAGCTCGACGGCGTGGCCCTTGGCGGCGTCGGCGTTGGCGTCAATCAGACACACGTGGCTGACGGCGCCGCCGCACTGCAGCGCGTACGCCGCCGAGGAGCCGACCAGACCGCCGCCGCCGAGGATGCTCACCTTCATGAGTTCGACTCCGCCTTGTCCGACCCGGCCAGGGACGGCTCGGGCTTGTTCGTTGCCTCTTCGAGGGCCTTGCGCCGCTGCACGCCGAAGACGGCGTTGCGCGCCACCACCAGCGCGACCATCAGCACCCACCACGACGCCCAGATGATCTTGAACACCAGCACGAAGACCCACCACCCCGTCTGCTCGGACAGGATCCACATCACCGCGGTGGCGATCAGGCAGGCGCCGGTCAGCCACGTCAGCAGTACGGTGAACGAGAAGCTGACCGCGGCCGACTTCGACCACGGCGCCTTGGTCGGGCGGAACTTCGTCCAGGCCGGCATGTTGTCTTCCGCCCAGCGGGCGTAGCGGCGGAACGACCAGCCGAAGATCGTCACCCGCGTCAGGACCGTGACCAGGGCGATGACCATCCACACGCCCCAGAGGATGCGCAGCGTCAGCGCCAGGCCCCAGGCGTGCTGCTCCCAGTCGCCCGTCCCCCAGATGATGGCGCTGGCGACGCCCGTCACCGCCAGCAGCGCCAGCACGACGATCGAGGAAATCCATTTCGCGTTGATGGTGTGTTGTTCCGCCATTAGCCCACCTCAGGTTGGCCGCCGCCTCAGCGGACGCCGGCGCCGTTGAGCGCCTCCATCACCCGCTCGGTGATGGTCTGAACCAGCGCCTCGGTGTCCAGGCCGTCCGCCTGGCCGTCCCACGAGCACGGCCCCACCGAGGGGGCGCACTCCGGCTGGAAGGCCACCGGCTGCGGCACGAAGTCCGAATACGACTCGTCGAAGCTGCTTTCACCGCACATGGCGCAATCGTCACTGCGGAAGCGCACGTCATCGTATCCCAAACGCTTCTTCAGGGCGAGCAGCTCGCGCGTCTTCTGCTCGTCGAAGTAGTTCACCCGCCCCAGCATCTTCGACAAAATCAGGATGCGGCAGTAGGCGTCGATGATCTCGGTGTTGAAGTAGGCGTTCTGCAGGTCCGGCCCGAACGTGACCGTGCCGTGGTTGGCCAGCAGGATGGTGTTGCAGTCCTTGACGTACGGCGCGATGGTGTCGGCGAACCGCTGGTCGCCTGGCGTCTCGTACCGGGCGATCGGCACCTCGCCGAGGAACACCTCGACCTCGGGCAGGATGCACTTGGGGATCGGCTCGTGGGCCACCGCGAACGCCGTCGCGTGCGGCGGGTGGCAGTGGACGACGGCGTTGATCTTCGGGTTGAGCTTGTAGACGACCAGGTGCAAGAGCACCTCGCTGGTCCGCTTCCGGCCGCCGGCGATCTGCTTGCCGTTGTAGTCCACCTTGCAGATGTCGTCGGGCTTCATGTAGCCCTTCGACACCATCGTCGGCGTGCAGAGGATTTCCTTGTCGTTGAGCCGGTAGGTGATGTTGCCGTCGTTGGCGGCGGCGAAGCCCTTGGCGTACAGCCGCCGGCCGACCTCGCACATCTCTTCTTTGATCTTGTACTCGTTCATAAGTAGCTCTCAGCTGTCAGCTGTCAGCTGTCAGCCAGCCAGAGTGGCCAGCAAGCCGGACAGCATACGTTTCACTTCGATGACCTCGTCGTTCAACCGGGCGTGATCGTCCGGGGTGATGTAGGTGAGATCGTGGGCCAGCAGGAGGAAATACTCGACCTCGCAAGCCGAGCCGAACGCCATCTGCACCATCCGCCTGAAGTCCGGATCGGTGCCTCTTCCACAGCCTTCCACGATGTTCGCAGGGATGGAGATCGAGGCCCTTCGGATCTGACTGCGCAAGCCGAAGGTCTCGTGGTTCGGGAAGTTGCCCGTGAGCCGGTACACGCTCATCACGAACGCATGCGCCTTCTGCCAGACCTTGAGGTTGCGAAAGTCCTGCATGGCGTTCACTCCGGCTGACAGCTGATAGCTGATAGCTGACAGCTGTCAAGTAAACACGCACAGTACGCATCCACCGGTTTGCGATCCGGCAAGAACGGAGCCGCTGCCTCTCCTCCTTCACTGAACCCGATGCGCTGGCCGAGGCCGGCGCCGAGTTTGTCGTAAATCACCAGGTCTTCCCCGTCGGCAACGTCACTCTTCAGCCCCTCGAGGCTGAACGGCACGCCGACGAGCCAGCGCGCCCCCACCAGCGAGGGATGTACGCGGGAGAGCGTGACGGTGCCGATGATTTCAGCGATGCGCATGGCCGTCCAGCTCCCGGAGGGTGCAGGCGACGCCGTCGGGGCAGCGCGTGCCGTTGTTGACCAGGGTCCGCAGGATCTGCCGCACCTCGAAAAACGTCCGCCCCGGCATCTCGACGACCAGCAGGTTGGCCGCCAGCGTCAGCGTGGCCCGGGTGGATTGGCCGACCGTCGTCACCGGCACCGCCCGCACGCCGGCGACCTTGTTGGCGACGCACGCCACCAGCCCCGGGTCGGAGCAGAAAAGCACGCCGCCGTGGCACTCGCCGCGGGCCAGGCACTCGGCGACGGCCTTCGCCCAGTGGCAGGCCGGGTCGTTCGGCGGGCAGCGGAGTTCACGCAGCTTTTGCCCCTCGCGCGACAGCATCTGGACGGCGGCCCGGACCATCGCGTCGTCGCGGTCCTGGCCGTAACCCCAGATCAGCGTTGTCGCCCGTTTGTCTTCATTCGTCCGCCAACCCCATCACCGCCCAGCGGATCGGGGAGTTCTTTACTCCGGTTGGCTCCCGCACCAGCACCGCGTCCGTTGTCGCGATCACCCGCGTCCCCTGGGCCGCGCCGAGGTAGTCGATCGCCAGGATCGGCTCGCCGTCGGGGTGGCCGTCCAGCGTCTCCATCTGCACGACCAGCAACCGCCAGCCGTTCAGCGTGGGGTGCTTCACCGTCGAGGTGGCGTGGCCGACGACGCGACCGAGTTGCATGGCAATCACCTCACAGAACGCGGAGCGCCCCGCACGTCGTCGAGCGCCGCTGCCGGGTGAACGTCAACGGCGTCGTCACGCCCTCACCGGTCGGCGTGGCGATCGAGAAGCTCAGGTAGCCCTCGCCGCCCGAGCCGAGTCCCGCCGTGCTCGGGCCGTTCTGCACGAACAGCGTCGTGTCCATCTCGCGGCCCATCCGCGTGATCGTCTCGACGTTGCGCGAGTGGATGACGCTCGTGTGCTTGAACCCGTGCTCGTACTTCTTCGCCAGCGCGATCGCCTGGTCTACGTCCTTGACCCGGACGAACGGCACGAACGGCATCATCTGCTCGTGATCGACGAACGGGTTCGACTCGTCCGTCTCGCCGAAGATCAGCTCGGTGTCCGCCGGGATGGTGATGCCGGCCGTCTTCGCCAGCACCGCGGCGTCCTGGCCGATCAGGTCCTTGTTGACGACCTCCTTGCCCTTGTCGTCCTTGACGAAGGCGACCTTCGTCAGCGCCTCGACCTGCTTCGCGTCCAGCTTCACCGCCTTGTACCGCGTCATCGCCTGCATCAGCTCGTCGAAGATGGCGGCGACGGCGAACACCTCCTTCTCGCCGATGCAGAGCAGGTTGTTGTCGTAGGCGCCGCCGAGGATGATCGACTTGGCGGCGTTGTCGAGGTCAGCTGTCTCATCGACGACGACCGGCGGGTTGCCCGGCCCGGCGACGATGGCGCGCTTCGGAGACCGCAGAGCCGCCCGGCCGACGGCGGGGCCACCGGTGACGCACAGCATCCGCACGTCGCGGTGGTCGAAGATCGCCTGGGCCGACTCCAGCGTCGGCGTGTCGAGGATCGTGATCAGGTTGTCGATGCCGATCGCCTTGACGATCGCGTCGTTGAACAGGCCGACGCCCTTGCAGGCAATCTTCGCCCCGGACGGGTGCGGGTTGCACACCAGGGCGTTGCCGGCGGCCAGCATGTTGATGGCGTTGCAGGCCAGCGTCGGCAGCGAGTGCGTCACCGGGGTGATGGCGCCGATGACGCCGAACGGGGCGTACTCTTGCAGGGCGATGCCGTTCTCGCCGGAGAAGGCGTCGGTCCTGAGGAACTCGACGCCGGGGATGCGGTCGGCGATCACCCTCAGCTTCTCGATCTTGTGCGACAGCCGGCCGATCTTGGTCTCTTCCAGCTCCTCGCGGCCGAGTTGCTCGGCCTGCTCGGAGCAGATCTTGCGGATGCAGGCGACGGCCTTGCGGCGGTCTTCCAGCCCGCGCCGCTCGAACTCGCGCTGGGCCTTCACGGCGGCCTGGATGGCGCTCTCCGCGTCGCTGAAGACGCCACGCGCCTTGGAAGAGGCGCCGTTCGCCGCGGCCTTGCCGTTGCGCATCTGCGACAGCACCTGCTGCACGACGCCGCGGATCAGTTCGTCGGTCACTTGCATGGATTACTCCCTCGACGAGAACACGGTGCGGTTCTCGACGTGAACGCTATCGACAATGCCGATGATCGTGGCATCGACGGGCAGTTTTTCCGTCTCCGGCGTCAGCCGGGCGCTGGAGCCTTGCACGACGAGCACCATCTCGCCCTGGCCGGCGCCGACGGTGTCCACCACGACGAAACTGCGGCCGGTGCCGACGAGCTGATCGCGCGTCTTCGGCTCGACGCGCAGCGGCTCGACGAGGAGCAGCTTGTGGCCGGTCATCGACCGGACCCTTCGTCGCCACCACGCTGCCGGTCACCCTGGCCAGGAACATGAGTTGTTCCCCTCCAGCAGCGCCTTCGCCTGCCGCGCCACGACCAGGCTCCTCGTTCGTCGGCATGGTCCACAGTTGCACGCGGCTGTCCCCGGTGTGGATCGCCGCCTCGCCCTTGGCGGCGGCGTTCTTCGCGGCGTCGAGCTTGATGCCGAACCACTCCAGGTTGGCGCAGACCGCCTCGCGCATCCTCACTGAGTTCTCGCCGATGCCGCCGGTGAAGACGATCGCGTCGGCCCCGCCCAGCAGCAGCAGGTACGCCCCAAGTAATGCCGCACGCTGCCGATGAACACGTCCAGCGCCAGCGTGGCCTTCGGTTCACCCTTGGCTGCGGCCGACTCGATGTCGCGCAGGTCGTTGAACCCGCTCAGCCCCAGCAGCCCCGACTTGTTCGCCGAGGTCGTCGAGCAGGCTGCTCTAGCTTCTTCCCCGTGCCTCGCAGCAGCGCCGGTAGCGCGAAGACGTCGAAGTCACCGACGCGGTTGTTGTGCGGCAGGCCCGTCTGCGGGCTCATGCCCAACAGGTTGGCCACCGACTTCCCGGCCTCGATGGCGCACAGCGAGGCGCTGCCGCCGAGGTGGCACGAGATGATCTTCGCGCCCGGCTTGCCGAGCAGTTCCGCCGCCCGGCCGGCGATGTAGCGGTGGCCGGCGCCGTGGAAGCCCCAGCGGCCCGATGCCGTACTTCTGCGCCCACTCCAGCGGGACGGCGTAGTGCTTGTGGGCCGGCGGGATCGTCTCGTGGAACCCCGTCTCGAACGCCGCCACGAGCGGGATCTGCGGCGAGCTCCCGGTTCAACAGCCGCATCGCCGCGATGTACGGCGGGTTGTGCCGGGGCGACGTCGGCGTACTCCTCCATCGCGGCCAGCACCCGCTCATCGACGCCTGCACGCCGGTGACGTCCTTGGCGTGGACCGCCTTGAAGCCGATCGCCGCCAGCTCCGACGGGTCGCGCAGGCAGGCCCGCTTGGGGTCGCTCAGCTGTTCGAGGCACAGCCGCACGGCGACGGCGTGGTCCTTCGCCTGGACGGTCAGCTCCTCGCGGGCGCCGCCGGACTCGACGAACGCCTTCGACTCCGCCGAGCCGATCCGCTCCACGCCGCCGCGCGCCAGCACCTTCTCGTTCGACATGTCGAACAGGCGGTACTTGAACGACGTGCTGCCCAGGTTCGCGACCAAGACTTTCATTGACAGCTCTCAGCTATCAGCTGTCGGCTATCAGCTGGGCTGTCTGGCTGACAGCTGACAGCTGATAGCTGACGGCTACTTCAGGAACGTCTCCAGCACGTCGCGCTCCGGGCGCGGGATGACGTGCGCGCTGACCAGCTCGCCGTTGGCCGACGCCGCCTGTGCCCCCGCGTCGATCGCCGCCCGCACGCTGCCGACGTCGCCGCGGATGAACGTCGTCACGAAGGCGTTGCCGATCTGCACCTGGCCCGCCAGCGTGATGTTCGCCGCCTTCGCCATCGCGTCGGAGGCCGCGATCGTCGCGATCAGCCCCTTCGTCTCGATCATGCCCAACGCCTCGTAGCCGTTGCGGCCGTTGCCGTTGCTCGCCATCTGGTTTGTCCCCCTTCGAGGAGTTATGCTCTCGTGTTTGTGTTCAGCTGCCGACCGCCGCCGTCTTCTTCCCGGCCAGGGGCAGGACGGCGCCCAGGTCCTCGTGCGGCCGCGGGATCACCTGCGTGCCGACGACCTCGCCGACGCGCTGGGCGGCGGCGGCGCCGGCGTCGATGGCGGCCTTGACCGCCGCGACGTCGCCGACCACCAGGGCCGTCACCATGCCCGAGCCGATCTTCTGCCAGCCGACCAGCGTCACGTTCGCCGCCTTCAGCATGGCGTCGCTCGCCTCGACGAGGGGGACCAGCCCCTTCGTCTCGATCATGCCCAACGCTTCCAGGTTGTTGCTCGCCATCAGTCACTCCCCATGAAGATCACTTGAACAGTTCGTACCCGGTCGCCTTCGCCAGGTTCACCGCGTTGCCCTCGTCCGTGTCGATGTGGACTTCCAGCTTGCTCGCCGGCGACTGCCGCACCAGCAGCGACTCCAGCACCGCGCCGCAGTCGCTCTTGACCCGCAGGTTCAGCCGGTCGCCGTCCTTGACGCCGTAGTGGGCGCAGTCCGCCGGGCCGATGTGGACGTGCCGCTCGTGCCGGATCACGCCGCGCTCCAGCTCGATCATCCCCTTCGGCCCCATCAGGTAGCAGCCCGGCGAGTCGCGGTGGTCGCCGCTCTTGCGCACCGGGACGTCCAGGCCCAGGAAGATCGAGTCGGTGAACGCCAGCTCGACCTGGCTGTGGTCGCGGCACGGGCCGAGGATGCGCAGCCCGGTGATCATCCGCTGCCGCGGGCCGATCATCGTCAGCGTCTCCTCCGCCGCGAAGAACCCGTCCTGGTAGAGCCACTTGTGCGGCGTCAGCTGGTGGCCCTTGCCGAACAGCGTCTCCAGGTCCTCCTGCGTGACGTGCGCGTGCCGGGCCGAGACGTTGACGACGAGCTTCGGGGCGTGCCCGTTCTTCGCCTGCCCGTTGGCCCGATGGCCCAGCGCCTCGCGCACCAGCCGCTCCACCACGCCGCGGTCGATCACGGCACTCATATCTACCCCTCCCCTGCGATCAGCACACGGACGTCGCCCTGGTCGAGCAACTGCCGCTGCTCGCGGCTCAGCCCGGCGTCCACGATCAGCGTGTCGATCGTGGACAGCTCGCACAAAAACGCCAGCGCCGGCCGGCCGACCTTCGTGTGGTCGGCGACCACGACGACCTCGTCGGCGCAGCGCATCATCTGCCGCTCCGTCTCGACCAGCAGCAGGTTGCTGTTGAACAGCCCCTTGTCGGTCAGCCCGCCCACCGACAGCACCGCCTGGTGGGCCTGGATGTCGGCCATCATGCGGATCGTCGCCGGCCCCAGCGCCACGCCGGTGCGCGGGTAGACGTACCCCCCCAGCAACACCAGGTCGGCCTCGCGGCGGTTGGCGAAAAGTGACGCGATCGGCAAACTGTTGGTGACAATCTGCACGGGACGGCCGACCAGGAGCTTGGCGACCTCCAGCGTCGTCGTGCCACCGTCCAGCAACACGCAGTCGCCGTCGTGAATGCGTGCCGCGGCGACCCTGGCGATCGCCTTCTTCTCTTCGAGCTGGGCCGAGGTGCGCTCGTCGAACGCGGGCAGCCCGTTGCCGTTGCCGATGTAGACCGCCCCGCCACGGGTGGGCCGCAGGACACCTTGCTTCTTCCAGAAGTCGATGTCGCGGCGGATCGTCGATTCCGACACCTCGATCGCCCGTGCCAGGTCGCCCAGCGCGACGAACCCGCGCGAACTCACCAGGTCCAGCACTCGTTGACGACGCTCCTCGACCAGCACGTCCCTGACCTGAGATGACGGTTGTTGAACGAGTGTGCTTCGATCCCTGCACAAGTACCGTCACATTATTGCAGAGATCGAGTCGTGTCAACGATAAAGTTGGCAAATTCTTCCAGGATCACCCGGACTCTCTGACAGGTGTTGCTTCAAGATGTGACAGTTGTACTTGTTGGTTGAGGAGAGTTCTGTCACTCAGGCGCGCTCGACGGCCAGACGAGGCGGCCCGCCGTCGTCGTCCGGACGCGGTAAAGCACGCCGCCGGCGGTGACGTACAGCGTCTTCCGGTCATCGCCGCCGAAGGCGCAGTTGGTCACCTCGTCGGTCGGCACCGGCAGGAACTCCAGCAGCTTGCCCTCGGACGACAGGACGTAGATGCCGCCCTTGACGGCGGCGTCCGGCTCGGCGGGCGGGTTGGGGCGGTTCAGCCCGGCGGCGACGTAGAGGCGCCCCTTGACGTCCTGCTTCAGCCCGTCGGGTCCGCGGCCCTTGCCCCAGTCGTGGATGAGTTTGCGACTCTTCCTATCGACATTGCCGTTCTTGCCGAGATCGAACCGCCACAGCTTTCGGGCCGCGCCGACGGTGTCGTTGTTGTTGTCGGCGACGTAGAGGTAGCGGTCGTCGGCCGACACCAGCACGCCGTTGGGCCGATCGACCTCGTCGCGGCCCAGCACGCGCGTGACCTTGCCGTCGGGGTCGATGCGGTAGACGCCCTCGTCGCGCAGCTCCATGTCGTCGCGCTTGCCGTAGCGCGGGTCGGAGAAGTAGATGCGGCCCGCCGAGTCGATGGTCAGGTCGTTGGGCGTGTTGTAGCGCTTCCCCTCGTAGCGGTCGGTCAGCACGACGACCTTACCGTCGGCCTCGGTGCGCGTGACCCGGCGCGCGGCCGACTCGCAGGCGACGAGGCGGCCCCTCGCGTCGAACAGCAGGCCGTTCGTGCCGGCGTCTTTGCGGAAGACTGATACCTTCCCGGCGAGGTCGAGGCGGTTGATGTGCCCGTTGCCGGACGACAGCACGCCGAGCTTCGGGTGCCACACCGGCCCCTCACCGCCGGCGCCGCCCTTCGCGACCGGCTCGGCCTTCGCCCCTTTCTCGAAGATGGCCTCCTCGGCGGCCAGGGGAGGGGTGACGACCGCGAGCAGCAGGACACACCGGCGCATGGTTCGACTCCGCGGGGGTTGGTGGTTGCATCCGGGCCGAGATCGGGGATAGTGTAGGGCGCTCGTCCCCCCTCCCCACAAGGACTGCGCACCATGGACCGCCGCGATTTCCTCAACGCCTCCGCCGCCCAGCTCGCCGCCGAAGCCGGCCGCGACGCCCCGGTCAAGCCGCGCGACCCGCTCAAGGTCACGAAGCTGGAGACGATCCTCGTCCAGCCGCGCTGGCTGTTCCTGAAGGTCCACACCAACGCCGGCCTCGTCGGGCTGGGCGAGCCGGTGCTGGAGGGCCGCGCCGAGACCTGCGCGGCGGCGGTGAAGGAAGTCGAGCCGTACCTGGTCGGCAAGGACCCTCGCCAGGTGGTGCATCACTGGCAGGCGATCTACCGGCACGCCTTCTACCGCGGCGGGCCGATCCTGACCAGCGCCCTGTCGGGAATCGACATGGCGCTTTGGGACATCAAGGGCAAGGCGCTGGGCGTGCCGGTCTACGAGCTGCTCGGCGGGCCGACTCGGAAGCGGGTGCGAGTCTACGCCCACGCCCGCTCGGTGGCGGCGCTGAAGGCCGGGCTGGCCCAGGGGTTCACCGCGTTCAAGACGGGTCCGATGTTCAAGCGCTCCTCGCCCCGCTACGTCGAGTCGCCCGGCGACGTGCGGGTCGCCGTCGAGCGCTTCGCCGAGCTGCGCAAGGCGGCCGGCGACGACATCGACATCGCCATCGACTTCCACGGCAAGGTCAGCCCGGCGCTGGCGAAGCTGCTGATCCGCGGCCTGGAGCCGTACCAGCCGATGTTCGTTGAGGAGCCGGTCAACTGCCAGAACCACGACGTGATGGCGGAGATCGCCCGCGGGACGCACCTGCCGATCGCCACCGGCGAGCGGGTGTTCACGAAGTGGGGCTTCCGCGAGGTGCTGGAGAAGAAGGCGGCGACGATCTTGCAGCCCGACCTGTGCCACGCCGGCGGCATCACGGAGTGCCGGCTGATCGCCGGCATGGCCGAGGCGTACTACGCGGCGGTCGCGCCGCACAACCCGCTGGGGCCGATCTCGCTGGCGGCCGGTATCCAACTGGCGGCCTCTATTCCGAACTTCCTCTGCCAGGAGCAGGTGAGCCTGGGCGTGGGATACCTGAAGACGCCTTTCGAGGTCCGCAAAGGGTACATTGACGTGCCGACCGGGCCGGGCCTGGGCGTCGAGCTGGACGAGGAGGCGCTGGCGGGCAAGGTCGGCCACAGGTGGCGCAACCGCGAGACGTATGACGAGGACGACGGGTCGGTGGTGGACTGGTGAGTGGGGTTGGTTAGCGACGCTTCGCACAAGGTTTCTCCACCCCACGATTCTGCGAAGCGACGCTAACCGGGGCAAACGTTATGGCTTCTCCTTTCCGCGCTCGGCCATCCGCTGGAGCGCCTCCTTGGCCTCGTGCGTGACCCACCAGCCGGGCGACTCCTTGACCAGCGCCTCCAGTAACTTCCGTGCCTCCGGCGTGGCGGCCTGCTCCAGCACGCGGACCGCCCGCACGTCGCGCCGCTGGTCCGCCGTCAGCGCCTGGCCCTCGCTTCCCAGCCGCTTCAGCAGCTGCTCCAGCCGGCGCTTGGCCTCCAGCGGCGGCCCCGCCGCCAGCGCGTCGCGCAGCGGCGTCTCCGCGGCCCGGCCGAGCTTCTCCAGCTCCTTCGTGGCGCTCTCACGCTTCGCGAACTCGTCGGAGTCCAGGCCGGCGATGAGGTCCTTGAGCTTCTTCTGGTCGGGGCGTTCCGCCTTCGGCTGGAGGCGGCCGGTCAGGAACGGCAGCGACCGGCCCGGGTCGGCCCGCAGCATGCGCGCCGCCTGGTAGGCCTTGCTGCCGTCGTCACTGGCCAGGTCGGCCCACAGCGCGGGCAGGTCCTTCTCGGCCAGCTTGAACCCCTTGGGCAAAGGCTTCTCGTCGCGGGACAGGTCCCAGACGACCACCCCGTTCGCCCCCGCCGTCGCCACCCGCCTGCCGTCCGGGCTGAACGCCACGGCGTTCACGGCCCCGCCGGCCGGAAACTGCCGTTCCGCCTTCCCGGCCGCGTCCCACAGCCGGATGGCCCCGTCCGCCCCCGCGGTGGCGACGCGCCGGCCGTCGGGGCTGAAGGCCAACGCCCGGGCGCCTTCCTTCGCCTCGAACGACAGCTCTTCCTTGCCCGTCGTCGGGTCCAGGACCCGGACGGCCTTCCCGCCGTCCGCGGCCGCCAGCTTTCTTCCCCCGGCGAAGAACGCGACCGCCGTGGGGGCCTTCGCCCCCGCGGGCCTCCAGCTGCGCAGGGTCCGCCCGCTCGCGCCGTCGAGCAGGTAGATGTTGCCCCCGCTGTCGGCGACCACGACTGCTTGCCGTCCGGGGCGAAGGCCGCCGCCGTCCCTTTGCCCTGGGCGTGGAAGAGGAAGTACATCCTCCCGCTGGCGACGTCCAGCGAGCCTGGCGGTGTCGGGCGGCGGGGTCCCCCTTATCGGTGGCCGTCGCCAGCCGCTTGCCGTCGGGCGAGAAGGCAACCGCGGCCCGCCGGTGGTCCGCCACAGCGCCGGCCGGTCGCGGCGTCCCACGTGGTCAGCGTGCCCGCCTTCCCGGCGGAGGCGGCGGCGAGCATCCGCCCGTCTGGCGAGAAGGCCACGGCTGCGGCGTTGCCGCCCTGATCGAGCTTCTGGAGCTGGGCGCCCGACGAGAGGTCCCAGACCCGGACGGTGCCGTCGGCCCCGGCGGCGGCCAACTTGCCGTCCGGCGCGAAGGCGACGGCGTTGACCGCCCCCCGATGCCCCGTCAGGAACATCGGCTCCGGCCGCACGGGGCCGGTATCGTCCGGGGCGGGCTTGGCCTCGGGCGGCTGGGCCGGCCGCGCCGGCGGGGCGTCCTTGGGCCGGCTCAGGCCGGAGGCGGCCCCGCAGGCCAGGGCGAGGGCGGACGCCAGGATGGTCATTCGGCACAGAAGCATGGTCGTCGTTACCCCTTTCGTAAGCGCCGCCACCGGGGTGGGCAGCAGGTCGGCCAGCTTGGCCTGGCCCGACGCGATCAGCAAGGCGGCCCGGGCGGTGGCGTGCGGCGGCAGCGCCGCCTTGGCCGCCCCTTCGAGCAGCCACGCCGACGTCAGTGCCGTGCCGAGCACGACGCCGCGGCGGGCGAGCCGGGCGCGCAGCCGCTCCCGCCCCCGCTCCAGGCCGTCCTTGACCGCGCCGAGCGGCCAGCCGAGGTAGCCCGCCGCCTCGTCCGGCGACCGCCCTTCCAAACAGCACAGCACGATCGGCGCGCGGTACTTCTCCGGCAGCTGGCTCAGCTCCTCGTCGAGGGCCGCCTGGAACTCGCGGACGGTCAGCTCGTCGTCCGGGCCGGGCGGGTCGGCCAGCCTCACCCGGGCCTCGTGCCGCGCCCGGCGGCCGGCCGCGACGCGCGCCTTCCTCGCCAGGCGGTACGCCGTCTGGTAGAGCCAGCCGGCCACGGAGTCGTGCCAGCCGCCCGAGGCCGCCTTGCGCGCCAGCAGCAGGAACGCTGCCTGCGAGATGTCCTCGGCGTCGTGCCCGTTGGGCGACACCCGCCGGCAGGCACGCAGCAGCATCGGGCCGTGCCGCCGGACGATCTCGGCGAAGGCGTCCTCGTCCCCCTCGGCGCTGAAGCGCCGCAGCAACTCGCGGTCGGCGGCCTGGCGGTCGCGGGGCGCCACCAGGGTCCGCAGCTGCGGGGCGAGGGTGTGGAATCGCGAGACCACCATGGCATCGTCCCAGGCCCGACCGTGAGGGAGGGCGCCGCTTCCCAACCGGCGCGGCGTCACGCCCTTCCTTACGGTCGGGCCTGAGAATCGTCCCGCCCAGAGGGGTACGCCTGGCGCCGGTCTGACTACGACAATATGCCCGCCGGGGCCGCCGCGGCGCGCGATTCTCGAAAAATCACGGCCGCTCCCACGGCTCCTCGTCGCCGTCGTGCGACCGCCGGAAGCCGAGCTGCCCCGGCGCGATCGGCTCGCGCAGCGCCTGCACCTGCTCCGCCGACGTGATCAGGTCGTCCTCGCGCAGCTGGGGCCTGCCGCCGGAGCCGTCGCGGTGGATCGCCGCCACCACCGAGCGCTTGACCACCTCCTTGATCATCGCCGGGCTCATGTCGCGCAGCGCCGTCAACGCGCGGTCCATCTCGCCGCCCGGCAGCCGCACGCCGCGGGCGAACGTCGCCAGCAGCCGCTGCCGCGCCTCGCGGTCGGGCAGCGGCACCTCGATGATCTGGTCCACCCGGCCGGGCCGGTTGCGCACGGCGCTCTCCAGCCGGGCCAGCGAGTTGGTGTTCATGACGAACAGCACCTGGTCGGTCGGGTCGCAGCCGTCGATCTGGTTCATCAGCTCGCCCAGCACCGTCGCCAGCCCGTTGGCGTCGCGGTCGGCGGCGATCAGGTCGATGTCCTCGAACACGACCATGCTGGGCTGGAGGTAGCGGGCCATCTGGCAGACCGCGCGCGGGTGCAACAGCTGCTCGCCGGAGACGAAGCAGACGGTGAAGTCGGGCAAGAGGCCGGCGAGGTAGAGGCTGATCGACGTCTTACCGGTGCCGGGCGGGCCGTGCAGCAAGATGCCGCGCTTCAGCTCGATGCCCAGCGCGGTGAGCACGTCCTTGTGCTGGTAAAAGCCGATGATGGCCGAGTCGAGCAGCGACCGCACCGCCTCGGGCAGCACCAGGTCGTCCAGCGTGACGCGCTTGATCGCCCGGAAGCCCAGCGACAGGACGTGCCCGCCGTGGATGACCGGCGAGATGACCTTGCCGCGGTAGATGCTCAGCCGGCGGCGGCGGTCGTCCAGCTCGGCGAAGAAGCGGTCGGCGGCGTCGCGGCTGCGGCAGGCGACGCCGACCTGCAACGACTGCGACGTCATCATGTTCGCCTCCATGCCCGGCCAGTAGTCCGGCGCCGGCCCGAGCACGACGAACACCGCCAGCTTCTCCGGGCCGGACGGCACCGCCTCGGCCTCGTCGTCGTCGCGCAGCCGGGCGCTGCGGCGGACGCGGCGGCTGCCGGTGTCGGGGCCGACCTCCAGGAAGAACACGCCGTTGCTGATGACCGACTCCTCCTGCTCGACGTCCACCGGCACGCGCTGGTAGACCGACTTGTCGGGCCGGTGGCGGAAGCCGGAGATCGACCGGATGAAGTCGAGCATCTGCCGGACGGTCGAGCAGGGCAGGCAGGCGCCGACGTCGCGGAACGGCCGGCCCTCGTCGGCGAAGCCGCGCAGGGCGCGGACGACCGAGACGATGTCGTAGCCGGGGAACGCCTTGTCGTGCGTCTCCAACCGGTCGAAGTCGTCGCCGAAGAACTCGCGGAACTGCCTCAAGAACGGCGGCGGGAGGTCGGCGCCGACGAGCCGGCGCCACCAGCGGCGGAGGGCGGCGCGGAGACGGGACCAGGCGGGGTCGGCGGGCATGAGCGGCCTCCGGTCGGGCACTGCTCGGACAGGCCCACGGGCGAAAGGTTCGACCCCTTCCAGTTTACCGGCACCACCCAGAACGCCGCGAGGACCAACAGCCCGAAAAAGACATACACCACCGGGAACACCCACATCGGCAGGTCCGGGTGGATCAGGTCGTGCAGCACCTTGCCGACCGGCCAGCCGGTGAAGTGCTCCGGCTCGAACCCGCCGCGCAGGTCGCGCTCCCACCACGTCAACGGGCACTCCTCCCAGATGAAGGCGCGAATGATGACGCCGACGATCATCGCCAGGTGGACCGCGCGGAACCAGCGGTTGGAGACCCACTGCCAGCCCAGCGCCTTGCCGACGAGGATGAGGATCAGGCCGAAC
>JAXMAW010000022.1:0-102822 GCA_046350195.1 Gemmataceae bacterium
TCTTGCCCTGGCTGATGCGGCTGACGTCGAGCAGGTCGTCCACCAGCCGCACCAGGTGCGTCACCTGGCGGTCGATCACGTCCCGGCACTCGGCCAGCGCCGGGTCCTGGACCGGTAGCAGGCGGAGCAGGTGGGTGGCGTTGCGGATCGGCGCCAGCGGGTTGCGCAGCTCGTGCGCCAGCATCGCCAGGAACTCGCCGCGGTGCCGGTCGCTCTCCTGGATGTCGCGGACGAGCAGGGCGTTGTCCAGGGCGACGCCGGCCCGGCCGGCCAGGTCCTCGGCCAGGGCCAGGTCGGCGGCCTCGAGGGCGGGGCCGGGGCGGGCCCTCGCCAGCGTCAGTGCGCCGAGGGTCCGCCCGCGGGCGAGCAGCGGGAGGATGACGGCCGAGCGGACCTGGCCCCCGCCGCCGGGGTAGGACAGGTCGAGCGAGTCCAGCGTGACCGAGCCGTGCCCGGCCAGCACGCGGTCGTGGGCGTCGCGCAGCGCGTCGTGGGGGGCGTCGGCGTCGGTGACGGTGCGGAAGGCGAGGGGGCCGTCGGCCCCGGCCGACCAGGCCAGCTCACTCCGCCAGGCCCGGTCCGGGGCCGCCGCCCGTGTCACCGCCGCCAGGTCGGCCAGGGCCGGCACCACGGTGTTCAGTAGCCGCCGAACGGTCACGTCGAAGTCGAGCGAGCTGGTCAGCGCCCGGCTGGCCTCGGCCAGGAAGGCCGACCGCCGGGCCGCCTCCTCGGCGGCGGCCCGCTTGGCCTGCTCCTCGGCCTGCTTGGCCACCTGCCGCCGCATCCGGTGCAGCTCGACGAAGACGCGCACCTTGGCGCGGAGCACCTCGGGGACGATCGGCGTGGGGATGTAATCGACGGCGCCGTGGGCGTAGCCCTCGGAGGCGCGGACCTCGTCGGCGAAGGCGGTGATGAAGATGATCGGCGTGTGCGCCGACCGCTTCCGCTGCCGGATCAGCCGGGCCGTCTCGAACCCGTCCATGCCCGGCATCAGCACGTCGAGCAGGATGACGGCGAACTCGTGGCGGAGCACCAGCCGCAGCGCCTCCTCGCCGGTGCGGGCCGTCACCAGGTTCTGCCCCAGCTCCGCCAGCACCGTCTCGTAGACGAGCAGCTTCTCCGGCAGGTCGTCCACGATCAGGATGTCGATCTTGCCGTCCGGCATCGTCGTGTCCCCGTTGACATCTTGCGCCCTCCGGGCGAGCCGCGCACGGAGTAAGCGGTTGGGTAGTCGCTGGCGACCTCGCTTGGCGTTACGGCCGGGAGCGCGCCTCCGCACCCCGCTTACTTCGTGCGCGGCTCGCCGGCCGCTACCGGTGCAGCCACGCCCGCAGCACCGCTAGCATCTGCTCGGTGTCCACCGGCTTGGACAGGTAGTCCCAGGCGCCGGCCTCGATGCACTTCTCCCGGTCGCCCTTCATCGCCTTGGCCGTCACCGCGACGATCGGCACCCCCTTCAGCCGCGGCACCTTGCGGATCTCCCGCATTGTCTCCAGACCGTCCATCTCGGGCATCATGATGTCCATCAGGACGATATCGATCTGGGGGTCGTTTTCCAGCGCCGTGATCGCGTCGCGGCCGTTGTCGGCCGAGACGATCCGCATGTCGTGCTCCTCCAGGACGCTCGACAGGGCGAAGATGTTGCGCATGTCGTCATCGACAATGAGGACCTTCTTGCCGGCCAGGGCCTTGTCGGACTGATGCAGCTCCAGCAGCCAGTGACGCTTCTCCTCCGGCACGCGGGTGACCCGGCGGTGGAGGAAGAACGAGGCCAGGTCGAGCAGCCGCTCCGGCGAGCGGACCTGGCGGACGGTGCAGGCCGACGCCAGCCGCTTCCAGGCCGCCCCCGCCTGGTTAATCGCCTCCTCGCCGTAGACCAGTACCGGCAGCTGGGCTAGCCGCTCGCCGTCGGCCTCCTCGCGGGCGGCCAGGGCCGGGCCGCCCGCGTCCAGGGACGCGCCGGCGAGGATGACGCAGTCGGGGCGGGGCCCGTCGGCCGGCGGCTCGGCGACGGCGGTCACCTCCACGTCGTCGCCGGCCAGCAGGTCGCGCAGGCGGGCGCGGCGGTCGGCGTGGGGGTCGATCAGCAGCAGCTGCCTGGCCGGCCGGTCGTTGTACCCCTTGACGTGGTCGTACAGCGCGTCCAGCGCGTCGCGACTGCGGAGGGGCTTGGTCAAAAACGCCAGCGCCCCCGACGCCAGCGCCCGCTCCCGCGAGTCGTCGGTGGAGATGACGCAGACGGGGATGTGCCGGGTGGCCAGGTCGTTCTTCAGCCGCTCCATCACCCGCCAGCCGTCGATGTCCGGCAGGTGGATGTCGAGGGTGATCGCCTCGGGCATGTAGTCGCGGGACAGGGCCAGGGCGGCGGCGCCGAGGGAGGTGACCAGCACCTTGAACCCCCTCTCGCGGGCGGTCTCCAGCAGGAAGCGGGCGAAGCCGGTGTCGTTCTCGACCACCAGCAGCACCCGGTCGCCCGGCCGGACGTCGTCGCGGTCGTCGCCGACCTCGTTGACCAGCAGCCCCGGCCCCTCCTCGACGACGGGCGGCCCGTTTCGGCCCTCCGGAGGCGGCAGGGCCTGCAGCCGCGTGGGCGCGGTCGGCGGGTCGAGCAGGTCCGTGCCGGCCGGCAGCTTCCGCTGGCCGCGCAGCGACGAGTAGGCCGTCGGCAGGTAGAGGGTAAACGTGCTGCCCCGGCCGGGCGTCGAGGACAGCCGGATCTCGCCGCCCAACAGGCGCGACAGTTCGCGGCTGATCGCCAGCCCCAGGCCGGTGCCGCCGTACTTGCGCGACGTCGAGCCGTCGGCCTGCTGGAACGCCTCGAAGATGATCTGCTGCTTGTCCTGGGCGATGCCGATGCCGGTGTCGCTCACCTGGAACGCCAGCACCTCGCCGGCCCGCGCCAGCTCCTCGTTGTCCGCCGACCAGCCCGACCGCGCGACCTGGACGTTCAGCGTCACCTGGCCGTGGTGGGTGAACTTGAAGGCGTTGGACAGCAGGTTCTTGATGATCTGCTGGAGCCGCTTGGCGTCGGTGAAGATCGACGGCGGCAGCGGCTGGGTGAAGCGGAGGGCGAAGCCGACGTTCTTGGCCTCGGCGATGTGGCGGAACGTCCGCTCGACGAACCCGCGCAGGTCGTCCAGGCGCAACTCGCCGGCATCGACGACCACCGTGCCCGACTCGATCTTCGACAGGTCGAGGATGTCGTTGATGAGCATCAACAGGTCGTTGCCCGAGCTGTGGATCGTCTTGGCGAACTCGGTCTGCCGGCCGGTCAGGTTGCCCTCGGGGTTCTTGCACAGCTGGTCGGAGAGGATCAAGAGCGAGTTGAGCGGCGTCCGCAGCTCGTGCGACATGTTGGCGAGGAACTCGGACTTGTACTTCGAGGTCAGCGCCAGCTGCTTGGCCTTCTCCTCCAGTGCCTGGCGGGCCTGCTCGACCTCCTGGTTCTTCCGCTCGACCTCCTGGTTCTGGTGGGCCAGCAGGCGGGCCTTCTCCTGAAGCTCCTCGTTGGTGTTCTGCAGCTCCTCCTGGCGGGTCTGGAGTTGCTGGGCCAGCGACTGGGACTGCTTGAGCAGGTCCTCGGTCCGCATGTTGGCCTCGATGGTGTTGAGCACGATGCCGATCGACTCGGTCAGCTGGTCGAGCAGGGCCTCGTGGCTGGGGTTGAACCCGCCGAACGACGCCAGCTCGAGCACGCCGCGGACCTGGCCCTCGAAGATGATCGGCAGCACCAGCACGCTGCGCGGCGTGGCGCTGCCCAGGCCGGAGCTGATGCGCAGGTAGCCGGGCGGCACGTTGGTCATCAGCAGCGGGCGCTTCTCCAGGGCGCACTGGCCGACGAGGCCCTCGCCCAGGCCGACGCGCTTGCCGAGCGACTCCTGGCCGTCGGAGCCGTAACTGGCCAGCAGCTTGAGGTAGGGCAGGCCCTCGCCGGCGTCGAGGACGTAGAACTCGGCCAGCTGGGCCTCGACGACGGGGCACAGCTCGGAGAGGACCATGCGGCCGACGTGGGTGAGGTTGCGCTGGCCCTGGAGCATGCGGCTGAACTTGGCGAGGTTGGT
Source organism: Gemmataceae bacterium (assembly GCA_046350195.1). Classification (GTDB taxonomy): domain Bacteria; phylum Planctomycetota; class Planctomycetia; order Gemmatales; family Gemmataceae; genus CALDUY01. The sequence continues at coordinate 4,062 of JAXMAW010000022.1, forward strand.
CTTCAGCCAGTCCTGCTCGGTGTTCTTCTGCGTGGTGTCACGCAGGTTGCGGATCATCTCGTTGATGGTGTCCTTCAGCGCCGCCACCTCGCCGAGCGCCTCGACGGTGATGGACCGCGTCAGGTCACCCTTGGTGACGGCGGTGGCGACGTCGGCGATGGCGCGGACCTGCGTGGTGAGGTTGGCGGCGAGCTGGTTGACGTTCTCGGTCAGGCCCTTCCAGGTGCCGGCGGCGCCGGGCACCTTGGCCTGGCCGCCCAGCTGCCCTTCCACACCCACCTCGCGGGCCACGGTGGTGACCTGGTCGGCGAACGTCGCCAGCGTGTCGATCATGCTGTTGATCGTGTCGGCCAGCTCGGCGATCTCGCCCTTGGCATCGACGGTGAGCTTGCGCTTCAGGTCGCCGTTGGCGACGGCGGTGACCACCTTGGCGATGCCGCGCACCTGGCCGGTCAGGTTGGCCGCCATCATGTTGACGGAGTCGGTGAGGTCCTTCCAGGTGCCCGACACGCCGTCGACCTTGGCCTGTCCGCCGAGCTTGCCCTCGGTGCCGACCTCGCGGGCCACGCGGGTCACCTCCGAGGCGAAGGAGCGGAGCTGATCGACCATCGTGTTGATCGTGTTCTTCAACTGGAGGATCTCGCCCTTCACGTCCACCGTGATCTTCTTCGACAGGTCGCCGTTGGCCACGGCGGTGGCGACCTCGGCGATGTTGCGGACCTGGCCGGTCAGGTTGCCGGCCATCATGTTGACGGAGTCGGTCAGGTCCTTCCACGTCCCGGCCACGCCCTTCACCGCGGCCTGGCCGCCGAGCTTGCCCTCGGTGCCGACCTCACGGGCGACGCGGGTCACCTCGGAGGCGAACGAGCTGAGCTGTTCGACCATGGTGTTGATGGTCTTGGCGGTGCGGAGGAACTCGCCCTGGAGGGGGCGGTCCTCGACCTGGAGCGCCATCGTTTGCGACAGGTCGCCCTGGGCGACGGCGCCGATCACGCGGGCGGTCTCGCTGGTGGGGTGGACCAGGTCGTCGATGAGGTCGTTGACGCACTCGACCGACTGCTGCCAGAAGCCGCGGACGTCGCCGAGGCTGGCCCGCGTGCTGAGCTTGCCCTCCTTGCCGACCACCCGGCTGAGCCGCTCCAGTTCGCCGGCCATGCGCTCGTTCAGCTCGACCACCTCGTTGAAGGCGTCGGCCACCTTGCCGGCGACGCCGGTCCACTCGGCCGGCAGGCGGACGCCGGCCTTGCCCTTTTTCAGCGCGATCAGGGCGTTCAGGAGGGCGGACATCTCACTGCCGGCGGCGGGTTCGTGAACGACGGCTTGCATGAGGGCCTCGCGCAGGATGGGACGAACGGAGCGCGGTCCGCCCTCCCAGATGGGGCCACGAGCCGGCGGGGCCGGCCGTGATGGGGATGGCGGGTGCGCTCGGAAGGGTGAAGGAAGGTTCCCAATTATCCGGCGGCGGGACTAGCGTTGGCCTGCCGTCGGAGTTCAGACGAACTTACCACATTTCCGGGCCGGTGGGTAGGGGGCGGTCCCAGGCCCGACCGCCCGACCGAGCGGGAGGGCGTTGGGCCTCACGCCCTTCCTCACGGTCGGGTCTGGGACGGGCCACCCTTCTCCAACCACACGGCCAGCGCGTCCGCCAGCAGGGGCAGGCTCGACGGGCTGGCCTTCAGCGTCGGCGCCAGCGCCTTGAACGTCTTCTCCGCCAGCGCGGCGTACTTCGCGTCGCCGGTCGCCCGCCCCAACCGCACCAGGTTGCGGGCCGCCACGCTGTTGGCGGCCGGCTGGGCGCCGTCGTACTGGTCCTTGGCGCGGGCGAAGAACTTCTCGTGGTCGCTGCTGGTGTAGAAGAACCCGCCGCCCTTGGCGTCGCCGTGGTACTTCGCCATGGTGTCGGTCAGCGCCTTCGCCTCGCCCAGCCAGGCCTTCTCGCCGGTGACGTCGTAGAGCGTCAGCAGGCCGTGAACGAGGTACGCATAGTCGTCGAGGTAGCCGTTGAGCCGGGCCTGCGGCTTCTCCCCGGGGGCGGCGGCGTAGCTGCGGAGTAGCCGCCCCTCCTTTGTCTTCATCGTGCCAAGGAGGAACCTGGCGGCGCGGGCGGCGGACTCCACCGCCTTCTTGTCGTCGAGCGCCTGCCCGGCCTTCGCCAGCCCGGCAATCATCTGGCCGTTCCACGCCGTCAGCACCTTCGTGTCGAGGAACGGCCGCGGCCGCCTCTCGCGCGCCTCGAACAGCTTCGCCCTCATCCCGACGAGCTTGGCGTCGAGCTTGTCGTCGGTCGGCTCGGCGAGGCGCAGCACGGAAAACTTGCCCTCGAAGTTCGGGCCGTCCTCGGCGCCGTAGACCTTCTTGAAGAGTTTGAGGTCTTCCTTGTCCGGGATCAACGCCGCCAGCTCCTTGGCGGTCCAGACGTAGAACTTGCCCTCCTCGCCGTCGCTGTCGGCGTCCAGGGCCGAGTAGAACGCCCCCTCCGGCGAGGTCATCTCGCGCCTCACCCAGCCGAGCGTCTCCTCGACGACGTCGCGGCACGCCGGGTCGTTCGTCGCCTGGTACAGCTCGGAATAGGCGGTGACCATCAGGGCGTTGTCGTAGAGCATCTTCTCGAAGTGCGGCACCAGCCAGCGCTCGTCGGTGCTGTAGCGGGCGAAGCCGCCGCCGAGGTGGTCGTACAGTCCGCCCATCGCCATCCGGTCGAGCGTGTGGCGGGCCATCTGCAAGGCGTAGCCGTCGCCGAAGCGGCGCCAGTTGCGCAGCAGCAGCCGCAGGTCCATCGTGTGCAGAAACTTCGGCGCCTGCCCGAACCCGCCGTTGGTCGGGTCGTACGCCTGCTCAAGGTGTCGCCCGGCTTGCCGCAACAGCTCCGGCGTCAGCTCGCCCTCCGACGAGGCCAGCTGCCCCATCTGTTGCAGGTGCTGGGTGATCTCGCCGGCGGCCCGGTCGATGTCGCCGCGCCGCGCCCGCCACGCCTCGGCGATCATGTGCAGCACGCGCAGGAAGCCGGGCCGGCCGTAGCGGTCGTCGGGCGGGAAGTAGGTGCCGCCGGTGAACGGCCGCAGGTCCGGCGTGAGGAAGACCGACATCGGCCAGCCGCCGTGGCCGGCCATCATCTGCACGCTGGCCATGTAGATCTGATCGACGTCGGGCCGCTCCTCGCGGTCCACCTTGATGCAGACGAAGTGCTTGTTGAGGAACTTGGCGACCTCGTCGTTGGCGAACGACTCCTTCTCCATGACGTGGCACCAGTGGCAGGAGCTGTAGCCGATGGAGAGGAAGACGAGCTTGTTCTCCTTCTTGGCGAGCTGGAACGCCTCCTCGCCCCACGGGTGCCAATCGACCGGGTTGTGGGCGTGCTGGAGCAGGTAGGGGCTGCTGGATTTGACGAGGCGGTTGGGCTTGCCCTTGGGCTTGGCGTCGGCGGCGAGGAGGGCAGGCAGCAACAGCAAGGCGAGGAGGTGGCGCGTCATGGCGGGTGGCCCTCGGCGTTGGGTCCGTAGGGTGGGCCGAGTCTTCGAGGCCCACCGAGACGTCACGTTGGAGGGGCAGGCGCGGCAAGCCGGGGCGTGCTGCCCGGTGGGCCTCGAAGACTCGGCCCACCCTACAAGTTGCGTGTCGCTCAGTAATAATCCTCGGGGTGCAGCAGCCGGTTGAGCACGTCCGGCGGCGCCGGGCGGTAGTCGAGCGGCTCCATGGTGGAGGCGCCGCGGCCCTGGCTGAGGCTGCGCAGCTTGTCGGCGTAGTCGAACAGGTTGGCCAGCGGCACGTGGCCGACGATGTTGGCGTCCTGGCTCTCCGGCGGCACCTCGAACTGCACCACCTCGCCGCGCCGCGCGTTGATGTCGCCGATCACCGACCCGCCGTAGTCCGACGGCGCCGTCACCTGGAGCCTCATCCACGGCTCCAACAGCACCATGTTGTCGCGCATCGCCTTGCGGACCGCGTCGGCGCCGGCCGCCTCGAACGCCACGTCGTTGGACACCTCCTCGTCCTGCTCGCCGCCCAGGAGCGTGGCCTTCACGTTCATCATCGGGTAGCCCAGCTCGCCCGAGTCCAGCGCCCCGCGCAGCCCGCGCAGCGCCGCCTCGACGAACGCCTCCGGCAGCGCGTCGTGCTTCACCCTCGAGACGACCAGGATCGGCTCCTCGTTCTTCGCCGGGTCGGGACGGTGTGGTTCGATCTCCGCGCTCACCTTGGCGAACAACCCACCGCCGGCCGCGCCGGTCTGCTTGACGCACTCGCCCTCGACGCGGGCCCTGGACTTCAGCGTCTCGCGGTAGCTGACCAGCGGCTTGCCGACCCGCACCTTCAGGCGGAAGTCGCGCTCCATGCGGTGCTGCTTGATCTCCAGGTGCAGCATGCCCATGCCGTTCATCAGCGTCTGGCCGGTGTCCTTGTCCACGGTCCAGGTGAACGTCGGGTCCTCCTTCTTCAGGAGGTTGAGCGTGTCGGTCAGCTTCTGCTTGTCGGCGGTCGTCTCCGGCTCGATCGACCGGCTGACGACGGCCTGGGCGAAGCTGATCCGCTCCAAGAGCAGCGGGTGCTGCGTCTCGCAGAGCGTGTCGCCGGTGATCGACTCCTTCAGCCCGTGCAGCGCCACGATGTCGCCGGCGGCCGCCTCGGGCAGCTCGCGGCGGTCGGTCGGGTCGGCCATGATGTGGTACAGCTTGCCGACGACCTCCTTGGCGTTGCGGCCGGGGTTGAGCACCTTGCTGTTGGACTTCAGCGTGCCGGAGTAGATGCGGACGTAGTACAGCTCGCCGTGCGTGTCGGCGACGATCTTGAAGACCAGCCCGCAGAACGGCTCCTTCGGGTCGGGCTTGCGCCTCTCGACCTTGTCCTCCCGCCGCGGGTTCTGCCCCTCGACCGGCGGGCGGTCCAGCGGGCTGGGCAGGTAGTACGTCACCGCGTCGAGCAGCGGCTGGATGCCGATGTGCTCGCGGCCGGAGCCGGCCAGCACCGGCTGGATGTGCCGGGCCAGCGTCAGCTCGCGGATCACCTGGCGCACCGTCTCGGCCGGGATCGGCTTGCCCTCAAGGTAGGCGCTGGTCAACCGGTCCTTCTCGTCGTTCTCCGTCAGCGCGTCGAACATCTGCTCGCGGTAGGTCTGGGCGACCGGCAGCAGGTCCTCGGGGATCTCCTCGACCTTGACCGTCTTGCCGAAGTCGTCGGGGTCGAACGACAGCGCCTTCATCTCGATGACGTCGATGACGCCGGCGAACGGGTGGTCGCTGTCCTTGGGAGACCCCGCCCCGATGGGGATGACGATCGGCACCGGCCGGCCGGCGAGGCGCTTGCGGATGGCGTCGAGCGTCTTCTCGAAGTTGGCGCCGACGACGTCCATCTTGTTGACGAACACCATCCGCGGCACGTTGTACTTGTTCGCCTGCCGCCACACCGTCTCCGACTGCGCCTCGACCCCCTTCTGCGCATCAAACACGACGACGCAGCCGTCGAGGACGCGCAAGCTCCGCTCGACCTCGGCGGTGAAATCGACGTGGCCTGGGGTGTCGATCAGGTTGATGGTGCAGTCGCGCCACTTGAACGGGATGCAGGCGCTGTAGATGGTGATGCCGCGTTCCTGCTCCTCGGGGTCGTAGTCGGTCTCGGTGGTGCCCTCATCGACGCCGCCGAGCTTGTGCTTGGCCCCGGAGTAGTAGAGCAGGTGTTCGGTCGTGGTGGTCTTGCCGGCGTCGATGTGCGCGATGATGCCAAGGTTGCGGAACGTGCTCAGGTCGGTCGTCGCCTTGGCGGCCATGGCATCACCATCTTCGGAAGTAGACAGTAGTCAGTAGTCAGTAGCCGGAGGGCGGGCCGCGAAACGAAAGTAGTCAGTAGGCGGTAAACGTAGGGGCTTCCTACTGTCTACTGTCTACTGACTACTGGCTACTTTAGCAGGCTACCAGGCGAAGTGCGAGAAGGCCCGGTTGGCCTCGGCCATCTTGATGGTGTTCTCGCGCTTGGTCATCGCCTCGCCCTCGCGGCGGTAGGCGGCGAGGAACTCGTCGGCCAGCCGCAGGTACATCGGCCGGCCGCTCTTGCCGCGGGCGGCGGACAGCATCCAGCGGATCGCCAGGCTCCGCTGCCGGGTCTTGTTGACCGGCATCGGCACCTGGTAGGTGGCGCCGCCGACCCGCTTGGAGCGGACCTCGACGGACGGCTTGACGTTCTCGACGGCCTGGTGGAAGACGTCGATGGGGTTGGCGTCGGGCAGGCGCTTCTTGATCTGGTCCATGGCGCCGTAGAAGATGCGCATGGCCGTCGCCTTCTTGCCGCCCCACATGAGGCAGTTGATGAACTTGGTGGCCATCTCCGAGTTGTACACGGAGTCGGGCCGGAGCATCGTGTAGCTAGCGGTTCGTTTCTTCATTCTCAGCTCTCAGCTGTCAGCTGTCAGCTATCAGCCAGAACGCTTTTCTGTCTTGCTGACAGCTGATAGCTGACAGCTGATAGCTCTTCAGTTGACCGACGGTTCGGGGACTAATCGGATGCAGGTGTATGGCCTGACCGAGCGGACCGTACCGCTCGGCTCGAAGAACAGTTGGTTGAGCTGCCCGCAGGTGGGGCAGGGGACGTTGACGGCCGCCAGGGTGCTACCGGCTTGCGGGCACAGCCCCTTGCCGGTGCAGTGGACGGTGACCGACACGGGCTGCTCACATCCACAACAGGCGAAGTCGAGGGTAACGTTCAGGTCCATCATCACGGCCTGGTCTCCTATCGTCGTGATGGGTGTGCGGGGCGCGAGGGCCGCCCCGGTCCTACCTCGTCCGCCCACCCCCCTGGCCGGTCCTCGGCTCGGGAAGGCGGGCGGGGCCGTCCGGTTACTTCTGGTCCTTCTTGGCTCCGTACTTGGACCGGGCCTGCTTCCGCCCCTGCACCGGCTGGGCGTCGAGCACGCCGCGGATGATGTGGTAGCGCACGCCCGGCAGGTCGCGGACGCGGCCGCCGCGGACGAGCACGATGGAGTGCTCCTGGAGGTTGTGGCCCTCGCCGGGGATGTAGGCGGTGACCTCGATGTTGTTCGACAGCCGCACCCGCGCCACCTTGCGGAGGGCCGAGTTCGGCTTCTTGGGCGTCATGATCTTGACCTGCAAGCAGACCCCCTTCTTCTGGGGGCAGCCCTGCATGGCGGGGTGCTTGGGTCGGCTGCGCTGCGGCTGGCGCGGCGCCTTGACCAGCTGGTTGATCGTCGGCATATCGGTCGTTCGGTGCTCCGTCGGGTTCGTGGGCGCGCAGGCGCGGCACGGCGTTTAGATGTGTTAACCTAGTCGTACCCGCGGGTGTGGTCAAGGGCGCTACGCGCTTTCGGCCCCGGCGGGGCCGCTCAGCGGATGTGCAGCACCCGGCAGGCGTCCTCGTAGGTCGCTTCCAGGTCGAGCATCAGGCCCAGATCGACGTCGAGCCAGAGCGGCAACGGCGGCAACGGGTTCCCCAACTTCAGCGGGTAGAGCCAGTTCTCCAGCAGCGGCCGCTTGCGGACCCGCTTGCGCCCGCGCAGGGTCACCGCGTACAGGTACGGCGGCTCTGTCCCCAGGGCCGGGTCGGCCTTCCCGATCAGTTCCAGCAGGTCCGCGTACAGGTTGAACTGCCGCTCCGTGACCAGGTCAACGATGGAGACGCACACGCCCTTTTGCAGGAGGGCGGCCGTCTTGGCCACGAACGCCCGCCGGCGGTCGGGGCGGTCCTTGTTGCTGGGGCTGACGATCTCGACGGCGGCGACCAGGGTCCGGCCACGGCGTTCGTCGTAGACGCGGACCTCGTACTCCTCCTGCTCGGGGAGGTCGGTCACGAGCGTGAGTGTGGGGGGCGGTATCACCTGTGTCGCCACCGCGACGCCGCCGTTGCCTTCCTCAGCCGAGGCGGCGGAGAGCGACTCGTCCTCGGTGTAGGTGGACACGTCGATCTCGTGGGACGTCACCAGGTGAACGCCGGGAGCCGCCACGTAGCCCGGCGGTAGCCGGGTGAACAGGTGCTGCACGATCACGGCGGGCCACATGCCGTGCAGCTCGTCCCAGGAATGTTTGAGGTCGAGCGGTGGTCGAAAGTGGTCGCGCAAGGGCATGGCCGCCTCCCCGGTTGACGGGATTATACCGCGGCCCGTAAGGTGTCGATAGCTCACCCGGGAGTGTGCCAGAAGCCCGTGTCAGAGCGTATCCTCGTCCAGCCGCTCGGTCAGGCCGTCACGGAACGGGTCGTCCTGGGCCTCGAAGCGGTCGAGGTCGCGCTCGCTGAAGCCGAAGTGGTGGGCCAGCTCGTGGATGACCGTCTTGCGGATCTCCAGCAGCAGCTCGCGGCGGTCGGGGAAGTCGTCTTCGAGGGGCCGCTTGTAGATGATGAGCCGGTGCGGCCGGTCGGCCAGGTCGAACGCCTCGTAATCGAGGGGCTCCAGCGGCTCGAACAGGCCGTAGAGCGACTCGCCGTCGGCGATCTCCTCCTCGGTGAAGTCGAGACGGCGCAGAGTTTCCTCGTCCGGCTCGTCCTCGACGTCCACGGCGAGGTTGGCCAGGTGCGGCCGGAACTCCTCCCGGCAGCGCCTCCAGGACGCGGGGCGACGACCCGGCAGAACTTCCGCAGACTCATCCGCTTCACCGGGTCCGTTCCCCCCACGGTCGAGTTCGCATGGTATGCCCTCCGCGTCGCGGAAATGCGGCCGGCTTCCCTCGGAACCGCGCGGGGCGCGGTTTGCAACCAGTATATCGCGCAAGGAGATCCGCACGATGCACGCTCGACACGGTCTGGCCCTGCTCGCCGCCCTGACCCTCACCGCCCCGGCGCTGGCGCAGAGGCGGTCCGACGAGGTGGTCAAGGCCACCGCCAAGGCCGACAAGCCCGACGCCGACGGCAAGCAGGTGGTGACGATCACGCTGGACATCGACAAGGAGTACCACATCTACGCCAACCCGATCGGCAACGAGGACCTGGCGTCGAACCAGACGACGCTGACGCTGGCCGGCAAGGGCAAGTTGGAAAAGGTCGAGTACCCCGCCGGCAAGGTCAAGGCGGACAAGGTGGTCGGCGACTACAAGGTCTACAAGGACAAGGTCACGATCAAGGCGACGGTGCGGCGGGCGGCCGGCGACGGCGAGCCGGTGGAGTTCGCCATCAAGCTGATGGCCTGCACCGACACGAAGTGCCTCCAGCCGGGCACGGTCAAGGTGAAGGCGGAGTGAGTCGGTGACCCCGGGGGCCGTCAGGGCCCGCAGCCGCTTCAGAACGATGAGATAATCCCGCTGCCGCGCGGGCGCCTCGAAGTCGGTGGGCCGGCTGGTGTCGTCGCCGTGGCTGGCGGAGGTGAAGACGACCGAGAGGGTGTCCTTGTCGGCGGCGTAGCTGCCGACGTACTGCTCGGTCTTGCCGTCCTGGCCGTACCAGCTGAACAGGGGCGGCCGGGCGGCGGGATCGACCTTCATCAGGTACTTCGAGCTGGCCCGCTCGGCCGGCTGCCCCCGGTCGCGGATGTGGAACGTCCAGAGCCCCTTGTCGATCGTCACCCGCACGTCGCGGCCGCGCAGGCTGTCGGTGCCGCCGCTCTGGTAGCGGGTCAACACCCAGTTGCCGGCCAGGGCGGGCAGGTCGGGAACCTTCTTGGGCCTGGGCGGCGCGCCGGGGTAGGCGACCGCCGCCGCGGCCGTCACCGCGAGCAGCAAACAGGTGCGCATGGGAGGCTCCTTTCGGAGGGAGAGGATGCCCCAGGATACCACGCCCGGCGGCGGGGCGGAAGGGGCCACCCGGCGATTCGCGCCAGCGCTAGCGGCCCGTCCCGCGCGGCCCCTCCAGCCGCGTACCTCGCCACGATCGCCCTGGCCGTCCGCAGCCCATCGACCGCCGCGCTGACGATGCCGCTGGCGTAGCCGGCCCCCTCGCCGACGGGGTACAGCCCGGCGACGCCGGGCGATCTCGGCGCGACGGCTCTCGCCGCGGACGACCAGACTGCTGTTGCCGTGGCCCTCCGGGCCGACCAGCGTCGCCTCGCGCAGGAACCGGCTCTGCCAGCGGCGGTCCATGATGGGCAAGCCATGCCTCAGCGACTCCAACACCAGGGGCGGACCAGTTCCGCGACCCGGGCCGAACACGCGTCATGCGGGTGTAGCTGCTCGCCGGCCGCCGTCGCTGACGCGGTCGGCGAGGAAGTCCGATGCCCGCTGGATCGGGCAGAGGTACTCGCCTTTGCCGATCTGGAATGCCCGCCTTTCGTACCGCTGCTGCAAGCGCACGCCGGCGAGGACGTCGTCGCCCTCGAACGCCTCCAGGGGCACCGTCACGACCAGGCCGCTGTTGGCGTAGGGCGAGTCGTGCCTCGACAGGCTCATGCCGTTGGTGCAGAAGTGGCCGGGCTCGGAGACACTGGGCATGACGTAGCCGCCGGCGCACATGCAGAACGTGAACAGGTCGTGCGGGCCGTTGGCCACCAGCGAGTAACTGGCGGCGCCGAGCTTCCCCTCCAGGGGCGCCTCGCCGTAGTGGACGCGGTTGACGACCTCCTGCGGCTGCTCGACGCGCAGGCCCATCTGGAACGGCTTGCGCTCCATCGGCACGCCGCGGCGGGCGAGCATCTCGTAGGTGTCGCGGGCGCTGTGGCCGATCGCCAGCACCGCGACCGGGGTGGCGACGTAGCCCGACGACGTCATCACGCCGCGGACGGCGCCGTCGGCCAGGTCGAGGTCCTCGACGCGGCAGGAGAAGCGGACCTCGCCTCCGAGATCCTCGATGCGGCGGCGCATCGCCTTGACGACGGCGGGCAGCCGGTTGCTGCCGAGGTGCGGCCGGGCGTCGTAGAGGATCGACGGCTTGCCCTTGCACTCGGCGAAGAGTTCGAGCACGCGGCGGACGTCGGGGCCTGTGCCGCGGTAGGTCAGCTTGCCGTCGGAGAAGGTGCCGGCGCCGCCCTCGCCGAAGAGGTAGTTGCTCTCGGGGTCGTGCGGGCCACCGGCGTCGAAGGCGCGGACGTCGTGGATGCGCTCGGTGACGCGCTTGCCGCGCTCCAGCACGACCGGGCGGTAGCCCTGCTCGGCGAGGAAGTACGCCGCCGCCAACCCGCCGGGGCCGGAGCCGACGACGACGGGCCGCTCCGGCAGAGGCGATGAGCCCGGCGGCGGCATCGAGAACGGCTCCTCCTCGAAGCGATCGACGCGGAGGTGCCGGTGGCGCTTCAGGCGGGCGGTCGCCGTGGCGTCGTCGGGGACGGTGGCCTGCACGGTGTAGACGAACGACAGCGCCGCGGCGTCGCGGGCGTCGAGGGCCTTGCGGAGGATGCGGTAAGGGGCCGGGGCGCCGAGCAGTCGGGCCAGCTTCGGGGCCAGCGCCGCCTCGGGCTCGTCGATGGGCAGGCGGAGGTTGGAGATGCGGAGGGACATGACCTCCAGTGTATCAGGCCCGGCGAGTTGTGATGTCCGGGCGGGAAGCTCGGAGGTACAATCCAAGGAGCGCGACATCCCACCACGCCAGGAGGGTTACGATGCCGGAACAAGGTTCGGTCAAGGCTGAGGCTCGCCGTCTCGTCGAACAGCTGCCGGATGATGCGACCTGGGACGACATCCTGTACCAGGTCTACGTCCACCAGGCGATCGAGGCGGGCCTTAAGGACTGCCGCGAAGGACGTACCATTCCGGTCTCGGAGGTAAGGAAGCGGCTGGGGCTGCCGTCATGACCGTCGAGTGGTCCGAGGAGGCGGCCTCGCAGCTGCGGGCGATCCGGGACTACCTTGCCCGTACCTCGCCGGGGTACGCCCAGGTGTTGGCCGAGCGCATCATTCAGAAGACCGAAGCGCTGGGCGAATTCCCGCGCCTTGGCGCCGAGGTGCCGGAGTACGCCGACGAGCGCGTGCGCGAGGTGTTCGAGCACCCCTACCGGATCATCTACCTGGTCGAGGGCGAGCGGGCCCAGGTTCTCGGGGTAATCCACGCCGCTCGGCGGTTGCCGCGTAACCCCCCGGCGTCGCACTCCGGCTGAATCCACCGGGCCCGAGCGCGACCCTGAGCCTACAAACCTCACCGCCCACCGAGCCGGTTGTACGCCGCCGGTGTCCCGCGTCAGCCACGCGCCCGCCGCCGGCGGCCAGCCTCCTTGAGCTTCCCTGCCGCGGGGGTGCCGGCGCGCTCCAGCACTTCGAGGCCGCGCATCACCCGCAGCCGCTCCGGCGACAGCTCCCGCTCCGCGGCGTCGAGGGCGGCGACGAGCTTCTGAGCCGCCTCCTGGCTTCGGGCGAGGGACCACCTTCGGAGCGCCTCCGGCAGGCCTCCGCCGCCGACTCGCCGAGCCGCTCCGTGTCGGCGGTCGCGGCCTTGCGGCGGTCGAAGGAGTCGCTGTCGAGGTCGGCGATCCACGCCGCCACACGCCCCTCGTCGGGCCGGGGACGGGGGCGGACGCGCTGGCCCAGGAGCGGCACCGCCTCGGCCGGCGACCGCAGCAGCCGGCCCATGGCCCCGAACGACCGCCGGCGTCGCCGGCGAGGTCGGCCCAGCAGGCGTCGAGGTCGAGAACGGCCAGCGGCTCGGACCGGCCCAGGACGTCCCACACCAGCCCGGTCCCGTCCTGGCTGCCGGAGACGAGCGTGTTGCCGTCGGCGGAGAACTGCAGCGAGTATACCCGCCCCTTGTGGCCGTCGAGCCGGCGCCGCTCCTGTCCGGTCGCGACCTCCGTGAGGTGGATGGGCGATTCGCGCCAGCCCCCCCAGGCGAGCATGCGGCTGTCGGCGGTGAACGCGAAGGCGCAGGGCCCGTCGGCCAGCTTGTCGATCACCCGGACGCACTCGCCCGTCCTGACGTCGTGCAGCGCCAGGTAGCCGTCCTGGCTGCCGTAGGCGAGCAGCCGGCCGTCCGGCGAGAGGCAGGCCCCGTAGGCCCACCCAGTTCGGCCGCCGCCGGGGGCGGCGGGCCGAGGCGGTTTCGTCGGCGAGTCAGGGAACTCGAAGCGCGCAGCTTCTTGTGAGTCTTCAGGTCCCACACATGAGCGGTGTGGTCAGGTTGCCAGACGACCAGTGTCCGGCCGTCCGGGGCGAATGCTCGCCGTTGCAGTGTCCATCCCCCTCCTTCAGCCGCCCACCCCTGGCCGGCGGCCAGGTCGATCATCACCAGCAAGCTGGCCCCGGCAAAAGGGCCACCTTGCCGTCCGGGGAGAGGGCCACGAGGGGGTCCCCGCGCCTTCGTCGGGCAGGGGCGTGGGGGCCTCTCCCAGCGCGTCGTTACGTCCCAGCGCTGCGCGCGGCCGCGCCCCGCCACGAGCAGCGTGCGGCCGTCGCGGAGGAAGCGGATCGACGAGACGTCGTCGCCGAGTCGCTCCTGCTCGCGGCCCGCGGCGGCGTCCCACAGCGCGGACTGGCCCGCCGGCTCCGTGGTGGCGACGGTCTTCCCGTCCGGCGACACCGCGGCCCCGTACACCACCGCCCCGCCCCCGGCGAGCCGGACGGCGTCCTTGCCCGTGGCGGCGTCCAGGACGCGGATCGCGCCGCCGCCGACGGCCGTGCCGCCTCGCCGTCGGGCGAGAACGCCAGGGCTCAGCACGCCCGGGGCGCCGATCACACAGACGCGCCTCGTTTCCTTCCGTCGCCACGTCCCAGAAGCCGCAGCAGCCCGTCCGACCCGCCGCTGACCAGGGCCTTGCCGCCCGGGCCGCGAACGCCAGGGCGGAGACGCCCTTCGCGTCCCCCTCGGCGGGCCAAGCCGAGGCGGAGCGCGCGTCTCCCGGCCACTCGCCAAGTCCCAGACGCGGATCAGGTTGTCCCAGGGGAAATAGACGACCCCCCCGCCGGCGCTCTTCGCGGTCATGCCGACCGTCGCCAGGGTGGCCCCGTCGGGGGACAGGGCCAGCTGGCCGACCACGTTGGGGTGGCCGATGACTTTGACCTCGCGGACCTCGCGGCCGTCGTGACGTCCTGGAAGCGTATCCGCTTGTCGCCGCCGGCGGTCACCACGGCCTTGCCGTCCGGCGTGAAGTCGTGGCACCAGACGGAGTCCTGGTGGGCCTCCCAGGAGTGCCGGCGCTTCCCGCTCTCGACCTCCCAGATCTCGACGAGCCAGCTCTTCGAGTGCTTCTGCACGACGCCGGACAGGAGCTTCCCGTCGGGGGACAGCCGCAGGTGGCGAACCTGATCGAGGGCGAACTCGCGCTTCACCTTGAGGTCGGGCAGGCGCCGCAGCCGGGCCACGCCCGGCTCCGCCGTGACGACGGTGGTGCCGTCCCGCGACAGGATGCCCGCGTTGATCCAGCGACCGCTCGTGGCGAGCAGCTGGGAGACCTCGCGCCCGGTGGAGGCGTCCCAGACGCGGACCCCGTCGGGGCCGTGGGAGACGAGCCGCTTGCCGTCGGGGGTGAACCCGAGGGAGCGGATGATGTCGCCGTGCCGGAACCGCGTCAGGCCAGCCAACGGTCGCGGCCGGGCGGCAGCGGGTCGCCGTTGAGGTCCACCGCCGGGGCGTTGGCGGGGGCCCTCGAGCAGCAGCGCGCGGCCGCGGCGGCCGGGAGCAGGCGCCGCGGCGGCCGTCAGCCCCAGGGCGGCGACCAGCACGCCCGCGAGGGTTCGCCCCCGCCGGCCCGCACCGCGGCCTGCGCCAGCAAGGCCGCCGCGGCGGACACCGAGGCGTTCTCGGGGCGCAAGCAGGCGGCCGCCTGCCGCACCGCTTCACGGGGCGAGGCCGCCGCGGTCTGGTCCCACAAGCGCCTTCGCCGTCAAGCGCGGCGGCCGAAGCGCCACACCGCAAGCCGGGCGAGCCGGTCTTCCAGCATGCCTGGCCCGGGCGATCCGGCTGGACACGGTGCCTTCCTTCCAGCCCGGGCTCTCGCGGCAAGCCGCCTCCTCGCGGCCCTGCCCCTCCAGGCAGCACAGGACGAATGGGACGCGGTATTTCTCCGGTAGGCGGTGCAGCCCTCGTCGAGGAGGGATTTCAGCCGCGCCAGGCCGTAGTCCTTCTCCGGGGTCTTCGCCCGACGGCGGCGCGCCGCGCCGCTGGCGGCGGGTCGCCATCAGCCTGGCCCTCCGGGAAACTCGGTAGGCCACGCCGTACAGCCAGGCCGCTGACCGACTCGGATTTGCGGATCGACGCCGCCCGGCGGCCAGCACGAGGAAGACGGCCTGGAAGGCGTCTCGGCGTCGTGCCGCCGGGCAGGACGTGCCGGCAGACGCCCCAGACCAGGGCCAGCCGTGCCGCCGACCAGGCCGCGGCGAACGCCTCCTGCTCCTGTAGGGCCAGGAACCGGCGGAGCGTACTGGCGTTGGGCAGGTCGCGGACGGCCTGCCCGCAGACCAGCCGGATGCGGACGCATGATCGGATCGACGGCGGAAAGCCGGCCACTGCTGGGCCTCCAGGGGTGGGCGTTCTCAGGTATTGTGCTCGCCGGTGGCCTCCGAGTCCGCGATTATTTTTTCCGCCTCACCTGCGCACGGCGTAGACCTTGGCCTTGATCTCGTCGTTCATCAGCGGCGGCAGGGCCTTGAGCATGGGTGTGCTCCTGCTTCAGGTGGTCGGCCGCGTTGAGCCGTCCTTGAACTTCTCGTACATGAGGTACACCTCGGGGTGTTCCGTGTCGCGGTTCAGCTCGTAGGCGAGGCAGCCCGGCTCCTTCTTCGTCGCCGCGACGCACGGGGCGAAGGCGGCCTCGACGTCCTTCTCCTTGCCCGCCTTGACCTTGATCGTCACCAGCGCCGCAAACGGCTTGGCCGGGTCCTTCACCTTCGACTTGACCAGGGTCACGACCGGGTGCTCGTCCTGGGCGTGGGCCGAGGACAGGCCGAGGCAGAGTGCCGACAGGGAAATCGCGAGCAGCAGGCGGGTGAGCATCGATCCGTCTCCGGTTGTGGACGAGCATGGGCGCCGGCGGCATTCTACGCGGTGGCGAACGGCTCGTCCGCGGCCAGCCGCTGCTACCCTGTCCCAGGCCCGACCGTGAGGGAGGGCCGCCGCTTTCCGCCGTTGGGCGCTGCGCGCCCTCCTCACGGTCGGGCCTGGGAAGGCGGCGATCCCGCCTGCCAAGCGTGTCCAGCGCTACGAGGACGGCGGCCGGGGAAATCCGCCGGCGGTGGCGTTGCACGTCTCCTCCCGGGCCGGCGGGAATCCGTGTTTTTACCGCCCTGCCGCGCGCGCACGCCCCTCGTCCGCGACAGGGCAGCTTAGTCGCAGGACGGCTAAACGATGTTTGAAGGTCTTCGAAGGTAATCTTCGGGGCGAGGCTCAAGCGGCTGCGGGCGCGGGCGGATCACCGAGGCCAATGATCTCAAGAGGGCATCGCCGAGGTCCGCAAGGCCCTGCTCGACGCCGACGTCAACTACAACGTCGTCCAGTCGTTCATCGAGCGGGTCACCCAGCGGTCGCCGGCCAAGGTGGCCATGCGCACCATCGACCCCAGCGAGCAGATCGTCAGATCGTCGGCGACGGCCTGGTCGCCCTGATGGGCCCGGTCGATACCCGCATCCGCTTCGCCAAGGACCGCCCCACCGTCCTCATGCTCTGCGGCTCTGCGGGGCCAGGGCAAAACGACCACCGCCGGCCAAGCCGCGCTGACCCTGCGGGAGCAGGGTTGCAAACCGATGCTCGTCGCCGCCGACCTCCAGCGGCCCGCGGCTATTGAGCAGCTGAAAGTCCTCGGCCAGCAGATCAACGTCCCCGTCTTCAGCGAGTACCCGTCCAGCCCGGTTGAGGTCTGCAAGAAGGCGGTCGATCACGCCCGCAAGAACCTGCTCGACACGGTCATCCTCGACACCGCCGGCCGACTGCACGTGGCCGAGATGCCGATGGACGAGCCTGAAGCAGATCGACAAGCCGCCAAGCCCGACGAGATCTACCGTCTGCGACGCCATGACCGGCCAGGACGCCGTCAACAGCGCCAAGGCGTTCAACGACGCGCTGGAGGACGAACGGCGTCATCCTCACCAAGATGGACGGCGACGCCCGCGGCGCAGCGCGGCCCTGTCGATCCGCTGGTGCGACGCGCGTCCCGATCAAGTCCTGTCGGCGTCGGCGAGAAGGTCGATCGGCCTGAGGAGTTCCGGCCCGAGGGGGATCGCCAGCCGGATCATCGGCCAGGGCGACCTGATGAGCCTGATCGACAAGGCCTGAAGGGCGCAGTTGGACCCGAGCGAGAGGAGATCGCCGCCAGCAGGCGAAGATGCAGGGCACTACGCTGGACGACTTCCGGCAGGGCAG
This sequence comes from Gemmataceae bacterium, assembly GCA_046350195.1. Classification (GTDB taxonomy): domain Bacteria; phylum Planctomycetota; class Planctomycetia; order Gemmatales; family Gemmataceae; genus CALDUY01. Next base: position 21,197 of record JAXMAW010000022.1, read on the forward strand.
TTCCAGCAGCTGGAAGAAGATGGGGCCGCTGGCATGGAGCTACCCATGGGCAGCATGCCCGGCATGGTTTTAGGATGATCCCCGAGGGGAGGACCGAGGCGGCGTGCTCGCGCCGCACCAGGCATGATCGACTCGATGACCCGCGGCGGAAGCGCGCCAACCCCGACCTCATCGACCTGACGCGCCGCTGCCGCATCGCCTCCGGGCGCTGTACCGACCCGCGGAGATCAAGCAGTTTCTGGGGCACTTCGACCAGGTGGACGCTCATGAAGCGATGGCGAAGATGTCCAACGGGGGATGATCGAGATGGCCACCGGTGCGGGGCCAGGCGGGCGCCTTTTCGCCGGGGGCGAACGTATCCGCAAAGGAGACACCGGGCACCGGAAGAGGCCCAGTTGCCGCGCGAGGGACAAGAACAAGAAGAGCTGCAGGTAGAGTTCGTACAACAGCCCGGAAAGGCCGGCGAGGCCGAGCGCATGGTCCCTCGCTGCCGGGCTGGCTACGGCAGCAATCATCCCCGAGCGAGGAATCCAAGTGGCCGTTCGCATTCGTGCGCCGAAACAGATGGGGCGGAAGCGCACCGCCACTACCGCATCGTCGCCATCGACGGCCGCCAGCCGCGCGACGGCCGGGTGATCGAGGAGCCTGGCACGTACGACCTGCACGTCAAGGCGAAGGAGAGCCGCGTGACGCCGACGCCGTCGCGCATCAAGCACTGGCTCTCGGCAGCGCCCTGCGCTGGCAACCGTGGCGGTGTTCCTCAAGAAGTACCTGGGAGGCGTGTGGGAGAAGAAGGAGGCCGAGGCCGCCCAGCGCCGGCCGCGCTGAAGCGACGGCGTGAGGAGTCGATGGCGGCCGGGGCGCGAGCCCCGGCGAGGTCGACGGCACCGGGGCTCACGCCCCCGGCTCGCCAACGCAGAGGTTTCCTGTGCGCTTCGACGTGCTGACCCTGTTCCCGGAGATCTTCACCGGCTACCTGACGCAGAGCCTCCTGAAGCAGGCGATCGACCAGGGGCTGGTGAACATCCGCCTGCACAACCTCCGCGACTGGGCGCCGGGCAAGCACAAGAGCGTGGACGACCGCCCGTTCGGCGGCGGGCCCGGCATGGTGCTGATGTGCGAGCCGGTCTACGCCGCGGTCGAGGCGGTCCAGGCGATGGCCGAGCCGGGTGTCTTGGTGATGCTGACCCCGGCCGGCGAGCGGCTGACGCAAGCGGTGGTCCAGGAGCTTTCGCGACACGAACGCCTCGTCCTGTTGTGCGGCCGGTACGAGGGCTTCGACGAGCGGATCCGGCAGGGGCTGAGGCCGAGGGAGATCTCAATCGGCGACTTCGTCTGCAACGGCGGCGAGGTGCCGGCGATGGTGGTGATCGACACGGTGGTGCGCTACGTGCCGGGCGTGCTGGGCGACCCGGACAGCCTGGTCGAGGAGTCGCACTCGGAGGAAGGCCGGCTGGAGTACCCCCAGTACACGCGACCGAGGGTCTTCCGCGGCATGGAGGTGCCGGAAATCCTGCTCAGCGGCAACCACCCGGCCGTGGCCCGGTGGCGACACGAGCAGTCGCGGTCCCGAACACACGAACCGGAAGGAAGGTGATCTGCCATGAAGAACCGGTTGCTGGAGCTGGTCGAGAAGGCCGGCGCGAAGCCCGAACTCCCGCAGTTCCAGGTGGGCGACACGGTGGATGTGCACCAGCGCATCCTCGAGGGCCAGAAGGAGCGCGTGCAGGTGTTCACCGGCGTGGTGATCGGCCGCAAGGGCGACGGCCTGCGCGAGACGTTCACGGTGCGCCGCATCGTCCAGGGGGAGGGCGTCGAGCGCGTCTTCCCGCTGCACTCGCCGAAGATCGCCAAGATCGAGGTGAAGCGGACCGGCGAGGTGCGCCGGGCCAAGCTGTACTACCTGCGCGAGCGGGTCGGCAAGGCGACGCGGCTGCGCGAGCGCAAGGTCAAGGAGGCGCCGGGCGCCGCCAAGAAGGCGTCGCGCAAGAAGAAGGCCGAGGAGCCCAAGGCGGAGGCGTGAGCCGTGGCGGCGGGCTCGCCGAGGATGCCCTGGTGGCGGCGGTGGTTCGGCAGCCGGTCCGAACGCGCCGCCGCCCGGTACTTGCGCCGCGCCGGCCTGCGCGTGCTGGCCCGCAACGTCACCACGCCGCACGGCGAGATCGACCTGGTCGCGCTGCACGACGGCTGCGTCGTCTTCGTCGAGGTGCGCAGCACCGCCGGCGAGGACGCCTCGCGCCCGGCGGAGTCGGTCGATCGGGAGAAGCAGCGGCGGCTGACCGACGCGGCGCTGGACTTTTTGCGGCGGCGAAACTTGCTGGGATACCCGGCGCGGTTCGACGTGCTGGCGATGTCCTGGCCGGAGGGCCGGCGCGAACCGAGCATCGAGCATTTCGCTCACGCCTTCGAGGCCGTCGGCCGGGGGCAGATGTTTTCGTAGGACAAGCAGCCTTGCTTGTCCGTGGTGCGTGAAGAGGACAAGCAAGGCTGCTTGTCCTACGACCGGAAGGAGACTCTGCCATGAAGAGCGCCACGGAACAGCTGGCCCTGATCCGCCGCGGCGTCGATCAGATCACGCCGCTGGACGAGTTCGTCAAGAAGCTGGAACGCAGCGTGGCGACCGGCAAGCCGCTCCGCGTCAAGTACGGCATCGACCCGACCGGGACCGACGTCCACCTCGGCCACACCGTCCCGCTGCGCAAGCTGCGGCTGTTCCAGGAGCTGGGCCACAAGGCGGTGCTGATCATCGGCGAGGCGACCGCGATGGTCGGCGACCCCAGCGGCCGCGACAAGTCGCGCACCGGGCTGAGCCGCGAGCAGATCGCCGCCAACGCCAAGGATTACCTGGCTCAGATCGGCCGGGTGATCGACCTCGGCGCGGCCGAAGTGTGCTCGAACGGGGACTGGTTTCTCCGCTACGGGCTGACGGAAGTGATCCGCCTGACCCAGGCGTACAGCGTCCAGCAGATGATGGAGCGGGAGGACTTCACCAAGCGCCGGAACGCGGGTGAGCCGGTCTACCTCAGCGAGTGCCTGTACCCGCTCATGCAGGGCCAGGACAGTGTCGAGATCCGCGCCGACGTCGAGTTGGGCGGCAGCGAGCAGCTGTTCAACCTCATGGTCGGCCGCTACCTCCAGACGCGGGATGGCCAGGAGCCGCAGGTCTGCCTGACACTGCCGATCCTGCGCGGCCTCGACGGCGAGCGCCGCATGGGCAAGAGCATCGGCAATTACGTGGGCGTCGGCATGGCGGCGCAGGAGCAGTTCGACCGGACGATGAGCATCCCGGACACGCTCTTGCGCGAGTGGTTCGACCTGTTGACCGACCGCGACCCGGCCGAGGTCGAGCAACTTTCCGCCGGCAACCCGTTCGAGGCGAAGAAGCAGCTCGCCGCCGACATCGTCCGCTTCTACCACGGCGCCGACGCCGCGAAGGCGGCGCGCGCCGAGTGGGAGCGGACCAAGTCGCAGAAGCAGGACCCGACGGAAATCCCGGAGGTCGATCTGCCTTCGAGCGCGCTCGACGGGGGCAAGCTGGCGGCGTTCAAGCTGCTGGTGGCGCTGGGGATGGCGCCGAGCAACAACGAGGCGCGGCGGCTGGTGCAAGGCGGCAGCATGACCGTTGGCCCCGACCGGGCCAAGGTCGCCGACCCCAACGGCCCGATCGAGGTGACGGCGGGCCTGATCGTGCGGGTCGGCAACCGCCGCATCGCCCGCGTGCGGTTGGTCTGAGGAGAGCAGCCCGGACGGGGGCAAGGCGCCCTACCCAGGAACCCGATCATCAAGGGGCCGTGCCGTGTCCTCCATCCCCGGGTCTCCGGCCTCGCTTCTCCAGAACCTGTGCGGGCGGCCCGCCGCGGCGGACTGGGAGCGGTTCGTCGCGCTGTTCGCTCCGTTGTTGTCCCGGTGGGGGCGGCGCCTCGGGGTCCCGGCGGGCGACCTCGAAGACCTCCTGCAGGAGGTCTTCACCCTCCTCGTCCGCAAGCTGCCGGAGTTTCGTTACGACCCCCAGAGGAGCTTCCGCGGCTGGCTGTGGACCGTATTCGTGCATCACGCCCAGGCGTGGCGCAAGCGGCAGGCCCACGCGCTACCGCTGTCCGCGGGGCAGCTCGAGGCGCTGTCGTCGCCGGACAACGTGGAGGAGGCGGGCGAGGTGGAGTACCGGCGGGCCCTGCTCGACCGGGCGATGCGGCTGGCGCGGGCCGACTTCCCCGAGACGACCTGGCGCATCTTCTGGGAGCTGGCGGTGGAGGGCCGGCCCGGGGTCGAGGTGGCCCGGCGGTTCGGGGTCACGCCGAACGCCGTCTACCTGGCCCGCGGCCGGGTCCTCGCTCGGCTACGGCACGAGCTGGCGGGACTGGACCTCTGAGCTGATTTTCCCGACAGGTCGGGGCGGGTTGCGCTCTAAATATCAGTACCAGGGCGAACAGCACCCACACCGGAGCGTCCCATGACGACCCCCCTCTCCCGGTCGGATGTCGAGCTGTTGGAACGACTGCTGCTGGGGCGGCTGACGCCGGCCGAGGCGGACCAGCTGGCGGCAAGGTACGCCGACGACGAGCGCCTGGCCAGCCTGGCCGAGTCGCTGGAGGTGGGGCCGGACGCCCTGCTGGCGGCGCTGAAGAACCACCAGCCGCAGGACGACCCGGAGGCCGAGCCGCTGGTGCGCGGCCTGCTCCAGAGGCTGCGGGACACCGGGGTGACGCAGGAGACGTCGGCGCAGACGGCGGGCGACCCCGGAGGGGCCTCCCCGCCGGCGAGGCCGCTGCCGGAGTGCTTTGAGTACTTCCGCGTCCTGCAACTGCTGGGGGAGGGCGGCATGGGCCAGGTGTACCTGGCCGAGGACACGCGGCTGGGCCGGCCGGTCGCCCTGAAGACGATCCGGCGGGAGGCGGTGGAGAAGCCCGGGGCGAAGGACCGGTTCCTCCGCGAGGCCCGCAGCGCCGCCCGGCTGGAGCACGACCACATCGTCCCGATCTACTACGTCGGCGAGGCCGACGGCGCCCCGTTCCTGGCGATGCCGTACCTCCCGGGCGAGGGGCTGGACCGGCGCCTGCGGAGGGACAAGGAGGCCGGCCGGGCGATGCCCGTTGTCGAGGCGATCCGCATCGCCCGGCAGATCGCCTCGGGGTTGGCCCGCGCCCACGCGCAGGGGCTGATCCACCGAGACATCAAGCCGAACAACGTCTGGCTCGAGGCGGTCGATGGCCCGGCCGGGGAGCCCCGGGTGCGGATCCTCGACTTCGGCCTGGCGCGGAGCCAGCAAGATGATGCCAGCCTGACGGCCAGCGGCGTGGTGGTCGGCACGCCGACCTACATGGCCCCGGAGCAGGCCCGCGGGCAGGCGGTGGACGGCCGGGCGGACCTGTTCAGCCTCGGTTGCGTGCTCTACCAGATGCTGACCGGCGACCGCCCGTTCACCGGCGCCAACCACCTGGCGGTCCTGGCCAGCCTGGCGATTGACACCCCGCCGGCCCCCCACGAGGTCCGGCCGGACTGCCCCCGAGAGTTGTCCGACCTGACGATGCGGCTGCTGGCCAAGCGGCCCGAGGACCGGCCGGAATCGGCCGAGGAAGCGGTGCGCCTCCTGACCGGGCTGCAAGACGCCCGGAGCCGCCCGCCCGGCGACCCGCCGCCGGCCGCGGCGGCCCCGGCCCGGCGGCGGGCGCCCTACCTCGTCGCGGCCAGCCTGCTGGCCCTGCTGCCGCTGGCCTGGTGGCTGGCGGGCGTGATCCTCCGGGTCGAGACGAAGGACGGCACCCTGGTCGTCGAACTCGCGGACGAGGACGTCGAGGCGCGGATTCGGAACGGCGAGCTGCAGCTGGTCGGCGCCGACGGCAAGGTGAAGTACGCCCTGAGGCCGAGCGAGAAGAACCGGGCCGCCCTCGCCCCGGGGGAGTACCGCATCCGGGTCTCCGGCGCGGACGGCCTGAAGCTGGACACCGAGGCGTTCGAGATGAAACAAGGCGGGCGGGTCACCGTCCGCGTGACGGTGGAAGCGGGCACGGCGGAAAGGAAGCAGGGGGTCGTCGCCGACACCGACCGCAAGGCCGCGGAGTACGTGATCTCGATCGGCGGGGCGGTGCAGGTCAACGGCCTGGAGCGGCAGTACCGGCAAGAGCCCGACCTGCCTCGGGGCCCGTTCCGCCTGAGCGGGGTGTTCTTCGGGAACAACATACCCGTCAACGACGCTGGGCTGGCCGTCTTCAGGGAGTGCGGGCACCTGACGAGGCTTAACCTGTATTTCAACAAGTCGATCAGCGATGCGGGATTGGCCAACTTCAAGAACTGCAAGAATTGGCGCCACTTGGGGTTGAGCGGCACCAAGGTCAGCGATGCCGGCCTGGGGCATTTCAAGGATTGCTCGAATCTACGAATCCTGGGGTTGGGAGATACTTCCGTCACCGACCTGGGGGTGGCCCGCTTCAAGGATTGCAAGAAGCTCAACCTCCTCGACGTCAGCAATACCAGAATCAGCGACGCCGGGCTGGCCTACTTCAAGGGCTGCTCCGAGCTGACCAGCCTCTACCTGAATGGCTTGCAGGTCAGCGAGGAGGGGATGTCCGCCTTCAAGGATTGTCGGAAGCTCAAGGTTGTTGCCCTGTACAAATCGACGGTGGACGACGCGGGGTTGGCCCAGTTGCCGCCTCAGCTGGAGCTGGAACTTCTCAACGTCGGCGGCACCAGTGTGACTGACGTCGGGCTGGCTCATTTCAAGAACCTCAGCAAGGTCGTGGAACTCGGCCTGAATTACAAAATGACCGAGGCCAGTTTGGCCCGCCTCAAGGAGTGCAAGAGCCTCCCGGGCATTGGTCTCGCTCACATGCAGATTACCGAGGTCGGTGTCAGCCACCTCAAGGAGTGCAGCCATCTGAAGTGGCTGGACCTTCGCAATGCCAAGGTCCCCGCAACAGGAATCGAGGTGTTAAAGAAGGCGCTGCCCCGGTGCCGAATCACGTGGGACGGTGGGGTCATCGAGCCACCCCGCGAGGCCGGGAAGTAATCCTCCCGGCCCGGGGGCGGCCTTGCCTGGCTTGGCCCGGTTCAGTCGTTGGCGTTTCGTGTTGATGTACGCCCGAACACATGGTATTCTCCTCCCATCCCAGCGACGGAGGAGAGTCCCCCGATGGCCGACCGACCGGCTCCGCACGGCCGCGGCTCGCACATCCGCCCCACCAACCGCTTCACGCTCCGCACCGTCGAGGTAGATCTCGACGCCCTCGATGAGGACGAGCGGGCGAAGCTGGCCCAGCCGCGGACGGAGTGCCTCGTCGAGCGCTCCGGCGGCATCGTCAGTGAGAACGACAGCCCCGACATTCCGTTCCGCTACAGCGTCAACCCGTACCGCGGATGCCAGCATGGGTGCTGATACTGCCCCCTGTGCCCACGGCTCGCGCGAACTCGGGGGACAGGGTCACGTCCAGCCCGGCCAGGGCGTACAGCGGCTTCCCCCGGGTCGCCCGGACGTGCCCGGTCCTGGCGAAGTGGACCTCCACCCTGGAGACCAGTTCGTCGAGCATCCTGCGTAGCGTAGCGTCCTCCGCGAGGTGCAGCAGCTCGGGCAGCTTCGGCAGGTACTCGATCATCAGCCTGGCCTTCTTGTCGTCGATCTCGACCGCCTGGCGCTGCTGGTCCCGGACCGCGGCCAGCTCGGCGCGGAACCCGGCGAGGTCCGACCGCATGCCGTCGAAGGCGGCCTTGGCGTCGGCCAGCACGTCGTCGGGGAGGGTGAGCAGCCGTCTCGTCGCCGCGGCCAGGTCCCGCTCGCCCTTGGCGACCTGGCGTTCCAGCCGGGCCGCCTGCCTGCCCAGCGAGGCCGACTGCTCGCGGCCGACCCGCAGCGCGTGGCCGCGGAGGGTGTCGAGGAACCCCGGGTCGCCCATCTCGCGTACCAGCAGCTCGACGACGCGGCGGACGACCTCGCCGTGAGGCAGGCGCCCCCCGGTCGGGCAGGCCCCCGGGCCGCTGACCTTGTGGGTGCCGCAGATGACGTTGCGGCGCCTCGGGCGGCCGGCGGAGCACGTCGGGACGCACCAGACCGGCTCGCCGCAGCCGGCGCAGTAGAGGCGCCCGCCGAGCGGCCAGCGGTCGCGGAGGGCCGGGCCGCGGTGATCCCTCCTCGACGCCAGCTTGGCCTGCACCCGGCCGAAGAGGTCCGGGTCGATGACGGCGGGGTGGGCGTCCGGCACGACGATGGCGTCACCCCTGGCCGGGGGGAGCCGCTTGAGCCCGCGGCGGCGGCGGGCCTGCTCCCTCTCGCCGGTGCTGGTGGCGGCGACCTCGCCCCCGCGGACGACGCTGTACTTCCCGGTCGCCCTGCTGAACCACCGGGCCTCGCCTAGGTAGGCCCGGTTCTGGAGGATGACCCGGACCGCGTTGGCCCGCCACAACTTGCCCCGCCGGCCCGTGGCCACGCCGCGGGCGTTGAGGTCCCGGGCTATACTCGTCGTCGTCGCCTCCGCGTCGTCCGCGTAGGCGGTGAAGACCCAGCGGACCAGCTCCACCTCCCCCGCGTCGCCCAGGGCCAGCTTGCCACCCTCGGCGGCCCTGTACCCGCGGGGTATCCGGCCGCCGGACCGCCTGCCCTCCCTGGCGTTCTTGAGGAACGTCCGGGTGACGTTGGCGCTGAGTGACTTGACGTAGCCGGCGGCCGTGAAGTCCGCCTTGACGTTCATCAACAGTAGGTCGATCTCCGAGGTCAGATCGACCCAGCCCGTCCGGGTCAGGACGCGGGTGACCCCGGCGTCCATGAGCCGGGACAGGATGGCGGCGGTCCTCACGCTCGACGCGCGGGACAGCCGGTCCAGGTCCCAGACGACCAGCGCGGAGACCTGGCGGTCGGCGAAGAACTCGGCGTCCACGAACGCCAGCAGCTCGGCCAGGCCGGGCCGGCGGGCGTCGTCGCCGCAGATGCCCGGGTCGTCGAAGTGCCGGACCAGCGTCAGCTTCTCGACCCGCGCGACCCGCTCGGCCCACGCCAGCTGGTCCTCGACCGACTCACCTTGCCGATGCGTAGACATCCGCTCGTAGGCGACGGCGCGCGCGTTCGCTAGACTCACCTGTGACGACATCGTTGCCCTCCTGGTCAGGGTGATGGTGGAGAGCCAGTCCCAGGAATCAGCTGGGGCTGGCTCAGTCATTTTAGTGACTCGGCAGGCAGAATCTAGAGCCACAACCCGTTTTCGGGAAACGGCTTCCGCACGGTGAAGGGGCGCAATCACGGCGTCAGCTTGGCCACCCTGCCGCGCTGGCGGGTGCGGGGCCGCGGCGGTAGCCTGGGAGTGTCACGCCTCGAAGCCCTCGTCGGGCTGCTCCAGGCCGGCCTCCCCGCGACATCTGGGGCAACCCAGGGGGAGGCCGGCTCTTTTCTACCCGCGCATCAGCCGCCGTGCCACCCGCCGGACGCTCGGCCAGTCGTCGCGCAGGATCGCCCTGGCGTCGGCCTTCGCCAGCCGGATGGCGGTCGGCGGGTCGAGACCTTCAGCCACCCCCGCCGCCGGCCCGGCCAGGTCGTAGGCGATCTCCCGGTCCCCCTCCCAGGCGCCGGGCCACGGCTCGCCGCAGTCGCGGCCGAAGCGGAGCCGCTCGGCCTGCTCGCCGGCGACGGCGAGGACCAGCAGCCGGAACGCGGCGTCGGGGGTCATCCGGGGCGGCAGGGCGAAGTGAGTGGCCCCGCCCCTGGTGCCGACCTCGACGGACCGCACCCGGATGCCGACCGCCCGCGCCGCGACGACGTGGCCGGCCTCGTGCCACGCCGCGCGGCGCAGCCCCCACGGGACCAGCAGGCCGCGCGTCACGACGACAGCCCGGAAGCCTGGTCCTTGGCCTTGCGCAGCGCCTGCTCTTGGCGGCGCGCCGCGGCGGCCTTGGCCTGGGCGACCTCGTCGCCCTGGTCAACGGGCCCCATCGGCTGCGGCCTGGCGACCGGGGCAGGCGGGATGCCGGCGTCGGGGGGCGGCTCGCCCTGCAGCCTGCTCGACCCGTCCGGGCCGTCGCGCCGATGGACGTAGAACGGCGGCACGGCCGGGGGCTTGCTGGGGGGTACCGTGGGCGTCGTCTGCCTGACCATCTTCGTCCTGATGACCAGGGACGTGGTCTGGGGGGCGGGCCGCTCGGCCGGCGAGGGCGGCACCTCCGGGCCGATCAGGTGGGCCGTCGCCCCGGTGTGGATCTGCCCGATCGAGCGGTAGTAGTCCCACGCGGCCATCGCCGCGGCCAGGCGGTCCAGCGACCCGACGCCCCCGCCGGCCAGGAGGGCGTTGTAGGCGGCCTGGTACTCCTGGGTGGCCCGGCCGAACAGGCGGACGGCCGTCAGCCGCGTCAGGGTGCCCAGCTCGACCGCGGCCAGGTCGCGGGCCTTGCGGGCGGCCTCCAGGACCTCGTCAACGCCCTCCGCGGCGGCCCAGCGCGTGTGGTGGGCCTCGTTCCGCTTGCCGGCGACCTCGCGGGACAGGCCCGGCCTGTCCTCGCCGGCGAGCAGGTCGGCGATCTCCTGTTCGATCCGGGCCGCTTCCGCGCGCGACTGGCGGACCTCCTCGACGGCCCGGGTCGCCTTGGCCAGGGCGAGCCGCCAGCCGGCGTTGGCGGGGTGGCCCTCCCAGGCGGCCTCGACCTCGCGGACCAACTCGGCCTGGGCGAGGGCGCCCCCCTCGCCGGGCAGCCCGTCCCGCTCCACGACCAGCGCCAGGACGGTGGTGCCGGGGCCGGTGGTGACGCTCCTGAACCGGGGCCTGCCGTCGCCGGCGGCGCGCCCGGCCTCGTGGTCGGGGATGTCGCCGGTGTACGGGGCGATCTGCTTGATCTCGGCCGAGGTCAGCCGCCACTCCGGGGCCGGGGCCGGCGGCTGGTCAGCGGGCACCTCCGGGGCGGGGGGCGTCTCCTCGACGCGCTGCCTGGCCTTGGTCTTTGTCGCCGTCATGTGCTGCTCCAGTGGGAATGCTCGACCTGCCGCGTGGCTCGCCGCTACGCGGCGAGCCACCTGGCCGACGGGGCGCCCTTCTTGCGGGGCTTCTTCATTGCTCACCCGGCGTCCCGGCCGTAGGCGGTGTCAGGCCGCTTCTTCTTCTTCAGCTGGACGATTAGGCCGCCGAGCTTTTCGCTCGACCCGCTCATCGCGCCGATGGCGGTCTCGATGAGAACCAAGGCGTCGGCACTCTGCTGGGCTCGATAGCCCACCTCCTCCGCCAGCTCCATCAACCGCTTGGCCTCAGCCCAGCAGCGCTGCTGCGCCTGGACGATGTCGTCGTTCCTCAACGTCTCGGCGTTCCGCGTCGAGGCGGGAACCTCGTCGCCGCCCTGGGACATCCTGGCCGGGTGTAGCTTGCTCATCGCCTCTGTCCTCCTCGTCGGGTGCCATCGAACCAGTGCGCATCCTACCCCGCCTCGGACTCGGATGCACTCGCGGCAGGTGGGGTCATGACGGCTGCGCGGCCCGTGCCGACCCCTACCACGTGGGCCCCGGATCTCCCAGGAGATCCGGGGCCATGCGGTGAATGTGAGGTGGCGGCGGTGTCGATGCCATGGGTGCGGCGACGCTCCCACACCCCTTGTGCTGCCCACTGTACTGCGTCGTCACAGGCCCCCACCGGGGTACGTCCCGGCGGGGGCCTGTTCGTTACAGGTTCCACTCGTCGCCACCCTCCCTCTCCCGGCGGCACTGCGCCTCGTCGGACAGTAGGCCCGCCACGTTGCGAAGGCTCTCCAGGGCGACCCGCAGCCGGTGGCTGCACCGGTTCAGCACCCGCCGGGGCAACTCGTCCCCCGGGCCGATCTCTCCTGCGATCGCCTGCGCCAGCCGGCGGACCTCCTCCAGGTCGTGGAGGCAGCCGCCCGCCATGCCGCCGATCTCGACCCCTGCCGGCTCGAGCTCCTTCCGCCGTCGTCGCCCCATCGTTGCTCCTCTCGCGTGCGTGGGCGCCAACGCGCCTGCGTGAGCCAGGATCAGTTCGTCCCCGGCACCAATGACGGTCTTGGCGCCGGGGCGAGCACGAAGTGGGTCAGCTGCTCCTCCAACTCGCGTACCCGGCCTTCCAAGGCAAGCCTCACGAACCGGTCGTCCGGCTCCGGCCGCAGCAGCCGGGTCAGTGCGGGCCTGTGGGCCTCGATCACGCCCACGACGTGTTCGGCACCGAGAGGGGCCGGCGAGTAGGCCAGCTCGCCCGCGTCGTCGAGGCGCAGCTCGACGCGGTAGAACCGGGCCAGCATGATTACCAGCTGCGCCACGTCAGGCCGGTCGTTGTTCGTCGTCGGCTCGTAGTTGCTCATCACCGACTCCCTTCGTCTGTGCGACCCCGACGCACCGGAACGCGAACGACCGCAAGGCTCGCTTGAGCAGCAGCCGCAAACGGACCGCGGGCGGGGCGTCGCCGGGCCGGGCAACGTCGCGGATCGTCAGCGTGTACTGCTCGCGGTCGGGCCGCTCTGGCATGATCCCTCCTACAGCCCGGCCTCACCGTGCGGGTCGGTGAGTCTCCCGGTCCGCCGCTCGAACCGGAGGATCGCCTCGCCGACCGGGCCGTTCCTGTTCTTCGCCACCATCACGTCCAGGTCGGCGGGGCGATCGTCGGGCCGGTGCAACAACAGTACCGAGTCGGCGTCCGCCTCGATCGCCCCTGACTCCCGTAGGTCACACAGCCGCGGCCTACGGTCGGAGCGGTGCTCCGACTCGCGGTTCAGCTGGGCGCAGACGACGACCGGGATTCCCAAGTCCCGGGCCATCAGCTTCAGCCGCCGGCTGATCCGGGCCACCTGCTCGTGTCTGGGGTCGCGGGTGTTGTCCGGCTCGATCAGCTGCAAGTAGTCGATCACCAACAGCCCCAGCCGGTCGCGGGCCACGCGGCGTCGGGCGGAGGCCGCAATGCGGAGCACCCCCTGCGAGTGGTGGTCGCTGATCGCCAGCGGGGCGGCGCGCAGGCGGTCCCCGGCAGCGCTTACCTTGGCCACCTCGTCCTGGATCAGCTCGCCGGTGCGGAACACCTGCGAGTCCACCCCGGCGAGGCCGGCGACCATACGGCTCACCAGGTCCACCCGCGGCATCTCCAGGCTCACGAAGAACGTTGGCACCTGCGCCGCTAGAGCGGCGTTCGTGGCGAGGGTCGCGGCCAGGGCCGTCTTGCCCACGCTCGGCCGCGCCGCCACGACGACCAGTTCGCCGGGCCTTAGGCCGCCGAGCAGGTCGTCGAGGCTGGACAGCCCCGTCGAGACGCCTCCGGCCCTGGGGTCCACCTTGAGGCGGTCGAGCAGGTCGTAGACCTCGCCGACCACGTCGGCGGCCGTGTGCCCTTCGGCGCTGACGCCGCTCTCGGCTAGGGCCAAGACGGCGCCCTCGGCCCAGTCGAGCAGGTCGTCGGGTTCGATGCCCGCGTCCTCCGCCTTCGCGACGATGTCGTGACCCACCCTCCGGGCGGCGCGCCGAACCGCGTACCTCTTGACCACGGCGACGTGCGACTCCAGCGCCATGCTGGACCCCCCGGCGTCGTACACCTCCGCGATGAAGTGGAACAACCGGTCTCCGCCCAGATCCTCCTTCCAGCCCCGCTGTATGACCTCCTCCGCGACGAGGGCCAGGTCCAGCGGCCTCCTCCCGGCCGCCATGTCCACCACCACGCGGAACAGCTTGCGGTGGGCGTCGCGGTAGAAGTCATCCTCGCGGACCCGCGCGAGCACCTCGCCGATCTCATTCGGGCTGTTCAGCATCGTGCCGAGCAGTGCCATCTCGGCCCGCTCGCTGAAGATCAGGTCCCGCTCGCCCGCCTGGGCCACGCCGCTGCTACGGCTCATGCGTGCGGCCCCCCGCTCCTCGCGAAGGAGGCACGGACCGTCCCCGCGTCGGACGCCTGCTCCTTTCGCATCCGCCGCTCCGCCTTGCGGCGCGCCTGGTCGGCGAGGGTCTGGTCAGCGGAGTGGCCGACCGGGGCGCTAACGCCGACCTCGTCCTCCCACTTGTGACCGTTGAGCCACGTCGCCGGGTGCGGGATGTACTGACCGCCGTCCCTCTGCCACTGGTCCGTCTTCACTTGCGCGGCGACCGCCCGGAGCATCACCTCGACGAGACCCGGGGCCGGCTTGATCTTGAGCCACGCCCTCTGGGCGTCGTACTTGCCGGCCCTCTTTGGGTAGGCCGCCCAGAAGGACTGGAACCCCGGGTCCTTGGCGACCGCCTCCACCTCCGTCTCGCGCTTCCGCTTCTTCCCGGGAGCCGAAGGCGACAAGGACGCCCCGTCCCCCCCTTGGGGGTTAGGGGGAGATGTACTGTACTGTACTGTACTGTTACGTGACGCCGTCACGTGACCGTCACGTGACGCTGGCGTGACGCCGTCCGAAGGGCCGGCGGAGCCATTTGGCTGGACGGCCGCGCCGTGAGGGTCGCGGACTGCCTGGTCTCTGTCGCGCCTCCTTTGGCGATACCGCCGCGACCTCTCCGCGGAGAACTCCTTGAGGCGGTCCTCCGCGGCGACGTTGTGGCGCAACAACTTAGGGAACCTGACCCGCGGCCGGCCGGCGTCGTCGGTCTCCTCGACGGCCCAGCCAACAAACGCCATCGCCTGGCCGAATCCGGGCACCTCCGCCAGGTGATCGAGGGTGTCCAGCCCTGCGCAGTCGAGGACCTGGTCGTCGCCCTCGGCCCGCGCCTGCTCCCTCGCGACGGTCCAGATGCGCAGCAGCGACGTGACGGCGAGCGCCACCGTCACGGGGCGTAGCGCCGCCGTCACGTCACCGTCACGTGACGGCGGCTGGGTCAGCGCCCGCACCATCGGGCTGTGCCGGGCCAGGTGCTCCGCGATCGACAGCACCCTCGGGTCGCGTGGCAGGTCGGTCCGCATCTTGACCCAGGAGGAGGTCATGACTTCCCCCCGTCCACGACGCGGCGGGCCAGCAGCCGGTCACGGCGCTTGCGTTGCTCGATCTGGAGCTGTACCTCCGCGAGCTGGGCCGGCCCGACGTGCCTCGCCAGCAGCGATGGAGGCTGTGGAGAGACCTCTGACTGACGTGGCCGTGTCACCCTGCCGCGCGGCTTGTGTGACAGCCACATTTTGGCTACAGTGTCCACGACTCCTCCTGAGTTGGCGCTCGCCGTCCACGTCCCCCGACGCACCCAGCGAGCAGACCTCCAGCGGCCGGCGCTGTCGCGCCGGCCGCTCTCACTCGCTGCCCATCAGCACCCGGTCCAGGTCGTCACGCCGGATCAGCGTCCGGCGGACCCCGTGCGGCCTGCGCGCCGCCAGGAGGCCCTGGGACAGCAGCCGGTAGAGCGACGACCGGCTGATCCTCCCGTACTCGACGGCTTGTCTCACCGTTAGCCAGGTCGGGGGCGTCGCCTCAGTGGTCATCGACGACATAGGAAATCTCCAATGTGGGCTGGTGCCGTGTCACAGCGTCCCAGACTGCCCGCTGCCGTCCCACCCCACAAGCGCGGCTCGGTCGCGAAGTGGCGCAAGCTGGCTCCTCTGTTCGACTTAAAAAATCCGAAAAATCCGTGGAGCGGCTCGGCGGCCGTGTCAGATGCCGCACGGGCGCCCCTTGCACCCGCCCGCCGGCCGTGCCATGATGGCCGGCGTCCCAGCCGCCGGAGGCGACCTTGCTACTCACGATGTCGGCCATGCTCGCGGACTCAGTCGCGTCGCTGCGTCGCCGGCTGGCACACCCCACGGAGAGGCCGGAGGACCACCGCGACATAGAGCGCGGCCTCAGGCTCCTCGATGTCATGCTGGGAGAGGTCTCCCAGGCGTTGCACGCCCGCGGGGTGGGCCACGCCGACGCCGAGCTGACCGCCTGCGCCGGCGCCCTCCAGGCCGTCCTGAAGGCGGTCAGCTCACGCGACACCGGCCCGGGTTACGACAAGGCGACGCCCTCGCGGCGCCGCCTGATCGACAAGCTGGCCGAGACGCGCGAGGGGGTGCGGACGCTGCTGGACCAGGTCCGCGATAGGCAGGGTCTGCTGGCACTCGACGACGACTGAGGGGGAGCCATGGCACTGCGGATCGCTGCCGAGATGCTCAAGGACGCCATGCAGGCGTTGCGGGGGAGGTTTGCCCGGCAGGGCCCCCCGGAGCGGCGGGAGTGCGTCGAGATGCTGGCCGCCGTAAACATGCTCACCGTCATGCTCGACCAGCTGGCCGAGCTGCTGGGCGAGGGGGCGCACGGCCAGGACGACCTGGACGGGGCGGCTGCCGCGTTCCGGCTGGTGGGGAAGATGCTCGGGGCCGGCTGCACGGGGCGCTACCGGGGCGCGGCGTCCGGGCCGGAGAAGCGCCTGGCGGAGGGCCTCGCAGCCGCCCGCGACCGGGCGCAGGAGCTGCTCGGCCGGGTCGAGGAGAGCCTGCTCCGGTTCAGGCCGGCCGACGAGTGAGCCTTGCCGGGCGGCGGGGCCGGTGACATGATGCGAGTGTCCCAGCAGGAGGCGGGTATGTCCACTCAGGAACTATCGCATTTGTCGCCGGAAATGGAACGCTTCAATTACGAGCGATCGCTCGCCGCGGAACTCTACGTTTTCAGGAACCGCCTGACTTACGTAGCCATCGGCCACTTGCAGCTTTTCTTGAATCGCCTGGACCTGGCGAGCGAGGAAGGCTGTAGGAGAGTCGGGCGATTAGTCCACCTGATCCGCGGCGCGGAGTTGACGCTAGAGGTGATAGTGAGGCCGCTCCTGAGCGTGGCCGATCGCCGTTCCCGGGAAGAATGGCAAGTGGCCATCGAGCTAGCCCACTCGTACTGGGAGAGCTGCAATGACCTCATCAGCGTGCTACGGAAGGCGCAGAAGGAAGCAACACCGGAAATCCGCGATGACTGTTCGCACTGCCTGGCGCGACTTGAAGACTGCCGCCACCACGCGGGTGAGATCCACGGAGAGCTGGTAAGGAAATTCGTAGAGGTCCGTCCGTAGCCCCACCAGCGCAGCACCGCGTTGTCACGAAGGATACCCAAAGAATTGGGGAGCCTTCGCACAGGCTGCAACGCCCCACCAGCGCGGCACCCCGACAGGCCCGGTGTACGCTCAGCTCCCCCGCCCTCACCCTTGCCAGCAGCTCGGGCGCCTGCTCCTTGACCTTCTTCGCATCCTGGACGTAGCGGCCGGAGGTTCCGGTGAGGGCGGCGGCTTCGTCACGCGCTTTGGCCGTTTCAATAGGTGGCAGGATTTCCACCTTCTGGGCCTGGGGTTGATTTCGACGAGCTTGCTCTCTTTGACGCTCCTTCGCCTCCGCCGCCAGCATCGGCTCGATCTCGACCGCCACCGCCGCCCGCTGGCCCGCGTTCAGGTGCCGCCGGTGCAGGTTCAGAGACCCGCGGATCTTCTTCCCGACCTTGGCCAGCCGCTCCGCGGTCTTGCCGCTGACGCCGAGCGCCTTGCCGACCTTGTCGCGGGCTCGGCCTGCATCCGAACCTTCGGGAACATTTTCCCTAAGGTCGGGACCGCCCTTGCTGGGCCTACTGCCGGCCAACTCCACCTGCCGCCTCCGCGCCCGCTCCCCCTCCACCTCCATGAGCAGGTCGGCCTCACCCGCCAACTGCTCCTTGGTCTTGACGCGCTGCTTGTTGTCGTGGACCAGCGCCTCCAAGATGTCCAACTCGTCGCGACTGGCGAAGGTGATTGCCGGCACCGCCTCCAGCCCCGCCTCGCGGGCGGCGGAGCTGCGCAGGCCCGCCGTTTGCTTCGCGTGCGGGGGCACAGGCAGGCGCGGGCGAGAAGTTTAATCTTCACGGACACCGACACCTTCCCAGCGTCCACCAACTTGACCAGGTCGGGGGTGCCGCCCTTGAGGACCTTGCTGGCGGCGTCCACGGAGCGGGGGGAGACGTTGGCGGCGGCGGCGGCCTTGTCACGGGACCGCGGCGCACGGCCATTACCCTGGGGCAAATTTGCCCCAGGGTTTTCCTTCTTCTTCCCGCGGCCCCCCGCCTTCCCGTCGGCGCTTTTCCCCGCCCTCTGCCTGGTCCTCGCCTCTGCCTCGTACATCGCCTTGGCCCTGGCCCCGGCCATGGCCCTCTGACTCTCGTCGAGGTGCCGGCGGTGCAGGTTCTCCGAGACGACGTAGGCGATCGGGTCGGTGCCCGCGGGCACGCGCGAGAAGTCCAGACCTCCACCCGCCGCCCCTGCCGCGGTGCCATCCGCGGCCCCCTCCGGGTACACTGGGACGACCTGGAGGAGGACGACGATGGACACGGCACGACTGGTCATCGAGCTGCACGACGACACCCCCAACGCCCCAACCCCGCCCCCCGCGCTGGTGGCGCCGGTGCCGACCCCGCGCCCGGCCCCGGCGGCGCCCGGCCCGCGTGCCGCGCCCTCCCCTGCCGCGACCCAGCCCGCGCCCCGGCCGGCCGAGCGGCCTGAGATCCCCGCGCCCCCGGGGGACTGGCAGCACTCCCGCGCCGCCTGGGAGGGGCACTACCGCTGGCAGCGGGGCAGCGACGAGCGCGAGGCGGGCCGCGGGCGGCTCGACCGGCTCGCCCACCAGGCGACGACGGCGGCGCGGGCCGGGACGACGGCCCTGGAGCCGGCCTTCCCGACCGGCCCGGCCCCGCAGGCGCAGCCCCGGCCGGCGCAGCGGCCCCCGTGGGACGCGGGCGCGGAGCCGGCCTTCGCCCACGACTGGCGGCCCGCGCCGCCCCAGCCGCCCCGGCCGACGCCCCCGGCGCCGACTCCGGCGCCCGCCCCCCTGCCAAGGCCCCAGCCGCCGGCCCAGGCGCAGCCGGCAGCCCCGCCGCGCCCCCAGCCCCAGCCGGCGCCGGGCCCGGCCCGGCCACAGGGGGTGCAGCAGCTCCTGACCGCCGCCGGGATGCGCGAGTCCGCCGGCCTGGTCGGCGCCGCGTCCGGCGCCGCGGGCGGGGGCGCCGCCGGGGGCCTGGCCCTGGCGGACGCGGCCGCGAGCGCGGTCGCCGACCGGTACCGCCGGCTGGGCGAGGCCGCCGCCCTGGCCGGCCAGTCCGGCTCGGCGCTGGCGCGGAACCAGAACGGCGAGGGCGTCATGCGGGCGGCCGACGCCGTGGCGACCCACCTGGGCAAGATCCCGGTGGCCGGCCAGGTGATGGAGGCCGAGGTCAAGGCGCTGACCACGGCCTTCCGGTCCGCCAAGGACGTGGTCGAGTCGTTCGTCGGGCGGGGCAAGGAGCTGTCGGCGTACAGCCCCCGGCTGGCGTCGTCCTACGCCAGGAGCGAGGTGCGGGACACGTTCGCCGACATCCGCGAGGCGCAGGAGCTGGGGCCGTCGCTGGCCCGCCTGAACGACGCCTACTCGGGCCTGTCGCAGGAGCTGCGGGAGATCCTCCTGCCGATCAAGCGCGTCGTCGTGGAAATCCTCGGGGCGGCGGCCGAGACCGCCGTGGGTTGGATGTCGGCGATCAAGGACGTGGTGAACACCCTCGCGAAGGGCGTGGAGGGCGCCGGCGTGATCCTCAACGCGATTCTGGAGGTGGTCGTCAAGCTGGCGACGTTCGACTGGAACGGGGCGCTCGAGCGGGTCGGCAAGGCCATGAAGGACCTGTCCGAAATCGCCAAGAGGTACAGCGGGAACGGCGGCATGACCGACCGCGAGATTCAGGAGATGCTCTTTCAGGACATCAGCAACCTTGCCAACGGCCTCTCCGGCGTCCGCCCGCCCGCCCGCGGCCCCGCGCTGGCCGGGCCGGGCGTGCCGCCCGGACCGTGAGCGCCGGCGGGCGGTCAGTCGCGCGGCTCGCCCAAGGGGCCGTCGGCCAGCGCGGCGAGGACCTGCGCGTGGCAGCAGTAGTCGCCCGGGTCGGTCGCGGCCGGGTCGGGGTCGTCCACGCACCAGCAGCCCAGCGCCTTGCCCCGGAGCGACGGCAGCTTGGCCAGCAGCTTCGGCGAGTCGAGCAGGTGCATGAGGTAGCGGAGCAAGACCTCGTGGATGTCCTGGTCCTCCGTCACCTTGAACGGGTTGCCCCAGGCGCTGGCCTTGTAGCGCCCGCGGCCCGCGGCCCGGCCGACGTAGACGTAGCCGGACTTCTTCCCCCTGACGTTGACGACCGTCGTCTTACTGCTCGCCATCGGTGTCCCCCTGAAGGATCGGAGTCAGCCCCAGGACGTGGATCGGCTCGACGTTGAACAGCCCCACCTGCCCCCGCCACGCTATCGGCAGGGGCAGCCGGCGGGGGGACTCCAGCACCCACGCGAACCCCCCCTTGAGCCGCCGGCAGCCGACGACATCGACGACGCCGACCAGGGCGCCGCGGGGCAGCTCGTCGGCGTCCAGGCCGGACTCGGCCAGCGCCTCCCGATCGACCTCTTTGCCGGCGTGGATCAGCAGAGGCCCCCGGTGCGACGTTCGCCAGGACCGGTACTCCCTCCGCTTCTCCCCGCTCAGGATCAGCTCGGCGAACGGCTGGCGGACCGACAGGCACCTCACGGCCACCCCCAGTAAGCGGAAGGGGCCGGCGCGACGTGCGCCGGCCCCGCTGTTGTAGTGACGCCGGTCATCCCTGCCGGCGCTTGCCCCGTCGCCACTCGGCCCACTCGCGCTCGGCCCGCCTGTGCTCGGCCAGTGCCTTGCGCGCCGGGGCGGGCTTCGGCGACGGGCGGGCCGCGACCAGGCCGGCCCGGGCGCGGGCCCTCTCGAACTCCTCCACCCACTCGGGGAGGGTGCAATACTCCTGGCCCATCCGCACGGCCTTGAGGTAGACCGGCTCGCCGTCGTACCCCTGGGGGCGGCAGCCCGTGCGGATGTAGTCGCGGATCGCCTTGACGCTCGCTGGCTTGCCGCCCCGCCCGCGGACGGTCACCTGAGAGATGCCGACCAGGCGGGCAACGTCGATGTCGTTCATCGCGTCGGTGTGTTCCATCGGGTGCTCCTCGTCAGTCAGGCGTTTCGGCCGCGCATCCGCCCCAGGATCTGATCACCCTCCAAGGACAGGGTGTCGGTGAGCGTGCACGCGAAGTGCTCCAACAGCCAGCGGAGGTGGCGGACCTCCTCGACGGTCATGAGCCACGCCCTATCCCGCGGGATGTCCACGGGGTAGCGGGTCGCCCCCGGCGGGTCGCCGGGGTGCCGGTGCGGGTCCAGGGCCAGCAGCTCGTCGGCGGCGTCGCGCGCGTGCTCCAGCGCGACCACCAGGCGGGCCTCGGCGGCCTCGTACCGCATGCGCCCGCGCGTCCTGCCGCGGGGTGTCGTCGTCGATGCCATCGTCCTACCTCGTCGTTGGGGAACGGAAGGGGCCGGCCCGCGACGTGCGGGCCGGCCGGGATGGGGAAGGGGTCAGCTGATCCAGCCGGCGTGGAGGGCGATCGCCACCGCGGCCTCGTGGCGGCAGCGGCAGGGCAGCCCGGCGTACAGGCGGATGACGCGCGCCCGGCGGCTCTGGCGGCAGTCGCACCGGGGCGCGCCGCCCCGGCTCACGAGGACCTCGGCCGCCTCGCCGACGCGCGGGCAGCCGAAGGCGTCGAACCGGTAGCCCCCCGGCGCCCGCCTCAGCCAGCCGTCGTCGAGGCCGCCCCACACCCGGAACGCGATGCAGCAGTACCACCCGCCCCGCCGGGGCGCGCCGACGACCAGGCAGGGGTACGCGCGCGGGTCGCGCGGCCGGAACGCCGCGGGGTCGGACTGGTAGGCGACCTTGCCACGCCCGGACAGCCAGACGCGGTCGCGGGGGGCGCCGACGACGCGGAACGGGGTCGGGGCGGCCTTGCCGGCGTTGCGGGGGGTGGTAACCTTGCTCATGAGATCCCTCCAACCAGGGGTTTCCCGGGGCCGGGCTGTTCTAGCAGCGCCGGCCCCACCTGTTTCCCCACCCCCCACAGCGGGGGGCGGGTCAGGGGTCATTCTATCAGATGCACCTAGGTGCGTCTAGGTGACATCTAGTGAGGGCGGGAGATCGTCAGGGGATGGCGGTGAGCGGGCGGCCTGTTGGACTGCGGCGCCAGCTGATCGCCTCCTTGTACTCGGCGATGCGCTCGGCGTCCTTGGCCTTTTGGGCGGCTTGCTTGCGCCGCTCCTGCAACTGGTCGTAGGCGGCGGCCAGGTAGAGGGCGCAGGTCTCCACCTGATTGGCCAGGTCGGGGGCGTCGGTGAGCAACGCCTTGGCCTGTTGAACTGCCTTGTCACTGACCTTGAACTGGGCGGAGACAATGTCGCGAGACAAAACATGGGAAGACTTCCCATCTTTTCCCGGCCGCCCTCTCCGCTCCGGCATCTGCTCCATCGCCCGCGCCGCCACGATCGCCCGCTGCGCCGCCGTCAAGTCCCGCCGCTGCACGTTCAGCGAGATGACCAGCGCCAGCGCGGCCGCGTCGTCCCCCTCGAACTCGCTGAACGCCGGCTCGACGCCCGCGCGCTCGCAGGCCAGGTGGCGGTTGCGGCCGTCGAGGATCTTGCCGTCGTACAGCACCTAGCCCGGACCTAGTCTCGCCTTGGTACGAACCGGGCGGGCCGGTAGAATGCAGCAGATGTCCCCGGGGGAGGAAGGGATGCCGAAGAGACCGTCGAGGGGGGTGCGCCAGGTCGCGGTCGAGCTGCCGCCCGACCTGGTCGATCAGTTCCGCGAGCACGCCCAGGCGCGCCGCCGGACGTTCAAGGAGGAGCTGATCCGGGCCATGCGCCGCCACATGGCGTACCCGGAGCCGGCGCCGGAGCCCGACCCGCCGCTGGGGCCTCTTCCGGTCCCGGCGCAGGCCAAGGGGGCGAAGAAGGGGCGGGCGAAGAAGTAGGCCCTGGCGTGGTCACAAGGCAGCAAAGCGGAGTCGTCCAATGCCCACCCGCACCGTGAAGGTCCGCTGCACCCATTGCGGCCAAATCGCCAAGCTCCCTCCCGAGGAGGTGAGCGACTGCACCACCTGCCCGCACTGCCTTCGGTACTTCGACGCCACCGACCAGGGCGACGGGTACGACCGGGACGACAGCGCCCGAGGCGGCCGTCGCGACGGTGGCAGCCTGACCGGGAGGCGTCGCATGGAGGCGACCGACGTAGCTCGGCGCGTGGTGTGGGTGGCCCACCTCATTTGGCTCGCCCTGGTGGCCTCCTACTACATGGTCACCTCGTACCGCGAGGACTCGGCCGTCAGGCAGGCGGCGCGGGCCGGGGACGCGATCTTCTGGGCGTCGGCGAGCTACTTCGCCGCGCGTGCCGTGGATTCGTCCCTCCGACGGCAGCGCGACTAGGGCGGCGCCGTGGCCACGGCGCCGCGTTGGTTGGGGTAGGGCTGGGGCTGCGTCAGGCGGCGGGGCGCCAGCGGAGGACGAGTGCGTAGGGGGCAAAATGGGTGCGCCTACTGCTACTCGCGCCCCACCCACGAGTACCTCGGCTATGATGCCGGTCTCGACTTCGAGACGAAGATCGTCGTGAAGGAGAACGCCCCGGACCTCTTCCGCGACTGGCTGGCGCGGCCGAAGTACGTGCCGGAGCCGATCATGTTCTCCGGCGTCACCGACTGCTACCAGCCGTGCGAGCGCGACTACAAGCTGACGCGCGGCTGCCTCGAAGTGGCGCTGGAGGCGAGGCAGCCGATTAGCCTCATCACCAAGAACGCCCTGGTGCTGCGCGACCTCGACCTGCTGGCCGAGATGGCGGCGCTGAACCTCGTCCACGCCGCCGTCAGCGTCACCACGCTCGACGCCGAACTGGCCCGCACGCTGGAGCCGCGCACCAGCACGCCGGAGGCCCGGCTGCGGGCGATCCGCGGGCTGGCGGAGGCGGGAATTCCGACGCGGGTGATGGTCGCGCCGGTCATCCCCGGATTGAATGACACCGAGGTGCCCGCGGTGCTGGAGGCGGCCCGCGACGCCGGGGCGCATGCCGCGGCCCACACGCTCTTGCGGCTGCCGTTGACCGTGGCACCCGTCTTCCTGGAGTGGGTCGATCGCTGCCGGCCGGACATGCGGGCGAAGCTGGAAGGCCGGCTGCGCGAGGCCCGGGGCGGCCGGCTGAACGACTCCCGGTTCGGGCGGCGGATGCGGGGCGGCGGGGAGATGGCGGAGCAGATCCACGCGATGTTCCGGCTGTTCAAGAAGCGACTCGGCCTCGACGGCAAGCTGCCGGAGTACGACACGAGCCGGTTCCGGCCGCCGCGGACGAGTTCGGGACAGATGTGGTTGTTTTGAGAGGGTAATTAACCATGAAGGCCGCATACATCCATGCCACGGGCGCCCCGGATGTCCTCCGCGTGGGCGAGTTGGCGACACCGACGCCTGGCGACGGCGAGGTGCTGGTCCGCGTCCAGGCGTCGGCGGTGAACCCGATCGACCTGTACATCCGGGCCGGCACGGTGGCGATGCCGCTGCCGAAGCCGTTCATCCCCGGCTGCGACCTGGCCGGCACCGCCACGTCGGTCGGGCCGAAGGCGGCGCGCTACAAGGTCGGCGACCGCGTTTGGGGGTCGAACCAGGGGCTGCTCGGCCGGCAGGGCACGGCCGCCGAGTTCGCCGCGGTGCCGGAGGAGTGGCTCTACCCGATCCCGCCGGGCGTCAGCGAGCAGGCGGCCGCGGCGGGGGCGCTGACGGGGATCACGGCGCACCTGGGGCTGTTCCGCGCCTGCCACCTGCAGCCGGGCGAGTGGGTGTTCGTCAACGGCGGCACCGGCGGCGTCGGGTCGATGGTGGTGCAGATGGCCAAGGCGGTCGGGGCGAAGGTCGTCACCACTGTTGGTAGCGCCGACAAGGCGAAGCTGTGCCGCGACTGGGGCGCCGACGCGGTGCTGAACTACAAGAGCGACGACGTCGCCGCCGGGGTGAAGCAGGCGACTGGCGGGCAGGGCGTGCAGGTGTGGTACGAGACGCAGCGCGAGCCGGACCTGACGCGGACGGTCGAGCTGATGGCGCAGCGCGGCCGGATAGTCCTCATCGCGGGGCGGCAGGCGCGGCCGGCGTTCCCGGTGGGGCCGTTCTACGTCAAGGGACTGTCACTTTACGGCTTCGCGATGTTCAACGCGACGGCGGGCGAGCAGCGGCGCTGCGCCGAGGACATCAACCGCTGGCTGGCCGAGGGCCGGCTGAGGCCGCCGGTCGGCAAGGTGTTCGGGCTGGCCGAGGCGGCGGCGGCGCACGCCTTTTTGGAGGAGAACACGCTGCGCGGGTCGGGCACGCTGGCCGGCAAGGTGCTGATCGTACCGTGACGGCTAGCGAGCCGCGCACGAAGTAAGCGGTCGGGCAGTAATCTGCGACCTCGGGCGGCGCTCTCTCTCCGGGCGCACCTCCGCACTCCGCTTACTTCGTGCGCGGCTCGCCCTCTTCCACGGCGGTCCGCATCTTGAGCGGTTCCAGGCCGCGGCGGTCGGGGTTGTACAGCCGCACGCCGAGGTCGGTGCCCGGCTTGCCGGACAGCTCCAGTTTGCCCCCGTCGTCGCTGAGGTCCGCCCCGACGGAGTAGATGACCACGCCGTCCTCGCGCGCGGCGTAGACGAGCGGCTCGCCGGTGTACGGGTCGGGAGGCACTTCCTTCAGAACCTTCGGCCGCAGCTCGTCGAGCGTGTCCGGCCAGCGCCTGTTGGCCAGCCGGAACCGCTCGACCGCCAGGGCGACGTAATGACAGGTCATCGACGCCCTGTCGCGCATGGCACCTTCGGCGACCTTCATCGTGGGGGCAAGCAGGACTGCGAAGGAAATGAGCCCCCGAACCAACCAGCGGCGGAGTCGTCGTTTGGGAGAGGGTGTGGAGTTTGTCATCAGTTACTCCTCACAAATCGCAGACTATTGTAGACGGCTGTCCGGAAACCGCGGCCCGGTACGCTCACTCCTTCCGCCCTTGGTGCGGGTTGACCCCGCCGCTCCGATTCGGTATTAGCCGATACCCGCGCCGCGTCCGGCTGCGGCGCCGTCCCCGGAGGAGCGTGTGATGAACGCGAGGAACGTCCGTGCCCTGGCCGTGGTCGTGCTCGTGGCGGCGGTGGGGCTGACGCCGGCCCAGCAGCCGACGCCGGCGAAGTTCACCAAGGTGGTGCTGACCGAGCTGGACTGCATGGGCTGCGCCAAGAAGATCGCCGGCAAGGTCACCAAGGTGGCCGGCGTCGAGTCGATGCGCGTGGACCTCGACGCCCGCACCGTCTACGCCGTCCACAAGCCCAACCTGACGCCGTCGCCCAAGGCGATCTGGGAGGCGATCGAGCAGGCCGACCACAAGCCGGAGACGATGGAGACGCCCACAGCCAAGCACACGGCCAAGCCGGCGTCCTGACGGCGGCGGGGGGTCACTCCCCCATCCAGCGGTCGAGGTTGGCCCGGACGAAGTCGTCGTCGGTCAGGTGCGGGTAGGCCCGGCAGACGCGGTCGATCTCCTCGGCCTGCTCGGGGCTGAGCCCCTCGCCCGGGTCGAGGCACCAGACACCCTCCAGGAACCCCTGGCGGCGCAGCACCTCGTGGAGGCCGGCGACGCAGCCGGCGAAGCCGTGGGCGGCGTCGAAGATGGCGGCGTTGGCGTCGGTCAGCTCGGCGTGCAGCCGCAGCATCTCCAGCGGCACCCGGCCGGCCGCGGCCTGCCGGTGGCAATGCTCAAGCAGCTCCACCGCCTTGCGCGTCCAGACGGCCCACTGGCCCAATAGCCCGCCGACGAACCGCCGCTCCTCCCGGTGGCCGCGGCCCTGGAGGCGGTACGGGGTCAGCAGGTCGGGAATGATGTTGTCGTCGTTGCCCGTGTACAGGGCCACGTCGTCGCGCCCCGCCTCGACGACGGCCCGCACCACGTCGAGCGTCCGGTAGCGGTCGAACGGGGCCACCTTGATCGCGACGACGCCGTCGATCTCGACGAACCGCCGCCAGAACGAGTACGGCAGCACGCGCCCGCCGACCGCCGGCTGGAGGTAGAACCCGACCACCGGAAGGGCCTCGGCCACCGCCCGGCAGTGCGCTAGCAGCTCCTCTTCCGAGGCGTGCCGCAGCGCCGCCAGGCTCAAGAGGCCCGCGTGGTAGCCGCAGTCGCGGGCGAGGGCCGCCTCCTCCCGCGCGTGGCGGGTGGGCCCGCACACGCCGGCAATCCGCACCACGGGGGCCTCGGCCACCTCGTCGGCGACGAGGCGGAGCAGCGGCCGGTACAGGCCGACCTCCGGGTTGCGGATGGCGAACTGGGTCGTGTGGACGCCGACCGCCAGGCCGCCGGCGCCGGCGTCGAGGTAGTAGCGGACCAGCGCCCGCTGGCGGCGCGGGTCGAGCCGCCGGCGGGCGTCCAGCGCCAGCGGGCAGGCCGGGATGACGAGGCCGCGCCGCAGCGAGGCGGCGACCCAGGGTTCAACGTGTGTGGCCATCCTGCCCTCAGAACTTCCCGTCGCGCGACTCGAAGTGGGTCGGCTTGCCCAGGCTCCGACCGCCGCGCCGCACCCAGTCGGCGACCCACCCGATCAGCCGGTCCGCCGAGACCCGCGGCGGCCCCAGCCGCTCCAGGCCGGGCCGCGCGTCGCTCAGCAGGGCGGTGTCGGCCTCCGCCCCCGTAAAGCATACTTCCCGACCGAGCAGCCGGCCGAGCAGCTCGCTCACCTCGCGGACCGAGAGGCGTTCCGGCCCGGTCACGTTCACCACCCACGGCGGGCTGGCGACGTGGTCGAACGCCCGCAGCGCCATCGCGTTGGCGTCGCCCTGCCAGATGGTGTTGAAGTGGCCCATCGACAGGTCGATCGGCTCGCCGGCGAGGACGCGCCGCGCCCAGGTCCACCAGCACGCCGTAGCGGGTCGCAGGCGTAGTTGAGGCGGATGATCGCCACCGGGAGGCCGAGCGACCGGCTGAAGTGCTCGAAGACCCGCTCGCGACCGAGGGCAACTCATCGCGTACTCGCCCACAGGGCGAGGTGCATCGCCCTCCCGCGAGCCGGGGCCATCCATCGGCGTCAGGCCGTAGACGTTGCCGGTCGAGAAGGCGACGATCCGGCTGGAGCGGTACCTGTGGCAGACGAGGCCGGGCAGGTAGCTGTTCATGGCCCACGTCGCGGCCTCGTTGCCGGTCGAGCCGAACTTGCGCCCGGCCAGGAATACCACGTTGGCGGCATCGGGTAAGCGCCTCACCTGCCCCTCGTCGAGCAGGTCGCAGCGGACCGTCTCGACGCCGTGCGCTCGCAACTCGCCCTCGCCACCGCCGGAGAACCGGGCCACGCCGATCACCCGGCGGCGCACCCCGGCGGCGTCGGAGGCGCGCCGCGCCATCCGCGCCAGCGACGGGCCCATCTTGCCGGCCACGCCCAGCAGGGCGACGTCGCCGTCCAGCCGGGCCAGCGTCTCGACGACGGCCGGCGTCGGCTCGCTGAGCCGGTCTTCCAGGTCGGCTTCCGTGAAGGTCATGTCCGCCTACTTCGCCTTGCGCGGGTCGTCCGCCGGGTTGACGTAGTCGATCGCCCACGGCCCCGTGCCGTTGAGCTGGAGAATCGTTTCGCCCTTGACGTAGCCGAAGTGCTTCATCCCCGCCGGCGTCCGGGCGTACGAGCCGGCGGGCAGCGCCTTGCACGCCTTCTCGTCGAACTTCGCGCCCATGCCGTGGTAGAGCGTGCCGGCCAGGACGGTCACCCGCTCGTCCTTGGGGTGCGTGTGCGGCATGACCTTGAAGCCGTCGGGCAGCTTGACCCGCATGACCAGCGGCCCTTCCTTCCTGGGGTCGCCCTCGAGGACTACCATCTGCGCCCCCCTGGGCAGCGACGGCGGGCCGTCCTGCCACTTGATGCCCGAGGGGATGACCATGTCCACCCCTTCGGGGTGATCGGCGGCGACGGCGGTCGTCACGCGGCCGAGGCCGAACTGGTCGCCGGCGCGCACCGGCACGCCGCCCTGGAAGTGGATCTCGACCACCTTCTCGCTGTGGACCTCGCGGCCCTCCTCGTCCTTGAGGGCGTGGGCGATCTTCTTCGTCCTCGTGTCGATCACCTCGCCGGTCGAGGGCCAGGCCCACCGGCCGTCGAGGCTGAACGTCACCCAGCCGGGCTGCTCGCGCAGGGCGATGCTGGCCGTCTGCCTCGGCGGCAGCGTGGTCACGTCGAAGACGTGCATCTGGCTGTTGGCGGCGTCGCAGACCCAGGCCTCCCTCTCGTCCGGCGTCAGCCCGACGCCGTGGCTGGGGCAGCCGTGCCGCTTCACCTTGCCCTGCTTGAACCCGGCGACCTCGACGCGGTGGAGTAGCTTCCCGGTCGTCAGGTCGGCCACCTCGAAGCCCAAAAGCCCGTTGACGCAGACGTAGGCGAGCGACTGCGCCGCGTTGACGACGAACGGCCGGACCGCCCCGCCGAGCGGGCCGGCCTTGCTCACGACCTTGTGCGTCGCGGTGTCGGCGACGAGGAGGTAGTTCGACTTCAGCCCTCCCAGATACATCCGCCGCCCGTCCAAGCCGCAGACGGTGTTGTGCGCGCCGCTGTTGGTCGTGACCGTGTGGACGTGCTCGCCGTCGCCGGTGACGACGTTCCACGTCTCCTTCTCGAACGACGGGACGTAGAGCAGCTTGCCGTCTGGCGTGATCGCCGGCCGGTCGCAGCCCAAGGGCAGCGCCTTCTCCCACAGCGTCTTCTCGCTGACCAGATCGACGCAGTAGAGCTTCCGCGGCGTGGTGAAGTAGAGCCGGCGCGTGGCGGGGCAGGCGACGACGCCCTTGATGTTGGCCGGCTTCTTCTCGGCGCTGGCCGGCGTGGCGATGCGCTTGACGAGGCGGTAGCCGTCGTCGATGTCGAAGAAGAGGATGCCGGCCCCGCCGAACTCCAGGTAGTCGCGGATGCCCGGGGCGACGACGTAGAGGTAGCGCCTGGCGTGAGCATCGGCCCGGGCCTGCGCCGGCAGCAGGCTCAGGGACAGCAGCAGGAAGGTGGAGAGCGTCCGCATGGTGACGGTTCCGTGGTGCGTGGCGATTGTCGGCCCGTCGTGATTGTCATCGCCGCGAGGCCCGCCGGCAACCGGCCGGCGCGATTCCCGCGCCCGTGGGGGCCGCGTAGACTGACGTCAGGAGGGCGCGATGCGGCCGGTGAGACGGGTCATGTTCGTGGGCCACAGCGGGGCGGGCAAGGACACCGCCTGCCGGCTCCTCGCCGACGTCACCGGCCTGCGGTTCGCCGGCACCACCAGCGACTACCTGGCGAAGTACGTCGCCGACCGGCTGGGGGCCACGGTGGAGCAGGCGTACCGGACCCGCCACGCCAACCGGGGCGTCTGGCACGAGGTGGCCAACGAGGTCGGCATGCTCCGACCCGGCCGGCTGGTCCGCGAGTCACTAGAGCACGCCGACATCACCGGCGGCGCCCGAAAGGCCGAGGAGGTCGAGGCCTGCCGCCGCGAGGGGCTCATCGACCTCGTCGTCTGGGTCGCCAACGGCCGCGTCCGGCCCGGCCCGACGTTGACGATCGGCCCCGAGGACTGTGACGTGGTCGTCGTCCGCGACAACCTGGGGGAGTTCCGCCGGCGCTGTTCGAGATGGCCCGCTCCCACGGCCTCCCCTTGAAGGCCGAACCGGAAAATCGTGGATGGGAACCGAGCCCCGCGAGGAATGACAGGTAGACGCCTGCCAGGGAGGGAGCCCGTTGGCGAACAGCGCGATCTTGCACCACCTCCGCCGGTCGGCCCTCGGCGGCGCGACCGACGAGGAGCTGCTGGCCCGGTACGTGACCACCCGCGACGAGGAGGCGTTCGAGGCGATCGTCCGGCGGCACGGGCCGATGGTGCTCGGCGTCTGCCGGCGACAGCTGCGCGACCCGCACGACGCCCACGACGCCTTCCAGGCGACCTTCCTCGTCCTGGTGAGGAAGGCCGCGTCGGTGTCGCCGGCGGCGATGCTGCCCAACTGGCTGCACGGCGTCGCCCGCCAGACGGCGGCGCCGAGCGCGGTGCGGCGAGGTGCCGAGCGACAAGGTCGCGGCCTTGCCGGAGCGAGAAGCGCCGCCGGCCGCGCCGGACGACCTGGGGCCGCTGCTCGACGAGGGTAGCGGCTGCCGGCGAAGAACCGCGCGGCGATCGTCGCCGATCACCTGGAAGGCCGGACGCACGAGGAGGCGGCCCGCCGGCTGGGCTGGCCCGTCGGCACGCTGGCCAGCCGGCTGTCCCGGGGCCGCCAGATGCTGGCCCGGCGGCGCAGGTCGGCGGCCTTGACCTGGCCGCACGCGCCCCGTGCCGGCGTCGCTGGTGAAAATCCCACCGTCCGGGCGGGGTGCCTGGGCGGGACGGATCAGGCGGCGGTGGCCGCCCTCACGGAAGGAGTGCTCAACGCCATGGCTCTGAAGAAGGTCAAGGTGACGGCGGCGCTGGTCCTCGCGGCCGGGATGGTCGCCTTCGGCGGCGGGCTGCTCGGCCGGGGCGGCGCGGCGGAAGACTCGCCTCGTCCGAAGGAGGCCGCCAACCCGGCTCCCGCGCCGGTAGCGAAGCCGGCCCCGGACCGGAGCAAGGTCGAGATCAGTTCAGATGGCAAGCGGGCTGAGGTGCGGGCCATCCTGGGTGGCAAGCAACTCGTTGCCAGCGCGGACAAGGTGAACTTCGACTCGGGGAGAAACCTGCTTGTCCTGGAAGGCAGCGTAAGGCTCCGCCTTCAGGGCAGCCAGGGAAGCAAGCCACAACTCCTGGAGGCCGACAAAATCATCATTCGCTCGGAGGGCGACGATTTCTCGATCCAGGGGCAGGGAATGTACACAATCCAGGGCTCCGGCGTGAAGCTGACGGTCCCCCAGCTCGGGCCGAAGCCGGTCCCGCTGGACTTCGGCTTCCCGGTGGTACGTGACGAGGCGCAGCTCTTCAACTTCTACCTGGGCTTGTTCCGGTAAGGCCCGGCGCGGGAATCGCTCCCAGCGGAAGCCGGCCTGGACGAGCCGCGCACGAAGTAAGCGGTTAGGAAGTAACCAGCGATCTCGCTCCGCGTTACGACCGGGCAGGGCGCTACGCACCCCGCTTACTTCGTGCGCGGCTCGTCCCTATCCCTGCGGGTCGCTCTTTCCGCGCCGATCCCAAGGCCCCCGGCCCGGGCGGCGGGGCAAAACCGCCGCCCGGCCGGGCCGGCCGAGTCAGTTAGGCGACCTCACGTCCAGCAGGCGGTGCAACCCGGTGGCGGCGACCGCCTGGTAAGCCCCATCCCCCACGTTCTGGAGAACGAGCTTCCGCCCCGTGGCCGCGAGCCGGTGGTGCAGTGAGACGAGCTGACCCAGCCCGGAGGCGGTCAGCGCCTTCACCCCTTTCAGCTCGAGCACGAGCGTGGACGGCTCCCGGCCGGTGGCCTCTTCGTGGCGGAAGGCGATCGACAGCAGGCGGAGCGACGCCTCGACGTCGGCCAGGGCCGGGGAGATCGTTCGTGACGGCATGCATTACCTCCAATGCCCAAACCCCTCAAACCACGCCCGTTCCGGTAGGGCGACACGTCGGCCGAAGGGGGAACCACCTACCTTAGTGGCCGATGTGGAGATGTCAAGGCGTGCTTGTGCGTGGATAGGAGACAGACGTCCCCTGGGGACTCGGCGGTGAGTGGGGGCCTTGCCTTCCTCCGTTGAGGTGCGGTAGCTTTCTCCTGGGGACAAGGCTGACGGCCCCGGTGTTTACCTTGAGGATCGCCATGAACGACCACGGCACCCGGCGGACCTTTCTTCAGCAGTCGGCGGCGGCCGTCACCGCGCTGCGGGCGGCGGAGGGCGGCATGGGCAAGGCGAAGTACGTCTGCGTCACCTGCGGCATCCAGCACGCCGAGACCGACGGGCGCAGGTCTGCCGCGGCCGCCGCTGGGTGTCGTTCATGTACAGCTACCCCAACCTGACCCCACTGCCGGCGAAGGCCATCCGGCGGATCGTCGCCGCCGTGAAGCCGTTGGACTACGAGAAGGTCTACGGGGCGTTCCCGGGGCTGACGGTCGAGAAGGACGGCAAGGCGTCGGTGGAGCGGTCGGCCGCTCGCTACCTCAAGGCGATCGGGGCCTGAGCCGGCTCACCACCCCTTCCGCCTGTTGTGCTTCTGGGTCGTTTTGTAGACCCGGTGGATCCGCCGCTCCTGCTCCTTGCGGCTTCGCGGAGCAGCCCGGCCGTCCAGTGCGGGCCTCACGTAAGCCAGGCTCGCCTTTACGCTTGAAGAGGAAACTCTCGTAGCGCCCCCTGCAACTCGCCGTCGGCGATCGCCTGCCGGACGGCGCAGCGGCTCGTGGGTGTGGGTGCAGTCGGCGAACGAGCAGCCCTCCGCCAGCCGAGAGATGTCGGCGAAGGCGGCGTCGGCGTCGGCGCCCTCGGCCCAGAGTTGCAGCTCGCGGATGCCGGGGCTGTCGATGAGCAGACCGCCCTGCGGCCAAGGCACCGAACCGGTGCGTCGTCGTGTGCCGGCCGCGGTCGTCATCCTGGCGCACCGGCTGGATCTCCTGCCGATCCAGTCCCACCAGGCGGTTCAGCAGCGTGGACTTGCCCACGCCCGACGAGCCAAGCAGCGCCACCGTCCGCCGGCCGCCGAGGTACGGTGTCAGCGCGTCAAGCCCGTCGCCGTCCAGGGCACAGACGGCGTGGACCGGCACGCCTTCCAGGTGGCTGCGGAACTCCTCGACAACCGCGGCGACATCCTCACAAAGATCGCTCTTGGTCAGCACCACGACGGGGAGGCAGCCGGGGAGGGCGGCCGCGGCGAGGAAGCGCTCGACCCGGCGGAGATTCAGGTCGAGGTTGAGGAGGTGACCAGGAAGAGGACGTCGAGGTTGGCGGCCAGGATCGCCGCCGTCGCCGGAGCCGCCGGCTTGTACGCGAATAGCTTGTTGACGCGGGGGAGGACCGCCTCGATCACGGCGGGGCCGGCCTCGGCCGATTCCCACAGCGCGACCCAGTCGCCGACGGCCAGGAAGTCGGCCCGGCCGACCGCCAGGTGGCAGAGCCGGCCGCTGACACGGGCGACCCCCTCGCCGGACGGCCCGTGGTAGTGGTACAGGTTTCGCGGTGCTTGCTCGACGCTGACCCGGCGGGCACCAGCCCGGACCGCCCGAAGGTGGCAACGCCCATCCCAGGCCGCGTCCCACCCCGCTCAGAGGCACCCATCCGCACCCCTCCCGACAGGCCGCGGCTCGAGAACCGCCGTTCCCCCCGGACACCGACGGCCGCCAGGAGGTTCGCCCTATTTTTGCATCGGCAGCGTCAGGCGGACAGCCACCGCCGTCGCGGAGCACCGCGACCTTGTCGCCAGGCCGGCGCCCGCTCAGCGCGTCGCGGCAGGTCGGACTCGCGGCGGAGGTCGTCGCGGCCATCGAACGACACGACCAGGTCGCCCTTGCGGAAGCCGGCGTTCTTCGCCGCGGCGTGCAGTCCGTACTGACCGACGTGCCTCACGCGCAGGCCGCCCTTGTCGCTTTCCAGCACCAGCCCGCCCAGCGCCATCCGCCGCAGGCCCCACGTCGAGACGCGCCAGGAGATGTCGTCGGCCCGCCGCCAGCCCCTCGGCAGGCTCAGCGTCAGCGCCTTCGCCGCGCCGCCGCGCCTCACCTCCGCGGGCAACGTCCCCCCCGCCGCCGGCGTGCGGTGCAGCACCCACTGCACGTCGGCGATCGACAGCGGCGTCTGGCCGCCCAGCCGGGTGACGACGTCGCCCGCCTCGAAGCCGGCCTTCTCGGCCGGCGAGCCCTTCTCGACGCGCATCACCGTCGCGCACTCCTTCGGGTCGAGGACCAGGCCGACCGCCTTCGGGTGCGGGTAGGGGAACAGTGTCCCCTCCGGGATCGGCTCGCCGCGGGCGCGGTAGGTGTCGCGCTGGGCGTCGCCGATCTGGTGGCAGTGGATGCAGCTGGGCACCACCTTGCCGGCGTAGTTCAGCGTCGGGCCGTACTTGCCGCTCAGCAGCGGGTACTTCTCCGGCGTCGCCACGTCCGGCTTCGGCCCCTTCTTGAGCGCCAGCTCCTCCTTGTTCCTGGGATAGTCCGCGTGCAGCTCCAGCGCCCGTTGCAGGGCCTTCGCCAGTCCCTCGATGGAGACGTCGTCCGACCAGCTCGTCCGGTGCGACCGCGTGCCGAACCGGCCGTAGATCGCCCCGTCGGCGTTGAGCAGGAACGCGGCGAACGACTGGTCGTGGTCGAACTGGAACAGCGACAGGTCCAGCCCGTTCGTCGAGACGACCCGCACCCGGACGAACTTCTCCAGCAGCGGCCGGACGCGCTTGTCCTGGTTCACCAGGTCGTCGTCGAGCTTGACGCACTCCTCGCACGGGATGCAGCGCAGCGCCACGAGCATCGGCTTGTTGGCGCGTTTGGCCTCGGCGAAGCCCCTGGGGAGGTCGTTGTAGATCCAGAACCCCTCGGCCTCGACCTTCTGGCGGTCGGCGCGGACCTTCTCCTCCCGGTTCTGTGCCGGCGCGAGGCCGGCCAGCAACGCCAGGTGGAATAACACCGCTCGACACATGTCAAAGCTCCAACGTCAACCGTACTTCTTGTGGCACTCCGCCGAGGTCATCTTCTTCGCCAGGATCAAACCATCCCGCACCTTCTCGCCTTCAGGGTCGAGGTAGAGCCGGCCGGTCGATTCCTTGATGTCGGGGTCGTAGCCCAGCACGTGCAGGTTGAAGATGAACCCGGCGTCGCTGGTCGCCTTGAACCAGTGGATGTTGTCCTTGTGGTCCGACACGGTTGAGAACTCGCCCGCCCCGAAGGCGCGGTCGATCGTCGGCTTGATCAGGTAGTGCTTGGCGTGCGTCTCGACCTTGTCGTAGTGCTTCCCCTCGAACGTCCCGCGCAGGATGATGAAGCCGGTACACATGTTGCTGTGCCCGTGCGGCACGACGCTGCGGCCCTTCTTCAGGCAGAAGATCTGCTTGCCGAACGCCACCTTCGAGGGCAGCCCCTCGACCTTGGTCAGGTCGATTCCGACGCTCTTGGCCCCGTTGTCGGGCAGCCTCGTCTCACGGGCGACCTTGTCCAGGTCGAGCCGCTTCAGCAGATCCGGCAGGTCCACGCGCCGGTACAGCTCTTCGAGCTTCGTCTGGAACTCGGTGTCCTTGAGCTTGTGCTCGGCCTTGAGGTCCTTGCACAACGCGTTCAGCTCGGCGAGCCACTGGTTGACGACCGGCTTGACCGAGTCGGCGAAGGCGTCGCGGCGGAACAGCGTCTCGATCAGGCCGTAGGCGGCCAGCGACGCGAGCAGGCCGTGGTGGAACGAGCGGCGCGTGAGGTGGGTCATGGGAGCATCTCGGAGGTAAGGGTCACTTCGACAGCTGGTCGCGCAGCCAGGCGGGCCGGTCGGTGGTGATGCCGTCCACGCCGATCTCGACCATCCGCCTGGCCACGTCGGCGTCGTTGACCGTGTAGACGTAGAGCTTCAGGCCGGCGTCCTTGATCTGCTTGGCGTAGGCAGAGTCCAGCGCCTCGGTCGCGGACAGGTCGAGGCCGTCGGCGCCGAGCTTCCTCGCCCGTTCGACCAGCGACTTCGCGGTCGGCACCTTGCCGTTTTTCGGCTTCAAGCTCACCAGCCAGTACGCCGGTACGTCCGGCAGCGCCTTCTTCACCGCGGCGATGACGTCGGCGTCGAAGCTGATGACCGGGGTCTGGTCCGGCTTCAGCTTCGACGCCTTGAGCCGCTTGGCCAACGCCGGCACGACCTCCACGCCGCACTTCACCTCGACGAAGACGCGCTTGCCGGCCGGCACCGCCGCCAGCATCTCGGCCAGGGTGGGGACCCTCTCGCCGGCGAACTTCTCGCCCTTCCATCGGCCGGCGTCGAGCTTGCGCAACTCCTCCAGCGTCTGCTCGGCGACCAGCCTCTCGACGCCGGCGGTGCGCTTGGTGTCCTTGTCGTGGATCACGACGACCTCGCCGTCCCTGCTGAGGTAGACGTCGAACTCGGAGGCGTCGGCCCTCTGCTCCCAGGCGAGCTTGAGGGCGGCGACGGTGTTCTCCGGGGCGTCCCACGACGCCCCGCGGTGGGCGACGATCTCGACGTTCGGCCCGGCGTTCAACGACAGGATGGCGAGCATGGCGAGCGGCGGCATTGGGGAACTCGCGGTTCGGGGCGGGACTCGTGTCGCCCCATCTGACCACAGACGGAAAGGCCACGCAAGGGTTCTCCCGTGTACCCCCGCCGGGGCGGGTGTATAGTGGAAGGAAGCAAACCTCCCTCACCTCGGACAAGCGGAGGCCATCCCGATGGAGGTCAGCGCTGACAGTCCCGCGGGGGACCAACTCGGCGAGGAACGCTTCCGGGCCCTGGTCGAGATGAGCTCGGACGCCATCTTCCTCGCCGACGGTCAGGGTCGGCTCCACTACGCCAGCTCCTCGATCGTCCGCGTCCTGGGCTACGCGCCGGACGAGCTGCTGGGCCGGTCGGGGCTGGAGCTGGTCCACCCCGAGGACCTGCCACAGGCGGAAGGCGTCCTGCGGCGGACGGTCCAGGGCCCGGGCGAGCCCGTCTCGTTCCTGATGCGGGTCCGGCACCAGGACGGCTCCTGGCGCTGGGTGGAGGGCGTTTGCACCAACCACCTGGACAACCCGGCCGTCGGGGCCATCGTGGTGAACTACCGCGACGTCAGCCAGCGGCGCCAGGCCGAGGAGTCGCTGCGGCTGCGGGCCAAGCAGCTGGAGGACGCCCAGGCGCTGGCCCACCTGGGCAGCTGGGAGTGGGACGTCGCGGCCAACGTCGTCAGCTGGTCGGACCCGCTCTACGGCATCTTCGGCCTCCGGCCGGAGGAGTTCGCCGCCACCTTCGAGGGGTACCTGGCGCGCGTCCACCCCGAGGACCGGGACCGGACCCGACAGGCCATCGAGCAGGCGCTGCGGCAACGGCGACCGTTCCGCCACGAGGAGCGCATCGTCCGCCCGGACGGGGCGGTGCGCGTGCTCCACAGCCAGGGAGAGGTCTTCACCGACGACCAGGGGCGCCCGCTGCGCATGGCCGGCGTCTGCCAGGACGTCACCGAGCGCAAGCAGGCCGAGGAAGCGCTACGGCAGAGTGAGGCCAAGTACCGGGCCATCTTCGAGAACGCCGTCGAGGGCTTCTTCCAGTCCACCCCGGAGGGGCGGTTCCTCACGGCGAACCCGGCCCTGGCGCGGATCTACGGCTTCGCCTCGCCGGAGGAGGTCATCGCCCACTTCGACGACATTGCCCACCAGCTGTACGCGGAGCCCGGCCGCCGCGAGGAGTTCCTGAGGCGGATCGAGGCCGACGGGGTCGTGCAGGGGTTCGAGTTCCAGGTCACCCGCAGGGGCGGCGAGCCCGCCTGGGTCTCGGAGAGCGCGCGGGTCGTCCGCGACGCGGCCGGCCGGGCGCTCTACTACGAGGGGACGGTCGAGGACATCACCCCGCGCAAGCAGATGGAGCAGGCGCTGCGCAAGAGCGAGGCCAGCCTGGCCTCCGCCCAGGCCCGGGCCGGGCTGGGCAGCTGGGAGGTGGACCCGGCGACGGGCCTGGGCCACTGGTCGCGGGAGATGTACGGCCACTACCACCGCGACCCTACCCTGGGCCCGCCAACAATGGCGGAGTTCCTGGACCTGGTTCACCCCGACGACCGCCCCCTGATCCTGGCGGCGCAGGGCTCGGCCCAGAATAGCCGCGGGCCAGTCTCGGTGGAGTACCGCACTGACCCGGCGCGCGGGCCGGTCCGCCACCTGGTCGGCGCGGTCGAGGCGGTTCGCGACGGGGCCGGCCGGGTCGTGCTGCTGGCCGGCACCACCCTGGACATCACCGAGCGCAAGCGGGCCGAGGAGCAGAGGCGGCGGCTGGAGGCGCAGCTGTTGCACGCGCAGAAGCTGGAGAGCCTGGGCGTGCTGGCTGGCGGCATCGCCCACGACTTCAACAACCTCCTTACCGGCATCCTCGGGTACGCCAGCCTGGCCCTGATGCAGCTGCACCCCGGGTCGGCCGCCTGCCCCTTGCTCTTGGAGGTCGAGAAGGCCGCCCAGCGCGCCGCCGAGTTGACCCAGCAGATGCTGGCCTACTCCGGGCGGGGCAAGTTCATCGTCCAGCCCCTGCGCCTGGACCAGGTCGTTCAGGAAATGGTCAACCTGCTGGGAACCGTGGTGTCCAAGAAGGCCTCCCTGAACCTCGAGCTGGAGCCGGCCACCGTGGAGGGGGACGCCACGCAGATCCGCCAGGTGGTCATGAACCTGATCACCAACGCCTCCGACGCCCTGGAAGGGCAGTGCGGCGTCATCGCCGTCCGCACCGGGGTGCGGCGGGCGGGTGAGGCCGACCTCCGCTCCGCCTACCTGGCCCACGACCTGCCCGCCGGGGAGTACGCCTGCGTCGAGGTGGCCGACACCGGCTGCGGCATGGCCCCGGAGACGCTGCCCCGCATCTTCGACCCGTTCTTCAGCACCAAGTTCACCGGCCGCGGCCTGGGGCTCGCGGCGGTGCTCGGCATCGTCAAGGGGCACCGGGGCGCCATCAAGGTGGACAGCGCCCGTGGCCAGGGGACGGTTTTCCAGGTGCTGCTCCCCGCCTTCGCGGGGGCCCCGGCCGAGGGGAGAGCGGCCCCGACCGAGGAGCCGTCGCCGCGCGGGCACGGGACCGTCCTGGTCGTGGACGACGAGCCGACCATTCGAGACCTGGCCCGGCGGGCTCTGGAGCCTGCCGGCTTCTGGGTGCTGGAGGCGGGCGACGGGGCGGAAGGGTTGGAACTCTTCCGCCAACACCGCCAGGAGGTGGTCGCCGTCCTCCTGGACCTGACCATGCCCCGCATGGACGGCCTGGAGGCGCTGCGCGGGCTGCGCCTCCTCCAGGCCGACGTGCCCGTGCTGGTGATGAGCGGCTACAGCGAGACCGAGGTCTCGACGCGGTTCGCCGGCCTGGGGGCCAACGGCTTCCTTCAGAAGCCGTTCCCCCCGCACGACCTCCTGACGTGGCTCCTGGAGTTGCTCCCGCCCCGAGGGGCCGACGGCCACCCGTGAGCGGGGCCCCGCTCCCCCGGGCGGTCAGCCCGGCTTCTTGGCAGCCTTCTTCAGGAACGGGTTCGGCTTCAGCTCGACCTTCTTGACCGACTGGAGGTACTCGACCATCTCGTCCGCCCTGTCGCCGGCCAGCTGGGCGTGGAAGTGCAGGTTGAACCCGTGCGGCCCGCGGGCGTCGATCAGCTTCGGCTGCAGCGTCAGGAACGCCTTGACCGCGTCGAGCTGGCCCATCATGGCGGCGCAGAAGATGTCGATGCGGGCGCCCTTCTCCAGGAGGAACGAGACGATGTCGCGGCGGCCCATGTGCGACGCCCCGCCCAGGCCCGACTCCCAGTCGCCGGCCCCCCAGTCCATGAAGGCGTTGATGAGCATCGGCTCCTTTTCCAGGAGCTTCTTCGTCATCGGCAGGTCCATGTGGGCGTAGATGACGAAGTCCTGCACCAGCAGGCGGTTGATCTGCGGCCGCTTCCACGACGGCTTGAACTTCGGCGCGTCGTAGTCGCGGCTGAACGGCGCCTCCGTCGGGCCGGCGGGGGCCTTCGGCTTCTCGTCGGCCGCGACGAGCGCCAGGCCGGCGGCGGCGAACGCGCGGCGCGTGATCGGATCAGGCATGGCCGAGTCTCGAGGGTGGGGGGCCGGGCGGCAGTCAATCTACCGCGGCCGTCGGGGATCGGCGAGGGGGGCGGGGGCGGAGAGGCGCGCCTGGCAGCGGGCGAGGAGCTGCCGGGCCGGCTCCCAGTCGCGACGGCGGAGGAGCGCCTCGGCCTGGCCCATCGCCTCGCCGGCCTGCCCCCTCTCGAGCAGGACCACCCCCAGCAGCAGCGACGCCCGGTCCGGCCGCTCGCGGTCGCCGAACCACCTCGCCTTCAGCGCGTCGCGGGCGCTGCGTTCCGCCCGGTCGAGTTGCCCCCGCGCCAGCTCCAGGGCCGCGCGCTCGGTCAGCAGCAACCCAAGCCCGGGGTGGTCCGACAGCCCCGCCTCCACCAGGCGCTCGCCCTCGGCCAGCTCGCCCAGCGCCGCGGCGGCCCTCGCCGCATCCGCCCGGGCGAACCAGTCGTGCCGGTCGAGGGCCAGGGCGCGGCCGAACGCGGCGAGGACGTCGGCGGCCTCGACACCCCCCTCCCGCGCCAGGTCGAACAGGAGGCGGGCGCGGGTGGCGTGGAGGGCGGCGGACAGCGGCTCCAGCCGGCAGGCCACCTCGATGCCCTCGCGGCCCTCCGCCAGCCGCCCGTCCGCGCCACAACGCCCTGGCCCGCCGCCGGAATACGCGCAGCCCGGGGCCAGCCGCACTGCCCACCCGGCAGGTGAACGCCGCCTGCGGGTCGTTCCGCTCCCACTGCTGGCCCGGAATGACAGCGCTGGCGAGGAGCGGGGAGAGGACGGCCCACACCGCGAGGGCCCCGCCCAGCGACGGCAGCACGAGGGGGCCGCCAGGCGGGGAGGCCGATCGGCAAGAAGAACGGTCGGTTACGCCCTTGATCGGCTGCCAGCCCGACGACCGCGGCCCAACCCAGGGCCAGCGCGAGCAGGGCGAGCCGCCACGGGTATAGCCAACCGCCGCCTTGCCCCAGCGTCAACAGCACCAGGAGCACCTCACCCAGGCGGCCAGGGCAGGGCGGCCGACCCGCCTCCGACGCTGCCACTTCCCGATCGCGTAGGCCGGCGATCAGGCCCGCGACAACCGCCATCAACCGAGGTGCTGGCGATCATGAAGTCGAAGACGTTCTGGGCGTAGAACGCGCGGCGGCGGCCGCCGCGCCGCCACGACCCAGTCACGCCGCTCGCCCGCGCGCCACGCCCGGGCCAGGCTCACCAGCAGGGCCGCGGGCAACAGGGCGTAGGCGGCTTTCACCGAGCAGCCCCTGCGTGGCCATGCGTGCAGCAGGTCGTTGTGGGCCTTCACCGGCAGGAAGCCCGATTCCACCCGCCAGTACTCCGCCCGCGCACCCCGGGCCACGCCAGGCCGAATGTGTCCAGCCCGGTGCCTGTCCACGGGTGCTCCGCGAACAGCGCACCGCCCCTCCCAGATCAGCCACCGGCCGGGCGAGGAGACGACCCCACGGGGCGCGCTGCGCGCAAGGCCGACTTTACGCATTGTCGGGGCGAGCCGCCACCAGCACGAACGCGGTCAGGCAGGCGAGCAGGAGGGCTCCCGCCCGTTGCCGCGGAAGGCCCGCCCCCAGCCGGCGAGCAGCACAAGGACGGCCAACCTGCCGGCGAGGCCACGCGGGAGCGGGAAAGGCTGAGGACGACGGCGGTCGCGGCCAGCAAGGGGTGAGGGCGGCGGCCCCTGGCCTGGGCGGCGGCCCGTTGTCCGTGCCCGGCGGCCCAAGCGCGCAGCCAGAGCACTGCTGGCAGCGCCAGGACGGCGCCGGCGAGGTACGGCCCTGGTGCCGTTGGGCTGCACCCAGCCGCGGTACTCCCAGGCCGGCCCAGCGGACCGGGTCGTGGCCCAGCCGCCTGCACCAGGGCGTACGCGCAGGACAAGCTGCCAGCTCGACGGCAGCGGGGCGCGCGACACCCGCCTGGCGGCGGCCCGCCCCGGCAGAGCGAGCGGCCGGCGGCGAAGAGAGTTGCCAACGCGAGGGCGCTGCCGAGGCCGGCGCCGCTGTCGAGCGCCCCTTGCAGCGAGGTCCGCGGGCTGATCGAGAGTGCCGTCGAGGCGGTCGCGGACAGGGCCCCACACAGCACCGCCAGGCCGACCGGCCCGCGGAACAGGCCGCGGAGGTCGGCCCAGCGAAGCCCGCCCGACGCGACGCCCAGGACGGCGAGGGCCACCGCCGTCAACTGGGTAAGCGCGGACTTGCACGACTCGAACGGCTCGACCAGGCCGTACCAGAAGACGACCGGCGACAGGGCCACGTAGGCGAGCAACAGGCCTCGGGCGGCCCCGCGCAGGTTCGGCGCGGCGGAAGCGGGGGGGCTCATGGGACAGGTTGTAGCCCGCCCGGCGCAGGGCGGTCAAGGCGGCCTTTCGGCGTAACCCGTGGTCCGCGTTGACCACCCGCCGTGCCCCGCCGTATACTCCCGCCTCGCCCTGGATCCTCCTCGCGCACGCAGGAACGGAGCCCCGATGCCCAGTCGCACGCTTTCCCGCCTACTGTTGGCCGCGATGGTTCTCGCCGTGCCCGCGCGGTTCGGCCGGGCCGAGCCCATCCGGTGGACCTATTACTCGATTGCCTCCCCGGGGTTCCACGCGCCGGGGGCCGGGACGGGCGCCCCGTCGGTTGACCCCTCGGGCCCCCCCGCCTGGGTTTCCTTCTGGGGCGGCTACACGGGAGAGGTGACCGGCTCGTCCTCGATCCCCCTCGCCTACGCGGCCGCCTCCGGGTGGGTCGGGCCGGGCGAAGTGGCAACCTTCCAGCGTCAGCCGCTCCAGATCGACCTGGCCATCACCGACCTGACCACCGGCGCGTTCGGCATCGCCTCGTTTCAACCCTACCTGGACGGGACGATCACGAGCCAGGGGGTGAACTTGACCGTCACCTTCCCGGAGCTGACGAAAACCCTTCACCTCGGCAAGAACTCCTACACGATCGCCGTGGGCACCGCCACGCTATCCGGCGCCTGGGCCACGAGCGACCCCCTCGGCTCGTCGGCCCCGATTCATTCCCTCTCCGGGGTCATCGACGCCACGGTCCAGGCCAACAGCCAACCCGAGCCTTCGACGCTGGTCCTCCTCGGCGTTGCCGGCTCGTTGGGCGGCCTGGTGTATTCTCGCCGGCGGCGACGGGCGAAGCGGGGCGACGCCTGAACGGGTCAGAAAAAAAATGATGACCCCTGTCCGGTCGGCCCGCCGGCCGCGATAATGCCTATGTCCCGCCGGGGTACCGG
Organism: Gemmataceae bacterium; assembly: GCA_046350195.1. Lineage (GTDB taxonomy): Bacteria > Planctomycetota > Planctomycetia > Gemmatales > Gemmataceae > CALDUY01. Next base: position 64,724 of record JAXMAW010000022.1, read on the forward strand.
TTGTGCTGATGGGCGACGGCACGATCGACCCGGCGGGACACTTTTTTCCCTTACTCCTTGCTCGACACCACCTTCAGGATCGCCTGCTCGCGGTCTTGCAGCACCCGCCCCTGCACCCCCACCATCACCAGGTAAACCGGCACCGCCAGCACCAGCGTCACCGCCGACAGGGCCAGGCTGATCGGCCAGCCGCGCAGGCCGCCCGCCTCCGTCGCCAGGTACTCCAGGCCGACCGGCAGGACGACGGGCAAGAACAGCGGCGGCAACAGCAGGAAGCCGACCAGGTTGAGCAGAACCGGCACCAGCCGGATGCCCGACGGCTTGAACGACCCCGGGGCGATGGGGATCGGCGCGAAGATCGACAGCCAGTTCGTCATCATGCAGTAGATCACGTACATCGACAGGACCTGCAGCGCCGCCGCGGCGAGGTGGTCAAGCCGCATCGGGTAGACCACCTGCACCCCGACCAGGGCGACCGCGCCCCAGAACAGGGGGAACGGGGCGGCGGCGACGTTCTTGCCCAGCAGAATGTCGCGGCGCGGGGCGGGGCACAGCACGAACACCCGGAAGCCCCCCCGGTCGAAGCCGAACAGGTTGGCCGACAGCTGCTGCAACATCATCAGCACCATGGCCATCGCCCCGAGGACGATCAGCGGTCGGGCGTACTCCGGCGGCGAGCCGCGCCCGGACAGCGCCAGCGAGCCGAAGAGGACCGCCATGATCAGCGGCGAGAGCATGAGCATCTTCATCTCCGGGGCGCGCGACAGCGACGCCAGGCCGCTCAGCGCCACCGCCGCCGCCTGCTCCGGCAGCCACGGCAGACGCCGATCCAGCAAGCTCGACCGCGGCGGGGCCGGCGGCCCGGCGGGGGCCCGGGGGGCGTCGGCGGCGGGCCGCGGCGGGGCCGCCCCGGCGGTGTAGTGGCCGGTGTAGATGCGCAGCGTCGTGCGGTAGGCCCGCCACAGGCTGGCGCCGCCGATCAGCCCCAGGCCGAGGATGCCCAGCAGGGCCGGCAGCACGTCGCCCTCGGCGGCCGCGGCGGCGCCAAGCGGCAGCCAGCCCGGCGGCAGGGCCACGTTCAGCAGCCAAGCCGTCCGCTCGTACCCGGCGAGGCGCCGGGCCTTCGTGTCCTCCTGGCGCGCCTTGTACTCCGCCTGCAGGGCGGTGAGCCGGTGGTTGAACTCGTCGAGGGGGATTTTCCCCTCGGCGAGCGACTCGCGCAGCCTGGCCTGGTCCTGCAGGTGCTGGGCTTGGCCCTCGTCGGGGTCGGCCCGCCGCCGCGCCGCGGCGAGGTTGACCAGGTTCGGCAGCTGGGCGAGGAGGATGAACGAGGCGGTCAGGGCCACGATGATCGTCCGCCGGCGGCGCGGGTTGGACATCAGCGACGCCAGCCAGCCCTGGAACTGGTAGGTCAGCGCCGTCAGGGCCAGCGAGAAGGCGGCGAGCAGCGGGAACAGCAGCAGCATCGCCGGGCCGCGCGAGATAACCAGCCCGACCGACAGGCCGGCGGCCGCCGCCAGGAACAGGATCAGCGTGACGTTGACCAGGGAGCTGAGGTAGTTGATGACGAACGCCCCGGTCGGCGAGACGGGCAGGTGCAGGACCCGGTCGAGCGTCAGCGGGTCGGTGCGCTGCAGGTCGGCGAGCAGGACGATGCCCCAGAAGAACAGCATGCCGACGACGACGCCGTCCCAGGCGTAGAGGAGCACGCGGGGCGGGGAATCCTTCAGGGCGAACAGGCCGACGAGCAGCCCGCCGCCCAGTAGCGCGACGCCGAGGGCGGCGATGAGCAGCGCGAACAGGGCGAGGATGACCACGTTGGCGACGCCGCCGCGGCGCAGCTGGTTGAGGCGCAACCGCCAGCGGAGCCAGAGGAAGGCGCGGAAGTGCTCCAGGTTCACGGGGCGTTCTCCTCCAGCCAGCTGAGCTTCGGGCTGGCGTCGAGGTCGGCGCCGGCCTTCTCGAGGAACCGCGTCTCCAGCGAGCCGCCCTGCCGCAGTGCCTCCAGCGACGTCTGCTCGACGAGCCGGCCCTTGACGATGATGCCGACGTGGGTGCAGAGCCGCTCGACGATCTCCAGGACGTGCGACGTCAGGAACACCGTCGAGCCGCGGTGGACGTAGCCGGCCAGCAGGTCGCGGATGACCCGCGACGTGACCGCGTCCACCCCCTCGAACGGCTCGTCGAGGAACAACAGGTCCGGGTTGGGCAGAAGCGCGGCGGCCAGGGCCAGCTTCTTCTTCATGCCGTGCGAGTACTCGAGGGTGAGCTTCTTCGTCTCCCGGGCCAGGTCGAGCAGGTCGAGCAGTTCGTCGCTGCGCCGGGCGAGGGTGTCGCGCGGCAGCAGGTACATGCGGCCGACGAAGGTGAGGTACTCGCGGGCGGTGAGGTTGTCGAACAGGGCGAGGTCCTCGGGGATGACGCCGATGCGGGTCTTGGCCTCGAGGGCCTGGCGGGGGTGGAGCATGTCCTTGCCGAGCACGCGGACGTCGCCCTCGGTGGGGGCGAGCAGGCCGGTGAGCATCTTGATGGTGGTGGACTTGCCGGCCCCGTTGGGGCCGAGGAACCCGTAGAAGGTGCCGCGCTCGACGGCGAGGTCGATGCCATCGACGGCGCAAAACTTGTCGAAGTAGCGAGTCAGGCGGCGGGTTTCGATCGCGAGGGGCATCGGTGGGGGTTCCGACGGGGGAGGCTGGGGCGCACACACCATCTTATTCGCCGGCCCGGGCTGATAGAATGGCTCGATCCGAAAGGTGCCGCCCGCAGGGGAGTGTCATGCCGGAGTTGCCTTACCGCGTCGTCGTCGGGCTCGAGGTCCACGTCCAGCTGCTGACCAGGACGAAGCTGTTCTGCGGCTGCGGCACCGCGTTCGGGGCGCCGCCGAACTCGCAGACCTGCCCCGTCTGCCTCGGCCTGCCCGGCTCGCTGCCGGTGATGAACCGCAAGGCGTTCGAGCTGTCGCTGCGCGCCGCGCTGGCGTTGAACTGCGACATCGCCCGCTTCACCAAGTGGGACCGCAAGAACTACTACTACCCCGACCTGCCGAAGAACTACCAGATCAGCCAGTACGACCTGCCGCTCGGCTCGGAGGGCTGGCTGGAGGTCGAAACCGGGTCCGGGACGAAGAAGGTCGGCATCATCCGCTGCCACCTGGAGGAGGACGCCGGCAAGCTGCTGCACGACGAGCAGGGCCGCGGCGGCGACAGCCTGGTGGACCTCAACCGCACCGGCACGCCGCTGCTAGAGATCGTCAGCAAGCCGGAGCTGTCGTCGCCGGAGGAGGCGAAGGTTTATCTCGAAGAGATGGCGCTGTTGATGCGCGAGCTGGGCGTCTCCGACTGCGAGATGCAGGAGGGCAGCCTCCGCTGCGACGCCAACGTCAACGTCCACGTCCCGCAGCCGGGCGGCGGCCACGCCGCCACGCCGATCGTCGAGATCAAGAACCTCAACAGCTTCCGCTTCCTCGAGCGCGCCATCCGCCACGAGGCGCAGCGGCAGTACGAGGAGTGGCAGAGGGACAAGGGCTACCTCTTCGGCAAGGTGTCGAAGGCGACGGCCGGCTGGGACGACGCTTACGGCCGCACCGTGTTCCAGCGCCGCAAGGAGGAGGCGGCCGACTACCGCTACTTCCCCGACCCGGACCTGGCCCCGGTGGTCGTGGACGACGCCTGGCTGGACCGCGTCCGCGCCGAGGTGGGCGAGCTGCCCTCGGCGACGCGGCGGCGGCTGGCGACGCAGTACGGCCTCTCCGGGTACGACGTCGGCGTGCTGACGAGCCTCGGCCGAACGACGGTGCGCTACTTCGAGGAGACGGCAAGGGTCTGTAGCGACCCGAAGGCCGCCGCGAACTGGATCACCAACCAGCTGCAAGGCACGCTCAAGGACACCGGCCTGTCACTGGAAGAGCTGCCGGTCACGGCGGCGCGGCTGGGCGGGCTGATCTCCAAGCAGAAGGAGATGGGGCTGGGCAAGCAGGCGCAGGCGGTGTACGAGAAGATGCTCGCCGACCGCGTCGATGCCGTCGAGGCGATCGCCGCATTGGGGATTACGGTCGTGGCCGACACCGGGGCGGTGGCGGACATCGTCCGCGCCGCGATCGCCGCCAACCCGAAGGCGGTGGCCGACTACAAGAATGGGAAGGCCGCCGCGGCGAACGCGATCAAGGGCGCCATCATGCGCCAGACGAAGGGCTCGGTCCGCATCGACGTCGTCGAGCGGGTGCTGAAGGAGGAACTGGACAAGGCCTGAGGCGACGGCGCGACCGTGGCGTGCTATCATGATGCCTTACTCGCACTCGCGCGAACGGCCCCGTCGGCCCGCCAGGAGGGCCTCCGTCATGTCGTCTCCCCCTTCCGACCCCGTCGGCCTCGGCCGGCTCGGGGTCATCCACCCCCAGCTCTCCGCGCCGGCCCTGGTCGAACAGGCGCTGAGGCGGGGCGAGGGTGTCCTCACCGAACGCGGCGCGCTGGCGACGCTGACCGGTAAGCACACCGGCCGCGCCCCCAAGGATCGCTACCTGGTCGTCGCGCCGGCGGACGAGCCGCTCATCGACTGGGGGCCGGTCAACCGCGCCATGGACGCCGCGAAGTTCGACCGGCTGCTCGGGCGGGTCCTGGCCTACCTGCAAGGCCGCGAGCTGTTCGCCGTCGAGGCCAGCGCCTGCGCCGACGCGACCCACCGCCTGCCGGTGCGGGTCGTCGCCGACCGGGCCTGGCACGCGCTGCTGGCCCGCTGCCTGCTCCGCGACGCCGACGGCGCCGCGTTCGACGCGGCGTCGGGGCTGACCGTGCTGTGCGCCTCCGGCTTCCAGGCCGAGCCGGCCCTCGACGGCACGCGCAGCGAGGTGTTCATCGTGCTCAACTTCCCGCGCCGGCTCGTGCTCATCGGCGGCACCGGCTACGCGGGGGAGATCAAGAAATCCGTCTTCTCCTACCTGAATTATCTCCTGCCGTCGCGCGGCCCCTTCCCGATGCACTGCTCCGCCAACGTCGGCGACGACGGTCGGTCGGCGCTGTTCTTCGGGCTGTCGGGCACGGGCAAGACGACGCTGTCGGCCGACCCGTCGCGGCGGCTGGTCGGCGACGACGAGCACGCCTGGACCGACGAGGGCGTGTTCAACCTCGAGGGCGGCTGCTACGCCAAGTGCGTCCGCCTGTCGCGCGACGGTGAGCCGCAGATCTGGAACGCCCTGCGGTTCGGCAGCGTGCTGGAGAACGTCGTCGTCGATCCGCAAAGCCGCGTCCCCGACTTCGACGACGACTCGCTGACGGAGAACACCCGCGCCGCCTACCCGCTGACGCACATCGACGGCGCCGTGCCGTCGAGCAGCGCCGGCCACCCCGACACGGTGCTGTTCCTCACCTGCGACGCCTTCGGCGTGCTGCCGCCGTTGTCGCGGCTGACCGTCGAGCAGGCGCTGTACCACTTCCTGTCCGGCTACACCGCCAGCGTCGCCGGCACCGAGGTCGGCATCACCGCGCCGCAGGCGACGTTCAGCACCTGCTTCGCCGCGCCGTTTCTGCCCCTGCACCCGACGCGGTACGCGGAGCTGTTGGAAGAAAGGCTCAAGCGGCACGGGTCGAGCGTGTGGCTGGTGAACACCGGCTGGACCGGCGGCGCCTCCGGCGGTGGCGGCGAGCGCATCAAGCTGGCCTACACGCGGGCGATGGTGCGGGCGGTGCTGGAGCGGAAGCTCGACGGCGTGCCGTTCGCGCCGGACGAGCGGTTCGGCGTCGCGGTGCCGGCGGCGTGCCCCGGCGTGCCGCCGGAGGTGTTACAGCCGCGCAGCCGGTGGGCAGACGGGAATGCGTATGACCAGCAGGCGAGGAAGCTGGCGGGGCTGTTCGCGGCGAACTTCGAGAAGTACGCCGCGGGCGTGGGTGAGGCCGTGCGCGACGCGGGGCCGCGGTTGTGAGCCGGGCGCGCGGAGTACAATAACTGTCGGAGGAGAACGTACATGTCGAGAACGACTCTTTCGGACGCCCCTCAAAGGACAGCATTACAATCGTGCGTCGCGACTCTGAAGCGCCTGGCGGAGTTCCGGCTCGACCCCGCCCTGGACCAGCGACAACGGCAGCTGGGGGAGCAAAAGGAGTTTCTTGACCCCGAACAGCACGCGGAGCTGCTCGCCCTGGTCGCGTTTTCCGAACAGCGGACGATCGAGAAGCTTGAGGCCCAGGCCGCGTTGCAGCGGCTGCGCGCGGCGTTTCCGGATCTGGACGAACGCGCCCTATGAGCCTCATTTCCGAGTCGATGCGAAAGAGCGTTGTCGCCCGAGCCGGTGACCGTTGTGAGTACTGTCATTTGCCAACGACCGGCCAGGTCGCGACGTTCCCGATCGACCACCTCACTCCCCGTGACCAGGGTGGGACGACGACGCTGGATAACCTCGCCATGGCCTGCCCGCGCTGCAACGGGCACAAGTGGAAGCACAGCGACGGCTCTGATCCGGCCAGCGGTCAAACCTGCCGGCTGTTCCACCCGCGCAACGACGACTGGGCCGACCATTTCCGCTGGTCGGGGACAGAAGTCGGGGTTCTCGAAGGCACCACCGCGATCGGCCGGGCCACGATCGCCCGGCTCCAGATCAATCACCCGCACCATCTCACGATCCGCAAGCTGTTGGCCTCGTTGGGGCTGTTTCTCGATTTGGCCCCGGCCAGCAGTGATTGAGGCGACCCCTCAGCGATGCCGGTTCCACGCCAGCGCCAGCGGCGCCGCCAGCGTCTGCGCCAGCGGCATGAGCTGGACCACCGCCAGCGACATCAGCCACCCGCCGGGGAACACCTGGCCCGCGACGATCGCCAGCGGTGTGACGATCACGAGCCACGCCGCGACCAGCGCCGCCAGCTGGCCTGCCGTGGCGAAGCGCCAGGCCAGCAGCCGGCGACACACCCACGCCGTCGTGATCACCTTGGACGCCAGCGCGACCGCCACCAGCGCCACCAGCCACGGCCACCACTCCGGCCGCCACCCCTTCGCCACGACGGCGGCCACGACCATGGAGGCCATGGTCACGACCATGACGACCACGAACACCCACGGCCGGCCGCTGAGGCCGACCCACACGCCGCCGATCATGAACAGCCAGTTGGCCAGGGCGGCCAGCACGACCCCGGCGACGGCCACGGCCGGCCCCGGTGCCCCCGCGTACTCGCCCAGGCGGGTCATCATGTCGCCGAGGTGGCCACCGACCGCCGCCCAGGCGAGAGACACGAACACCACCACGGCCCACACCACCCCGATGATGACCGCCTTGCCAGCCATCTTCGCCAGCACGACCGTCGGCTCATCCACGGCGCGGGCGGCGAAAAACAGCGGGATGGTCCCGGTCTTCGCGGCCAAGTGCGGGCTGACTTCCGCCCCGACGAAGGCGAACGCGATCGGTATCAGGAGCATCAAACTTAGCCCGAACCACGCCGGCCCGAGCCGGGCGCCCGGCACGCCCAGCTCAAGCATCGCGTCCAGCAGGAACGGCTTCGTCCTCGTGGCGAACTCGGCCATGTGCACCGACGGCAAAATCACGAACACGTTGAACGCCAGCAGGCCAAACGCTAGCCAGCCGAGCCAGCGCAGCTCCAGCCACAGCTGGGCGCGGAAGGGCGAAGGGAACGGCGTCGCATCGACCGCCGTCGCGCTGCCTTCCGCCACGTCGAGGCGGGCCGGCTCGCTCACCCCGACGCCGCGGCGCCCCCGGCTCACGCCCGCCACCGCCACCGGGTACGACAGCGCCAGCAGGCCTCCCAAAAGGGCGCTCAGCGGGCCGTGCGGCATGGCCGACTCCGCCAGGATGACCGGCACCGTGAACAAGCCGCACATCACCACCACCAGCAGGGCGAACCGCATCCAGCGGACGGGGAACGGCGACCAGGAAAGCGCGTGGATCCAGCCGATCCCCGTCAGGATCGCCAGGAACGACACCACCACCGGGACATTCACGCCGCACGGCTGGAGCAGGCCGTACACGACCGCCAGCCCCAGCGCCGCCAGCCACAGCATCGGCGCGACGAACGGCACCGTGGCCAGGGTGAAGCTGGAGACCGGCAGCGTGAACAGGCGGCGCGGGAACGCGCTCGCGGTCGAGCGGACGTCGCCGCCGCTGCCCTCGGATTGCCCCAGGAACGGCAGGAACGCGATGACGGCCGTCGGGGCCGCCAGGATCGCCCCCAGCTGCGGCCACAGCAGGCGGCCGGCAGGCACGCCACGACGAGCGAGGCGGCGGCGAGGTACGTCAGCACCCCCGCGAACCACCAGCGGAAGCGGGCGAACATCTCCCAGGTCAACGCCACGGCCGCTCCGTTCATCGCCCCGCCCTCCCCGTGGCGTTGGCGTGGGCGGCCAGCAGGTCGTCGAGCCGGGGCACCGACTCCTCGACGACCTTACCGCCGGCGTCGGCCGCCGAGCGCAACAATTCGTCCAGCTCGCCCTGGCACACCGCCGTCCACTCGTGCCCGCCGCCCTCCCAGCTCAGCACGCCGGACAGCGCCGGCGGCGCGGAGCGCGGCTCGCTGAAGTGCAACGTCAGCCGGCGGTGCCGGCCGCGCACCGCGTCCAGCTCGCCGTGGAAGATCACCTTGCCGGAGTCGATCAGGGCGACGTGGTCGGCCACGCGCTCGACCTCGTCGAGCAGGTGCGACGAGAACAGCACCGTCGCGCCGGCGCCGGAGACCGTCCGCACGATCGCTTGCAGGATGTCGCGGCGGGCCAGCGGGTCGAGCCCGCCGGACGGCTCGTCGAGCACGAGCAGCTCCGGCCGGTGGCCCAGCGCCGTGACCAGCCCCGCCCGCGCCCGCAGGCCGCGCGACAGCGCGCTGACCTTCGCCCCGGGGTCCAGGCCGAACTCGCGGCACAGCGACAGGGCGTAGGGCGTGTCCCAGCCCTTGTGGAAGCTGCCGGTGTAGCGCAGCAGCTCGCCGACGGTCATCCAGTTGGGCAGGTCGCAGTCCTCCGACAGGTAGCCCAGCCGCGACAGCACCGCGACCGGGTCGCGCACCGGGTCCAGCCCGAAGACGCGGACGCTGCCGGACTGCGCCTGCAGCAGGCCCAGGATGTGCTTGATGATCGTCGTCTTGCCCGAGCCGTTGACGCCGACCAGCCCCAGCACGCTGCCGCGCGTGAGCGCCAGGCTGACGCCGTCCAGGGCCGTGTGCCCGCCGAAACGTCGGGTCAGGTCGCGGATCTCCACGACGGGGTCGGTCGGCGTCATGACTCCTCCTCCGCGTTGGGGGTTTGCGTCCGGTAGCGCTGGCGGACCAGCTCGGCGACCTCGTCGGCGCCGACGTCCTGGCGGCGGGCCTCGCGCACCAGCTCGTCGGCCTTGCGCACCAGCCCGGTCAGCGGCGGCTGGCCCCGGCCGGCCCGCGGCGACACCGCCGTGCCGGCGGTGCCGTTCTTCACGACCAGGTCGAGCCGCTCCAGCTCCTTGTACGCCCGCGCCACCGTGTTGGGGTTGATCACCAGCTGCTCGGCCAGGGCGCGGATCGGCGGCAGCTCGGCGCCGGGCGACAGCCGCCCCGCCGCGATCAGGTACTTGACCTGCTGCACGATCTGCACGTAGATCGGCACGCCGTCCGACGTGTTGAGGTGGATCCGCATGGGAGCCCTCCGCACGAGGAGTTGTACTAATTGGATGATACAAAGGGGATAATGAATGTCAAGGGGCTGCCGCCGAGAATTCCCGGCGTGCCGGACTGGCCCGGGGAGGCCGGAAGGTCGCGTTGACAGCGGCGGAGCAGATGGATTACCTTCGCCGTACCGGATGAGCATACCCTGAGCCGCCGCCCCGCGCCGGGGGGCGGAACGCCGATTAGTCTCCTTCTGGGAGAGGAAAGGACCGAATAGCGATGACGCGCGCACAGCGACTGTGCCTGCTCGCCGTGGCCTTGGGGCTGGCCGGCTCGGCCGGGACGGCGGACGGGGGGCCGATCAGGTGGGGGTACGACTGGTCGGCGTCGCCGGGGTTCGTGACCGCCGGCGCCGGCAAGGTCACGCTGAGCAACGAGACGTACCACAAGGCGGCCGGCGACTCGCACGTCGTCGCGACGCAGCTCCAGGTGGTCAGCACGGCCAGCCCGCAGGCGCCGGACACGTTCGCCACCGGCGGTGGCGGTTACTCGTTGACGATCAACCTGAAGGACCTCGACTCGGGCGAGACGGGGTCGCTGACGTTCACCGGGAAGCTGCAAGGGAGCTTCTCCCAGCTGAGCGCCAACGTGACGAACACGTTCACCTCGCCGACGGTGCAGAGCCTGCTCTTGGGCTTCACGTCGTTCGTGGTCGTGATGGACGCCTACACCCCCCCGGGGCCGCCCGACCAGCTGAACTTCGGCAGCATCGGGGCGATGGTGGAGGTGGCGTCGCTGAAGCCGGCGGACAACTCGCCGGAGCCGTCGGCGGTGGCGCTGGCGGGCATCGGGGCCGGAATCGCGGGCCTGTCGGCCTGGAGGCGGCGCCGCAAGGCGGCCTGACCTGACCCAGACACAAGAGGCGGGCCGCCGCGCCCCCCGGGCGCGGCGGCCTATTTCTCTCTTAAGCGCCCGCCCTCCCCCTCAGTCAGTCGTCGATCCCCTGGGACATCCCGACGTAGCTGGTGTACCGGTCGTAGCTGATCTGCCGCCGGTAGACCGCCCGCTTGACCGCACACCGCTCCTCGTGCGTGTGCGTGCAGTCGGGGAAGCCGCACAGCGCCACGAACGGCCGGAACTCGACGAAGTAGCCCTCGACCTCCTCCGGCAGCGTGTCGAACAGCTGGAACTGCCGCACCCCCGGCGTGTCCACCACCCAGCCGCCGAAGCTCAGCCGGATCAGCTCGGCCGTCGTTGTCGTGTGCTGGCCCTTCTGGGTCACGTCGCTCACCTCGCGGACGCGCAACCCCAGTTCCGGCTCGATCGCGTTCAACAGCGACGACTTGCCCACGCCCGACTGCCCGGAGAAGACCGTCTGCCGCCCGCGCAGCCGGTCGCGCAGCTCGTCCAGGCCCAGGCCGCTGCGCGCGCTCGTCAGCAGCGTCGGCACGCCGAGCTGGCTGTAGAACCCGACCAGCGGCACGAAGTCGAGCGGCTCGACGAGGTCGGCCTTATTCAGACATAACAGAGCCTGAATTTCTCCCTTGAGGGCACTGGCGAGGAAGCGGTCGATGAGATGCGGCTTCAGCGCCGGCTCGACCAGCGACAGGACGAAGACGACCTGATCGACGTTGGCGACGAGGACGTGCTCGCGCTTGCGCGAGGCGCGCGTCAGAACGCCCTTGCGCGGCTCGACGCGGACGATCACGCCCTCGGGCGCGCCCTCGATGTCGCCGGAGACTTGCTCGGCCGGCTTGAACCAGACCCGGTCGCCGGTGGTGACGATGCCGCGCTCGCTGGTCGTCAGGCTGCGCAACAGCCAGCGGACGACGCAGCGCACCTCCCGGCCGTCGTCGTCGGCCTGGACGACGCAGACGTCGCGGTAGACGCGGAGCACGCGGCCGGGCCGCGAGTCGGCCGGGTCAGCCGCCGGCATCTCGACGCCTTCGGCCGGGGCGCCGCCGTCGCTGTCCTGGATGATGGTCCGCCGCCGCGACAGGTCGCCGCGCGCCTGCACGCGCTCCTGGCCGACGATCCGGGTCTCGGCGTCGGCGTCGCCGAGCTTCTTCCAGTCGCGCCGCGCGGCGGCGTGTTGCGGTTCTTCCCGCAGATCGACGCGGACTTTTTCTTCTTCGCCATCAGCAGCGACCTCCGGCGTCATTGTACCGCGCCGGGCAGCTTCCGCCGCAGCTCGCCGACCGGCGTCGAAGTCCAGCACCGCCTTGCCGGCGACGACGCAGGGCGCGGTGGCCGTCCCAGCGCGAACTCGCCAGCACGTTGCCGCCCGCCGCGTCGGCGGAGTACGCCGGCAGGACCAGGTGACCCTCCGCGACGAGGTGCACGGCCCCGCCGCGCCGCGCCAGCGCAGGTACGGGTGCTCGTGCCCCTGCACGAAGGGGCCTGCCCGAGGCGGGGCGGTCGCCGGACGACCCTCCACCCGCCCACGTCAAGGCCGTCGGGAACACCGGGCAGGAGTGAGGAGCCCAGCCTGAAAAAAAAAAAAAAAAAAAAAAAAAAAAAAAAAAAAGCGGTCGTGGCTGCCCGGCACCACGCCGACCAACTCGACCCCGGCCTCGATCAGCCAGGCGCGCAGCTCCTCCAGCATCGCCTCGCGGCCGCGCCGGGCGTCCTCGAACAGGTCGCCGGCGACGACCAGGCGCGAGATCGATTCGCGATGGAACAGGCCGAGTAAGGGCGCAAGCTCCGCCGCGATCGTTCGGAAGCGGCACGGGCCTCCTGCTGGCGGCGCACCCGGTCGTAGCCGAGGTGCAGGTCGCCGGCGACGGCGGTGCGTCGGCAGGTGGACGGCCGCGCGCTGGGGCGTCAGGAGCCACTCACCCAGAACCCGCACGGCCGCCCCCCGTCAGTTGCGTGCAGCCGCTCCAGCGCCTCCGCGGCCGTCCGGGCAGGTCCGGCTCGCCCGGCTCGCTCTGCGTCCACGCCCGGGCGGTCGGCGACGAAGGCGGCAGCGCTCCGGCAGCGGATCGTCAAGCGCGGCGCTGCCTCGCCGTACGCCAGCGCCGACGCGCGTCGCACAGCCTCGCCGACCTCGCGCAGCGCCTGCCGCAGCACGGCCCGGCGTGCGCACCTGCTCGAACAGCCGTCGTTCCGCCCAGTCGGAGCTGCCGACCTGGCTTCCCCTCGGGGTGGCGCAGCAGCATCAGCCCTGGGTCGTCGCCACCCGGGCGGGAAGCGCGTCCGTAACGCCTCGCTGGTTTGCAGCGCCGCGTCGAGGTCGGCGCGGAACCCCTCGGCGGCGAACAGTTGCCGCAGGGCCGATGCGGGGATCGGGCAGTTCCTGTCTCAGTCGCAGCATCAGCCCCAGGTCGGCGACCTCGGCGCCGACGACGCCCCGCCAGTCGCCGCGACGCCACCCGCGCCAGGGCGTCGTTGGCGGGGCAGTTCAGCGGCGTGTGCAGGTAGTACTCGGCCCCGCCGTCGTGGCGCACCAGTTCGGCCAGCAGCGTGGTCGCGTCGGGGATCTCGCTGACGCTCTCCTGCTCCTGGAAGTACGCCGCCAGCGCCTCGGCGGCCGGGCGGTCAGGCCGTAGGTCCTCCCCGAGTGCCGTTGCAGCGCCGCCGGCCCGTCGCGCAGTGCCTCCGCGGCGTGCAGGCGGAGCAGGAACAACCGCTGGGCCAGCTGGGCCGACAGTGGCCAGCCGCCGGCGTTCCAGCGCGGCACGCGCGGCCGGCCGGGCACCTCCTCGACGACCGCGGCGCCGCCCTCGCGGGCGCGGTACTCCAGGCAGGCGGCCGTCGAGGAGGAAGCGGTCGCCGGGCTGGAGGCGCTCGGCGAACGCCTCATCGACCTCGCCGATGGTCCTTGCCCCCCTCTCCCCCATACCCAGGTCGGTGAGAGGCTCAGAGCCGCCGGGCTTGTCCCGGCGGGGTCGGACGGCGGGGATGAACCCCGCCGCTCCTTGGGTGAGGTGTCGCGCAGCCTGACTGCCACCGTCCGCTCCGACAGGATCGTGCCCAGGTTGCGCCGTACCAGCCGGGCGGTGCGGGCGTCCTTGACGCGGAAGCAGTCGCCGTCCTCGCGCAGCCGGGCCGGCAGCCACGCCTCGCCGCGGCCGTCCAGCCCGCGCAGGTAGGCGAGCACGGCGTCGAAGTCCGCCCGTTGCAGGTCCGCGAAGGGCGCCGACTGCGTCACCAGGGCGAACGCCTCGTCGGGATCGACCGACCGCGCGCAGCACATGCCGACGACCTGCTGGCACAGCACGTCGAGCGGGGCGTCGGCCACGGTCAAAGGCTCGCACTGCCCCGCCCGGCCCGAGGCGCAAGTCACCGCCGCCTCCAGCGCTCGGCGGCGGCCGCCGTCAGCAGCAGCCCCTGGCGGACGCCGCCCGGCTCGGTGCCCGGCCTGGCCGACGCGCTGCAACAGCCGCACCACGTCGCCGGGCGGGTGGACCAGCACGGCCAGATGGCGCCGATGTCGATGCCGAGTTCCAGGCTGGTGCTCGACTGCTCTGCGCTCGCCGCGCTTGAATCGCCCCTCGACCTCCTCGCGCCGGCGTGCCTGCCGCCAGCGCGGAGTGGTGGACGGCGATGAGCGCGTCCCACTCCGGCAGCTTGCGGCGCAGCCCCCAGGCGAGCCGCGCTCCGCCACGCCCGCGCGTTGGTGGCGACGAGCACCGCCCGGTGGCGCGGCGTTCGCGGCCAGCCGGTCGGTCACGCCGACAGGAAGCGGCCCTCCGGCAGCGGTTCCTGCAGGATCTCCGGCGTCGCCGCCTCCGCGGCGCGGACGACCGAGCAGCCCGGCCGGCGCCGACCAGCCAGCGGGCGGTGTCCAGCGGCGTCGCCGTCGCCGACAGGCCGACGCGCCGCACGCCCTCGGGCAGCCGTTCCAAACTGACGGCCAGGTCGGCGCCGCGCTTGTTGGCGATCAGCGCGTGGACCTCATCGACGACGACGTGCGTCAGGTTGGCGAACAGCCCCGCCGCCGACGGCTGGCTCAGCAGCACGGCCAGGCTCTCCGGCGTCGTCAGCAGCACGTCGGGCGGGTCGTCGCGCAGCCGGCGGCGGTCGGCGGCGGGGGTGTCCCCGGTGCGCGAGGCGAGGCGCGGCCGGCGCGTCCCCGGGGGTAGGTACTCGGCCAGGCCGTCGAGGTGCCCTTCCAGGCCGCGGCCCGCGTCGTTGACCAGCGCCTTCATCGGGGCGACGTAGAGCACGCGCAACGGCGACGTGCTCCAGGTCGGCGGGTCGAACGGTTCCACCAGCGGGCCGAGCAGCGGCGCCAGCGCGGCGAGCGTCTTGCCGGTCCCCGTGGGGGCGCTGACCAGGACGTGATCGCCCGGCGCGACTGCCGACCAGGCCAGGCGCTGCACCGGGGTCGGCTCGCCGAAGCGGTCGCGGAACCAGGCGGCGACCGGCCCCGGCAGCGCCGCCAGGGCGTCGCGGGCCGGCGGCGGGGCGTCGAGGTGGCGGAACGGCGCGGCGCTCATGCGTACTATTGTAGGGATGGGGCTGCTACCCTGAGACCGCCCTCACGAAGCCTGTAGCCACATGCCCGCCGGCTTCCCCTGCCCGGAACCCTCCTGCTCCCCACGTCTTTGCCCCCGCCGACGTCCGGGGCGCCGCCGCCGTCGCCTGCCCGCGCTGCGGCACGCGGTACCGCTTCCGCAACGCGACGCCCCCGCCCCCGCTCCCGGAGGTCATGCCGCCTCCGGGGCCGCACCTCTCGGTGCCCGGCCCGATCATCCGGCCGCGCCGGCGGCGGCGGAGCCTGGGCCAAGCCGCGGGCGCTGGCTTCGTCTTCCTGGCCGTCAGCCTGTGCGTCGGCGGCGTGCCAGGCCCGCTACCGCGACGAGCCTGGCGGACATGTTCCAGGACGCCCGGCCCAGCGGCGGGCGCTCCAGAAGCAGGCCAACTTCTCCTTCCGCGCCGCCGGCGGGTGGCGGTCCGACGAGGCGCTGCGCGACCGGATGCGCGCCAACCTCGCCGTCACCCTCGACAAGCCGCGCGGCCACATGGCGCTGTTCTACCTCGACCACCCGACCCGCGCCTTCCGCGACGGCCAGCTGCTCGACCGGGCGCTGCGCCAGCTGCGGGCCTACTTCCCGGTGCTGGAGTACGAGGACCCCTTCGGCGGGGAGGGCGACGGCCGGGCCGGCACGCTCGGCGGCGAGCCGGCGGTCGTGTTCCCGTTCTCCGGCGCCGACGGCGGCGGCGTTCCCGTGCGCGGCCAGGCCTACCTCCTGTCGCGGCAGGGGTACACCTACTGGCTCTACTTCTGGGGGCCGGAGGACAACTTCGACCAGCTGGCGGACAGGTGGGAAGCGCTCCGGCAGGGGTTCAAGGTCTACGACGAGCGCGAGGGCTGGAAGCCGCGCCCGCCCGAGGCGGAGACGTTCGTCGGCCCGTCCGGCTACGAGGTGCGCTACCTGAAGGACGTGTGGAAGGCCGAGCCGAACCCGAAGGAAGCCGACCCGGCGTGCGGGTTGTACCTGCGCGGCTTCGAGGGCGAGGAGGACGAGCGGACCGGCAAGCGGCGCGTCGGCGAAACGTTTGCCGGCGAGGCGGCGGAGGTGATGGTGCTGGCGCTGCCGAAGGCCGCCGACCCCCGGACCGCCGCCCTGGGGCACCTCAGGAAGCGGCACGCCGAGGCCAACCCGGGGCTGAAGGTCGAGGCGCTGCCGGAGCGCGGCAAGGGCCGGCCCGACGACGGCCTCTTCGGCCGGGTCGAGCGCGTCCGGCTGGTGCTGGGCCCGGACGACGAGCGGTTCGCCGTCCTCGCCGCGGCGGGTCGGGCCGAGGGAGTCCTGGCGGTCGTCTGCGAGTGCCGCTGGGACCGGAAGGACTACTGGGAGCAGGAGTTCAGGGCGATTGTGGGCTCGGTTCGGCCGACCGGGAAACCGGGAAGCCCATCACCCCCGGAGGGGGCGCCGAAGGCGCCGGCGAAGCCCCCCGAGGCGAAGGCGGGGGGATCGTGACCGGGGCGTCGGCCGGCGTCGGCGGCGGCAACGGGCCCGGCGGGGGGGCCGGCGCCGGCAATCGCCGCGGCGCCTCGGTGCCCGGCGGCGTCTGGATGCCCTGGCCGCGCTGCCGCAGCTGCTCGGCGCGGGCGCGGACATCGTCGGGCCGGGCCATCTCCAGCGGCTGGAGCTGGAAGTGCAGGCACTGCAGGTCGCGGAAGGTGTAGCAGACCAGGTTCTCGGTGACGAAGTCGATGCCGGGGATCTGGTACCACGGCAGGCACAGCTCCGGCTGGACGTCGAGCGGGGCGTAGCCGTCCTTGACCAGCCGGAAGTGGTACTTGCCGTAGTAGAGGAACGGCTCCTCGACCGGCGTGGCGCCGATCGGCTGGCCGTTGCGGTAAACGATGGCGCCGGGCGGGTCGGACGTGATGAGGTAGCGCCGGGTGACGCAGCCGGTCGGCAGCGTCGCCAGCACCCCCGCCAGGATCAGCCAGGTGAACCGCGGCATGACACCTTCCCTCGTGATGCGATCGAGGGCGGGGGTGATAGCGACGGGCCGCCGAAGGATCAAGAGCAGTCCGTGGCGAGATGATGGACGGGGCGGGATGGCGAAGGTATCCTCACGCGGGGGTGGGAAGGCGTCACAACCGGGGGACACTGATGAGCGGCGAGGTTTCCAGGAGGGCCTTCCTCGGCGCCGCGGCGCTGGGAAGCGCCGGCTACCTGGCGGGCGCGGAAGGCGAAGGCCTGCCCCGCGCGATCGACGCGGCCGTGGAGGAGGCCCTGAAGGTCTGGGGCGTCCCGGGGGCGTGCGTCGCGGTCGTCCGGAACGACGAGGTGGCCCACCTGAAAGGGTACGGGGTTCGCGACATCGAGGGGAAGCAGTCGTTCGACCCGGACACTCTCTTCGGGGTCGCGTCCTGCACCAAGGCGTTCGCCAGCGCGGCCGCCGCGGTCCTTGTCGGCCAGGGCAAGCTCGGGTGGGACGACCCGGTACGCAAACACCTGCCCTGGTTCCGCATGTCCGACCCGCTGGCCGACCGGGAGGTCACCCTGCGCGACCTGCTGTGCCATCGGACCGGCCTCAGCGACGTCCACGATGCGCTCTACTACCGCACGCCCTGGGGGCCGGAAGAGGTCGCCCGCCGGGTCGAACACCTCCCGCTGAGCTTCCCGTTCCGATCGACGTTTCATTACTCCGGCGTCGGGTACTTCGTGGCCGGCCTGACGATCGCCGGCGCGGCCGGCAAGCCCTGGCACGAGTTCGCCTCCGAGCGGCTCCTCCGCCCGCTGGGCATGCAGGGCGTCTGGACCCGCGCCGAGGCGATGAAGGTCAAGAACCGGTCCTCCGCCCACCTCAAGACGAAGGAGGGCAAGGTCGTCGTCATCCCGTGGTATCCCGACGACAAGCTGCCCGACGCCAGCGGCCGGCTCAAGACGACGGGGCGGTCACTGGCCGAGTGGGTGAGGCTCCAGCTCGCCGGCGGCAAGCACGCGGGCAAGGAGGTCGTTCCCGCGGGGCCGCTGCGCGAGACGCACACGCCCCAGGTGGTGGTGCGCAAGGAAGGGTTCTGGGCGGAGGTGTTTCCGGGGCCGGAAACGGTACAGGTCAGCCACGGGCTCGGCTGGTTCATCCACGACTACCAGGGCCGCCGCGTCGTGTCGCACGGCGGGACCACGGACGGGTTCCGCACCTCGATCAACTTGGTGCCGGAGGCGCGGCTGGGGATCGTGATCCTGGCGAACCTGCAAGAGACCCGGATGCCGGAAGCCCTGCGCGACACCCTGCTCGATCTGACACTGGGCTTGCCGCGGAAGGACCGGAATGCCCGCTACCAGGCCCTGGTCCGGGAGGCGGAAGAGAAGAAGCTGGCGGAGAAGAAGGCCCAGGCCGCGATGCGGCGGACGGGGACTCGTCCTTCGCGCGAGCTGGACGCCTTCGTGGGGGCGTACGCAGAACCGGCGTACCGGGAGGCCCGAGTCGCGCGGGCCGGCGACGGGCTGACGCTGGGGTGGGCCGGCTTCCGGGCGGGGCTGAGGCACTTCCACCACGACACGTTCGTCGCCGAGGGGGACGGAGGGGTCAACGTGTACAACGAGAACCCCCTGGACGGCGAGCACGTCACCTTCGGCCTGGACGCCGAGGGGGAGGTGAGTTGGTTCGAGTTGTGGGGCCAGCGGTTCCGCCGCCCCAAGCCGCGCTGAGCGGCCCGGCGCGGTTGCGGCGCGCCGGGGGGCGTGGTAGTCTGGGCGGAGATAACACCTGTCCCAGGATGGAGAATCGACGATGGCCAAGGAGACGACGCGCCACGGCTTCGCCACCACCGCGATCCACGCCGGCCAGGACGCCGACCCGGCCACCGGCGCCACCGTCGTGCCGATCTACGCCACCTCGACCTACACCCAGGCCGGCCCCGGCCAGCACAAGGGCTACGAGTACTCCCGCTCCGGGAACCCCACCCGCACCGCCCTGGAAACCTGCCTCGCCGCACTGGAGGGCGGCGAGAAGGGCCTCGCCTTCGCCTCCGGCCTCGCCGCCACCACCGGCGTGCTGTCGATCCTGCGCCCCGGCGACGAGGTTGTCGCCGCGTCCGACCTCTACGGCGGCACCTACCGGCTGCTCGAGCGCGTCTTCCGGCCGTGGGGCCTGGTCACGCACTACACCGACGACCCGCGCCCCGAGGGCTTCGCCAAGATCCTCACGCCGAAGACCAAGCTCGTCTGGATCGAGACGCCGACGAATCCCCTCCTGCAACTCGTCGATATCGCCGCCGTCGCCGAGTTGACGCACCGGCACGGCGCCCTCCTCGCCGTGGACAACACGTTCGCCTCGCCGTACCTCCAGCAGCCGCTGCGGCTGGGGGCGGACCTCGTCGTCCACAGCACGACGAAGTACCTCGGCGGGCACTCCGACGTCGTCGGCGGCGCCGTCGTCGGCAGCGCCGAGCTGCTGGGGCCGATCAAGTTCTACCAGAACGCGGCCGGCGGCGTGCCGGGGCCGTTCGACGCCTACCTGACCTTGCGCGGCTTGAAGACGCTGGAGGTCCGCATGCGCAAGCACTGCGAGAACGCCCGCCGGCTGGCGTCGTGGCTGTCGGAGCAGAAGCAGGTGGAGAAGGTCTACTACCCCGGCCTGAAGTCGCACCCCGGCCACGACCTGGCCGCGAAGCAGATGCGCGACTTCGGCGGCATGCTCAGCCTGCGGCTGCGCGGCGGGGCCGACGCGGCGAAGAAGTTCATGACGCGCACCAAACTCTTCAGCCTCGCCGAGAGCCTGGGTGGCGTCGAGTCGCTGGTGTGCCACCCGGCGACGATGACGCACGCCAGCATCCCGCTGGAGCTGCGGCTGGCCCGCGGCGTCGATGACGGGCTGATCCGCCTGTCGGTCGGCATCGAGGACGTCGAGGACCTCGAAGGCGACCTCCGCGCCGCGCTGGCGTAGGCGGAAAATAATCGACGGTCGCTGTCACAACCGGGCGCGGGGCCAGTACCTGAGGTAAAGGCACCCACCCGGAGACATAGAGATGACCGTCCGACGCAATATGATCTGGATTGCTTGCCTGGCCCTGGCGCTGCCCGTGGCGCCGGCGCGGGCCGAGAGCAGCAACCGCAACGACGTCCGCGCCAACCTGGAGAAGGACGGCTGGCGCGTGGTCTGGGGCAAGAACTTCACCGAGGGCGACTGGGTCGAGGGGACCGCGGCCATTGCCGAGTCGGTCGCGGCGGAGAACCCCGGCCCGTTCCTCCGCTGGTTCGGCCAGGTGATGGACGAGAACTTCACCAAGATCGAGAACAACCTCAAGGGCGTCGCCCGCAAGGACATCGAGCGCTGGATCGCCCAGTCGCTCAAGCAGAAGAAGGTCATCACCTTCAAGGGGTTCCAGATCGACGCCGGCTTCGCCACCTACAACCGCTGGCAGCGCACCGTCGTCGAGGTGCCCGACGGCATCGAGTGGCACGGCATCCACTCGAAGGTGAAGATGAAGAAGGTCGAGAACAAGGTGCCGCTGCCGAACTGGCACCAGTTCTACATCCGCTACAAGCTGGTGGAGAGCGGCTCGGGCGAGGTCAACCCCGGTAACGGCGGCGACAAGCCCTCGACGTTCGGGATCTTCATCAACAACAAGTCGGGCAAGAAGCTCAAGGTGTTCGTCCGCTACCAGCGGCTCAACGGCGAGTGGACGACCCGCACCTACGACTTCGCCGTGGGCGAGAGCGCCCGGATCGACGCCGAGACGAAGAACCGCTACGTCTACGTCCGCGGAGAGGGTCGGGACTACGTCGCCTCCGGCGGCGAAGGCGGCGTGACCGCCGGCGACGGCCGCAAGTACTTCCAGATCCACATGGGGGCGAAGATCGGGACGCACACCCACACGTTCACGCCGGCCCTCGTTTCGCCCGTCGAGGCGAACCGCCGGAGGTACGCGGTGACCACCTCCCGGTACCGCCGCGGGTTCTCGCGCGACAGCTGCACATGGTCCCCGTCGTCGAACACGACTACCTCCGCTTCGGGCCGGACCCGCCCGGCGATGGCCCGCGCCTCGTCGGGCCGGGCGCGCTCGTCGCGGCCGCCGGCGAGGATCAGCACCGGCGTCCCCTCCGGCACCCCGGCCGCGGCCTCGCGCGGGGCGATGCGGTCGAGGTCCGGCAGCACCAGCGGGGAGACGGCGATGAGGCCGGCGTAGGCCGCGACGTCGAGCGGCGCCGGCAGGCGCTGGCGGAGGCGGTTCCACACCGCCGTCCGCAGGTCGGCAAACGGGCATTCCAGGATGTACCCGCGCACGCCCCGGCCGAGCGGCTCGGCGGCGAACAGCGCCGCGGCGGAGCCGAGCGACTGGCCCCACACGACGACATCACGACCGGGGTGGCGTTCGCCCAGCCACTCGACGGCGGCGACCACGTCGCGGCGGGCGCTCAGGCCGAAGTCGATAACCTCCCCCGTCGAGTCGCCGTGGCCGCGCAGGGTGACCAGCAGCGTCGGGCAGCCGGCCTCGCGCAGCAGTTGGGCCTGCTCGACGCAGGCGCCGCGGCAGGCCCCGTGGCCGTGCAGCAGCACGACCATCGGCGATCCGGGCCTCCCGGGGAGGAACCAGGCACCCAGTTCCTCGCCGTCCCGGGTCGTCAGCCGCACCGAGACCGCCTCGCCGGCGAAGGCCTGGGGCAACGGCTCCTCGGCCATCGGCCGCGGCCTGCGGGTCAGCCGGTAAGCGACCGCGAACGAGACCGCCAGCCAGGCGGCGACGAGGGCCGCCGTCAGGACCAGGATTCGCCGCCGCCAGGGCCGGCGAGGTGGGACTCCCATGCGCTCTCTCCAAGCTGGCCGTGACCTTCCGAGTACCCCTGCGAAGCCGCAGGAAGGATTATAAGCGAGAGAACTCTTCCAGGATAAGGCGGACTCGCGCCGTGGACATGCCCCGCGGCCGGAGGTAACATCACGACTACCCCACCGAAGGAAGAACCCCATGCGCACCCTGCTCGCCCCCCTGATCCTGGCCGGGCTGACGGCCGCGGCCGAGCCGATCCCGCCGGGCCGAATCCCCCAGCTGCGCGACCTGATCCGGCCCGGAGCCGGCGAAGACCGGTGGGCGAAGATCCCCTGGCGCACCGACCTCTGGGCGGCGCGGCAGGAGGCGGCCCGGCTGGGCAAGCCGATCCTGCTGTGGGAGATGGACGGGCACCCGCTGGGGTGTACCTGAAACAACGGAGTGGCGGGCCGTGCGCTCGCCTTCGCCGACGCGGAGCTGATCAAGCTCGCCAGCAAGACGTTCGTCCCGGTGGCCGGCGACGATTGGTACCAGCGCCGTCGCCAGGATGACGAGGGCGAGTTCTTCCGCAAGGTCGCCGACCAGGGCCCGCGCAAGGGCGCCGGCGGCGGCACCCGGCAGGGGATCTACTGTCTGACGGCCTCGGGCAAGCTGCTGGCCTACAAGAACGCGCTGGACGCTTCGGTGATGCTGGACACGCTCCGGCAGGCCCTGCGCCGCTGGAACGCCCTGCCCGCCGCCGAGCGCAAGCCGGCGGCGCTCGAGCTGCCCGGGCCGGGCAACGTCGATCGCGACTTCGCCCGGACGCCGCCGGAGGGCGGGCTGATCCTCAAGTGCTACACGCGCATCCTCGACCGCGACGACAAGGGCCGGTACACCCGCGGCACCTGCAAGTTCTCCGGCGGTGACCGAGCGGCCCGCGATCACGTCTGGCTGACGAAGAGCGAGTGGCAATCGCTCCTCCCGACTGAGCCGCGCGCCGGCGAACGCTTCGCCACGCCGGCGGGGATCGCCCGGCGGCTGTTGCGCTTCCACCTGGCGGACAACACGCGGGGCGAGCCGGACTTCTGGGCGCCGGAGGACGTTCGCCAGTCCGACCTGACCTGGACGGTGCGCGAGGTCAGCGACGGTGCCGTCGAGCTGGGGCTGACCGGCACGGCTCTGCTGGCCACCGCGGCGGACCCGAAGTCGGCTCCGCGCGGCTACGACGTGGCCCTGGCCGGCCGCCTGCGCTACGACCGCGCGAAGAAGGCGATCACACAGCTGGACATCGTGGCCGTCGGTGAGCACTGGGGCGAGGGGACTTACACGAAAGGCGCCCGGCCCGGCCGGACCCCACTGGGGGTGTCGTTCGAGCTGTGCCCCGGCACGGAGCCGGCCGACCGCGTCACACCGCAGGCGGCCCGCGAGGTCGGGGCGTACCTCGCGGCGCGGTAACCTGTAGACCCGTGGTTGCGCGAAGAGAAGGGACTCGGGGCGAGCGCGAACCCGCAAGGGGGTCGTACCGAATGGGGAGGGCGAGTCAGTCGCTTGCTACTTCCCGATTGCCCCGACGCCGCTTGCGGGTTCGCGCTCGCTCCCCCTCGCACACCCTCACTCCACGTTGACCGTGACCGCGACCGACCGCGCCGCCGGAAACGCGAACCCGTCTGGCCCCGGCAGCAGCGCCTCCGCCACACCGCGGCTTCGCAGGTACTCGACGACCGGCAGAGAGAACGGCGGCTCGCTCAGCACCTTCACGGACTCCTCGACGAGGTCGATCCGCAGCCCTTTGCCGTCGTCACGCCGGCCGGCGAACAGCACGTCGAAGCGGTCGTTCGGCTCGACCAGCGCGTACCAGCGCTGGTCCTCGCCGGGGCCGTAGTGTACCGCGACGACGGCGTCGTCGGGAACGTCAGTCTCGACGGCGAGCTTCTCCAGGTCGAAGTCCTCGGCGTCGTCGCCGCCGAACAGCGCCCAGGCCAGCTCCAGGAACACCACGTCCGGCACCTCCTCCGCCACGCCCACCAGCCGCCAGCCGTCCGCCTCGTCGCTAACGCCGAGGTGGATACGCTTCTTGCGGCCGGTGTACGGCGCGACCTTCTTCAGCGCCTCCTCGACGTGCTCCAGTGGCAGGCCATGCAGGTAAACCGCCCGCTGGCAACGGTAGGGGTCAGTCATGGCGGCCTCCGACGCGCAACAGGCAGACGGCGATGCGGCCGCCGAGGCACACCTCGACGTCGCCGCCGGGGTCGCGCGGCCGGCCGTGGTAGTCGCCGCGGTAGTGGAACAGGTCGCCCTCGCGCTGGAACGTCACCGGCAGCGGGTACGGGTCGAGCGGGCAGTGGACGACGGCCGGGTCCGCCTCTCCCGGCGCCGGGTGCGGCAGGTTCACGTTCCAGAAGCAGCCCGGCGGGCACGGCCGCGCCAAGAGGTCGCGCAGCACCGCCAGCGACCAGCGGGCGGCGCGAACCCAGTCGTAGTCGCGGTCGCGCCGCTTGTAGTGCGAGAAGGCGACGCCAGGGCGGCCCAGCAACACCCCCTCGCGCACCGCGGCGACGGTGCCGGAGACGTAGACGTCGGCCCCGAGGTTGCCGCCGGCGTTGATGCCGGACAGCACCCAGTCGACGTCGAGCCGCAGCCCGGCCAGGCCGACGCGGACGCAGTCGGCGGGGGTGCCCTCGACGGCGAACTCGTCGGGGCCGTGCTCGGCCAGCCGCAGGGGCCGGTGCGTCGTCACCTGGTGGCTGATGCCCGAGCACGGCGCGACCGGGGCGACGACGCGGGCGTGACCCAGCTGCCGGGCGACGCCGGCCAGCGCCTCGATGCCGGGCGCGGAGATGCCGTCGTCGTTGGTGACCAGGAATCGCATCATACTAGGATACGAGAAGTCGTCCGGAGGTTTCCACGATGAGCACCTGGAAGGTCGCCGCCGTCCAGATGGACTGCGCCTTCGCCGACGTCGGCCGCAACCTCGAAGCGATCCGCCGCGGCCTGGCCGACTCCGCCGGGCGCGGGGCGCGGCTGGCCCTCTTCCCCGAGTGCGCCCTCAGCGGCTACTGCTATCAGTCGTTGGAGGAGGCGCGGCCGCACGCGCAGCCGCTGCCGGGGCCGGCCAGCGACGCCCTCGCCGCCGACTGCAAGAGGCTCGGCGTGTTCGCCGCCGTCGGGATGCTCGAACTCGCTGAGGGCGGGCGGCTGTTCAACGCCTGCGTGCTGGTCGGGCCGGACGGGCTGGTGGCGAGCTACCGCAAGATCCACCTGCCGTTCCTGGGCGTCGATCGGTTCGTGACGCCGGGCGACCGGCCGTTCGCCGTCCACGACCTCGGCGGGCTGAAGGTCGGCCTGAGCATCTGCTACGACGGCAGCTTCCCCGAGTCGGCCCGCGTGCTGTCGCTCCTGGGGGCCGACCTGGTGGTGCTGGCGACGAACTGGCCGACGGGGGCGCGGAAGACGGTTTGCATGTCCGAGGCGCGGGCGATGGAGAACCACGTCTACTACGCCGCCGTCAACCGCGTCGGCCAGGAGCGCGGCTTCGAGTTCATCGGCCAGAGCCGGGTCATCGACCCCGACGGCACGGCGCTGGCCCAGGCGCTCACCGAGGGGCCGGAACTCCTCCTCGCCGAGATCGACCCGGCGAGGGCGCGGGCCAAGCGGGTGGTCAAGATCCCCGGCGAGTACGAGATCGACCGCGTCGGCGACCGCCGGCCGGAGATGTACGGCCCGCTGACGGCACCCCAGGCCCGACCATCCCAGGCCCGACCATCCCAGGCCCGACCATCCCAGGCCCGACCGTGGGGGAGGGCGGGTCGCCTCACGCCCTCCCTCACGGTCGGGCCTTGGATTCAGCCGCCTCTTCCGCCGACGGCGGAACCTCCCGGTCGGCCACCAGGATTTCGCTCTCCTCCGGCGGGGCTTCCTGGTCGTCGTCCTCGGGGATCAGCTCGATCGCGAGCAGCGTCGCCAGCAGCGCCGTGAACAGCCGCCAGTGCGTCGCCTCGACGGCGTAGGCGATGCAGACCTCGTCGGCGATGACGAGCGCCGCCCACAGCAGCAGCCCCACCGAGAAGGCGGCCCGGACCAGGTGCCGGCGCGGGAACATCACCCACGCCACCCAGAACTGGAACGCCGCGAGGCCCTCCCAGACGATCACCCCGCCGAACAGCACCGCGTTCACCTTCGCCGGCGCCCCGTAGCGGGCCGTCGTCTGCGTGATCGCGTCGTAGTTGCCCGACGCGAACGGCCACGTCGTCGGCACCATCTCCAGCGCCTTGGCGGCGTCGGTCACGTTGGTGAGGAACGTCAGGGAAAAGTAGGCGGCCCAGAATAGCACCAGCAAGCGCTTGAGCGTCATGTGCGGTCACCTTGTCAACGCCGGGGATGGCGGTATCGTAACCCGGCCACAGGCTCACGGGTAGGGAAAAACCCTTGCTGACCATCCACGACGTCCCGATCGAAGACACGTTCGCCGAGGCCTTCCCGATGACCGCCTGCCGGCTGGTCGTCACCGCCGCCACCCCCGGCTGGGCGCGGACCGCGGCGGCGTCGGCCACCGGCTACGCCGCCAGCGTCATCGGCTGCGACGCCGAGGCCGGCGTCGAGCGCGAGCTTTCGCCCGACGAGACGCCCGACGGCCGGCCGGGGCTGAGCCTGTTGTTGTTCGGCTTCAGCCGCGACGCCTTGCAGAAGGCGGTGGTCAACCGCGTCGGCCAGTGCGTGCTGACCTGCCCGACGACGGCCTGCTACAACGGCCTGCCGGTGGACAAGGCCAAGGCGCTGCGGATCGGCGGCAACCTGCGCTTCTTCGGCGACACGTTCCAGTTCTCGAAGCTGCTCGACGGCCGCCGCTACTGGCGGCTGCCGACGATGGACGGCGAGTTCGTCTGCGAGGACTACTTCGGCACGGTGAAAGGCGTCGCCGGCGGCAACTTCCTGATCCTGGGCGAAACACAGCAGATCGCCCTCGCCGCCGCCGAGGCTTCGATGGAGGCGGTCCGGTCGGTTCCCGGCGTGATCGCGCCGTTCCCCGGCGGCATCGTGCGCTCCGGCAGCAAGGTCGGCAGCCGGTACAAAAAGCTGAAGGCGAGCACCAACGACGCCTACTGCCCGACGCTGCGCGGCCTGGTGAACAGCGCGCTGCCCGACGGCGTCGGCGCGGTCTACGAGGTGGTGCTGGACGGCGTCGATCTGCCGAGCGTCGAGCAGGCGATGCGGGTCGGCGTCCGGGCGGCGTGCCGGCCGGGCGTCGTGCGGATCACGGCGGGCAACTACGGCGGCAAGCTCGGGCCGTTCCACCTCAAGCTGCACCAGCTGCTGTCGTAGGACGGGCTGCCAGCCTGTCCCTCTTCCCAGTGGACAGGCTGGCAGCCCGTCCTACGACAGAGGTCAACCATGCTCCGACTCACCTACCACGCCGACACCCGCATCCCCGTCGAGGCCGAGTGCGTCACCCCCGACAACCTCGCCGGGAAGTCGCCTCGGGAGATCGCCCACCTCTCCGTCCAGCACGGCAACACCTCCGCCCCGCTCGGCGAGTTCTTCAAAGTCGAGGGCGATGCCGACGACGGCGACGTCGTCGTCGAGGGCGACACGTCGCGCGTCAAGTGGCTCGGCGCCGGCATGTCGCGCGGCTTGCTGACGATCACCGGCGACGCCGGCATGCACACCGGGGCGGAGATGACCGGCGGCACGCTGACGGTGCGCGGCAACACCGGCGACTGGGTGGGCGCCGAGATGTGCGGCGGCACGATCCACGTCCACGGCAACGCCGGCCACCTGGTCGGGGCGGCGTACCGCGGGGCGCACGTCGGCATGCGCGGCGGCGTGATTCTGGTGCGGGGAACCGCCGGCAACGAGGTCGGGGCGGGGATGCGCCGCGGGCTGATCGCCGTCGGCGCGGCGGCCGACTTCGTCGGCGTGTCGATGGTCGCCGGCAGCGTGTTCGTGTTCGGCCCGTCCGGGCAGCGCCCGGGGGCGGGGATGAAGC
The DNA here is from genome assembly GCA_046350195.1 of Gemmataceae bacterium. Classification (GTDB taxonomy): domain Bacteria; phylum Planctomycetota; class Planctomycetia; order Gemmatales; family Gemmataceae; genus CALDUY01. The sequence continues at coordinate 92,433 of JAXMAW010000022.1, forward strand.
GCGGCACGCTGGTGTTCGCCGGCCCGCCGCCCCAGACGTTGGTCACGTTCCGTCAGGGGTGCGTCTACGAGCCGGTGTTCCTGGCGATCTACCTGCGGCGGCTGGCGTCGTGGGGCTACCCGGTGCCGACAGAGGTGTTCGGGGCGCGCTGGCGGCGCCACTCGGGCGACCTGGTGTCGCTGGGAAAGGGCGAGATCCTGACGCGGGAGGTGTGAGACGTCCCAGGCCCGACCGTGAGGGAGGGCGTTCTTCCCAGGCCCGACCGTGAGGGAGGGCGCTTTCCAGGCCCGACCGTGAGGGAGGGCGCCGCTTCACCAAAGATGCCGCGGCGCCCTCCCTCACGGTCGGGCCTGGGAAGAAGGGCGTCGCTTCGCCGCTGCGCTACCCACGCCCTCCCTCACGGTCGGGTCTGTGTGGGGCGCTCACCTCGGCGTAGCTCTCCGCGACGAACACCGCCATCGGCTCGCCCTGCTCGTGAACCGTGTAGCGGATGCACGCGATCACCTCGGCGTCGCTCCACAGGTATTGGGTGCTGCCGTGGCGTGTCCATCGCTTTCGGTCGGGCGTGTCGAGACGGGCCTCGTTCAACCGCCGGCTCAAGTACGCCTTGAAGTCGTTCATCACCCGCTCAGGCGTAGTGTTGGCGTGGACGACCGCGTGGAGATGGTTGGAGCGGACGTGCGCCGCCAGCAAGGACCAGCCTCGATAATCGGCCACGTCGCGTAGGGTGCAGAACGATTTCCCCGCCTGGAGCGCATCCATCACGTAAGGCGGCTGATCCATCTCATCCCGCTCGAAGGTGCGCAGCTCGGCGCAGGCGGCCAGCAGGCCGGGAGAGCCGCGTTGGACGGAGCCGCGATCGTCCCCGTGGCGCCAGGTGCCGTAGGTCGTGAAGGTGAGGAAATACGCCAGGATCGGATGACGAGGCCATGGACGATCCTCCGATTCCAAGGCCCGACCGTCGGGCGCCCTCCCTTCCCAGGCCCGACCGTGAGGGAGGGCGCCGCTCCGCCGAAGGTGACGCGACGCCCTCCCTGACGGTCGGGCCTGGGACCGGAACGCCCTCCCTGACGGTCGGGCCTGGGACCGGAACGCCCTCCCTGACGGTCGGGCCTGGGAGACAGGTCACTCCTCGAACTGCTTGACCTGCTTCTCGATGGACTGCTTCACCCGGGCCGGCTCGTCCTCGGCGGCCTCGACGGCCCTCTTGCCGTACTCGCGAGCCTTCTCCTTGTTGCCCGCCGCGAAGTGCGTGCTGGCCAGGTTCACCAGCGCCATCGCGTTCTTGTCGCCCTCCGCGGCCAGCATGCCCTCGGCCGCCTTCACCGCCAGCCCCATCAGGTCCTTGTTGCCCTTCGCCTCGGTCCGCAGCGTCGCCGACACGGTCCGCAGCGCCATCGCGTCGGCGTACTTGCCGGCCTTCTTGACCACCGCCTCGGCGAACTTCCGGGCCTCGGCGGTCTTGCCCGTCTTCAGCAGCGCCGATAGCTTCGGCCCCATGAAATAGGGAATTTGGTTCAGCTCCTGGTGCTTGGCCTCGAACGCGGTGAGCGCCTTCAGCGACTCGGCCGGGTCGCCGCGCAGCGCCTTGAACACCTCGCTGGTTTCCTCCTCGATCTTGCCGACCTCGTCGGCGCTGACCTTGCTGTCCCAGGAGCCGCTGACCACCTTCGGCAGCACCACGTCGAGGTACATCGGGTGGCCGATGTAGGCGATCCGCGACGCCTTGTCCACCACGAACGAGCAGGGGATGCCACCCCGGCCGGCCGCCCGCATCCAGGCGTCGTACGTGTTGCGGTCGTCGGCGTAGGCGAAGGTGTAGCCGAGGTTCGGGCCGCGCTTCTTCAAGAACGCGACGACCTTCTCCTCGGTGTTGTTCGGGTCCTTCGTCGAGTAGCCGATGAACGTGACGCCCTTGTTCCGGTACTCGGCCTGCATCTCGGCCATGTGCGGCATCATGACGATGCACGGGCCGCACCAGGTGGCCCAGAACTCGACGACGTAGACCTTGTCGCGCTCGAACTTCTTGACCTCGTCGCCCTGGAGCCACTTCGTCGCCTTCAGCGGCGGGGCCGGGTCGCCGACCCGGAGCTTGATCGCCGGCTTCTCTTTCTTGCTGGCGTCGCCCTTCTTGATGATCTTGGCCGGCTTCTTGTCGTCGGCCTTCTTGTCGTCGGCCGCGACGGCCAGGCCGGCCACGCCGACGAGGGCCATGGCGAGGAACAGTTGCCGCATCGAGATTCCCCTTGTGCAATGGAGCAGGACGGACCGGCGCCGCGCGGGTGCGGCGTTTCCCACGGTCGTGTTGTACGGAGGCGGCGGCGGCTTAGCTCACGCCGACCTCGCCCACGAGGCGATCGACCAGGCGATGACGCCGAGGCCGGCCAGGCCCCAGTACCAGCGGACGGCGTTCTCGCCGCCGCCGACCTCGATGAGGCGCGACTCGGCGTCGAAGAACCAGGACTCCCAGTTGAACACCGCCACCGCGATCATGAGCAGGCCGACGGCGACGCCCAGGAGGTAAAAGCCGACCATAAGCTGGCCCCCTTCCCGGTGGGCGCTTGCCGCCCCCGATCCTCACCCGAAATCTACCCCCTGTCAAGAACCTGCTGATTTTCTTGGAAGCGTCCGGCGGGGCGCGGGAAGATACCGGGGTAGAGCCGCGCCCGGGAGACGACTCACGATGCCAGCCTCGCTCGGCGGTGTGCTGTCCTACCTGCGACGCCTGGCCCCCGACGGCCCCGCCGCCGAGGACGGCCACCTGCTGTCCCGCTTCGCCCAGGGCGACGGCGGGGCGTTCACGGCGCTGGTCGGCCGCTACGCCCCCCTGGTCTGGGGCGTCTGCCGCCGGCTGCTCGGCCCGTCGCCCGACGCCGAGGACGCCTTCCAGGCGACGTTCGTCGTCCTGGTGCAAAAGGCGTCGTCGCGGGCCGACGGCCGGCCGAGCGGCCCGTGGCTGTACCGGGTCGCCTCACGGACGGCGACGAAGGCGCGGGCGCGGTCGGCGAGGCGGCGCGACCGCGAGGTGAACGGCGACGTCGAGGCGGCCACCCTCGACGTCGCCGACCTGCACCGCCGCGAGCTGACCGCGGTGCTCGACGAGGAATTGGGCCGGCTGCCGGAGCGCTACCGCCTGCCGGTGGTGCTCTGCTACCTCGAAGGGCTGACGAACGAGGAGGCGGCGCAGCGGTTGGCCTGCCCGAAAGGCACGATCCTGTCGCGGCTGTCGCGCGCCCGCGAGCATCTGCGCGAGCGGCTGGCCCGGCGCGGCATCGATCTGTCGGCGGCACTTCTGCCCAACGCCCTGACGCCCGCCGCCCCGCCGGGGCTGGTCGCGGCGGTCAGCGAGGCGGGGCCGCTGCTGCGGAGCGGCGGCGCGGCGGGGTTCTCCACCACGGCGATGATCCTGGCGAAAGGGGTGATGTTCGGTATGTTCCTGCGCAAGATCGAGATGGTCGGGCTGGTCGTGCTGGCGCTGGCGCTGGCCGCGTCAGGGGCCGGTTGGTTCACGCAACGCCCGGTGATGTCGGCGGCCCAGGCGTCGCCGGCCGCCCCCGAGCCGCAGAAGGCCGCGGAGAAGGCCGCGGCCAAGGAGGTGGAGAAGATCACCGGCCTGGAGGAACTGGGCGCGGCGCTGGCCAAGCCGGTCGAGTTCCCCGGCATCGACGCCCAGGGAACGAAGCTCAGCGACGCGCTACAGATGTTGTCGAAGCTGTACGGCATCCAGTTGGACCTCAACGAGCGCGCGTTCACGGCCGAGGGGCTCGAGAACGTCGCCGACGCCGAGATCTCCGGCAAGCCACTGCCGCCGATGAAGGCCCCCTTGCGGGCGGTGCTGACCAAGCTCCTGTCGCGCCTCCCGGTCGAGACCACCGCGACGTTCCTCGTCCGCAAGAACCTGATCGAGGTCACCACCGAGACCGCGGCCATCCGCGAACTGGGGCTGATGGAAAGCGCCATGGCCGACCTGGCCTGGCAGCCGTTCGGCGGACTGGGCGGGGGCCTTGGGGGCGGCGTCGGGGGCCTCGGGGGCGGCGTGAACGTGCGGCTGCTGCCGATGATCTGCCAGCACTTCCGCAAGGTGCCGCTGGAGAAGGCCCTCGACGACCTCGCCGACGCCAGCGGCTACAACGTCCTGATCGACTCCCGCGTCGAGGAGAAGGCCGCCGCCAAGGTCAGCGCCCGGCTGACGAACGTGCCGGTGGACACCGCGGTGCGCGTGCTGGCCGACATGGCCGGCCTGTCCGTGGTCCGCATCGACAACGTGTTCTACGTCACCAGCGCCGAGAACGCCGCCAAGATTGCCAACCAGAAGCCGCTGGTCCGCCCCGGCGAGCGGCGACCGGCGGCGCCGACCAAGCCGCCCGGCGGGATGTGACCGTCCTAGGCCCGACCGTGAGGGAGGGCATGGTTTGTCCAAGGCCCGACCGTGTGGGGGGGCGCCGCTTCACCCTGGGTGACGCGCGCCCTCCCTCACGGTCGGGCCTGGGTAAGAACGCCTCCTGACGGTCGGGCCTGGGTAAGTTCTCTTTGACGGTTCTTTTGCCATTTCCGCGCGAACCTTCCCGCCACCGAACCCGTCTTCCCTCCCGTGGGGCGGATTGCCCCCACGCCGCCCGTCCGCGAAAATGTCTGTCACGCCCCGCGGAATCGTGCGTATATATGAGCGAACAGGCGACTAGCAGGTTCGACCCCGATTCATGAGATAGTTCACGACCTAATTCTCGCGTCCTACCACGGGGCGCGCCGGTGCTTTCCGAGCCGGCCTGCCCCCCGTAACCTCGGATTCTCCGGAGGTCCCCCATGGCCACTGTCACCCTGGATTCCCTGGTGCTGTCGAGCGTCACCGTCCGCACGGTCGCCTCCGACGCCAACCTCGGCGCCAGCGGCAAGGTCAACGCCGGGACCCCGGGAAGCCGCACCTCCATGCGACACCCGATGCCGGGCGAAGGCCTACCCCAGCCGCGCGGCGTGTTTGCCGAGCGCGGGAAGTATCCCGCGCCGGGGCAAGCGCCCCAGGCGGGTTGGTGCCGGTCGTAGCCCGCGCCCCGCACCACCACCCGACGTCCCGGCGGCCGGACGCGCGCTGAAACCGCGCCCGGCCCCAGCCGTTTACCGTTCCCTCCTCCCGGTCCCCGGCGAGAGGGCGCGACCGTGACCGCGTTCGCCGCGTCACGCCGCGCCCCCCGGGCGGGCAGGCGGAAGGACGCGAGGCCCCCCCGTCGCTGATCCCGGGGGTGAGGCCCGTGCCTCCGAACAGGGTGTCAAACTCGGAGTATTCGGATCGCTGAAGGAATGACTCTCGTCATGAGCGAGATCACGACCCTGGTGGAGTTGGCGCAGGCGGGCGACCGCGCGGCGTTCGGCCAGCTGGCCGAGCGGTTCCAGCCGACCGTGTACGCGGTGGCGCTGGCCCGGCTGCGCAACCCGTCCGAGGCGCAGGAGCTGGCCCAGGAGGTGTTCCTGCACGCGATGCGGAAGCTCGACCAGCTCCGCGAGCCGCAGGCGTTCGCCGGCTGGCTGCGGCAGATCACCGTCCGCATGGCAATCAACCGCCTGACCCGGCGCGGCCCGCTGCACAAGGTCGAGTCGGAGGCGCTGGACGGCGCCGAGGCGGCCAACACCAACCCGCTGGACGGGCTGATCCGCTCCGAGCAGGCCGGTGAGCTGTACCAGGCCCTGGAGCAGCTCAAGCCAGTGGACCGCGCCACGCTGGTGGCGTTCTACATCCGCGGCCGGTCGCTCAAGCAGATGAGCCGCGAGTTCGAGACGCCCGTCGGCACCATCAAGCGGCGGCTGCACGTCGCCCGCAACCGGCTCAAGGAGGTGCTGGCGCTGGCGGAGTAAAACTGATTGCAGATTGCAGATTGCAGATTGCAGATTGCAGATTGCAGATTGCAGATTGCAGATTGCAGATTGCAGAACCTCTTCCATTCTGCAATCTGCAATCTGCAATCTGCAATCCTTCTTACGCCACGATCCGGCTGGCCGACACGGCGGTGCCGTTCAGGCCGTTGGCGGTCGGCGTGACGGTGACCTTGACCGTGTCGCCGGGGTCGCCGTTGCCGGTCTGGCTCAGGTCGAGCGAGTCGGTCAGGCTCGCCGTGTTCGCCGTCGTCTTGACCACCGCGTTGCCCACGGTCCAGACGTAGGTGAACGTCATCGCGTCGCCGTCGGGGTCGGTCGCGGTCGTCGTCACCGTCAGCCCGTCGTTGGTGCCGGGGGCGTCCGGGCTGAACGTCAGCAAGCTGACCAGGGGCGGCGAGTCGGCGACCGTCGTCGAGGCCGAGGCGAGGGCGCTGGCGAGCAGGCTGTCGGTCGCCGTCACCTCCACGGTGATCGTGTCGCCCTTGTCGCCGTTGCCGGCCACCGACAGGTCGTAGGTGTCGGTCAGGGCGGCGGTGGCCGCGGTGGTCTTGACCACCACCCCGTTCTTCTTCCACACAAAGGTCTGCGTGGTCGGGTCGCCGTTGGGATCGACCACGGTGGCGCTGGCGGTCAGCGTGGTGTTCGTCAGCGCCGTCCCCGGCGCCAGCGACACCGACGCGGTCGGCGCGCCGTTCGCCACGGTGACGGTGAACGCGGCGTCGATGAACACGCCGAACCGGTCGGTCGCCCGGACGGTGATGCGCGACGCGCCGGTGGCGTTGTCGGCGACGTCCAGCGTCAGCACGCCCTTGCTGACGGTCGTCTTCACCAGGTTCGGGTTGGCGTTGCCAATCACCTGGAAGCGCAGCGCCTCGGTGTCGGCCTCCGGCCGGCGGACGACCACGACGTCCTTGATCAGGGCGTAGTCGTCGGCGACGGTGTTGTTGGGGAAGGCGGCGTCGTTGGCGCCGGCCCGCAACGGCAGGTCGGTCAGGCCGGCCAGCTGGCCGCCGGCCGCGCTCTTGTTCTGGACGTTGAACGCCGCCAGGGCGTTGAGCACCGGCAGGCTGGCCGGGTCGATCTTGCCGAACACCGTGAACCCGCCGTTGGACTGCTGCTGCGGGCTCAGCGGGTCGGTGTTGTCGATCAGGTTGAAGAAGAACTGGCTGGTGGCGCTGTTGGCCGAGCCGGTCTTGGCCATGGCGATGGTGCCGGGCACGTTGGGGATCAGCACCTGGTCGGCGATGGCGGCGTCGGTCTGGACCTGCGTCAGGGTGGTGGTGTTGTTGGCCCGGTTGAACCGGAACTGCCCGCCCTGGAGCACGTCGCGCACCGTCGAGGTGCCGTGCAGGAACGCCCCCAGGCGGTGGAAGATGGTGCTGTCGTAGCGGTTGCTGGTGATGTAGTTGATGAAGTTGCGGACGGTCCCGGGCGACTGGCTGTCGAACAGGTCGAGGTTGATCGAGCCGAGGTTGGTGTCGATGCGGACCCGGCTGTTCCAGTCGGGGTCGGTGAAGATCGACCGCAAGTTGATGGTCTGGTTGGCCCCGTTCTTGGGGATGGCGACGTCGCGGGGGGCGGCGACGACCTCCGGGGCGTTATTCTCGCGGGGCAGCACCCGCACCGTGCCGGGGCCGGCCGGCTGGGTCTGGTAGGCGCTGACCGTCGTCGTGTTCAGGAACTGGTTGAGCGACACGCTGCCCGCCCCGGTGGTGCGGTACGCCACCATCCGGCCGACCGTCTGCCCGCCGTTGACCCGGCCCTGGAAGAGGAGGACCGGCACGCCGCCGCCGAACGGCGAGTAGCCGCCCGCCGGCTCGGCGATCAGGTGGTAGCTGCCCGTCGGCACGTTGAGGAAGCGGAACCCGCCCGCGGCGCCGGTCGAGGTGACGTTCCGGATGACCCGGCCGGTGTCGCTGTTGCCGACCAGGGTGAACGACGCCCCGGCCAGGGCCGGCTCGTTGGCCTCGCGCAGCCGGTTGTTGTTCGCATCGACGAACGCCACCCCGGAGACGGTTCCGGTGGTGAGGGTCGCCGGCGTCTCGCGCGCCTCCAGCGCGACCAGCTCCAGCCGGGTGCTGGCCTGGCGGCGGGCCTTGTCCTGCTTGCGGCGGGCGGCGCGGCTGAACAGTTGACGGAGCGAGCGAGTCAGGCGGTGCAGCGACATGGTGTTCCGTGGCCCCTTGATCTCTTCCGAAGTTCCCCTGCCCGCCCGTCCCGTGCGGTCGGTGTCAGGTTGCCTATTTTGCTATCGGGATTTTATCACGCCGGCGAAAGTGGAGAACGGACACGGGTGGGGGGTTCCGGGGAACACAGGCGCTCCGGGCGGACTGTTCGCGCCAGGGCGCCCGCGACGCCCTCCCTTACAATCGACGCATCAGGCGTCTCGAGAGTTCCCGAACGTTTCGCCCCCGGGAGGAAGTCGGGACTTTCGCCGGCGTCCGGGGCGAGCTACGATGAATCACGCATTCATCCTCCCGGAGCCCGACCCCGTGCCCGATGACCGCACCCTGCCGCCGTCTTCCGACGACCCCGACCTGACGCTGGCGCCCTCCCTCCCGGACCCATACCAGACGCTGTCGCCGGCCGCGAACGGCTTGGGGGGGGCGTTGCGGCGGGAAGGCGACCTGCCCGGCTACGAGGTGCTGGGGGAGCTGGGCCGGGGCGGCATGGGGGTGGTGTACAAGGCGCGCCAGGTGGCCCTCAACCGGGTGGTGGCGGTGAAGATGATCCTGGCCGGCGCCCACGCCGACGACGCCAGCCGGGGGCGGTTCCGCGCCGAGGCGGAGGCGATCGCGGCGCTGCAGCACCCGAACATCGTCGGCGTCTACGACGTCGGCGAGCACGACGGGCACCCGTACTTCTCGCTGGAGTTCTGCGCCGGCGGGTCGCTGGAGAAGAGGCTGGCCGGCACCCCGCTGCCGCCGCGCGACGCCGCCGCCCTGGTCGCCACGCTGGCCGGGGCGGTCCAGGCGGCCCACGACGCGGGCGTGGTCCACCGCGACCTGAAGCCGGCCAACGTGTTGCTCACCGGCCCGACCGTGAGGGAGGGCGCCCCGACCGACGCCCTCGCTCACGGTCGGGCCTTGGACGGCGAGCCGAAGATCACCGACTTCGGCCTGGCCCGCCGGCTCGACCAGGACTCCAACCAGACCCGCAGCGGCGCCATCGTCGGCACGCCGTCGTACATGGCCCCGGAGCAGGCCGGCGGCAAGACCAAGGAGGTCGGCCCGGCCTGCGACGTCTGGGCGCTGGGTGCGATCCTGTACGAGTGCCTGACCGGCCGGCCGCCGTTCCGGGCCGCGACGGCGCTGGACACCGTCATGCAGGTCGTCACCGACGACCCGGTGCCGCCGTCGCGCCTCAACGCCAGGACGCCGCGCGACCTGGAGACGATCACGCTGAAGTGCCTGCAAAAGGAGGCGAAGCGGCGCTACGGCAGCGCCGCGGAGGTGGCCAACGAGCTGGGCCGGTTCCTCGCCGACGAGCCGATCCGCGCCCGCCCCGTCGGGGCCTTCGAGCGCGCCGTCAAGTGGGTGCGGCGGCGGCCGGCGGTCGCGGCGCTACTGCTGCTGGCGGCGCTGCTGGCGTCGGCCGGCGTCGGCGGCGTGCTCCACGAGTGGCGCCGGGCCGAGGCCGAGCGTGATCAGGCGGAGAGGCAGCGCGACCTCGCCCGGAATGCCAGCCTGGAGGCGTCGGAGCGGGCCGAGGCCGAGGCGCGGGCCGTGAAGGAGGCCGACGCCTCCCGCCGCCAGGCCGTGGCAGCGCTGGGCCGTGCTCGTAACGGCTTATATTACTTCGACTTCCTCCGCGCCCAAACCGCCCTGAAGGACGGCCAGCCCGACCAGGCCGCGTCGCTGCTCAACGACTGCCCGCTCGACCTGCGCGGCTGGGAGTGGCACCAGCTGGCGAAGACGTTTCTGCAAGACCCCGTCCCGTGCGTCGGCCACGACGGCCCGGCGTGGGCGGTCGCCTGGAGCGGCGACGGCAAGACGCTCGTCACCGGCGGCTTGGACGGCACCCTGCGCGTGTGGGAGCCGGCCACCGGCCGGCAGCTACACCAGGTCGAGGCGCACAAGGGCCAGTGGCTGAGCCGCGCCGCCTTCAGCCCCGACGGCCGCTGGCTCGCCTCCGCCTCGCTGAGGCACGACATGAAGCTGTTCAAAACGCCCGCCGACTGGGAGCGGTCCATCAGCGGCGAGGTCAAGCTGTGGGACGCCAGGACCTGGCGAGAAGTCCGTAAGTTGCCTGGCCGGTTTTCCGTGTCGTTCCACCCCGACGGCAAGCGGCTGGCGACCGTGGAGGGGCGGAGCGCCCAGGTCGTCGAGGTCGAGACCGGCCGGGTGGTGACGGCGATGGCCGGGCACACGTTGCCGGTGATGGAGGCGAAGTTCACGGCGGACGGCTCGAAGGTCATCAGCCGGTCCTACGACGCCAACCGCATCCGCGCCACGGACTGGGACCTCACCACGCCGATCATGGACTACGCCGACGGCAGCAAGAACATCGCCGGCGAGGTGCT